>JBAZEM010000010.1:0-78564 GCA_041653875.1 Kiritimatiellia bacterium
TCCAATACCGCTTTGATAAGATCTGCTCTCATGACGGTTTCCTTTCTTTTGTTTTTATCCAATCCGATTGTATCGGACTAGACTGGAAACCGTCACTTTATTTTAACAACCGACGGGACATTACCGAGCGGATGCGCGACATCAACTCGCTTCGCGTGAGGCCGGAAAAGAGTTTCGTCACTGGTTTTTGCTTCATATATGAATTTGCCGGATTGATCTTGTCCAAGATTAAAAAACGGTCTCGTCAAATTCTAAATCGCGGGACTATGCCCACCCGAATGCATAGTCAGAGAGTATAGGTCAGTGACTCCGCGAGGAACAGGGCTGGGATTCGTTGCTTCGGCAACTTAAAAAGAGGACCTTTCTCAGAAACTCGCCCGTCCTTGCGCTTAATCAGGTGATCCACGGTAATATGACCTTCCTCGAGCAGTTCGTCGAACTGCGCTGAACTTGGGCCGCGGGTATGTCTCACCGATTTGAGGACAAAGAATTCCTTCCCATCTCTATGGCAGGCTGATGCATTGATCCAAAAAGTTTCCCGGTGTTTTTCAAGCAGGCGCGCATGTAAATTATCAAGTTGCCAGGCCACGACATCCGACTGTCCTGTTCCATTATGAAGTTCTTTCAACTGGCCTGCGTCCTTCAGCATTGCGAGCAATAGGCCTTGCGAGTTTGGTCTGCCGATAGCGACAGTGCAGTACAGTTTTCGTACCCCGTTTCGATCATATCCGAAAGTGTCCAGTAATTCGCGACTGCTCTTGTAGCGGCTGATAGACCAATCGGGGACCTGGGCAAAGAGTGTGACCCGATTTAAACGAGTTGCGTGAAGGGATGCTTCCCTGGCGGACTTGATCTCGATGCCTTTGTAGTCCGGTTCCTTGCTCGAATTAATAGCTAGCCCAAGCGCAGATTCAATTGTCCTACCAATGGCCGTGGATCCCTTACATATTGCGGGGAGAGGACCATTCACTACTATTCGCCTGAGCTTGTTAAGGAGTTCACTACTGACGGTCATTGCCTCATCGCGAAGCGAATTCAGGCGCTCCAGCGCTTCCGTTATTCGCCCGGCGTCCAGATCTGTCGCAAGATTTGTCTTCGTGAGATTGACCGCGTAAAGCTGTTCGTGATGGACGAAAATGCCGAGCACATCATTTGGCTTGGCCAAGTCTGAGAGGCGCGAAAACCAGATTCTGGGGTCACCCTTCTTTGTGACTGGGCGATACATGCTAGCAGACACTTTTTGCACTGTTGATCCAGAAATAAATTGTGCTTTTGTCACAACCTTGTTCGTTGGACCTTGCGATTGCAACCCATAATCATGCACCCCCGCCACTTTGAGCAAGGTCCGGACGGGCAAAACAGCATCAAGAATGGCCTTCTGCAAACCTGTCGGGGTGATATAAAGAAACGCAATGTCGGTCGTGCACTTGCGGATAATCGTAAGGTTGCTCTTCTCGTGTTTTGTTAGTGGGCGTTGCATGTTATAGTCCCTTGAGGATTTTCGCCAAATGTACGCCCACTTTGCGCGCCAATTCCACGGGCACAGCATTGCCGATCTGGGTGTACTTTGGAACCTCCCGGTCCCAGATACCCTTGTGCGGATTACCGGCACGGCGAATGCCCCCGGTTGTGCGCGAACCATTGAACTCGTACCAATCAGGGAACATCTGGAGGCGGGCCCATTCACGCACGGTCAGGGATCGTGGTTGGCAGTAGTGAACATAATCCTCGGGCAACGAGGTTACCGTGATCGTTGGCCCCCGATCATCCCAGATGCGGGGCAGCACGCGTTGTGCGAACTTCTTGGTCCGCATGTGCTTGGGAATAACTCCGTCATGGTCGAGCATATACTGAAACTTCTCGCGAATGTTGGGCGCGTGATTGGAATAGTCCTGTTCCATGAGAGGGTCGTTCTTGTGAGCCACGGTCGTGCCGTCTCGCAAGGTGCGGAGCATCCGTTGTACATCGGTCAAAGGCTCGCGGAGATATCGGTCGGTACGTTTCTTTTCAAGGTAGGCCGGGTCGACCAGATCGGAGAGCAGGTCCTCCACGCTGGGAGGAGGCACGCCGCATGGTTCCGGTAGAAGGCCGGAGGCGAAGGCATCACTCTTGGGTATGTACCCCAAGTCTTTCCTGATCCCTACCATAAGTACTCGGGGACGGTTCTGGGGAACGCCATAATCCTTGGCCTGCACCAGCTTGAAATCAACGAAGTACTCTCCGCCGTTAATGGCCCGGAATGTCGCCTGTACGGCTTCCCAGATCTCGCCCTTGTGCCCTCCGGGCGTCCACCGTGAGGAGATTAATCCCTTGACGTTTTCGAAGAGGAACATGCGCGGTCGCAATTTTCCGATGACCCGCGCCATTTCCTTGAAGAGGTGGTTGGAAGGGATCTCATCCTTATCCACCTTATAGCTACGACGATGCCCTATGCCGGAATACCCTTGGCATGGAGGCCCACCGGCGACGATATCGACCCCTTCGATGCCGAGCTCACGCCAATCTTTTACGATGTCGTCCAGCATCTCATTCGTCAATGAATAGACATCGTTAATGCTCGTGATGGAGTTTTCCCGCTGGCTCCGGTTCGCCATGTACGTATCCAAGGCATCCTTGTTTAGCTCCGAGACAAGCAGGCTCTTGAACCCCGCCTGCTCAAGCCCCAGGGATAATCCGCCACAGCCTGCGAATAGATCAACAGCCCATAATGTCTTTTTGCCGTATGGCGTCGTGTGGTTGATGCGAGGAGGCCAGTTTCTCGGGGTATCGACGAGTATGCTCGCCAACGATAACTGGGAATAACCTTGGAAGGCAAGCGGCGGGGATGCTTCGCCAGCACCGGCCAACAGAAGCGACGCGAAACCACGCTTTGACAGTATCACGAAATCCAAGAGCGGTAAATTTAGGTCGGCACCACAACGTGTAAGGCGCTCAGCAAGTTGACGATCGGCCTCTGACGGGTCGGCGTTTCCACCCGGATGGTTGTGGTAAACGACGATATACTGGGCCTTTTCCTCCAGCGCGGCCCTGAATACATGCTTGGGATCAACGAGGGATGCTGACTCGCTACCAGCGTAGAGATCCACGCGCTTGACCAGTGCGTGACGAGAGTCAAGGGCGAGAAAGCCGACCACTTCTTGCCGTCGGCTCCCGAGATCGGCGCAGATCGTGGCGACTTCCGCTGGTGAGGTAACTATTTGGCCCGGAAGCCCCGACGAAAGCCGACGATAGAGCTCAAAGACAGCAACCAACTTTGACGCTTTGATGCGTCCCATGCCCGGAACACTTGCCAAATCGTCTACCGATGCATTGAGAAGCTTTTCGCCGAACTTGGCGAGCAGTTTAGCCGCGATGGACTTGACATTGTGCCCCGCAACCCCGCTCCCGAGAATCACTGCCAGCAGTTCGTTGTCGCCCATTGCCCCCATTCCGGCACGAACGCGGTTCTCCGGCCTGTGGGCAGGCGGTAGTTCTTTTCTTTTCTTCATGGCACTCAATGGTTTAGGGCAGTTTGGCACGATGCAATATCAGGACATTAAGCCTTTACAAGAACAATGTAGCGACCTTGCCCCCAGGGTCAAGACCATAATCCAAATTCCTGATCATTTCACCGAAACCAAATTATATCTGGAGCAAAAAGGTATCAGTCCTGCGAAGCAATAAGGAGCGATAACACCGAAACGGACTTATCGCCCGGAATAAAAAGCGCTCATTCCACTATGAAACATAGAGGAAAGAGCGCGGCATAAATCCAGAACCAGAAACAACATCCACGCACCACACCGATTTGCAAAACCTCATCCGTGCGGAGCGTGGAGGAAGGAAACTTTTGACCCAGCACAAGAAACTTTTGCCATAGCAACTGATTTTACGCATCACAACGATTGAATTATTAGACAATAATCCTTCAAGCAACCCCATCGGGGGCGGGTGCGGCGGCTAAAGCCGCCGCAACCCGCCCCGATGGAGACCCCTTTCGTTCTGCCCAAGATAAGGACTCAAACGAACGGTGTTAGGCTCCAATACCCGCCGCTGTGTTGCTCATACCGTGTGTAGCGAGCCACATAGCTGCGTGGGACACCCTTACATGGCCTTCACTCCATCCCCTATACTCCGCCGCATTCAGCACGGAGACGAGGTAGCAAGCAGCACCGCGCTGCCCATCATATAGGCGGACACGACACGTTCCCCTGGGTATTTCCGGGTTCCCCGTGCCGACCAGATAACACCAACGATTTATAGCGGCCATCCGCATACTAATTCCTATATGGAGTAGACCACCAATCAAGAAATGAAAGTGCCGATGATCCGGGCTTACGCCTGACTCGATTCTTATGGCGAATGGCAGCCGTGGAAAATATATTTTGTTTTCCTTTGCAATCCATCGTAATAGAGCGAAGCATTTTTTTGCCAGATACACATCTGACGCATCGCGTTTTTTGACGGTGCAGGAAACAAACCAATTCCACTTGACCCGCTCAAGAATCACAAGATCAACGGCACTCATTATTTACCCTTTCAGGTTTTTTATGACCTTCAGGCTACCGACTTCCGGGATAACAAAAGACTTCGCGCCCTTTGACGAAACAATACGACCTACAAACTCGACGTATTCGTCTTTCTTGGCCGTAGTCGCATCGCCCGGAATATCAATGAACTGAACACTTGACGAACCATCAGGCGCTTCATCCAACAGCGTAACTTTTTCCTTCATTACGCCCTTGCTGTCCTGATAGCTTTCACGCTTAAATACTTTTCCGATAAACTTCATTTTACACCCCCTTTCGTTTGTTTAATTCTGCGGCACAATCTGACCGCCGATCTGCCGAACTCCCATTTTTTTGCCCCGTTACATCAATCCGCCATTGCTCCATGTAGCGGTCCAAATCCGCGACCTGGAAAACCACCTTTCGCCGGGACAGCCGGTAGAACGGAATCGCCCCTTGCGCCTTCACGTAGTCCAATAGCCGCGAACTCACGGACAAATACTTTGCCGCCGCCAGCCGCCCCAAATAGCCTTGTTTTGCCCTGTTTTCCATATTGCCACCTATCATTTGCCCCCCCTGGCCTACGCTTGCGGGCAATAAAAAACCCGCTCTTCTCTTTACAAGAAGAACGGGATATTTCGGTTCCCAGCTTGGGACTTTCCGGTTCCCAATATTTTAATATGGACTTAAAACTTCCAGGTTATTGTTGAATCAGGCGAGTACATGAGGGTAAATCCCGTGCTAATTCCATCTTCAAGATGATTTACCAGGTCTTTATCCCTTGTTTTCATGTGATTCAGGCATTTAGCAATAGCCTTTCGAACCCTATCCCTTGCTTGTTCCCTATCATCGCTGAACGTTCTATCTTCTTTCTTGCCCTGGATATTCTTGGCCAACACCTCCAGCTCTTCCTCGAGCTTCTGCTTCTCTTCCCAATTATTGTCATCCCGCGCCTTTGTAATTTCTCGCGCGATTACACGCGCCGCTTCTCGATACTCGTTCAAGGCTTTATCATCATTCTGGGTCTGGATACTCTGCCCCTGTCCCGGACTCTTTACTCCCGTCAATGCTTCCATTCCCGTTATTTCCGATTCAAGTTCACCGGCGGAAATAACCTCCCCCGGATTTTTCAACAGGTAAGCAATATAATGCATCCCAAGTGAGTTGACGAACCACGCTGGTTGACCTCCATCAAATCGCACATACCACCGGTCGCCATAGTGCGCGAACACGTTGTCGCCTTCAGGAATCATTCGTTCTTCCCGTTCCCGGACTCCCGCAATTTCCAGCGCGTATGTTTTCCACGGGCTTCGCGTCATTCCTTCTACAAACAACTGTTCTTCTTTCGTCTTTGGCGACCAAGGCAACGCGGCTTTCCTTGCCTCAATCAATAAATCGACCTGTTCGACCTTTAGCGGATTATCCGGCGTTAGGTCTGTTAGCATCTTTTTAAGTTCTTCTTCCGTGACTTCTCCAAATAACCGATTGCCCGGCATAACGGATCCCATCCACTGGATAAGCTCCTGCTTTCTTTCCTCGCTGAGAATATCTTGCTCTATTTTTTTCTTAAACCACATTGGCTAATTGAATCCTTTTCCGTTCAGGTTGAATACGCCAAAACACTTCGGCCTCTGTTTTCTTGCACAGTCCCCGGTAATGCGTGAACAACATATCCGGCCGGGTGTGTCCCATTTGCAGACACGTTTTCTGAATATCTTCATGTTTTGCCAGGTAGCATGAGCCAAACGTATGCCGCGCAATGTCCATGCCCCATTTTACCTTTGCCAGCTTCCGCACCCGGTCAAATTCATTCCGACTGAAATACATCTTACCATTAGACTTGTAAGCTTGCAACCATGCCAGAAGGTTGTCGGAAACATCAACAAACCTCTGCCGCCGCGTCTTTGCCACGGAAGGCACTACGCGGATAAGCCGCTCTTCGAAGTCAATATTGTCCCAGGTCATTTCGCCGATCTCGCTGGTCGGCCTTAATCCGGCAAAGAACGCCAGCGCAAAATAGGGAACCATCAGAGGGGCTTCTTCCTCTGCCGTCCGAAGCAGTCTTTCCACGTCCTTTACCGGCATAATCACCGGAATCTTATCGTCCAGTTTTGCCTTCTCAATTTTTCGCGCGGGGTTAACTTTTAAATGCTCCCGCCGGACTCCGAACTCAAAGAAGGCCCGTAATTGGCGCAGATGTCCTTCCCGCGTGACAGGGGAGAACCCCAAATCGTCAATCCACGTTTCAATATCGTGAACCGTTACCTCGTGCATGAGGGACTTGCCGAAGACGGCTACGAAACGTTGTAGCTTTTGGCGGGCATCGCGGATGGTAAGGGGGCGCTGATTGGCCTTGAGCTTTGATTCCAGGTATTCGGCAAACGTATCTTCCACGCTCTGTGCGCCGCCATCGGGGGCGGTATGATTCATGTAGAAGGCAACGGCTTCGGTTATTGAGGCGCGTTCACCGAGCTTCTTAATGCCCTCCACGGCTTGCCGCTTCTGATCGTCAGTCAACTTCACGGCATCCGCGCCTATTTTATTGCGCTCAATCCGGAGTTTCGTGGCTTCCTTCTCCGCTTGTTTGAGGGATGTAAAATTGCGGAAACAGCGTTTTCCGTCAATCACTCCGGGGTCAACGATCCAATACGTGTAAAGCTTGCCATTGACTTTCTTTTGTCTTTCCCGTATTTTTGGCCATATTGCGTTGGTCATTGTATACCTCCCTATAATGTGTCTTTTGGACGGTATTGTAGGAAAAGCGTAGGAAAAGGTCAATAGCAAAAATGCGCGTTCTTTGTAAGTGATTGATAATCAAGCAGGGAGGGATGGCAGAGCCTGGTTTAATGCGCATGACTCGAAATCATGTGTGCTCGCAAGGGCACCGGGGGTTCAAATCCCTCTCCCTCCGCCATGCAGTAGAGTTTTGCAAAGCGGAACACACTGCGTGGTTGTTTTGGAATGTGTTTGGATGGCGTGAAAAGCGTGTTTAGGAGTGGCGGGGGTTCTCCGCCGGAGGCGGACCCGCCTATGGCGGGAAATCCCTCTCCCTCCGCCATGCAGTAGAGTTTTGCAAAGCGGAACACACTGCGTGGTTGCTTTCAATTATGTTTGGTTCGGAAAAGATAAAAGCGGGTTGAGCCTATCGCCTGACGGCGACGGCTCATCCGCATCGATGGTTTGGGGATGAAGCCGGGCCAAATAATAAAAATGGATGAACCTATGACTATTTATCGTAAATCATGCCTAATCGCATTGTTGGTTGTGGCGGTGTCGGGTCTGCGTGTGACGGCCGCCGAAGACCAGGCGGATGTCCCGCTGCGGATGGCCAACGGCACGGTTATTGAGGGGACGATGCAGGAAGCGACGCCGGAAGGCCTGGTGATCCAAGGGGAAAAGGGTAAATACACCGCGCCCTGGAAGTATCTCTCGGCCGGCACGCGCTACCGTTATGAGCTTCCAATGCTGGCGGCGCAGGAAGCGGCCCGTTCCAATGCTCTCCAAAAAGCGCAAGCCGCCGCAGCAGCCAGTAATGCCGCCACACCTAAGGCCGCCGCAACCAAGGCGACCGGCGCCAAAGCCGGGGGGGTTGTCTCGAATAAACCGCCCGCCAGGAAGTGACAAGCCAGACACCGGACGACAGATGTCGGAGGTCAGAGGTCAGAAAAAAATCCGATGTCCGTCTTCCGCCTTTCAGACTCCGGTCTGTCATCCGCCGTCCGTCGTCTGCCGCCCGTTTTTAATCAGCCGGCGCTGTCTTACCGCTTCGAACATCAGGATCGTTGTGGCTGTGGCCACGTTGAGCGAATCGGCCTGACCGTGCATGGGGATGCGTACTTTCAGATCGGCTTCTTGCATCCATAGACCGCTCAGGCCGTATTGTTCGGCGCCGACAACGATCGCGGCGCCCGCGCGCAAATCCACGTCCGTATAATCTTTTTCCGCATGCGGACTGGCCGCCAATATCTGAATTTGGTTATGCCGCAGCCATTTTAGCGCCTCGGCGGATGAGGTTTCCGCGACGGGCAGGGAAAAAAGCGCCCCGGTGCTGGCGCGCACGACGTTGGGATTGTGGATGTCCGTGCACTGGTCGCAGACGATCACGGCTGCGGCGCCGGCGGCATCCGCCGAGCGCAGGATCGTGCCCAGGTTGCCGGGTTTTTCGATGGCTTCGGCGACAATGAGGAGCGGCCGCTCCGGGAGTTTCAGGTCCGACAATGCCGGATGGACCTGCGGGAGAACAGCCAGCAGTCCTTCCGGCCGTTCGCGGTAGGCCATTTTTGCGAAGACCGGCGGTGTGCAGGGCGCAATTTCGGCGCCGGCTTGCCGGCATCGCTCGATCAACTCCGGCTCGTTCTTGCCAAGAAAGAGCGCTTCGCAGACAAACAGGGTTGCCGGACGGCGGTTGTTATCCAAGGCGCGCCTGAGTTCCCGGTAGCCTTCCACGATGAACAGCTCCTGCGCGTCGCGGTGCGAGCGCTGGCGGAGTTTGACCGCCTCTTTCACGCGCGGATTTTGCAGGCTGGCTATCAGGTTGGAGGTCATGGCTTTCCTTTGAATATAACGTAAAGGCGCGCGGACGCAAAGCGCGGATATTGCCGGGCGCCCCGCGTTTTTATGCCCCTAAATTTGGGATTGACTTTTAAACCGTAGTCGTTAGCATTAGTGCTTCCATGGGGCGACCAGATTATTTATAGCCGATCTATTATGAACAGCGGAATTATTGTTGCGGGCGGGAAGGGCGAGCGCATGGGGCCGGACGTTGACAAGGCCTTTCTCAGCTTGGGGGCCAAGCCGGTGCTGGTGTATTCCCTGCTGGCCTTCGAAAAATGTCCGGATATCGACGAGGTGGTCCTGGTGGTTCGCAAGGAGCGCGTCGAAGCCGCGCGTTGCGCCGTGCAGATGTTCGGATGCAAGAAGGCGATCAAAATCGTTGCCGGCGGCAATCAGCGCCAGCAGTCGGTGGCCAACGGTTTGGCTGAAATCAGCGCCGAGTCCGAAGTGGTTGCCGTGCATGACGGCGCCCGTCCCTGCGTGACGATCGACCTGATCTCCGAAACCGTCAAATCCGCCCGCCAATACGGCTCCGGTGTGGCGGCCGTCAAGATCACGGATACCGTCAAGGAAGTTGACAAGGGGCTGATCATTTCCAAAACCATCGACCGCACCAAGCTGTGGCGCGTCCAAACGCCCCAGGCGTTCAAAGTCGCCCTGCTCCGCAAAGCCTTCGAGTTGGTGGCAAAAAAGAAAATCAAGGTTACGGATGAAGCCTCATCCGTCGAATTGATCTGCAACGATGTGCGGCTGGTGCAATCCAGTTCGTCCAATATCAAAATTACATCGCCCGACGACCTGGTGCTGGCGGCGGCGTTAATGCGCCTGTAGGCCGGGGGGTCGCTCCCCGCGCGCGGGACACCCGGCGGGAAGTGCCATAGGCAGGTTGCCGATTTTTATATCGAATTTCCCAACCATGAACCTCTTAACCGTGAACCATTGAACCATGCCAGAAGGCGTGTCATTATGAGCGGCCCGATTTGCGCCATACTCAGCGATATTCACGGCAATTGGGAAGGCTTGACGGCGGTGCTCAAGGATGCCGCCGACCAGCATGTCACCCGCTATGTCTGCCTGGGCGACATCGTCGGTTATAATGCCAACCCGACCGAATGCCTGGAGCGGGTTCGCGAACTCGGTTGTGTCACGGTTAGCGGCAACCATGACCATTATTGTTCGTTTGACGACGACTTGACCGGGTTCCATCCTCTGGCGGCGGACGCCGTGGACTGGACTCGCCGGCAGCTTTCGGCGGACCAGCAGAAATTCCTGGCCGAGCTTCCCATGATCCAGCGGGTGGAGAATTTTACGATCGTGCACAGCACCCTCGACATGCCGGAGATGTGGGGTTACGTGTTCGAGAGCCTGGAGGCCGAGGCCAGTTTCAATTATCAGATGACAACGGTTTGCTTCTATGGCCATACTCATGTGCCGCTGGCCTTCGAGAAAGCCGGCGAAATCACCGGCGGTGTTTATGCCCGCCTGAACATCAGCCTGGAAAAGAAATATTTGGTCAATGTCGGCAGTATCGGTCAGCCGCGCGATGGCGATTCCCGCGCGGCCTACGCGATTTACGATATGGAAAAAAAGGAAATCCAACTGCGGCGCGTGCCCTACGACATCGCCACCGCCCAGGAAAAAATCAGAAAAGCGCGCCTGCCCGAGCGGCTCGCCGCGCGCCTGGCGATCGGACGCTGAGAAGAAATTGAGCGATTCAGTGATTGAGTGATTTAGCAATTGAAGATGAGCGTTGTTTCGATCGCCGCGCCGAAGCTCCGTTGCTTAAATCACTGAATCGCGAAATCGCTGAATTTCTCGAATCGTTGAGTCACTAAATCGTTCAATCGTTACATTCTTTGAAAGGAGATGACCATGGCCTATGCGATTTCAGACAAGTGCGTTGCCTGCGGCAAGTGCGAAGAGGTTTGCCCGGTGGAAGCCATTTCCAAGGGCGAGAAGAAATATGCCATCGATGCGGACACCTGCGTGAGTTGCGGACAATGCGTTGACGCGTGTCCCTCGGAAGCCATTGCGGAAGTTTAATCCCCATGACGGAACCCTCTGCACAGCCCGTGGCGGACCCCTGCCCGGACGGCGGCGATGGCGAACAACGACTGCTTAAGCTCCGGCGGTTGGCGGCCGCCGGCTTCGCGCCGTTCGGCCAGGCCTTTCATAATACCCGCTTACTGGCGGATCTGCGCGCGCATTTCCAGGAAGGCTTGGGCGTTCGCACGGCCGGCCGCCTGATGACCGTCCGCGACATGGGCAAAAGCATTTTCGCCGATTTGCGCGATGGCAGCGATCGCTTCCAGCTCTACGCGGGCAAATCCCATACCGCCGAGTTCGACGTTTTCAAGCACCAGCTCGATGCCGGCGACCTGATTGGCGTGGAAGGCGAGTTGTTTACCACGCGCATGGGAGAGCCGACGATTCGCATCCTGAAATGGACGCTCTTGTCCAAAGCCCTGCGCCCGTTGCCGGAAAAATGGCACGGGCTTAAAGACGTTGAAATCCGTTACCGCCAACGCTACCTCGACCTGGTTGCCAATCCCGAGGTGCGCCGGCTCTTTGACCAGCGCTCGCAGGCCGTGCGCGCAATCCGCGAGTTCCTGTGGGCCAGGGGTTTTTGCGAAGTGGAAACGCCGATGATGCAGGCGCAGGCCGGCGGCGCGGCGGCGCGGCCGTTCAAGACCCGTTACACGGCCCTGAGCACGGATATGTTTTTACGCATCGCGCCGGAACTGTACCTGAAACGCCTGCTGGTGGGCGGGTTTGACAAGGTCTTCGAGCTCAATCGCAATTTCCGCAACGAGGGCCTCTCCAAAACGCATAACCCCGAGTTCACCATGCTGGAGGTGTACCAGGCCTGGTCGGACCGCCGGGGCATGCAGGCGCTCGTGCAGGAATTGATCGTCAATGTGGCGCAAAAGGTGGTTGGCGACCTGCAGGTTGGTCAGGACGCAAACCGGATCGACCTTGTCCCGCCCTGGCGCGAAGTCGCTTATCGCGATCTGATCCTGGAAAAAGCCGGCGCGGATTGGTATGACCTCGCGCCGGACGCGGCCCGGTCGCGCGCGGCCAGCCTGGGTCTGGCAATCGATCCGGCCTGGCCCATGCCCCAGATCACGCATGAAATTTACGAGAAACTTGTTGAACGCACGCTTCAGAATCCGACCTTTGTGACGCGCCTGCCGCGCGAGCTTGTGCCGCTGGCTAAAGTCTGCGCGGACGACGATCGTGTCGTGGACGTGTTCGAGCTGGTCATCGGCGGCAAGGAAATTGCCCCGGGTTACTCGGAACTGAACGATCCCCTCGAACAACGCAAACGGCTTGAAGCGCAGTCGGGCGCCGAGGCCCAAAAGGTGGACGAGGAGTTCCTGCTGGCCCTCGAACACGGCATGCCGCCGGCCGGCGGCTTGGGGCTCGGAATTGACCGCCTGATTATGGTCCTGACCGGCGCGGAAACCATCCGCGACGTCATCCTCTTCCCGCAGTTGCGGCCGAAGAGCGAGCCGTGAAGCGGCAATCAATTGTAACAACTCAGGTAGTCAGGAGTCAGAATTCAGAACACAATACGCAAGAATCAGCATTGAAAATCGTAATGGGCATTCCGCCAAAACAATGCGTTTATCACCTGTTCTCTTCGTATTCTCTTGGACCATACGGGGTTCTTTATTCTGACTACTGACTACTGACTTCTGAATTCTGGCTCACCGAACACCGAACATCGAACACCGAACACTGAACACCGGTCGCATCTTTCCCATGCTTCCCTTCTCCCTATTCATGGCGCTCAAGTATATGAAACCGAAGCGCACCTGGCTTTCGGTGATTTCCATCATCTCGGTCATCGGCGTCATGCTGGGCGTGGCCGTCCTCGTGATCGTGCTCTCCGTCATGAGCGGGTTCGACGACATGTGGCGCGACAAGATCCTGGGATTCGATGCGCATGTGACGGTTACCCGCTCGGGGGTAATCGACGACGCCGACCGCCTGGCTGAGGCGGTCAACGCCGTTCCGGGCGTCGTCGGCGTGGCGCCCTATGTCCAGGGCCTGGTCTTTGTCCAGCACAACGGGATTGTGCATACCCCGGTAATGCGCGGCGTCGATATCGAGCGTGAAAAACAGGTCAGCCAGTTGCCCCGCCACATGGTGGCCGGCCGGTTCGAGATGGGCGAGGACGACGTCATCATCGGCCGCGAACTCGCCCGGCGCCTGGACCTCGCCGTGGGCGACAAACTGCTGGTCTATTCTCCGCAGAGCTTCATCGCCGGCAAGGACGAAATCAGCCTGCCGACGGAAATGAGCGTGTCCGGTATTTTCGAGATCGGCATGTGGGAATACGATGTCGGGTTCATCCTGATGCCCCTGGCGGCCGCCCAGGAATTATATGGTCTTAACAATGGCATTCATGCCCTGCGGGTCATGACGGCCGACCCGTTCCAGGCGCATAGCGTGGCCGGGCGCATCGCCGGGAGTTTGCGCGGGGAATATCCGGACCTGCGCGTCCAGACCTGGATGGACTTGAACCGCCAGCTTTTCGATGCCCTGCGGGTTGAAAAAAACATGATGTTTTTTCTGCTGATTTTCATTGTCCTGGTGGCGGCCTTTGGCATCACCAACACGCTGATCATCGTCGTGGTGCAAAAAACCAAGGAAATCGGCCTGCTCAAGGCATTGGGCTTTCCTTCCGGCAGTATCATGCGGATCTTCTTCTGGCAAGGCTGGATTCAGGGCTTGTTCGGCACCGCGCTGGGCATCGCCCTGGGGCTTGTGACTCTGTATTACCGTAACGGCCTCATGCGCGGCATGGCGGCGGTCTGCCGCATGGAGCTTCTGCCCAAGGAGTTGTATCATCTGAGCGAAATTCCGTCCCGCACGGCGCCGGGCGACATCGCGCTGATCGCGGTCCTGTCGCTGCTCATTTGCACCCTGGCCGGCCTGTTGCCGGCCTGGCGCGCCGCGCGCTTGAATCCGGCCGAGGCCTTGCGTTATGAATAATCCGACACCATCGTTATCCGGCTTGCCGGAGGGCAAAAATATTCTGCAGGTCGAGCGCCTGCGCAAGACCTATATGCTCGGCCGCTCCGCGATCCCCGTTCTGCGGGATGTGTCCCTGGCCGTGCGCGCGGGCGAGGTCGTTTCGATTATCGGCGCCAGCGGCTCGGGCAAAAGCACGCTCCTGCATATCCTCGGCGCGCTCGATCAGCCCAGCGACGGCACGGTGAAATTCCAGGGGCGCGATTTATATGCGCTCTCCGCTGTCCAGCGCACGGTTGTGCGCTCCCGGCAAATCGGGTTTGTGTTCCAGTTTTATCATCTCCTGCCGGAGCTCGACGTTCTGGAAAACGTCATGCTGCCGGCGTTGAGCAGGAACGCTCCCTCCGGCATGCGCGACCGCGCCCAGTCCCTGCTGGAGGCGGTCGGCCTGGCCGGCCGCGCCAATCACTTGCCGATGGAACTCTCCGGCGGCGAGCAACAACGCGCGGCCCTGGCGCGGGCCTTGATGAACCAGCCCGACCTGGTGCTGGCCGATGAGCCCACCGGCAACCTGGATTCCGTGACGGGCGCCCAGGTGCTGGAGTTTCTGTTCGCGCTCGCCCGCGGCGAAGGGCGGACGCTCATCCTGGTGACGCACAATATCGCCGTGGCCCGCCTGTGCGACCGCGTCCTGGAACTCAAGGACGGCTGCCTGCAAGGCGCGTAGAGCGCCAATTGCGGATTTCCGATTTATGATTACGGATTGGAATCCTCCAACTTCTCCGCCGCAGGTCCATATCGTGAACCGGCAAGTTGCCGCTGAAACCGACCCCTAAAATCCGAAATCAACAATCATCAATCCGCAATTCGAGGCCCCTCTGCATGCTTGACCCGCCGCCTACACGGTATATGATAGCGGCATGGTTTACGGTTTATTGGTTTATCAGCCTCTTAACCGTTGAACCTTGAACCTCTAAACCGTGAACCTTGTTGCATCCAAATCCATGAATACCCACAAACTGAAATTGGGCGTGAACATCGATCATGTCGCCACCTTGCGCCAGGCGCGCGGCACGGCGTATCCCAACCCGCTGGACGCGGCGCGGCTTTGCGAAGCCGCCGGCGCGCACGGCATCACCGTGCACCTGCGCGAAGATCGCCGTCATATCCAGGACCACGATGTTTTTGCCTTGCGCAAGGCTCTTAAGATCCGCCTGAACCTGGAGATGGCCGCGACGCCGGAAATCATCGCCATCGCGCTGAAGGCTCGGCCGGACGAAGTTTGCCTCGTGCCGGAAAAACGGCGCGAGCTGACCACCGAGGGCGGGCTGGACGTGTTCGGCCAGTGGAAGACCATGAAAACGGCGGTTGCGCGCCTGGCCGATGCGGGCATTGCCGTGAGCCTGTTCATCGATCCCGATCGGCGTCAATTGGATGCCGCCGCGGCGGTGGGCGCGCCGGTGGTGGAACTGCACACCGGCACGTATTGCGCCGCCGCCGGGGCTGCCATCCGGCGCGAGTTAAAGCGCCTGGTGGATGGCGCGCGCTATGCCCACATCCTGGGCCTGCAGGTCAACGCCGGGCACGGCATCAATTTGGACAATATTCGCGGCGTTCTGCGCGTGCCTTATCTGGATACACTCAACATCGGGCATAGTATCGTGGCGCGCGCCGTGCTGGTGGGCATGCGCCCGGCGGTCCGCGAAATGCTGAAGGCCATGAAGGGTTACAGTTTCATGTAGCCGCGGCGGTGACGCCGTGGCCGCCGAAGGAATCCACGCCCTCACGGGCGCGGCTACAACTTGGAAATTCCTATGCCTCACCTCGATCCATCACCCATGTTATCCGCCGCCGGCTCGATTGTCGGCGCCGGCGTTGACCTGGTGGAGGTGGCGCGAATTCGCCGGATGCTCGATCAGTGGGGGAGGCGCTTCACACACCGGGTCTTCCTGGAGGCCGAGCGCCGTTATTGCGAGTCCCGGCCGCACCCCTGGATGCACTATGCCGCGCGCTTTGCCGTGAAAGAAGCCGTGGCCAAGGCGTTTGGCACGGGCATCAGCCCGAAGTTGGGCTGGCAGGATATCGAGGTGGCGGCCGATCCCGCCACCCGCGCGCCATCCGTGCGCTTCGGTCCCAAAGGTCGGATCCTGGCCGACCGGCGCGGCATCGCGCGCGTCCTGATCAGCCTTTCGCACACGCATGACTACGCCGTGGCGCAGGCCATCCTGGTGGAAGCACGTGAAGCGTTTAATCCTAAGCAAACATCCAACATCCAACATCCAACATCCAACGTCCAACGCCGAATGAAAAACAAAAGCTAAGCACAGGCTTTAATAAAAGGAACAAACGATATCATAAGCAACAACGGTTGACGTCCACGCGACTTGTTCGCCGATTTGCCCTGCCAAAGCGGTTTCACGTAGGCGATTCAGCGGAGCTTGGCAACCGCTGAACCGTGAACCTTGTGCGGAATTAAAATCATGAAAATCATCTCGACCGCCGCCATGCGGGAACTGGACCGCAAAACCATCGCCGATTACCAGACGCCGGGCGAGACGCTCATGGACCGCGCCGGATTCGGGGTCGCCCAGTTCGTGGATTACCTGTTCCATGCGAAAAATTTTTCCAGCCGCTCCGCGCGGCTGGTCGCGGGCCGGGGCAATAACGGCGGCGATATTTTCGCGGCGGCCCGCCACCTCCGCCAGATGGATTACGATGTGGATATTCTGCTGGCGGGTTCCTTGACCGATGTGCGCGGCGATGCGTTGATCCACCTGGGCAAGTTGAAAGCGAAGCGTATCCGTGTGGATGAACTGCCGACCCCGCAAGATTGGGAAGACGAAATCGCCTGCGCGCAGCGCGCTCATTCCGCGGATGCGCCCGTGATTGTGGATGGGGTTCTGGGCACGGGACTCCAGGGGCCCGCGCGCGGCCCCGCCAGCGGGGCCATCCGGTTTATCAATGCCCAGTCCGGTCTGAGTTTGGTCGTGGCCGTGGATGTGCCCTCCGGCCTGGATTCGGATACCGGCCGCGCGGAGGGCGACGCGGTTAAGGCCGATTACACCCTGACGATGGGATTGCCCAAGCGCGGTCTTGTGGCGCCGTGTGCCGCCGACCATGTTGGCCGTCTGGAAGCGATCCGCATCGGCATTCCCGATGACCTGATCGACAAGATCGAGTCCGACCTGGAACTCATCACGCCTTCCGACCTGCATCCGCTGTTTCCCCGCCGGGCCCGCGCCGCGCACAAGGGGTCGTTCGGCCATCTGCTGATCGTCGGAGGCGCGGCAGGATTTCCCGGCGCCATCGCGCTCGCCGCCCAGGCGGCCCTGCGCTCGGGTGTCGGCTTGGTAACCGTGGTGGTTCCGCGCGCCATTCTGTCCATCGTGGCCGGCCTGGCGCCGGAGGCCATGGTTCAGGGCGCCGCCGAAACGGAGATTGGCTCGTTGACTTCCGGCATGTGGCCGGTTTGGCGCGACCGGCTGGATGCGTTCTCCGCCATTCTGGCCGGGCCGGGCATGACACGACATGCGGAAACCGCCGCCCTCGTCCGGATGATATTGGCCGACGCAAAAGCGCCGCTGGCGCTGGATGCCGATGCGCTCAATGTGTTCGAGGGCCAGATGGACGCATTGGCCAAACGGACCGGCCCGCTGGTCATCACGCCGCATCCCGGCGAAATGGCGCGTCTGTTGGGCCGGTCCACCGAGGAAGTCCAGACGCATCGGTTCGAAACGGTCAGGGAAGCCGCCGCGCGCGCCCGTGCCGTGGCGATTCTTAAAGGCGCCGGAACGCTGGTGGCCGAAGCCGGCCAGCCGCTGGCGATCAACATGACCGGAAACGCCGGTATGGCCACCGGCGGCATGGGCGATGTGCTGGCGGGCCTGTTGGGTGGCCTGCTCGCCCAGGGACTGAAACCCTTCGATGCCGCCCGCGCGGCGGTGTTCCTGCATGGCCGCGCCGGCGACCAGGCCGCCGATGAAAAATCGGAGTCGGGCATCGTCGCCGGCGATCTCATCGCAGAACTGCCCTATGCCTTCCGGGATATCGTTCCGCGGTGAATCTGCGCGTGGAGCGTCGAGTGGAAAGCGTGAAGCGTATATCGGAGACGGCTTATCCCGCCGTTGGGCGCCAGCGGAACACAGTGTTTTAAGACAAACTCTGTGCCTACGGCCTACAGCCCACAGCCTGTTTTAGTCTTTCAACGCCTGCGCCAGACGGCGCCACTGCTCGACGCCCAGTTCTTCCGGGCGCGTGCGCGGATCGATCCCCAGCTGCCGGAAGGCCGCAAGCACATTCTCCGTATTCAAATGGCTTTCAATCGCCAAATCACTTAATCGGTCACTCGCTGAATATCTTATGTTTGCGCCGCACAAAATGGTTTTCAATTGCTTGCGCCGGCGGGCAAACGCGAATTTCGTGAGCGCATAGAAAAATTGGCGCGCCGAACGATCATCCGCCGGTTGCTCCTTCCGAACCAGGTTGAGAATCGTCGAGCTGACGCCCGGCGCGGGATAGAAACAGGTCGGACTGACCGTCTTGCGGATGGCCGCATCGTATCGCAATTGGATCCAGAGTGTCAGCAGGCCGAAATCCTTGTGGCCCGGTTTGGCGATCAGCCGCGCGGCCACTTCCTGCTGGAGTGTCACCGTGAGTTGCGCCGGCGGCGTTGCGGCCTGGACCAGGTTGACTAAGATCGCGCTCCCAACGGAGTAGGGCAGGTTGGCCACAACCTTGCCGATCCCCGAGCGGAAGAGGGCTTCGTGGTCCACTTGCATCATGTCGCCGCAGATGAGTTCCACATTTGGGAACGCTTTTAGGCGCTCTTTGAGCAGCGGCCACAGGCGCGGGTCCTTTTCGACCGTCACCACCCGGCGCGCAACGCGCGCCAGGGGCTCCGTCAGCACGCCCAGCCCCGCGCCGATTTCAAGCGCCTCGTCCCCGGCCGTGACGCCGGCCGTGTCTATCATGATTCCCAGAATGTTGGCGTCGATCAGGAAATTCTGCCCCAGCGATTTTTGCGGCCGGATATCCCATTCCGCCAGGATCGCCTGCACATCGGATATGCGGGTCAATTTCATTGGCATAAATTCGGGCTGTGGGTTATAATGCGGTTTGGACCGATCGGAGTCTCGATATCAACTTATCAGATCGAAGGGCGCTGTCAATCAATGGTTCCCGCGGCGCAACGCCGCGGGAACGGCGAGTTGCCCGACGGCGTCAGGCCGCCGTTGGGACGCGACGCTCCGCGTGACCGTGGAGCGACAAGACGCCCCCGGCTGTTCGAAAATGAGACCGTAGAGCCGGGCGCCGAGCGTTATCATGAAACGCGCCATCATCCAACCGAGCCGCTGCCGCGCTTGCGAATCCTGCGAGGCGGCTTGCGTGTGCGCCTTCCAGACGGTGATTCGCGAGGAAGCCGCCGCGAAACCCCGGCTCGATTTTTTCAAATGCTCCGGATGCGCCCGGCGCAAAACGATTTGCCGCGGCCAGGCAATCGGGTTCGTGTTGCAACCATGCGCCGGACGCGGCCGGATGAGTTGGTGAATTGCGATCGATTCGGCGCGCCGGCCCGCGTCCCGGCGGATCGCGCGTTTTTCCCGGCCACCCGTTGACAACGGGGCGCGATGCTGTTATATTTCGCCACATAACGAATTGACGAAGGGAGCGCATGCGCGAAACGATGGATGTCCTGAAGGCCCTGGCCGACGAAACCCGCCTGCGCGCGCTCGGCGCGCTCCAGGGGGGCGAACTGTGCGTTTGCCAGCTCATAGCCTTGCTGGAGCTGGCGCCCTCCACGGTCTCGAAGCACCTGGCGATCCTGCGCGCCGCGCGGCTGGTGGAGAGCCGCAAAGACGGACGCTGGATGCACTACCGTTTGTCCCGGGAGTTCAGGACCCCCTCGGCAGGCAAGTTGCTCGCATTGTTGTTGAAGGACATGGCGCAGACCGGCCGGATGATCGAAGACCGGAAGAAGCTGAAGCGGATTTGCGGGGAAAACATGGACGTTCTGTGTCGGAGGATTCTTGGCAAGCAGTGAATAAGGAGGAACACGCAATGGAAACTAACGCGGGCACAGCCCGCGTTAGACAATGATGAAGAACCGTTTAAAAATTTTGTTTCTCTGCACCGGGAACTCGTGCCGGAGCCAGATGGCCGAGGGTTGGACGCGCCAGCTCAAAGGGGATGTAATCGAGCCATATTCGGCGGGCATCGCAACGCATGGGTTGAACCCGAACGCCGTCAAGGTCATGGCCGAGGCGGGCGTGGATATTTCGCGCCAGCGCTCGAAGCATGTGGACGAGCTGAAGGATATCGTCTTCGATTACGTGGTGACCGTTTGCGATAACGCCCACGAGTCCTGCCCGCTCTTCCCGGGCAAGACCAAAGTCGTGCATGTTGGTTTTGACGACCCGCCAAGGTTGGCGCGCAACGCCAAGACGGAAGAAGAAGTTTTGGCCCATTACCGCCGGGTGCGGGATGAAATTCGGACGTTTGTGGAAAACTTGCCGGATACATTGGAACGGTAGGGCCCGGCCTCCGGCCGGGCCGGAAGACGGGCCAGCCGGAGGCAGGCCCCAACCTGATGCAGGATGCCGACATTAAAGGAGAGGCCGTTATGACTGAAAGGATTGCGAGCAAACTGTCTTTTCTGGACCGGTATCTGACCCTGTGGATTTTTATCGCGATGGCATTCGGGGTGTTGCTGGGCTACGTCATGCCGGCCTTCGGCAATTGGATCGGATCCCTGCGCCCGGCCGGAACCCAAACCAGCATTCCCATTGCCATCGGCCTGATCCTGATGATGTATCCGCCGTTGGCCAAAGTGAAATACGAGGAACTGGGCGATGTCTTCCGGGACTGGAAAGTGCTGGGTCTGAGTCTGGCACAGAACTGGATTGCAGGGCCGATCCTGATGTTCCTGCTGGCGGCGGCTTTTCTGCATAACCAGCCGGAGTTCATGATCGGGTTAATCATGATCGGCCTGGCGCGTTGTATCGCCATGGTCATTGTCTGGAATGATCTCGCCAAGGGCAATTGCGAGTATTGCGCCGGATTGGTGGCGTTCAACGCGATCTTCCAGGTGCTTTTCTACAGCGTCTTTGCCTGGTTTTTCATCACCAAATTGCCGCCCCTGCTGGGCATAGCCGGGGCCGTGGTCAACATCACCATCAAACAGGTCGCCCAAAGCGTGTTCATTTATCTGGGCATCCCGTTCCTGGCCGGCATGCTGACGCGCTTGAGTTTGGTCAAGCTGAAGGGCAAAGAATGGTATCACGCGACGTTCATCCCGAGGATTTCTCCGATCACGTTGGTGGCGTTGTTGTTCACCATCGTGGTGATGTTCTCGTTACAGGGCGAAAAAATCGTCCGCCAGCCGGGCCAGGTCATCCTGATCGCCGCGCCGCTCTTGATCTATTTCGTAGTCATGTTCCTGTTGAGTTTCTGGATGAGCAAAAAGGCGGGCGCCGATTACGCCAAGTCGGCGACACTCTCCTTCACCGCCGCCAGCAACAACTTCGAGCTGGCCATCGCGGTGGCGGTGGGCGTGTTCGGCATCGATCATGGCGCGGCTTTTGCGGCGGTGATCGGGCCGCTGGTGGAAGTGCCGGTTTTGATCGGCCTGGTGAATGTGGCATTGTGGTTTAAACGGCGATGGGATGCCAAGACGGTCCAGCCGGAGGCTGGACCCTACCAAAGATAATGGCATCGGGTAACGGTAGGGCCCGGCCGCCGGCCGGGCCGAAGACGAGAAGAGGTCAATTATGAATAAGAACGTCACGCATGTTGAACAAACGCGAAAGATTGTCCGGCAACACTATGGCCGCGTGGCCGAAACCGGCGGACAGGCGCCCTGCTGCAATTCCGGCGGCCACTCGAAATGCTGCGAGGCCGGCCCGCGCCCGGTGGATCTCCGCGAGATGGCGCGGCGGCTCGGCTACAACGCAAAACAGCTCGCGACGCTTCCCAAGAACGCCAACCTGGGGCTCGGTTGCGGCAATCCCGTGGCCATGGCGCTCCTCAAGCGAGGCGAGACGGTGCTCGACCTCGGCAGTGGCGCCGGGATCGATTGCTTTATCGCCGCGCAGGCGGTGGGGCCTGCCGGCCATGTCATCGGGGTGGACATGACGCCGGAAATGCTGCACAAAGCCCGCGCCAACATCGGCAAGCGCACAAATGTCGAGTTCCGCCTGGGCGAGATCGAGCGCCTGCCCGTGGCCGACAATTCCGTGGACACGATCATATCGAACTGCGTAATCAATCTCTCCCCGGAGAAGCAAAAAGTTTTCGACGAGACTTACCGGGTGTTGCGTCCCGGCGGACATCTGGCCATTTCGGACGTGGTTCGGATCAAGCCCTTCGCGGGCGCCCGCTGGAAAAGCGCGCAACATCTCTCGGCGTGCATTTCCGGCAGTGTCACGATCCGGGCGCTCACAGCCATGCTGCGCAAAGCCGGTTTCGCCGACGTGCGCGTCGCGCTCAACGAAGCCAGCCGCGAATTCATCAAGGACTGGCTGCCGGGAACCGGCGTCGAAAATTATATCCGCTCGGCCTTCGTCGAAGCCCGGAAATGAGGATTGCCGCATCCATTAATCATATGATATTTTTGGGCTATCAGAGGAGGGCGCCATGCGGCCGGGGCTGTTGACAATCATCGTTGTGGTCGCCGCTTGGGCCGGAACGCTATTGGGAAAGGAGGATGCCATGCCGGACTTGAAAGCAAAAAAGGTTTTGATCGTGATCGCGGCAAAGGATTTCAGGGACGAGGAATTTTTCGATCCGTATAACCGCCTTCGCCAGTGCGGGGCCGGCGTGACGGTGGCCAGTTCGGTGAAGGGCCGGGCCGCGAGCGTGTCCGGCAAAACGACGGCCACGGACAAGCTAATCGCCGAATGCAAGGCCGGGGATTACGATGCCGTCGTTTTCATCGGCGGGCCGGGCGCCGCCGAATTCTTCACGAATGCGACCGCCCATGCGCTGGCGCGCGCGGCCGTGGAACAGAATAAAGTGCTGGCGGCCATCTGCATCGCGCCGGTGACGCTTGCCAATGCGGGCGTGTTAAAGGGCAGGAAAGCCACGGTTTTCCCATCTTTCAAGGACCAGCTGGCCGCCCAGGGCGCCCTGGTGGTCGGCAAGGATGTCGTGCAGGACGGCAAACTGCTCACCGCCAGCGGTCCCAAAGCGGCCCGTGAATTCGCCTTGGCGTTGGTGAAGATGCTGGAGTGAATGTCCTGCGCGAACCCGCGCGCCTCCACGAACTTCATGTTCATTGCCGCGCTCTGCTTGTTGCCGAACCGGGAGTTGTTCAGTCCACCTGTTCTTTGCAGATTTTCCGGAAATGGTAGCCGTAAATGGCCAGCGTGATGGCCTCGGGAAAGAGACGGGGATGCCGAAACTGGGTCCACAGCAGAAGATGCCAGTAGTGAAACCGCTCCTGCCCGACGATGCCGAGCCGATAGAAAGACCGCGCAAGCGCCAGTAAATGTGCGCCCCGCAACGGGGCGCTGGTCCGGGGCGGATTGAATTCCCGCAGGAAGGTCCGGATGCGCCGATAGTAATGCTTGGGGGCGTAGATGTTCTGGAGAATTTCCTTGTAGCCTTTGCGCAGGGCTTCCAGGCTCATGGCCGGAACGATATTCGTCGTGCCGTCCGCGTTGTCGCCCGATAATTCCCCGCGCAGCCGGCCCTCCTGTTTCATGCGGTCATACAACCGCGTGCCGGGAGGGGCCTGCAACATGCCGACCATGGCGGTCACAATGCCGCTCTTCTGGATGAAATCGATCTGCCGCTGGAAAATGGAGGGCAAATCGCTGTCGAAGCCGACGATAAACCCGCCCTGCACCTGAAGCCCGGCGCGCTGGATGCATTTCACGTCATCCACCAGGTTGCGGTTCTTGTTCTGGTGTTTGCCGCACTCGGCCAGGGAAGCCTCATCCGGGGTTTCGATGCCGATAAACACCTTGTTGAATCCGGCCTGGACCATCATCGCCATCAATAATGGGTCTTGCGCCAGGTTGACGGATGTCTCGGTGTTGAACACGATGCCGCGCTTGCCTTGGCGCCATGCGATCAGGGCCGGCAACAGGTCGGTTTTAAGGAACTGCTTGTTGCCGATGAAGTTGTCGTCCACAAAGAAAATTTCGTTGCGCCATCCCCGGGCATACAGGCTGTCCAACTCGGCGATAATCTGGCGCGAAGTTTTAATGCGCACCCGGCGGCCGAGCAGGGCGGTGACATTGCAAAAATCGCAGGCGAACGGACAGCCGCGCGAAAACTGGATGCTCATGCAGGCGTAGCGCTTAAGGTCGAGCAGATCCCAGCGGGGCGCGGGCGTCTGCCGCAGGTCCGCAAAATCGGCGGAGGCATACATCTTTTTGGGCCGGTTTTGCGCCAGGTCGCCCAGAAACGCCGGCAACGTCAATTCCGCCTCGTTTAAAACGAAATGGTCCACGCCCGCGAACTGCGCGTGCTCGTTGGTAAACAGCGGGCCGCCCGCCACAACGCGCAAGCCGGCCTCCTTGCACCGGGCAATCAGCCGGCGGGCCGACTCGCGCTGGACCAGCATGGCGCTGATGAAGACACAGTCGGCCCAAGCCAGGTCCTTTTTCGTGAGGTCGCGCACATTGGCGTCCACGAGCCGCGTGGACCATTCTTGCGGCAACATGGCGGCGACGGTCAGCAGGCCCAGGGGCGGCAGGGCGGCGCGCTTGCGCACGAACTCCAAGGCATGCTTGAAACTCCAGAATGTGTCCGGAAACTCGGGATAAATTAAAAGAATATTCATGGATAGCCTCGAAATTGGGGCCGTGATTTATCCCAGCCCCGTCTTCTTATACCTTATCGACAGCGGGAAGTCAAGCTCGCAAAAAAGACCGGGGAAATGGTTGATGGTTGATGGGCAATGGTCGATGGGCAATGGTCAATGGTTGATGGTCGATGGGCAATGGTTGATGGTCGATGGGCAATGGTCGATGGTCGATGGGCAATGGTCGATGGTTGATGTGGATTATGCGGCCCATAACGAAAATATGGATAGTAAACATTGGCGATGGATCGAGAATCTTTTGCAGGAATTCGTTGCCCCACCGGTCCATCGGCAAATAACCAGCATGATCGCACATTTCCTGCTTCATTAACCATCAACCATTTCCCATTGACCATCGTTTTATTATCCGTCCCCGGCCTGTAATCCGTTCACCGCCGCCATGACGTCCGCCGCCGCGCGCATATCCTGCAGGGTCCGCCGCACCTCGGCGCTTTTCTTGAAACCCCTGATATAGCCCACCAGATGCGCCCTGAAATGGAGTACGGCGCTCAGCTCGGCGCTGTTTTGCGGATGGCGTCTCGATTTCCCGGCGCGCTCCTTGTGGGCGATGAGCAGGCGCAGATGTTCCTCGATGACCGCCCGGCGTTCCTCCATGGAAGGCGGCTGGATACAGCGGCCATGCAAAACCGACCAGGCTTCCTGAAAGATCCAGGGATTGCCGACCGCGGCTTTACCGATCATGACCCCATCCACGCCGGTTTCGGCGATCATTCGGAGCACGTCTTCCGCCGACAGCACGCCGCCGTTCCCGATCACGGGAATCGAACGCTCCGCCTTGATCCGCGCCAAGGCCGGCCAATCGGCCTGGCCGCTATGGCGCCCGGTGACAAACCGGGCGTGAATCGCGATCGCACTGCCCCCGCTCTCTTCCACCGCCTGGGCAATCTCCGAGATGTTCATGCGGTCGGGCGCGAGTCCCAACCTGGTTTTCACGGTGACCGGCAAGGCCACGGCCTGTTTGATGGCCCTGACGATTTGCGCGATTTTCTCCGGGTGTTTAATCAAGGCCGCGCCGGCGCCCTTGGCCACAACCTTGGCCACGGGGCATCCGCAGTTCAGGTCGATCGTCTGGAATCGTCCCGTGCGTTCGAGAAACACCGCCGCCTGGGCGAGGATTTCCGGGTTCGCCCCGTAAATATGCGCCGCAATCGGCCATTCCCCGGGCGCAGTCTCGAGCATGTGCAGGGTCTGCTTCGATCCGCGCACAAGCCCTTCCGCGCTGGTGACTTCGGTATAGGCCATGCCGCAGCGATAGCGCCGGGCCAAAGTCCGCATGACCGCGTCGGTATATCCGGCCATGGGGGCCAGCATCACCGGGAAATCCACAGTCAGATTGCCGATCTTGAGCGGTTTAAGTTTTACATCGGAATGCATCGATGTCGCTTTCATAGATTTTCCCGGGCGAAACGCATAAGATAGCCGCGAACGCGGCCAAATGGGACAAGAAAATTGACGGGAAGAAAGGCTTGACATTGCGCCGTTTCAACAATATCATTGCAATAGTCAGGGGTGAATGATGAGATGGATAGTGTTAAATCCTGACCGGATGCCTGTAGGTTGTGGGTCGAACGGGATGAGCCGTCATGAAAAAGGACGCGAACAAATCGCCAAGCCCCGCCAAACTCCGCCGCCATACGGAGAAAGCGTTGTTGGCGAGCGAGGAGCGTTATCGGCGTCTCTTCGAAAAATCGCACGACGCCATCATGACCCTTGAGCCGCCCTCCTGGAAATTCACAACCGGCAACCCGGCCGCCATCGCAATGTTCAAGGCCAAAAACGAGGCGGAATTCGTGTCCTGCGAGCCTTGGAAATTGTCGCCCGAACGCCAGCCGGACGGGCGCTTGTCGGACGAAAAGTCCCAGGCGATGATTGCGAAGGCCATGCGCGAAGGCTCCAATTTTTTCGAGTGGATCCATAAACGGCTTAACGGCGAAGAGTTCCCCGCCACGGTGCTGTTATCGAGGGTCGAGCAAGATAAGTTTTCCTTTCTCCAGGCAACCGTCCGAGACATCACCGGCCAAAAACGCGCGGAAGAGGCGCTCCTGGAATCGAAGGCCCTCGTTGAGGCGGTCGTGGAAAACATTCCGCTCATGATCTTCCTCAAAGAGGCGACCGACCTGCGTTTCGTGATATTCAATCGCGCGGGCGAGGAACTCCTGGGCTATGACCGCAAGACCCTGCTCGGCAAAAACGATCTCGACCTTTTCCCTCCCGAACAGGCGGCCCACTTCGTGGCCAAGGACCGGGAAGTGCTCGACGGCAAAGCCGCCCTGCTGGACATCCCGGAAGAACCGATCCTGACCGCCAAGAAAGGCCGGCGTCTGCTTCATACCCGGAAGGTCTGCATCCGGGGGGCCGATGGAACCACCAAATATCTATTGGGCATTTCCGAGGACATCACCGAGCGCAAACAGGCGGAAGCGGAAATTCGCAAACTGAACGAAACCCTGGAACAGCGCGTCCATGAGCGCACCACCGAGTTGGCGCGCGCGAACCAGGAGCTGGAAACGTTGATCCGCATAGCGTCGCACGACCTGCGCTCGCCGCTGGTCAACATCCAGGGCTTTTGTCAACTTTTGAACAAGGCCTGCGCTTCGATCACCAGTCTTCTGGCGGACGTGTCCTTGCCGGACGAAGCGCGCCAAACCCTCGCCGCGTCCCGGGAAAAAGCCGAAAAATCCATACGATTTATCAACGCCGGCGTGGAAAAAATGAACAGCCTGATCGGCGGGCTCCTGCGGCTGTCGCGCCTGGGCCGCGCGCCGCTGGTGTTGCAATCGCTGGATATGAACGTCTTGTTGAACACCGTGGTGGAAGCCATGACGTTCCAGATTCGGGCGGCCGCCGCGGACGTCACGGTGGAGACCTTGCCGGACTGCCGGGCCGATGCGGCGCTGATCAACCAGGTTTTTTCGAACCTGCTGGATAATGCCGTCAAGTACCGCGATCCAGCCCGGCGCCTGCGCGCGCGCATCTGGGGCCGGCACCCCGGCTGGGGCCGGCGCCCCGGCTGGGACTGCCGGGAAAAAGACGCGCACACGGTGTATTGCGTCGAGGATAATGGGTTGGGCGTGGCGCCGGAGCATCAGCAGAAAATATGGGACTTGTTTTACCGGCCCAACCATCAAGAAAACGGCGCCGGCGAGGGGGTCGGCTTGACGGTGGTTCAACAGATTGTGGAACGGCATGGCGGCAAGGTATGGGTGGAATCGGAAGTCGGCAAGGGCAGTCGGTTTTTCCTGACCCTGCCGGCGGACGAGAAGGAGGCAAAACCATGATCGGCGAACATTCCAACGTCACGATTCTGATTGCCGAGGACGATGAAGGCCACGCCGAGTTGATTTTGGAACAATTGCGCAATGCCGGCGTGTCCAACGAAATCGCGCGCTTCCGGGACGGCCAGGAACTCTGGGACTACCTGATGGCCGCCGGCCGGCGCGCTTCCCAGTATGACAGCAACGGCTTTCTCCTGCTCCTGGATATCGTGATGCCCGGGATGGACGGACTGGAAGTCCTGCGGCGCATCAAGACCGACAAGCAGTGGCGCAATCTGCCCATCATCATGCTGACCACGACAGACGATCCGCGCGAGATCGAGAACTGTTATACTCTCGGCTGTAATTGTTACATCACGAAGCCCCTGGAATATGCGCGCTTTACGGAAATGCTGAAACGGTTGGGTTTGTTCCTGATGATAGTCCAAACACCGCGAATCCCGCCGCAAGACGGACAAGGAGGAGGGCCGCTAACATGAAAACGAAAGCCTGTGCGGTGCTTTTGATCGAAGATAATCCGGCGGACGCCCAGCTCATCATGGAAATCCTGCGGGAAGAACCCGAAAACGCCATGAAAATCGAGCATGTGAACAACCTGGCCGGCGGCCTGGCGGCGCTGGAACGCGGCGGGATCGATGTTGTGCTTCTCGACCTGACCCTGCCGGATAGCTCGGGTCATGACACGTTCACTCTGCTCGCCAAGCATGTCCCCACAATCCCCGTCATTGTGCTCACGGGCATGGACGACAAGGAGATGGCCATCCGGATCGTCCAGGAAGGCGCCCAGGATTACCTGGTGAAGAGCCTGGTGGATTACACCATGCTGACGCGCTCGATCCGGTACGCGATCGAGCGCAAGCGGATGTTTCTGGAGAAGGACCGCTATATCGTCCAGCTCCAGGAGGCTTTGGCCGCCGTGAAAACACTGAGCGGCTTATTGCCGATTTGCGCCTCCTGCAAGCAGATTCGGGACGACAAGGGCTACTGGCATCAGGTGGAATCCTACATCCAACAACATTCCACCGCCGTGTTCACCCACGGCCTCTGCCCAAAATGCGCGCAGAAAATCTACCCGAACGCAAAAGCGGCGCCCGGCGATATTCCCGGTCGGCGCCCGGAGGAGAGTTCAAAGGGATAAAGGTTCCAAAAGGAGATATTCTATGAGCGCCTGTGTGGCGGCGATCGATTGCGGCACCAGTGCGGTCAAAGCGGCGATTATCGATCTGAGGGGCAACACCCTCAGCGAAGTCAGCCGCCCGGTGCCTTGCCGTCATGGCATAGACGGCGCCGTCGAACAGGATCCCCTGGCCATCCAAGCCGCCGCCTTTGATTGCCTGAAAACAGCCGTCAACCGCCGGCGCCGGCCGGGCGCGAGCGTTGATGCCGTCTGCGTAACCAACCAGCGCGCCACCGTGATTCCGATCGGCGCCGCCGGTCAGCCGCTGGCGTCGGCCATCAGTTGGCAGGATATGCGCGGCGCGCCGTATGTGGCCGCTCTGCGCCGCCGCTTGGACGATGCCGCCTATTACGCCATTACCGGACTGCCGTATCACACCGTTTTCACGCTGGGTAAAATACTGTTTCTCCGGGCGCGCTTTCCGGCGCTGTTTCGCAAAACAAGGCGGTTCGCCCTTGTGCACGATTATTTGCTCAAAGCCCTGGGATGCGATGATTTTTATCTTGATTATGCCAACGCGTCCCTGACCGGGCTCTTTGACAACCGCCGGTTACAGTGGAGCGCGCCGATCCTTGCCCTGGCTGGGCTCGCCGCGAACCGGTTGCCGGTCCTGGTGCGTTCCGGACAAGCCATCGGCGTCGTGTCCCGGGCGGCGTCCAGGCGGTGCGGTCTGACGGCCGGCACGCCGATCGTTTCCGGCGCCGGCGATCAGCAGTGCGCCGGCATGGGCTCGGGCGCTGTGACGCCGGGCATTTGTTCGATCACCCTGGGCACGGCGGGTGTTTGTTTCTGCCATACAGATCGTGTCGCGCGCGATCCCCGGCGCCGGATTGCCTGTTGCGCACACGCCGTGCCCGGGGCTTGGAATCTGGAAGGCCTGCAGAATGCGGCCGGCGACAGTGTTCGCTGGGCAGCCGGCCGGCTGGCGGGAGCGCAGCGCCTGGACCGCGCGTTTCTGCGTTCCGTGGCGGCCATAGCGCCGGGAGCGCGGGACGTTTTGTTTTATCCGTACCTGGCGGGCGCGGCGGCCCCGCACTGGATTGGCGAGGCCACGGCTTCGTTCCTGGGTCTGAAATATAGCCACGATTCCGCCTGTCTGTTCCGCGCGGTGCTGGAGGGCGTGGCCTTCGAAAACCGGCAGATTTTGGATGTCTTCGCGTCTCTGCGTGTGCCGATCCGGGAAATCCGGCTGACCGGTGGATTTTCCAAGTGGACGGTCTGGAATCAGATCCAAGCCGATATTTATAATCGCCCGCTTTATACGCTGGAAAACCAGCAGGCGACCCTGCTGGGCGCGGCGATCCTGGCGGCGCTGGGCATCGGCGCGGCGGCGTCGGCGCCGGCCGCAGTCAGGCGGATGGTGCGGGTGGCGGACGTGTTTAAGCCGCGCCGGGAGGCGGCGCGCGCCTATATCCGTATCTATGCCAAATATGGCCGGATCATGGCGGCCTTCAAACAACAAAGCTTGTTTCCAACGATAGCCTCGCGATGAATGCCGGCAGTGTGTCATGCGCGAATTAATTACACGATTGATGGAGTTCACCGGCGACGGCGTGTACCGGTATAAGCTGGATGACGGCCGTCTTCTTCTGGCCAACCAAGGCTTGGCGCGGATCCTCGATCTGGATTGCGAGCCGGACGCCTTGGTGGGGCGTTATCTGAAAGACTTGCTGATTTACACCGAGCCCGAGGGCACGATCCGCTCCCTGCTGAAGGAAGGACACGGTGAAATCCATGGATACCTGTACGGATTTAAAACCTTGAAAGGCGAGGACAAGTGGGTCATTCACGATGCCTTCCTGACCAACGAGCCGGTGTCCGGCATTCAGGTCGTTGAAACAGTCGTGAAAGACATCACACCCCTGAAGCGCGCGGAAGCGGCCCTGGCCCAGGAAAAGGAGCGTTTGGCCATTACCCTGCAAAGTATTGGCGACGGCGTAATCGCCACGGATATCCAGGGCCGGATTACGTTGGTCAACGAAGCCGCATCGGAACTGACCGGCTGGTCGGAAAAGGAAGCCGTCGGCCGCCCGCTGACCGAGGTGTTTCGGATCGTCGATGAGCGAACGCGCCGGCCTTGCGACGACCCTGTTAAGCAAGTTCTGCAAACGGGGAAAAGAGTGGGACTTGCCAATCATACGGCCTTGATCGCCATAGACGGCACGGTGCGAAGCATTGCCGACAGCGGCACGCCAATTCATGACAATCAGGGACACATCAAGGGCGTGGTCCTTGTCTTCCGCGATGTCACCGAACAACGTAAATTAACGGAGGAACTGAGCCGCGCGAACCAGGAGCTGGAAACGCTGATCCGCATCGCGTCGCACGACCTGCGTTCGCCGTTGGTCAACATCCAGGGATTCAGCCAGCTTTTGAACAAGGCCTATGGCGCGACCGACCGCATTCTGGCGGAGGCGGTCCTGCCGGACGAGACGCGCCAGACCCTTGCCGCGTCCCGGGAAAAAGCCGAAAAATCCATACGATTTATCAACGCCGGCGTGGAAAAAATGAGCGGCCTGATCAGCGGGCTCCTGCGGTTGTCGCGCCTGGGCCGCGCGCCGCTGGTGTTGCAACCGCTGGATATGAACGCCCTGTTGAACACCGTGGCGGAAGCCATGACGTTCCAGATTCGGGCGGCCGCCGCGGAAATAACGGTGGAGACCTTGCCGGACTGCCGGGCCGATGCGGCGCTGATCAACCAGGTTTTTTCGAACCTGCTGGATAATGCCATTAAATACCGCGATCCAGCCCGGCCCCTGCGCGTGCGCATCTGGGGCCGGCGCCCCGGCTGGGACCGCCGGGAAAAAGAGGCGCACACGCTGTATTGCGTCGAGGATAACGGCGTGGGCGTGGCGCCGGAACATCGGCAAAAAATATGGAGCTTGTTTTACCGGCCCAACCCCCGCGCAAACGACACCGGCGAGGGGGTCGGTTTGACAGCGGTGCAACGGATTGTGGAACGGCATGGCGGCACAGTATGGATGGAATCGGAAGTCGGCCAGGGCAGTCGGTTTTTCCTGACCCTGCCGGCGGACGAGAAAGAGGCAAAACCACCGGCGTCCCATAGGGACGCCAAGACTGTGGCCGTTTAGGCCGTAGGCTGTAGGTCGGAATCGTAACAACTAAGGAAAATACGTAAGAATCGGAAAAACGCGACAGACATTCCGCCAAGGCCTTGTGTTTAGCGCCGATTCTCTTCGTATTCGCTTGGCCTATACGGGTTCCTTATTCTGACTACCTGCCCGCAGTGCTACCCCGCCTGCAACGCTGTGCGTAGCACTGCGGGCAGGGCACAGCGTTGCAGGCGGGCTAACTCCTGAATTCTGACTCCTGAGCAGTTACTCGGAATCGATAAAACACATTGGCAAGAAACCGGAACTGAAGTTTGCAAAACATCAGTAAAGTTTTCGCTTCTTCCGTGATTTTACCTACAGTCTGAGCATCCTATGGGATGCCAGTGAATCTCTTAAATCTCTGAATCTCTGAATCACTCAATCGCTAAATTTCTTGCTCTACGGCCCCGTGTCTTCCAGTTCGAAATCGATCGTGATGTCCTTGTAGGCGCCGCCGAAGCCGAAAGGCAGTTCCGGCAAACTTTTCACCGATTCCACGGCCGTCATGACGGACGTATCCATAAGGCTGTTGCCGGAGGGGTCGGCCATCTTTTTCTGGACAATCCGGCCATCCTGCCGGACGCGAACCAGGACCCGCGTCACCAAGCCGCGCTTGCCGGCCAACGCGCTCGGTTGGGCCCAAGCGTCGTACATGATCGCGCGCACCTGGGCCAGATACCAGCCGTAGGGCGTCGCTTCGCCAGAGCCGGCGCCGGAACCGTACACGGCGCCCGGCATCCCGGCATGGGATCCGCCCGCTGAATTGCCGACGCCCGCCACGGCGTTTCCCAGCATCTTGCTAATCTGGGACGCGGACAATTTCTTTGCCTGACGCTTGTCGCCGGGGGCGGCCGGAACCCCGGCTGGGACCGCGCGCCGCACCAGGTTGGTGCTGACTTCGATTTTCGGTTTCTTTACGGTTTCGGTCGAATTCGTTTTCGGCTTCACCGTCCTGGCCGGTTCCGGAATTGGTTCGGGCTTATCCTCCGGTTCCGGCGTTACAGGTTCGGCTTGGGCGGTTTCCGGTTTCGATACCGAAGCGCCCCCCGGCGGGGGCGGCGGACCCGGCTGGAAATCCACGAAAAACGCCAGGTCTTTGGGCGGGCGCCGGGAGCGGCAGGAGCAGAGCGAAAACGCGATCAGCGCGTACACGCAGGCCACGTGCGCCGCCACGCTGATCATAATGTTCCGCAGGTAAGCATTCTTCATGGCGCTATTCCGCCTGGGATACCAGCGCCATCTTGCTGAGACCGGCCGCATGCAGAATGCGCATGATATCCATGACCCGGCTGTATTTCAGGTCCTTATCCGCGCGCACAAACACCGTGATGGCGGGATCCGTTTTGCCCAGGCGATTCATTTCCGTCGTCATCTGGCTTTCCGTGACCGGCCGGTTATCCAGGAAAATGGCGCCATCCAAACGCACACTGACGGTCCGGGAACGGTCCGGCTTCAGCTCCGCGGCCTTGCCGTGGGGCAGGTTGACGTGCACGCCTTGCTCCATCAAGGGATAGGTGATCAGGAACACGGTCAGGAGCAGGAACGCGAAATCGAGCATGGGGACCAGGTTGATTTCACCGACCGCGTGGAGTGTTGTCCTGGTTCGTCTGGCCACAAAGGACTCCTCGCCTATTTCCGGAGACTGTGGCGTTCGAGGTCCGCCATCAGTTCCTCGGCAAAATGTTCCATCATCGTGCTCAGAATGCGAATGCGGCTGGTCAGCATGTTGTAACCGATCAGCGATGGGAGCGCCACGATCAGGCCGGCCAGCGTCGCAATCAGCGAACCGGAAATGCCCGGGGCCACAGCCGAAAGGGTCGCCGTGCCCTGGATGGCCAGCCCGCCAAAGGCATCCATGACCCCCCAAACCGTGCCCATCAACCCGATGAACGGCGCCGCCGTTACGGCTGTGGCGAGGACCACGACGTTTTTCTCCATCTGAATGACCTGCTCGTCCACGGTCTGGTCAATGATGTTGCGCACGACTTTCATGTCGGCATCGTTCAGCTTCGGCGGGACGGCGCCGGGCTGGCCGCCGAACCACTCGGCCGGATTGATGCCGCGCGCCTCGATCGAACCGTGCAGGGTCCGGCAAGCCGCGCGGTACATCATGTACAGCGGACAGCCTGGAAAACTCTGGCGCTTCATGATCAGGGCCAGGGGTTGCGCCTCGCCCTGGTAAACCGCCAAAAAACGCTTGGACTCGCGGTAGGCCCGGCGGTATTCCCTGAACTTGGTCACCATGATGGACCAGGCCAGCACCGACCCGATCAAGAGCAGAACCACCAGCGCCTTACCGGCCGTATTAGCCCGCAGGAAGGCATCCACCAAATCCGCCTGGGGAAGCATGGGCAGGAAAAAGAACATTGTATTCATGAGTGACTATTGTAATGGAGGAACGGCCAATGGTCAATGACCCAGAAGAAATGGTTAATGGTCGATGGTTGATGGAAGATGGGAGCATCAGAAAGTATGGTTAATGTTCGCGGAGAGAATGGCGGTAATGTTTTTTCGTTTTGTGCTTTGTCTTCCATTAACCATGTGCCATTTACCATCTCTTGATGACCATTGACCATTGACCATTTACCATGCTTCCTGTCACGGCGCGGCGAAGGGGGAAATGGCCCGCAGGTTTTTAATGATGGGCGGCAGGTTTTCCAAAACATACTCGATATCCGCCGCCGTATTGTAGCGGCTGAGGCTGAAGCGGATCGAGCCGTGGGCCGCCATGAACGGCACACCCATGGCCCGGATCACATGCGAGGGCTCCAGCGAACCTGAGGCGCAGGCCGAGCCGGATGAGGCCGCAATCCCGCAATCGCTCAGGTGATATAGAATGGATTCGCCCTCGATATACTGGAAGCTGATGTTGAGCGTGTTGGGCAGGCGCTGCGTTTCATCGCCGTTCACATGCACGTCCGGGCACGCCGCCAGGAGACCAACCTGCAGGCGATCGCGCAAAGCCGCCACGCGCGTGGCCTCGTCGCCCAGCGCCCGGGCGGCCAGTTCGCAGGCGCGCCCCAGGCCGACAATGTACGGCACGTTTTCGGTGCCGCCCCGCTTGCCGTTTTCCTGGTGCCCGCCCAGGAGCAAAGGGCGTATGCGCGTGCCCCGGCGGATGAACAACACCCCGATGCCCTTGGGCGCATGCAATTTGTGGCCGGAAAGCGAAAGCAGGTCCACCGGCAGGCGTCGGACATCAATCGGCAGTTTGCCGGCCGCCTGGACGGCGTCGGTATGCATAATGCCCCCGGCGGCTTTGACCAACTCCGCGGCTTCCGCCATCGGAAAGATCACGCCGGTCTCGTTATTGGCCCACATCAGGCTGACCACGGCGCGGCCCCGGCTCAGGGCCAGGCGTAAATCGTCAAGATTGATCCGGCCCTTGCCGTCCACCTCCAGCTCGATGACGGGGATCCCGCGTTCCTTCAACATGCGGCACGGCTCCAGGACGGCGGGATGCTCCACGCGGCTGGTAATGACGTTGACGGGGGCGTTGGCGGCTTCGACCGCGCCGCGAATGGCCATGTTGTCGCTTTCGGTGCCGCAACTCGTGAACAGGATTTCCGAGGGGTCCGCGCCGATCAGCCCGGCCACCTGCGCGCGCGCCAGCTCGACATGGCGGCGCACCTGGCCGCCAAACGCGTGCATACTGGATGGGTTGCCCCACAGCTCCGTAAAAAAAGGCAGCATGGCCTCAATTACTTCCGGCGCCGGCTGGGTGGTGGCATTGTTGTCCAAGTAAACGGTTCTCATGGGGGGCCTCTTTGACAATCAAGTCGGACCTTTTCTTCATTCTGCATTCTTCTTCATGGGTGGGCCTCCTCGACCACCAGGTCCGGCGCCACGAATTCCCGCAACTTGGCCTCCACGACGTCCTTCAAGGTAAAGTGCGCCACCTGGCAATTGGCGCACATCCCGCGCAGGGCCACGACCACCCGGTTGTCCACCACGTCCATCAGCTCGATGTCACCGCCGTCTTTTTTGAGCGCGGGGCGGATTTCTTTCTCCATGGTTTCCTCGATCAGCCTGATCTTCTGGAGCGTGGTCAGGCGCGGGATGGCTTGCGGCGCCACGGGCGCGGCCGGCTCTTCGCCGCGAATGCGGGTGATGATCGCCCCGATCTCGTCCCGGCACTTGCCGCATCCGCCGCCCGCTTTGCAATAGTTGGTCACCTGTTCGACGGTTGTCAGCCGGTTTTCGCGGACCACGCGCATAATTTCATCCTCGGTCACGCCGAAACAGTGGCAAACGACCCTGCCTTCCAGGATTTTTTTGGAGGTTTTGCCGGTGCGGTAGTTGGCAATGGCCACCTCCAGGGCCTCGCGGCCCATGACTGAGCAGTGCATTTTCTGCTCCGGCAGGCCGCCCAGGAAATTGGCGATGTCCTGGTTGGTGACTTTTTCGGCTTCCGCCAGCGTAAGCCCCTTGACCATCTCGGTCAGGGCCGAGGAGGAAGCGATGGCGCTGGCACAGCCGAAGGTTTGAAACTTGACGTCCGCAATGCGGCCCCGCTTATCCAGCTTGAATTCCAGTTTCAACGCGTCGCCGCAGGCCATGGAACCGACTTCGCCCACGCCATCCGGGTCCTTAATGGTTCCCACGTTCCGCGGATTGCGGAAGTGATCCAGCACTTTATCGGTGTATTCCCACATATCCGCCCTCCTGTTGACGCGCCTCCCCGCGAGGCGGCGCGCTCCCATGACTGCGCGGCGTAAAAGTACCATTATTCCCGGACGATATCCAGAATCAAAAACAAAAAACCGCTGGTCTAAATTCCAAGCCGTGCTATTCTGACGCTCCATTTCTGGAGCGCCATGAAACCACACATCCTGATTTGCAACGACGACGGCATTTACGCGCCCGGCATCATGGCGCTCCACGAGGCCGTGCGGGACCTCGGCGAGGTGACCGTGGTCGCGCCCGACGCCGAACGAAGCGCCGTGGGCCACGCCATCACGCTTGCGGATCCGATTAAAATCAAGCGCGTCCGGCGCAATGCGCAGTTCGAGGGCTACGCCGTGGTGGGCACCCCGGCCGACTGCATCAAGCTGGCCGTCACGGTGTTGCTGGCGCGTCCGCCGGACCTGATCGTCAGCGGCATCAACCTGGGGCCTAACGCGGGCATCAGCGTGATTTATTCCGGCACGGTCTCGGCCGCCACGGAAGGCGCGATTCTCGGCATCCCCAGCATGGCGGTCTCGCTGGCGACCTTCGAGAATCCGCATTGGGACACGGCCGCGCATGTCGCGCGCCGGCTGACGCAGGAACTGATCGTCCGCGGCCTGCCGGCGGACACCCTGCTCAATGTCAACGTACCCAACCGGCCGTTGGACCGAATCAAGGGCCTGACGGTGACACGCATGGGGCGCTCGCGCTTCGCCGAAATTTTTCACAAGCGCACCAACCCGCGCGGGGACACCTATTATTGGATGGACGGCGAACTGAAAATCACCGGGGACACCGCCGGGACCGATATTCAGGCGCTAAGCGAAGGCCGCGTCTCGCTGACGCCCATCTGGTTCGACCTGACCCACACCGCCGCTCTGCCGAAACTGAGGGATTGGAAACTGACCCTGTAATTTCGCGAACGTTTGTTGGGTTGTTTTTCGTGTTTCGTTGCCGTGCAAACGGTCTGCCTGTTTGGCGGCGCCAATACCCTGTCTTTTCGCCCTGTGCCCGCGCGGCGGTCGAGGACGCCCTCCAGAAGGATCATCGCGTGAATCTCGATAATGGTTCATGGAGGGCGACGGGCCCCGTCGCCGTACGTCACGCTGGGTTCTTGGCAAGATGGCGCATCCTTAGGCGATGATTCTGGATTCTGCGCATGACTTGACATATTTTTTTAAATAACGACAATTAGGGTTATTGGTGAGGAACAAACCATGATTCTTAGAGTTTTTTCCTGGCGCCGACATTGTGCGTTTGCCTGGGTTGCGCCGGTGGGCCTGTGCGCTTTCTTTCTGGCCGGCCCGGTCTGGGCGGGCGTGTGGCGTTTTGCCGTCGTCGGCGACACGCGCGGTGACGGAACGAATACCCCCGCTAATCCGTGGGTCAACACACCGGTCCTTTCAGCCATGGCTACGGCCATTTGCAACGATCAGGCCGAATTGGTGCTCGTTGTCGGCGACCTGATTTACGGCGATCCGGTATCCTCGCGCGGTACCAACATGGCCGCGCAGTATGCCCTGTGGACCAATGCCATGGCGCCGGTTTATCAAGCCGGCATCCCGGTCTATCCCATACGCGGCAACCACGACGCCTCGGGCGACAGCGCCGCGGGCACATCGTTCTTGACCGCCTTTCCCAACACGCCCCGCAACGGGCCGACCGGCGAGGCGGGCTTGACCTACAGCTTCACGCATAAAAACGCATTCTTCGCCGCCCTGGACCAGTACCGCGCCGCGCATACCGTCAACCAGGACTGGCTGACCGACCAACTGGCGCTCAACACCAGGTCCCTCGTGTTCGTGTTCGGCCATGAGCCGGCGGTGCAGGTGAATCATGCCGATTGTTTGGCCGTGAACCGCGCGGCCCGCAACGCGTTTATCGACAGCCTGATCGGCGCCGGGAGCCGCCTCTATTTCTGCGGGCACGATCATTTTTACGATCACGCCATCGTGAGCGCGCCAAACGGAGGGATCTTCCGGCAGTTGGTGGTCGGCTCCGGCGGCGCGCCATATTATGACTGGAGCGGGGTCTATGGCGCGGACTTTGGCGAAGGCGGCATGGCGACCAACGTCCGCCACGTCGGGCACACCAATGGCTACTGCTTGGTGACGGTTTCCAATTTTGCCGTGACGGTGGAATGGAAAGGTTCCAGTGACCTGGCAACTTGGCAAACCCGCGACACGTTCCAATACAGCCTGCCTAATCCGGCCATGCGCCGCATCAACGATTATGATGGTGACGGCAAATCCGACCTGGCTTTGTACGATGAAACCAACGGCTATTGGACGGTCCTGTTTTCAAGCCGGTCCTTCGAGTCCGGGGCGCAACCGATCATGGGCGATATCGGCTGGCGGCCGGCGCCGGGCGATTACGATGGCGACGGCAAAACCGACATGACCATCATGAATAAAACCGGCACATGGTGGATGCTTCTCTCGGGCAGTAATAATTTACCGGTGTCCACAAATTTTGGCGGGACCGGCGACGATCCGGTCGGCCCGATCCCGGCCGATTATGACGGCGACGGCATAACGGATCTTGCCTATTATCAAAAAGCGTCGGGTGCCTGGGGAATCTCGTTCTCGGACAGCGGCCAGGCCGTGACCGCCCAATGGGGTGGGCCGGGTTTTATCCCCGCGCCGGCGGATTTTGACGGCGACGAAAAAGCCGATCCGTGTCTTTACGAGGAAGCGGCGGGCAAGTGGCATGTCGCGTTTTCCGGCAGCGGATACCAGGTGGCTTCCGGAATCTGGGGCGGCCCCGAATACCAGGCGATCCCCGCCGATTACGACAACGATGGCCGCGCGGACCTGTGTGTCTATAACAGGATCACCGGCGAGTGGCGGGTTCTGTTTTCCGGCAGCGGTTACACGAATTCGGCCGCCGCCATCTGGGGTGACGCCGATTACAAGCCCGTGCTCGGCGACTACGACGGCGACGGACGGGCGGATCCGACGGTGTATGCCGATTCGGTTCCCGAATGGGCCGCTTTGATTTCCGGCGCCAACTACAACGCCGCCCGCTTGAACTGGGGCGGACCAAACTGGGCGGCGGTTCAATCGCTCTGGCGCGAAGACCTGGTCGTCATGGCCTTCGGCGACAGCATCACTTATGGCGGCGGTAGCAGCAGCGACAGCCCCGCCACCGGTTACCCAAAACTTCTGGAGACAAAACTCAAGCAGTATTACGCCGGTTATTTTAGTTGCATTAACCAAGGCGTCGGCGGGGAAGACACGGAACAAGGCTTTGAACGGTTTGCCCAGGCTCTGGACGAAGCCCAGCCTGATCTTGTTCTGCTCATGGAGGGCACGAATGACGAGGTTGACAACGTCCCGTTCGAGCAAACCGAGGAAAACCTGAGCAATATGATCCGGATCGCGCTGAACAAAGGCGTCCCGGTGATCATCGCCACGATCCCGCCGGTAATTACCAACCAATACCGCGACCGCAGCGCCCAGATGGCGAACATCAGGGCCTTCAATCCGCGCATTTACGCCATCGCCGCCAGTTTCCATATTCCCGTGGCGCGGATATTCGAAGCCATCACCGCCGTTCCCGGCTGGGAGTCCCGCCTGATGGATCAGCCCTCCGCCAACCATCCCAACGACGCCGGCCACAAGATCATCCGCGACACCTTTTACGCCCTCGTTTCCGCCGGCCTGAATGCCGGGCAATATTAATCCCAAGGATGCTCAATTTATGATTTTACGCGGCTTCATCACCGCCATGCGGACGCTGACGATCCTGCCCATGCCGGGCAAGGACGCGGAGCGGATGGCCGATGCCTTGTATTACTTTCCGCTGGCGGGCGCGCTCGTTGGCGGGCTGGTGACGCTGATAACCTGGCTTTTTGGCGACGTTTTTGCTTGGCCCCTGGGCGCCGGCGCGGCCGGCGTGTTGGTGTCTTCCTGGGTCACGCGCGGCCTGCACCTGGATGGCCTGAGCGACGCGGTGGATGGCTTCTATGGCGCCGCCACCCGCGAGCGCCGGCTGGAAATCATGAAAGACCATCACGTCGGCGCGTTCGGCGTCGTGGCCATCGTGCTCGTGTTGCTGATAAAGACTGTGGCGCTTTGCCAATTGGCAAGCTGCGGGCAGTGGGCCTGGATTCCGGTTCCGTTCATTCTTGCGCGCTTGATCCAGGTCCTGCTGGCCGCGACACTGCCCTATGCCCGCAACGAAGGCGGCACGGCGGAAGCGTTTGTCAAACAAGCGGGCGCATCGCATTTTATCGTCGCCGCCATAGGTGCGCTGGTCTTGTGCGGATTATTGATCCAACTCAGCGGGCTGGTGTTGCTGCTGGCCGCTTTTATCGCCGGGTATTTGCTGGCCCAATGGATGAAACGCACCTTCGGCGGCGTCACGGGCGACCTGTTGGGATTTTCCAGCGAGCTGGTCGAGTGCTTGCTCCTGTTCGCCATCGCCGCGCTTTTACCCTGCCTGGCAAACTGGTTCCCAGGGTTTGTGGAATAAAACCGGACTATTCCGTCTTTTTAGTCACCTGCTCGACAAGTTTGTCGGCCTTGAAGAACTGCATCCATGTTTTTTCGGCGCATAGCCGCCGGATGACGAACAGCGGCGCGAGCGTATAGATCGCGCCGAGGAGCAGGAACGCCACGCTCACTGTCCACCAGTTTTGGAATGCCAGGTAAAGCAGCATCCCAAAGCCGATGTGCAGAAGCACGAACCCCGCGGCCAGCAGGCCGGCGCCCAGGACGATCGCCAGGACCGCCAGAAAGGCTTGCCTGGCCGCGCGCACGCCCTTGACGTAGCCGATGGCCGCTTCCAGCTTGATCAGATCCAGGGACGCCCGCCGGTATTTATTCAACAGCCATACGGAGGCCGTCACAAACAAGGTCCGTAAAAGACGTGTCCACATAATTCCTTGTCGGTGCATGTAATCTGTTTTCGTATCAGCGGAAGGCCGTCTAAGACAACGACTGTTTCAAAGGTAGGGCGGTTTCGCCGAAACCGCCGCTTTCGATCCAGCATGGCGCGCTCGGCGAGCGCGCCCTACCCATGATTGTCCACCGGCTTGCCCACCATTTCGACCTCTGCCGTTCGTCTTACTTATTCCGCCCCAGGATGTAGCCGGCCAGCAGCGCGGCGACGGCGACCCCGCCGATATAAGGCCAGGGATTCTCGCGAACTTGCTCATCCACGTCGGCGGCGATCTCCTTGGCCTTCACCAATCCGAGATCCTTGGCCTGCAGGGCGGCGGCCATGGTTCGTTTCTTGGCGGCGGCCATCGCCTCGGCCATGCCGAGCTCGGCCTCGCCCAGCGCATCTTTCAGGTTATGGTATTTATTCGATACCAACACGCGCAATTCCTCCTTCTTTCCCTTGGCGGCATCTTCCAGCAGTCGCAAGGCCTCCGCGATCTTTTCGTTGTTGGACAATGTTTGCTCCATGATCGATACTCCTTTCATTTAATTTTTCACAGCATAGCGTGTGGCGGATGGAAGTCAAACCTTAATTTCAGGCAGCAGCGCGAATCTTTTGGTTGATTTCGCCGGTAGGCAGGATTATGTTGAATGTTAGGCTGTAGCGCCGCATCGAAAGATTAATGCTTGAAACAGCGCTGGCCGGTGAAAACCATGGCGGCCCGGGCTTCGTTACAAGCTTCGATGCTTTCGAAATCCCGGTCCGAGCCGCCCGGCTGAATCACGGCCGTCACGCCCTCGCGCAGGCCGACATCCACGCCATCGCGGAACGGGAAAAAGGCGTCGGAAACCATGCAGCTCCCGGTGATCCCGCCTTTGCGCCGGCTGACCTCGCGATCGATCTCGGCCTTGATGCCCGCGTCTTTCAAATCGTTGTAGGGGATCTTGTGCTGTTCCCAGCAAAGCCGGTCGGCCAATTTGCGATACGCCTTGTCGCGGGCGATTTCCGCCACGCCGACACGGTCCTGCTCGCCGGCGCCGATCCCGACTGTCACGCCGTCCTTGACAAAAACAACCGAATTGCTGGTCACGCCGCATTCGATCAGCCAGCCGAAGAGCAAATCGTCGTATTCTTTTTCCGTCGGCAGGCGGTCGATCTTGTACTCCCTGCCTTTGTGCAGGGCTTGGGCGGGCAACAACTGGGTTTTGTCGCGGGTCTGCGGCACGAAGGACCATTGCGCCACCAGGCCGCCATCCACCAGCGCTTTGAAGTCCACAACGCGCTGGGCGGCGAACTCGGCCAGGCGCGTTATGTTGGCAATGCGCATGACACGCAGATTTTTCTTTTTGGCGAACAGCTCGAGCACCCCGGCGGCAAAGTCCGGGGCCGCCACCACCTCGGCATATTGCTGGAGGATCAGTTCGGCCGTATCGCGGTCCACCGGGCGGTTAAGCACGATGGCCCCGCCGAAGGCCGCCACGCGGTCGGCCAGATTGGCGCGGGCATAGGCCTCGGCCAAGGTGGCGGCCTTGGCCACGCCGCAGGGATTGTTGTGCTTCACAATGGCCGCGCAGGGTGTTTCCATCAGGTAGCGCATGATATTGAGGGCGTTATCCACGTCGGTGATATTGGTCTTGCCCGGATGCTTGCCCGACTGGAGTAGTTCGACGTCGGACGCCAGGTAGCGGCCAGACTGGATACTGCGCACCTCGCCCAGAGCCAAGTTGCCGTTGACCAGCTTGAACAGGGCCGCTTCCTGGCCCGGATTCTCGCCATAGCGCAGGCCTTTTTCGACGCCATCAATCAACCAGCTCGCCTTCTCATAAACGAGCGTTTGCCGCGCGGCGCCATCCACAAAACTGATTTCCAGCCGCGGCGGAAAATGATCGTCCATGATCGTCTTGTAGGTTGACTTGAAATCCTGAATGGCCATGACGCGCTTTCCTCCTGGTAAAAAGTCGATATGGAAGTTGGATGAGCGATGCGGAATGATGCCGGAATCCTGGGCAAAAGGCAAGCCGGGGAGTGACCCCGGAATCATCGCCCAAGGATTAAACAATGCCCGCTAAAAACAGCTTTCGACATCGTTCATGCGGAAACTAACGCGGGCCTTGCCGGGCCCGCATTCACTCGCCGTACGCGGACAAAATCTCGCCAAAGTAGATGCGGTGGTAGTCCTTGGCCGCATAGTTGTCTTGAATGGTTTTGTCGATAAAACCGCGCGGATCCATGTCCTGGCAGTATATTTTCCGGCATTCCAGAATGAAATTTGCCTCGTTATACGATGGCGCGGTCACGCGCCGGGAAGCTTTCAAGGTGAGTTCGGTTTTGGCAAGTTTATCGCCGTCGCGCCCGGAGAGCGCGCCCAGGGTCTGCAAATCCTTGCGGTGCTTCTCGGGAAAAGCGCACAGGGTGAACGAATCCGATCGTTCGATATACGCGCGGGTGTGGCGTTGCGGCCTGACGACAATTTGCGCAAAAGGTTTTGCCCACATACAGCCGATACTGCCCCATGCCACCGTCATCATGTTGCAATCATCGAGGGCGCCGGCGGTCAACAATAACCACCGGTTCATCCATAGGTTGACGACATCGATCGACAGCTCCGTTATGGCAACTTCACGCATTGGATTTCCTTTCTTCCCCGCCTTGGGAAGGAAATATTATTTTGGACAAGCATGCCTTGGTCGTGCTGTAATACTATGTTTGCCGTATTGGAAGTCAAGCCGCCTTCCGGCGCCCGTGAAAAAATATCCTCAATCGTAATGCCTCGGAACGTGTGAAAAAATCGCCCGGCGAGGGCGCCGGGCCTGCAACAACCCTCAAAAATATGGGGAAATTGTAGGCCGTGTGCCCTCACACGGCGTCCGGATTAATTTTTTCACACGTTCTCGGTTACATTGGGCGGATATGCGCATAACAGGTTTGGGTGTCGCACATCAGGCGCTGCTGCCGTTCGCCAGAACGGCGATCGGCGGTTCTATCGAACCGCATCTACAACCCGGCGTAATTGAGGCGTTATCCTCAATCCGCCCCGGGAATGGTGGGCGGAACCAGCGCCAGCGGCGCGGGCGCGCTCTCGATGACCCGCATCCGCTTCCAGCGCCCCTGGCGATAGCGCCAGCGGAACACCAGGGCCAGCGCGCAGACATAGGCCGACACGAAGCCCCAGATGATATAAAGCCCGGCATGGAAATAAACCACCCCCGCCGTGACCGGCAGAACAACCAGCCCCAGCGACAGACCCGCAATCGTCCACCCGATGAATTTGGTGTCGCCCGCGCCGCGCAGCGCGCCGGAATAAATGACATTGATCGTATCGAACACGCTGTAAAAAGCGATAAAGCGCAGGACGCCCACGGTCAGACGCCGGACGACCGCAAACTCCGCGGCGTTCCCGCTCCGCGACTGAAATATATCGATCAGCCATCCCGGCGCCAGAATGAACAGCGCCGCCAGCGCCCACATATAGGCGCAGGTCAAGTGCAGGGCGCTGCGCGTGGCGGCCATGCCGTCCTCCGGGCATCCGCGCCCGATGGCCTGGCCCACCAGCGTGCTGACGGCGATCGAGAAACCGATCATCGGCATGAAAGCCAGCAGATTGATCGAGCAGGCGATATTGGTGGCCGCCAGCGCGTCGCGGCCCAGCCGTCCCGCCATCAGCAGAAATATGGTAAATCCGAAAATATCCACAAACACCTGGATCCCGGCCGGCGTCCCGAATTTCAAGAGGCGTCCGAACAGAATGCGGTCGAAAGCCCACATCCGGCGCATGCCATAGACCCGATCGTTTTTTTCGCGGAACACCGCGCCGGCATAAAGCAGGAACATGACCGCCGAACTGGCCACCGTGGCCAAAGCGGAGCCGGTTATCCCCATTTCCGGGAACCCGCCGTACCCGTTGATGAGCATGTAATTCAACGGCACATTGAGCGTCACGCCGATGACATTGATAACCATGATGGGCGTGGTCAGGCCGCGCCCGGAATAAAAACAGCTTAGCGCGTTCTGCAGAAGCCCGAACACGGATCCCAGCATGAGAATCCGGAAATAGATCGTCTCAAGCTCCTGAATCCGCGGCGCGTGGCCGGCCAGCCGGAACAGGCTTCCGCCCATGAAGGACAGGCCCGCCAGCAGAATGCCGGCGGCCAGCGCCAAATAGATCCCCTGCCAGACCGCGCTGCCGACCCGGCGGGGCAGATGCGCGCCGACATATTGCGCCACAAAGGTGTTGGTGAACTCGACCATGCCCATGAAAAAACACATGAACATGAAGGCCAACAGCCCCGCCGGCACTGACGCCGCCAGGGTGTCCAGCGAGTAGCGTCCCAGGAACAGCCGGTCAGTGAACAGCATGACCGTATGCGAACTCATGCTGATAATCAGCGGCAGGCCGATCTTGAACACCGCGCGATAGCCGCCGGGCCGGCGCCAGTTTTCGACAAGGCGTTGGAAAAAGGAGGTCATACGATTGGCCGGGTATACTAAATTCCGCTTGATTCGTCCATTGGATACACGTTATGATTTATCAAATTCATTGATTAGGCAACTAACGCCGCAACTATGCCGTTCTATCGAACGGCCCCTACACCGGATTGGTGTAGCGACGGTTCGCGAGAACCGCAACGGTTGAAACTGTGCATTTAATAAAGCCGCGCTTCATACCGCCGGGGCGCGGCCGGCATAGAACCGCCAACGAGGCCAACCATGATTATAAAACGAACACTCGCGGCAACCTGGCTCCTGCCCGCCCTGCTAATCCTGGCGCTGGTTGCTTGCGGTTGCAAACGCGCCGCGCATGCGCCCCGGCTGCAGCCGCCCGAGGTGCTGGTGATGGATGTGGTCCAGAAAGACGTCACTGTTTACGGGGACTGGATCGGCACGCTCGACGGAATGGTTAACGCCCAGATCCACGCCCAGGTCAGCGGCTGCCTGATGGCCCAGTGTTACCGGGAAGGCGAGCTCGTCCACAAAGGCGACCTGCTTTTTCAAATCGATCCGCGTCCCTTCCAGGCGGCGTTGGACAAGGCCAAGGGCCGGCTGGCCGAATCCCAGGCAAATTTGGACCTGACCGCCATCAACGTCAAGCGCTACACGCCCCTGGCCAAAAACAACGCCATCAGCCAGCAGGAATTGGATAATGCCATTCAATCCAACAAGGGCGCGCAAGCCGCGTTGGAATCGGCCCAGGCGGCCGTCCAGCAGGCCGAACTGAACTTGGGGTTTACCAAGGTCACTTCGCCGATTGACGGCATCGCCGGCATCGCCGAGGCCCAGGTCGGCGACCTGGTGGGCCCGAACAGTTCCGAGCTGACGGCCGTTTCCACGGTGGATCCGATCAAAGTTTATTTCCCGATCAGCGAGCAGGAATACATGCTGGCGATGAAGAGCAGGATGGAACAGGGAAGAGGCGACTCAACCCCCGGCCACACGACCAACAATCTGGAGCTGATCCTGGCCAACGGCGAAACCTATCCGCACAAGGGCGAAATTTTCACCGCCGACCGCCAGGTCAATATCAAGACAGGCACAATCCGGATCGCCGGTTTGTTCCCCAATCCTCATTTCATCCTGCGGCCCGGTCAGTATGCGCATGTGCGCTTGCCCATTAAAACACTGGCCGGCGCGCTCCTGGCGCCCCAGCGTGCGGTCGCCGAAACGCAGGGCAGTTATCATGTGACGGTCGTGGACAAGAACAATCGGGCCTCGATCCGAACCGTGCAGACTGGCGACCGCAGCGGGCCGTTCTGGGTCATCACCAAAGGACTGAACCCCGGCGAGCGCGTGGTGGTCGAGGGCATGCAAAAGGCCCGCGAAGGCGTCATCGTCAACCCGCAGCCCTATATTGCGGAACCCGCCCCCGCCCCGGCGGCGGGCACGAACGTGCCGGCCCCCGCTGCCGCAACGCATACCACAGCCCAATGATCTGGATTATAGCGGTTCCTAACGTTCAAGTTATTAGGACGGGCAACGCAAAAGGTAGGGCGAACCGTCCCCGGTGAGCCGTCCGGAAAAGACACAACTCGGCAGGGACGCCTCACCCTACCAAAAACATACACGCAAAAACGAATGTTTTCTTTGGAAAGCTAAAGCCGTGGCGTGGTAAACTGGCACAACTGTCCGACGATGCGTTCGAGGCATATCATCCCTCGTCAAGCATCAAAGTGATGATATTTTTGAGGCATAATAACTGTCCAGAGAAACCAATGGAAAGCGACATCATCAACAGAGCGCTTCAAAGCACGCGCGGTATTTCCGAGAGCATGCGCGCTCTTGACAGCGCACTAATGGAAGAAGGCATCCGTAAAAGAAAGGTGACAGACGCCCAAGTCGTCCTGCCGCACCTCCTATCAGGCGATGCGACCTTCCAAGCTATAGAGCACGCGGTTGATGATCTCGTCAAGTGTGTCCCTCAAGACCACGACGTCCTGATTCTGGTAGATGATCTCACCGTACATGACGCTAGATTCATCGGACCGCATACCTTCCTTTTTGAGGGCGTAAACCCGGAAGGGCGCCGCGCTGCGGTAGTCTGCCACTTTAGCACCTTTTTCGTAAAGATACACGTTTTTGCGTGTATGTTTTGACCGTCGATTTATGCGGCCAGATCAAACAATTGGATTGGCAAATCATGATTTTTGACTTTCAGTGCAGCAGACATGAAAAAACGACCGAACAACAAAGTGCCTGAGGATATGGCTCGCAAGCTCGCCGATCCTCAGCGCTGACGTTCGCCAGAAAAATAGGATTGCTGATACCAAGACATCGTGATATGATACGGTTATGAAATTCGAATGTGACCCGCAAAAGGCCGCCAGCAACCAACGGAAGCACGGCGTGTCGTTTCAAGAGGCCGCATCGGTTTTTAGTGATTCCCTTTCGATCACCTATCACGATCCGGATCATTCTATCACAGAATACCGGTTTATCACGGTGGGAATGTCGCAGTCTGGGCGAGTGCTCATGGTCGCGCACACAGACCGCGGAGACAACATTCGGATCATCAGCGCAAGAAGAACAACACATCAGGAAAGAAAACATTATGAAGAAGGTGAATAACAGAGAAATGGAAAACGATCTGCGACCGGAATACGACCTCTCTAAACTCAAGGGCGGCGTGCGAGGGAAATACGCCAAACGGTTCCAGCAGGGGACAAACCTTATCCTGCTCTCCCCGGATGTGGCTCGGTACTTCCCCGACGAACGGTCCGTGAATACCGTGTTGAGATCCCTTGTCGGGATTGCCAAGACTGAACTCTGTCACACTCACTGAGTCAAAAAAGCTCAACATGGCAAACCACCGGCTTCAGCGTGCCGCGCCTAACCCGTGCCTTTGAGGTGACATCATGAATCCAAGAGTCAAGAACGTTGCCGTCACCGATGACTACAAGCTGAAACTCGAGTTCGCAAACGGAGAAACCGGAGTGTTCGATTGCTCGCCCCTCCTCGACCTTGACGTGTTCAAGGAACTCCGTGACAAGAACTATTTCAGACAGGCGCGAGCGGAATACGGGACTGTAACTTGGCCCCACGAGCAGGATGTCTGTCCTGATACACTCTACATGGATTCTAAACGCAACACCATGCGCCAACAAGAGCCTTGGTCCATACGTTCCAAATAAAACTATCTTTCTTATATGATGACCACAAAGGATATAGCGCTGCAAACCATTGAGAGGCTTCCCAACACCGCCACATGGGCGGATATCGAAGAGCGTGTTCGTTTTCTGGCGGCTATCGATAAGGGCTTGGATGATATTCGGGCCGGCCGTGTGATTCCTCATGCCGATGTGAAACGGAGTCTCGGTCAATGGCTTTCAAAATTATCTGGTCCAACACGGCTGGTGAAAACCTAAAAGAAATAGTCTTCTATATCGGCCTGGATAATCCTGACGCCGCCGCATGTCTTGCCGCGCGGATTCTGAGCCGGATTGAAATCGCCGCGCAGTATCCCTTGTCGTTGCGCGTAGCGCCGGAAAAGAACAGCCGCAAGATACGCGAGGCGCTGCTAAATCCCTATTGCATCGTTTTCGCTGTCGATGAAAAGCGGGGCGTCCTTCACGTCCTGCGAATCTGGCACGCGGCGCGAGGGATACCGGAAATAGAGGAAATATAAGAAGCCGAACATTGAAAGGGTTCAACAAGGCGGTGGTGGATAGCTTTGGCCTGTAGCGGGCCTTGCACTCACGCCGCTAACGTTCGGCCTGTAATAAAATAGACATAACCGGGAAGAAAAAGTAATATCCAGTCATGCCTGTTGTATTCAGACATAGGGGATATAGGTTTTTCTTCCACTCGAACGAAGGCGAGCCGCGAGAACCATTACATATCCATGTGCGCCACGGCGAGGCGGTTGCAAAGTTTTGGCTCGAGCCCATGCCGGAAGTGGCGGAATCATACGCTATGTCGGCGAGTGAGTTGCACGAATTGCTCGATATCGCCGTGGAACATAAGGCGGAAATTGAGAGGTACTGGAATGAATACTTTAGCGCTTGAACCCATGGCAACGCGATTACGTTTCGAGGCGGACACGATGTGGCTTGAACTGGCGGATGGTCGTCAGCTTGGCGTGCCTTTGGCTTATTTCCCGAGACTTTTACGCGCCACTTCATCCCAACGCGCTAAATACTCCATCTCTGGAGGAGGAACCGGACTCCATTGGGACGAACTTGACGAGGATATCTCCGTTCCAGCGCTGTTCTTGGGTATAGGCGACAGAACTCGCCTGGCGTCATAGCCCGCGCGTTCCGATCCGGATGGAAAGTGCCGCACAGTATTCCTTGTCTTTGCGCGGGGTGCCGGGAAAGAACAGCCGCAAGATACGCGAGGCGTTGCTAAATCCCTGTCGCGCATCGTTTTCGCTGTCGACACAAGGAAAGGAAACAATGCCAAGCAATCGACCGATTAATATCAAGGCATTAGTGCTGGGCGTTTTGACGGACGTTGGCGGCTCTCTGGTTATTGGTTTTATTCTGGGAATAGCATTGGCTATTATTTTCATTGTACGAGGTGTACAGCCGAATGAAATAAGAGCCCATCTTAATAATGCGACATTTCTGGTCTCGAGCACGATTATTGGTTTCGGATTCACGTTATTCGGAGGTTTTGTTGCCGGCCGGATTGCCAAACGAAACCAAATTCTTCATGGCGCCATTATAGGCGCCATCGGGATTCCATTGGGACTTCCGTTTCTTACATCACTCCCGTTATGGTGTAATATCATTTCGGTTGTTGGCGTTATTCCTTTTGGAATTCTGGGCGGCTACATCGCAAGACCGAAACAGGAGCATGATGAAGCTGAACAAGGTGGTGGCGGATAGATTCGGCCCGTGGCGGGCCTTGCACTCACGCCGCTGACGTTCGTTGCGACAAAAAATGAATGACAGGCTCACATATCGTAAATGGGTCGGAGTTCTGCTGGGGTTCTTACTCAACGGTTCCGCGCATTTCCTCTCGGGTGCGCGCGCCGCTGGGGCCAAGTGGTACTTCAGCATTGTCGTGTGCGGGTATCTTTCGCTCGGGATCATGGCAATTCCCGGCATTGCTACCTACGTTTTCAGTATTCTGTTATTAGTCATTGGGCTGGTCCTGTGGTTCATCATGTTGAAGCAGTCTTACCGGCCTGTTCCTCACATCCGCTTTCTGGGCTGGGTCGGCATAGTCATAGTCAATTTCGGTTTGAGTTCGGCGTGGACATATGCGGTTCGGACCGTTGTGCGCCCGTTTAGCGTACCTACGGGCACAATGTCGCCGACAATAATGCCTGGTGATCATCTGCTGGTGGAGAAGGTTACATTCAGGATTGGAAACCCGAAGCGCGGAGATATTGTGGTGTTTAAGACCGCGGGGATCGCGTCACTGCCGCAGAACGCATACTTTGTCAAACGTATCGCCGGGGTGCCCGGCGACAAGGTTCGTATTGATCCACCCAACTTGATTGTGAACGATCAAATCGTATCCAATCCGGCAATTTTCCGGAAAATCGCTTCGGCACAGATTCCCTTTGCGGGATTTCAACTGGCTCACGGCGGACTACTGAAAAAGTCAACCGACGAAGTCGTTTTGGAGAAAGACCAATATTTTGTCCTCGGCGACAATTCGCGCACCAGCCTTGATAGTCGTTATTGGGGCCCAGTCCCACAAAAAAACATCGTAGGCAGAGCAACGCGTATCTACTGGCCGCTGAATAGAATCTATCAATCATTTGAAAGAGAATAGGAAAAGTCAACGGGTGCAGGCTTTGCCCGCCTGCGGGCTCAGCCTGCACCGGGTCAACAACAAGAGAAAGGCAACAGGAGATGAAGACATGTACCGTAATGACAGTCGTTCTTGGTTCAATGCTTGCGTTCTCGTCGTACGCCGCTGATCGAGAGCATACGGTCAGTGTTACAGGGAAGGCCGAAGTGAAAGTCAAACCGGATGCCGCCTATATCACGCTATATGCGCGAGCCGATGGCATCCTCATGGTTGATGCCGTAAAAAAAGCCGACCAACTTACAAGCGAGATTACGGCGGCGATCAAGAGCGAGACAAACACAGTGAAGGGCGTCACCGTGGTGGACATATCGCTTGGCGAGAAAAAAAACGAAGTGTGGCGTTCCGATCAGAAAGAGGAAGCGCCGCGCCCCGAGGTCGCCCGAAGAATACAGATCGCATGCAAGCCCGATTCTGCCGGGATATATGAAGTCATTGACAAAGGCCTCCGTGCCGGCGCGCTTATGCAGGTCCCTTCTTCCATCAGATACTCCGAGGACATCCGGAGTGTCGTTGTTTACGGACTTGAGCAGAGTTCCGAAGTCCTTGAACGCGCGCGGAAATTGGCCATGGATAACGCCAGGTCTGAAGCGGATAAATCTGCCAAACTCGCCGGCAAGAAAGTCGGAGAGGTTGTGACCATAGGATGTTCTGGTTCTACGCACTGGAACATGCCCATGCGAGTGATGGGAATGCAGGCAGACTTCCCCACCGAGCATATCGGAACCAATCCGAAAGAGATTACCATATCTCATATAGTTGCAGTCACCTATGAACTGAAAGAATGAGAATGCGGTAGCAGAAGGAGTGCGTTATCGTCGCTGGAGCACCCAAACGTAGCCCCTTGTCGTTGAGCGGTGCGAGAACGCGTCAAATCCCGTTGCACAAAAGAAAAGATTGACATGGGTATAACCATGTCAATACCATATTCACCATGAAAACAGCCATATCGGTGCCGGACGCTATTTTCTCGCGCGCGGAGGTATTCGCTCGCCACCGCAAGATGACCCGGAGCTCTCTTTTCACAGTCGCTGTTGACGAGTACGTTCAACAGCACCGCACCGAAGACATCACGCGCAAACTGAACGAGATCTATGCAAAAGAGAGATCTTCTCTGGACCCTATTCTGGAGCGATTGCAGGCGATTTCCCTCCCCAAGGAGGAATGGTAGTGAAACGCGGCGAAATCTGGTGGGCATCGCTTCCCGATCCGATTGGATCGGAACCAGGATACCGCCGGCCGGTGCTCATCGTTCAGTCCGATGTATTTAACCGTAGCGGTATCCGGACGGTCATCTGCGCCGCAGTAACGACCAATCTGAACCTTGCCGGCGCCCCGGGAAATGTTCACCTGTCAATACGCATATCGGGGCTTCCAAAGCCTTCTGTTGTCAACGTATCTCAACTCATCAGTCTCGATAAAACACTGCTGACCGAGCGGGTCAAGGGGATTGACGTTCAGAGCATGCTTCAAGTCGATGAGGGCTTGCGTTTGATCATGACCCTGTAGTATCTCAGACATCAGGAACCGCTAAAAATAACAAGAAAATCCCTGCACAGAGGAACCACGAATAAACACGAATGAACACGAATTTTGCAGGAAATAATTAGTGTCTATTTGTGTCCATTAGTGGTTCGTTTTTTTTGGTTGCGGGCCTACCCGCGTTAGATCGAGTTAAGGTCACCCGTTCGCTCCATCGCGCCGGCAGGATGAATCGAGAATCCGGCCATCCATGACAAAATTTTTCATCAACCGTCCGATCGTGGCCATGGTGATCGCCATCATCATGGTCATCGTCGGACTGGTCATCATGCTGGGCCTGCCCACGGCCCAGTTCCCCAATATCGTTCCGCCCGAAATCCAGATCCAGACGATGTACGTCGGCGCCGACGCGCAAACCGTGGAGCAATCGGTCGCCACCCCCATCGAACAGCAGATGAGCGGGGTGGACAACATGAAGTGCATGTATTCGGTCAACGCCAACAACGGCGCCATGTCGATGCGCGTCGATTTCGACGTCGCCACCGACCCCAACACGGATCAGATTCTGACGCAGATGCGCGAGTCGCAGGCCGAGTCCCAGCTCCCGGCCGACGTCCGCAATTTCGGGGTCACGGTCCAGAAATCCACCTCCGCGCCGCTGATGCTCTTCTGCCTTTATTCGCCCAAGGACACGTATGACGGCATCTTCCTGGCCAATTACGCCTTTATCAACCTGAACGATCAATTGAACCGCGTGCCGGGCATCGCCAGTATCCAGGTGTTCGGCGCGGGCCCGTACGCCATGCGCTTCTGGGTCAGGCCGGACAAATTGGCCAAGCTGGGGATCACGATCCCGGACATCATCGCCGCGGTCAACAGTCAGAATACGGTCAATCCCGCCGGCCAGATCGGCAGCGAGCCGGTGCCGGCGGGGCAGGAGTTCACCTATTCCGTGCGCGCCCAGAGCCGGTTGATCGACGAGAAGGAATTCGAGCAGATCGTGGTGCGGGCCGAGCCCGACGGCTCCGTCATCCGGCTCAAGGACGTGGCCCGCGTGGAATTGGGCTCGCAGACCTATAACCTTATCGGGCGGTTGAACGGCAAGCCGGCGGCCATTATCGCCCTCTATCAACTGCCCGGCTCGAACGCCATCAAGGCGGCTGACGGCGCCAAAAAACTCATGGCCGAGTTGAAAAAGCGGTTCCCGGCGGACCTGGATTATGTCATCGGGCTGGATACCACCGAGGCCGTCAGGGCCGGCATGAAGGAAATCACCAAGACGCTGTTCGAGGCGTTGTTGCTGGTGATCCTGGTCGTTTTTATTTTCCTGCAGAGCTGGCGCGCCACTTTGATCCCGCTGCTGGCCGTGCCGGTCTCGCTCATCGGGACCTTCATGCTGTTCCCGCTTTTCGGTTTTTCGATCAACACGCTTTCGCTCTTCGGCCTGGTGCTGGCCATCGGGCTGGTGGTGGATGACGCCATCGTCGTGGTGGAGGCCGTGGAGCGGCACATCGAGGAGGGCCTGTCGCCCAAGGACGCGGCGTTCAAGGCCATGGAGGAAGTGTCCGGGCCGGTCATCGCCATCGCGCTCATTCTGGCGGCCGTGTTCATTCCGACTGTTTTCATTCCCGGGATCACCGGCCGGCTTTACCAGCAGTTCGCCGTGACCATCGCGGTTTCCGTGATCATTTCGGCCTTCAATGCCTTGTCGCTCAGTCCGGCGCTGGCCGCCCTGCTGCTGCGGCCGCGCGTGAAAACGCGCGGAGCGGTCGGCGTGTTTTTCGAGGGCTTCAACCGGTTGTTCGACCGCGCCACCCACGGATACGTAGCGGTCTGCGGCGCCTGCATCCGCAAGACGGGCTTCAGTCTGCTCTTCCTGGCGCTGGTCGCCGCCGGCATCGGTTTGTTCGGCAAGATCCTGCCGGGCGCGTTTATCCCGGAGGAGGACCAGGGGTACATGTATGTCAACGTCCAGTTGCCGGACGCCGCCTCGCTCCAGCGCACGGACGCGGTCTGCCGCCGGATCGAGGCGATTCTCGCCAAGACCCCGGGCGTGCAGTATGCCACCACAGTCTGCGGCTTCAGCATGTTGAGCTGGGTGCAGGATACCTACAGCGCGTTCTTTTTCGTTTCGCTCAAGCCTTGGGAGGAACGCAAAACCCCCGGGGAACAGTATGACGCCATCGTGATGCACATCAACCGCGCCCTGGCCGGCATTCCGCAGGCCATCGCGTTTGCCTTCCCGCCGCCGGCCATTCCGGGCATCGGCACGGCCGGCGGCGTGACCTTCCTGCTCGAGGATCGCGCCGGCAAGGACATCGCGTTCCTGGCCGGGAATGTGAAGGTCTTCGCGGACGCCGTCCGCAAGCGGCCGGAAGTGGAATCGATCAACACCACGTTTCTGCCGAATGTGCCGCAAATGTATATCGATGTCGATCGCGACAAGGTCATGAAGCAAGGAGTCGAAATCAGCCAGGTGTATAAAACCTTGCAGGCTTTCATGGGGGGCGCGTTCATCAACTATTTCAACCGCTTCGGACGGCAGTGGCAGGTTTATGTCCAGGCCGAGGGGGATTACCGCACCCGCGCCGAAAACCTGGGCCAGTTTTACGTGCGCAACGACCAGGGCGGCATGGTGCCGCTCTCCGCGCTGACCAAAATCAAATCCAGCGTCGGGCCGGAATTCACCATGCGCTTCAATCTGTATCGCTGCGCCCAATTCAATGTCACGGCGGCGCCGGGCTATAGTTCGGCCCAGGCCATGCGGGCGCTGGAAGACGTGTTTGCCCAGACCATGCCGGTCGAAATGGGCTACGATTATCTGGGCATGTCGTTCCAGGAAAAGGAGGCGCAGCAGGGCGTGCCGGTCTGGGTCGTTTTCGGGCTGTCGTTGTTGTTCGTGTTCCTGATCCTGGCGGCCCAGTATGAAAGCTGGGGCCTGCCGTTCAGCGTCCTGCTGGGCACACCCATTGCGGTCTTTGGCGCATTCCTGGCAATTTATTTGCGCGGTATGGAAGTCAGCGTTTACGTCCAGATCGGGCTGATCATGCTGATCGGGCTGGCGGCGAAAAACGCCATCCTGATCGTCGAGTTCGCCAAGACCAGTTATGAAGGCGGCATGTCCCCGGTGGATGCCGCCCTGCACGGCGCCCGCATCCGACTGCGCCCGATCCTGATGACGGCCTTCGCGTTCATCCTGGGATGCGTGCCGCTCTGGGTCGCCACCGGCTCCGGCGCGGTTTCGCGCCAGGTGCTCGGCACGGCCGTGATCGGCGGCATGCTGGCCGCCACCTGCATCGCCATTTTCATCGTTCCGGTCTCATTCTCGTTTGTCCAGCATTTGATTCACGGCAAGGAATCGGAGCGCACCCCCTTGCACGAAAAAGAACCGCAGAAAAAAGATTCGACCGCGGATAACGCGGATGGGCGCGGATGAAAAATTGGTCGATTTTCTGTAGCCGCGCCACGCAGGGGCGCGTTTGCCGGAGCGTCGGCCTAACGTCCGACGGCTACAGCGAAATTGCCAAAGGTCTATTTGCAATTATGAAACTCATATCGATAATCAAGATTTGGCTATTCCGCCCGGCGGCGCCGGTTGCCGGATTGCTCCTGACGGCCCTCTTGTCCGGCGGGTGCGCCGTGGGGCCCCGCTTTAAGACGTCGGTCATAGATACGCCCGGCGGGTTCCTTGGGCAGGGCGTTGGCGGCGCGCCCGCCGAGGCGGGTCCGCAGGTGACGATGGCCGATCTGCCGTGGTGGGATGTGTTCGCTGACGACACGCTCCACGAACTGGTTCAAACCGCGCTCACCAATAATTACGATCTGCGCATTGCCGTCAAGCGCGTCGAGGAATACCAGGCGCTGGCGGCGCAGTCGCGCGCCCAGTTTTATCCGCAGATCGGGTACCAGGGCGACCTGGAGCGCAGTCGCAACGCGTTTCGCGGCAATGCCTCGCCCTCCGGCAATCAAACGGGAAATCCCCTGATGCTCGCCGCCGCGGCCACGTGGGAACTCGATCTCTGGGGCCGAATCCGCCGCCTGAACGAAGCCGCGCAAGCCCAGTTGCTGGCCACCACCGAAAACCGGCGCGGGGTCATGCTGACGGTCGTCTGCAGCGTGGCCCAGTCTTATTTCGAACTTTTGGAGCTGGACCTCGAGTTGGAGATCGCGAAGCGGACCACGCGTTCGTTCGAGGAAAGCCTGGATATTTTCAGCCGGAAACTGGCCGCGGGCGCCGCCTCGCGCCTGGAAACCTCCCGGGCCGAGGCGGCGGTGGCCCAGACCGCCGCCCTGATTCCGGATATCGAGCGGCGGATTGCGATCAAGGAAAACCAGATCGATCTCCTGCTCGGCCGCAATCCGGGGAGCATACCGCGCGATACAACCCTGCTCCGGCAGGATGAGCCGCCGGAAGTGCCCGCCGGCCTGCCCTCCGACCTGCTCCGGCGCCGGCCGGATATCCGCGCGGCGGAACAGACCCTGCGCGCGGCCAACGCCCGGATCGGGGTCGCCGTCGCCCAGTGCTTTCCCAAGATCGGCCTGACCACGCTCTTCGGGCGCGCGAGCCCGGACCTGAATTCTTTCAACAACGACGCCCTGGCCTGGAGCATCGGCGGCAATCTGGCCGGGCCGATTTTCCAGGGCGGCGCGCTGATGGCGCAGATTCGCCAGGCGCGCGCGCAAAGCGAAGAAGCCGCCATTACCTACGAGCAAACCGTGCGCGCGTCTTTTCAGGACGTGGCCAACGCCTTGGTCACGCGCGTCAAACTGGAAGACGTCTGCGCCCAGCAGGCGCGCTGTGTGCGGTGTTATGCGGATGCGGTCGCCGTGTCGCGCGACCGTTACATCGCCGGCAAAGCCGGTTATTACGAGGTGCTCGAAGCCCAACAGCAGTTGTTCCCGGCCGAAAACAATCTTGCGCAAACCCAGCTCGGCCGCCTGACGGCCGTCATCCAGCTTTACAAAGCTCTGGGCGGCGGCTGGAATCTGCCGGACGGGGAATGGGGCGCGGTCCCGTAAGACGTGGAGGCCCCCCCCTCTGCGCCGTCACGCGCCGACCCCGCTCAAAGGATGTTGAATAACGGCGCCCCAGGCCAACTGTTGCAACAGACGGTTCAGTTCGGAGACCCAGCACGGGGCGCCGGCCAGTATGGCGGGCAAGGGTAAGCCCACGGGACTGCGGCGATAGATGACGGCAAAATGACAATAGCCTGACAGCGCTTTCAAAGGCGGACTCGGATGGCCCCAGGCGTCGGTGAACAGGTCGGATTGCTTCTCCAATCCGGGCGCCGTTCCGGCGATGATCCGCGCGCGCAACGCCAGGGTCGCCTGGGCGTCGGGAACGATGAAGACCGATTGCTTGCCAATCTCGGCGTTCAACGCGTTGACATAATCTTCCATCGCCTTGAAATACACGGCGTGCGGCTTTTGCAGGCCGGCCATCGTAGCGTCATTGAATTCATCCACCGATAATTTTGGCGCGTTGTGCGCGGGGCCATGCGGGATGCGGAACGGAAAGCGATCTTCCGGCAGCCAGAGTTCCTGGACCGTTATGCGGACCTTGGGATTGTGCGCGACCGCCAGCTTCGCGAATTTGCCGATGCCTTCATCCGGCCCGCTCATGCACGAAAGCGTCAGGACATCCACCATGCCGGCCCGCAGGGCTTTTTTGACTTCATTCTGCTCCTCCGGCACGTCCCAGTGTTGAATGGCGCGCGAGCCGCCGATGCTCGAGATGCCGGCTTTGTGATGATCGTGGATGCCGGCCCCCCGGGTTATTTCTACCAGAAGGTCGGCCACCCATTCGTGAAAACTGTGCCCGCAGGTGAAGACGCGCTGTCCCGGGACCGGCGGCCGGGTTGGCTTATGGTTTGGCATACCGCTCCTGTTCGTTTTGTTGCGATCTCCGCGTTGCCTGACATAGCTGTTAACCGGCGCCCCGGCGCAGGACTGCACGGAGATGCGCTTCGCATGCCCGGTCAGCCCAAGCACGGGGTGGAGCCGCTATCTTTGACGGTGAATTCACCCGCAGTCAGGTTTGGGATTATGTCAACCGTTTCTGAATCCGTGCCGGGTCCCGTCGACAGTCCAGTACAGCATGAACAAAAATGGCCTTGACCCGATAGTATATCGCGAAGGGGAATCGTTTGGCGAGAAGTCGGTGATATCCGCATTGTAAAACATGAATGCCGGCATAGAGATGTAATGAATCGATATCCGAAAAAAGCGAGTCGAGAAAGTAATCGCCAAGCCCTATGGTTTGGTTTTCGTAGAACCGGAAACCGTCTATCAAATCCTGCTGAGCCTCGCCCAGAATCTCAATTCTCATTTGACACGGTTTCGGATCGTGCGTTTTGCCTCTGTCCATTCTGTGAAATGCGACGAGCCATTTTGAAGGCGTTTTTGCCGAGCTTGCAGCACGTCGGCGTGCCATGACGGCGATGGGACATTGTCCGATGATCGGGAAAGATCGTCCCAAATCGTCTCCAGCGCCCGGAGCTTGTCCGATGTCGTCATGCGAGTGAGCGGTAGAGTTAGTTCCATAATTTGGCCTCCTGTCCAATAAAGACTCCGATAAATATACGCACAAAGCTTTGTATATGCAATTCCTTTTTAAGAAAAACGCTTGACATTTATTTCGTAGCGCGTATATTTCGTTTCATGGATATTTCAAATAACAAGGCATCGGCCAAAATGCCCCTGCAATCGTTCGCCGACCGGCTGGTGCCCCTGATGTGCCGGCTGATGCGGCATATGACGACCCAGGACCGCAACTACCTGGCGCGCGGGCTGATCACCCTGCCGCAGTTATGGGTGCTCCATCAGGTCGCCGAGCGCCAAACCTGCACCATGCACATGCTGGCCCAGACCCTGGAGCTGAAATCGTCCACCGTGACCGGTTTGGCGGATCGGCTCGTCCAGCTGGGCCTGCTCAAGCGCTTCAACAGCCGGACCGACCGCCGGGTCGTATTGGCCGAAATTACGCCCAAGGGCCGCGCCATCCTGAAACATCTGGACGCCGAACGGCATAAATCCATTATTCAAATGTTTCGGCACGTCTCGCCGAAAGAGCGCGCCGTTTACCTCGGTATCGTCGAAAAAATTCTGAAAGCTTTGTCCGCCGTCCTGGTCGCAATGGTCGGCGCCGGATTGGCCGCATTCCTGACCGGATGCGTGTCGGCCCCGGCGCCGAGCGACGCGACCACGCCCTGGACACCCCCGGCCCGGGCGCAGAACCAGGACACCGTCTGGAAGGATATCCGCGCCCGCAAAGCCGATTTTACCAATGACCAGTCGTTGGCCGAGGTGCTGGATATCGCCTTGCGGAACAATCCGGCCAGCCGCAAGACGTGGAGCGACGCCCGGGCCGCATCCGCGCAGGTGGACCAGGCCAAGGGCTACTTCCTGCCGACCGTGGTCGGCACGGCCGCGGCCGCGCGCCAGCGGACCACGGCCGAGCCGGAAAGTTTCGACCTGGACTACATGAAATATGGCCCCGGGCTTCAGCTCAATTATCTGGTCATCAATTTCGGCGGCGGACGCGAGGCGGCCGTGGAGCAGGCGCTCCAGACCGTGTATGCCGCGAATTATCTTTTTAACCGCTCCATCCAGGATATCCTGCTGGCCGTGGAGACCGCCTATTATGGCTTAGTCAGCGCCAAGGCCGGAATCGAGGCGGCCGAGGCGAATGTGAAGGATGCCCGCACGGCGTTCGAAACGGCCCAGGCGCGCAAAGATGCCGGTGTCGGCGCCGACCTGGAAGTGCTCCAAGCCCGGGCCAATTACGACCAGGCGCGCTATGGTCTGGTCAACGCCAAAGGTCAATTCAAGATCGCACAGGGTGCGCTGGCCAAGGCGATGGGCATTCCGGCCGATACAACGCTCCGGGTGGTGGCGCCGACCAACGCGGTGCCCACCGCGCTTACTCCGCAGGATATGCGCCAACTGATTGACGATGCGCTTGACCGGCGGCCGGACATTGCCGCCCTGCGCGCCACCCTGGCCGCCAGGAAGGCCGCTATCCGGGTGACGAGTTCGGCCCTCTGGCCCTCGCTTTACGTTAACGGCAATCTCAGTCGCGATTATTATGACACTTATACCGGCGCGCTCAACCGGAATACCGACACCACTGCGGCTGGCCAATACTTTCAAGACAATGACTGGTCTTACGGCGCGGGCGCCACGCTCCAATGGACCTTGTTCGACGGCTTTCAGACCCTGAGCGCCAAGCGCGCCGCGGCGGCGCAGGCGGATTCCGCCCAGGCCCAGCTCCAGCAGGCGGAACTGGCGGCCGGCGCCGATGTCTGGACACGGTATTACGCTTATGAAACCGCCCTGGAACGGCACACGGTCAGCATCGCTTATCTTGCCAGCGCTTCGGCCGCCTATGAACTGGCGCTGGATAGTTATAAGAATGGACTCAGTAATATCATCGATCTGTTGAATGCCGAGAGCCAACTGGCGCAGGCGCGAATGCAGAATGTCTCCGCCCGGCAGGAAGCGTTTGCCGCCCTGGCCAACCTGGCCTATGCCGCCGGCCGCCTGGAAAAGGGCGGGGCGGCCCGGACCGAAGGGATTTTCTCAACCGCCGTAAGGAAGGATCAACCATGAACCGATATCTGCGTTCGAGTATAGGGATATTACACCGGAGCGGTTCTACCGAACCGCAGCTACACCGGAGCGGTTCTACCGAACCGCAACTACACCGGAGCGGTGTAGAGGCCGTTCGTGAGAACGGCAAAGTTGCCGAAAGACTGATTCATGCCGGCGCCGTCGCGCTATGCAGCCTGCTGATTCTGACGTTGGGGGCCTGCTCCAAACGCCAGAAAGGCCCGCCGCAATTCCCGCCCACCGCGGTCCAAACCACCCTGGCCGTGAAAATGGATACGCCGGTTGTCATCAGCGCTTTCGGGAATACGGAAGACCAGGTGAGCGTGGACGTTGTCCCGCAGGTTTCGGGCCTGCTCGTGAAAACCTTTATCCTGGATGGGGCCATTGTAACCAACGGCCAGGCGCTGTTCCTGATCGATCCCAGCGATTATGTCATTCGTGTCCGCCAGGCCGATGGCCTGGTGGCCGCCGATCGGGCCAACCTGGAATTGAGCCGCCTCACGCTGGAGCGCAACCGCCCGCTGCTGGCGAAAAGCATGATTTCGGCGGAAACGTTCGACACGCTGAAGACCAAACTGGATGCCGCCGCGGCCCAACTCAAGATCGACGAGGCAACGCTCGATCAGGCCCGCCTGGACCTCTCGCGCTGCACGGTCACCTCCTCGGTCAATGGGATTTGTTCCAAGCGCTTTTTGGATAACGGCAATCTGGCCGTGGCCAACCAGACGAAGTTGACCAACGTCCGCAGTTACGATCCGATCTTCGTGGAGTTCTCGGTCTCGGAACAATATTTGGATCTCCTGCGCCGGGAAATGGCGGCGGGGACCGTGCGGGTCGAAGTCGCGCCGCGCGGCGACACGAACAGCTATGCGGGCGAACTGGTCTTCCTGGATAATGCCGTCAACCAGCAAACCGGCACGATCTTGTTGCGCGCCCTGGTGCCCAACCCCGAGCGGAAGCTCTGGGCCCAGCAGTTCATCGAGGTGCGCATCCTGGCCGGCACGGCGCGCGCGGCCGTAATGGTCCCGGAAAGCGCGGTGCAATTCGGCAAGGACGGGCCCTATGCGTTTGTCGTGACCCAGGATAACAAGGCGGATCTGCGGCCGGTCAAACCGGGTGTGCGGTATGACAGTCTGTTGCAGATTGAGGAGGGCGTGGCGTCCGGGGAAAAAGTGGTGGTGCTGGGCCAGTTGATGTTGTATCCCGGCGCGGTGGTGATGGAAGCGGCCCCCTTGACGCCGTCTGGCAAAGCCCCGGCGGGGGCACCGGAAGGCAAATGAACGCCGCCTTGGGCGGCTTAATGAAATGCCAAGGAATGTTCCGCCATAGGCGGATCCGCCTATGGCGCGACAAAACACAGCGGTTCTAACGAACCGCAACTACACCCTTGGCCGAGTGCAGGCAGACAATTCGGTGTAGAGGCCGTTCGATAGAACGGCAAAGTTGCCGAAGGCCTAACTTTAAAACGAACGGATTTTGTCATGACTTTCTCTGAAATTTTCATCCGGCGTCCGATTTTGACTACGCTGGTCATGGTCGTCATGGCCGTGTTTGGCGTGTGGGCCTATTTCCGGATGCCGGTCAACAGTCTGCCGACGGTGGACTATCCCGTGATCCAGGTGTCCGTGGCCTATCCCGGGGCCAGCCCGGCCACAATGGCCTCGGCCGTGGCGACGCCCCTGGAAAACCAGTTCACCCAGATCAACGGCCTGCAGTCCATGATCTCGGACAACAAAGTGGGTTTCACGACCATCAATCTGACGTTCAGCCTGGATCGCAACGTGGACCTGGTGGCGCCGGACGTGCAGGCCGCCATTACCCGCGCCCAGAACAATTTACCCAAGGATCTGCCCAACCCGCCAATCTATCGGAAATACAATCCCTCCGACGCGCCGATCTATTACCTCATGCTGTATTCGGACACGTTGTCGCACGGGGATCTCTATGATTATGCCAACCATATCATCTCCAAAAAAATCAGCATGATCGAGGGCGTCTCCCAGGTGCAGACCTTCGGCGCCCAGCGGGCTGTGCGCATCCAGTTTATTCCGGAACAGTTGGCGGCTTATCGGATCGGCGTGGATGAACTGGCCCTGGCCCTGAAAGCCGGCACGGTCAATATTCCCGGCGGCAGTCTCAACGGTCCGTCGCGCACCTTTTCGCTCGAGCCGCAAGGCCAGTTGCGCACGGGGCGCGAGTATGGCGAGCTGATTATTGCCTATCGCGACAACGCGCCGGTGCGCCTGAAGGATGTGGCCAACTGCATCGACAGCGTCACCGACGACCTGGTGGATATCCGTTACCGCAAACCGGGTTTGCCGGAAAAAGGCATGTGCGTGGTCATGGCGATCTCGCGCGTCAGCGGGGCCAATACGGTTGCGGTGGCCGACACGATCGATCGGACGCTGGCAGCCGCCCGCAAAGAGTTGCCGCGCGCCATTAACTTCGAAGCGATGCATAACGGGGCAACGCCGATCAGGGAATCCATCGCGGACGTGCAGGTCACGGTGCTCATCGCCCTGGTGCTGGTGGTGCTGGTGATGTTCTTGTTCCTCGGCCGGATTCGTGAAACTATTATTCCAAGCATCGTTCTGCCGATTTCACTGCTGGGCACGCTGATCCTCATGCTGATTTCCAAATTCAGCATCGATACGCTTTCCCTGATGGGCATCGTGCTGGCCGTCGGTTTCCTCGTGGATGACGCCATCGTGGTGTTGGAAAACACGGTGCGCCACATGGAAACGGGTATGAAACCCATTCCGGCGGCGATCCAGAGCATGAAGGAAATAACCTTTACCGTGATCTCCACCAGCGTGGCGTTGATCATCGTCTTCACGCCGCTGGTGTTCATGAGCGGCGCGGTCGGCCGCAATCTGCGCGAGTTCTCCCTGACCGTGATCTACGCCGTCATCGTCTCGACCGTCGTGGCGCTGACACTTTCGCCGATGATGTGCGCGCGCATCATCCGGCACCACAAGGCGCCCAACCGCGTCCAGCGCTTTATCGCCGACACCATCGGCGCGCTGGTGCAGTCTTACGGCAAAGCGCTGACCTGGCAGCTCCATCATAAATGGATGGCCCTGCTGGCCTGGCTCTTTTGCATTCTCGGAACGATCGGCTTGTTTCTCATCCTGCCGCAGGATTTCCTGCCCAAAGGCGACAGCAGTTTTATCCACGGCGCGATGCTGATGCCGCAGGGGGCGTCCACCGCGCAGATGCAGGCCTTTCAAAAACAGGCCATGGCTATTATCTCCGAAGAGCCCGATGTGATCCAGCTGGGCAGTGTCACCGGTTTCCAGATCGGCGCCGATCAAAGCATGGGGTTCCTCTTCGTCCGGCTGCGCCCGCCCAGGGAGCGCAAGCATCCGATCGATTACTACGTCCAAAAGCTCATGGGCCGTTTGATGGCGCTGCCCTCCGGTTTCTGCTATCTGCAGGCCATGCCGGTGCTGAAAATCAGTTCCGGGGCCGAATCCACCGCGGCCGGCAGCGATTATGCCTATCTGCTCATGGGCCTTGACCGCGACAAGGTCTATGCCGCTTCCCGGCAACTCGAGATGGCGATGCGCGGCATTCCGGGCTTTTTCAACGTCCAGAACAACATCAAGCTCACCATGCCGCGCTTGAACATGGCCATCGACCGTGACCGCGCCTCGGCCCTGGGCATCACGGCGCAAACCATCGAGCAAGCCCTGGCGCTGGGATATGCCGGCGGCTATGTGACCCAGTTCACCACCGATCTGGACCAGTATCAGGTCATCCCCGAAATCGAAAAGGAGCACCAGAGCCTGCCCAACGACCTGGCTATGCTTTATTTGCGCTCGTCCGTAACCGGCCGGCTGGTGCCGTTGAAGTCCGTCGTGAATTGGAAGGAAGAAGCCGGTCCGCAGGATGTGCCGCATGCCCAGCAGCAGGAATCGGCCACGCTTTCGTTCAGTATCGCCCCGGGCATTCCGCTGGGGTACGCCACGAAGAAAATGGAGGAAGTGGCCGCCAAGATTTTGCCGGCCGGCGTGGTCGGCAAATTCACCGGGGACGCCCAGGAATTCAAGCGCTCCATTGCCAGCCTGGGCATTTTGCTGTTGGTCGCGATCTTCCTGAAATATGTCATGTTGGGAATCCTATACGAAAGCTATATCCATCCCTTCACGATTCTCACGACCCTGCCGGTGGCGGTCTTCGGCGGCCTGCTGACCCTGCTGGGATTCGGGCGCGAGCTTTCGATTTACGGCTATATCGGCATGTTCGTCCTCATCGGGTTGATCACCAAAAACGGCATTCTGATGGTGGACTTCGCCGAACAGCGCCGGCGGGAGGGCATGAACAGTTACGACGCGATCTATGACGCCTGCCTGGTGCGCTTCCGCCCGATCCTGATGACCGGCCTGTGCGCCATCCTGGGGACCATGCCGATCGCCCTGGGCTATGGCGCGGACGCCTCCTCCCGGATCCCGCTCGGCCTGGTGGTGGTCGGCGGCATGGTCTTCGCCCAGGTGATTACGCTTTTCGTGACACCCGGCATTTTCCTCTATATGGACAAGATCCAGGAACGGTTCTTCAAGCCGCGCGCCGATTTGGAATAAATTTGCCATTCTCATGGGCGGCCTCTACAATGGGTTCGGGTGTGGCAGCGGTTCGGTAGAACCGCAAGATTGAACCGCAAGTTTAGCCGCTAAGGGAAACGCTTATGCCCATTCAAAAGGTTAGCGTGGTCATTCCCGCCCGGAACGAGGAGGCCACCATTGGCCCGGTCCTCGACGAGCTGAATGCCGCCATTGCCCGCCTGCCGCGTTACCGGTTCGAGACCCTGGTCGTCGTGGATAACCCGCGGGATCTGACCATCGGCGTGGCCCAGGCCAAGGGCGCCCGGATTGTGTTGAATCCGCGCGCTATCGGCAAGGGCGCCGCGCTGGCCGCGGGCTTTCTCCAATCCACCGGCGACGCCATCGTCATTTTCGATTCCGACGGCTCCCACAACCCGCGCGACATCGGCCTTTTTCTGGACGCGCTTGAGCGCGGCGCCGGCTTGGTGGTCGGCTCGCGCGTGCTGGGCGGCAGCGACGACCATAACGTCATCCGGCTCTTCGGCAACGCGGTTTTTACGCTCATGTTTTCCATCGTTTTCGGCACGACCATCATGGATGTGCTGAACGGTTATAAGGCCTTTGTCCGCAACGTGGCCGTCGGTTACAGGCACAAGGCCAAGGGATTCGACTGCGAAATAGAAATTGCGGCCCGCGCCATCCGCCAGGGCTATCCGCTGGTGGAGGTGGCGACCCACGAGAACAAGCGTGCCGGCGGCAAGATGAAGTCCCGCGCTTTCCGCGACGGGTTTGCGATTATGATGGCTGTTCTGCGCCAGGGCCTGGCCTACCGCGCCTGGCGCCTCTGCCACTGGCGCAAGCCGAACAAATAACCGCAGATAGTGATTGGCATGCCATGAAGGTCCTTTTCGTCTATCCCGATATCGGCGTGCGCGGCGGCGCGCGCAGTTACCAGTTCGGCATCGGCATGTTGAGCGCCGTGCTCAAGGCGCATGGCCATGAAACCCGCCTGCATTATATGTTCGGGGCCTACGACCCCGCCCCGCTGAAACGGACGCTCGCCGAATATCGCCCCGATTTGATCGCGTTTTCGGCGGTCTCGCCCCAGGTCCGGTTCGTGAAACGGATTTTCAACGATCTTCATCCTTTCCCGGCCTTCACGATTCTTGGCGGACACCACGCCACGCTCGCGCCGGAGTGCCTGGAATCCATCGAGGGGCTGGACGCCATCTGCATCGGCGAGGGCGAATATCCGCTCCTGGAGCTGGTCGAGGCGCTGAAACAAGGCGGAGACCTCCGCGCCATCCGCAACGTGTGGGTGAAAACCGGCGATCAGGGTATCGTCAAAAATCCAACCCGCCCCTTTATGGAAGACCTCGATAGCCTGCCTTTTCCCGACCGCGAATTGTTCGACTACCAGCCGATCGTCGATTCCGACTTCCATACCGCGCTGTTCATGTTTTCGCGCGGGTGCCCATACGACTGCACGTTCTGCAGTAACCACGCCCTGCGCGCCAGACAGACAGGCAAATACGTCCGTTTCCGCAGCGTGGCGGGTTGCCTTGAGGAAATCCGCGAGGTGACGGGCCGTTATGCCGTGCGCGCGCTCTATTTTAACGACGATTGCTTCACCGCGCGCCGGGATTTTGTGGACGAATTCTGCGCGCGCTACCGTCAAGAATGCGCTCTGCCGTTCGCCGTTAACGCCCGCCCGGAAACGCTGAACGACGACGTTTGCCGTGTGCTCAAAGCCGCCGGCTGCCACCGGATCAGCATCGGGATCGAAAGCGGCAGCGAATCCTTCCGCCGCGAAGTCCTCGGTCGGCGCCAATCCAACGACCGGATTGCCGAGGCGTTCGCGGCCTGCCGGCGCGCGGGCATCAAAACGAAATCCTTCAACATTGTCGGCTTCCCGCGTGAGACTCCGGCCATCTTCCAGGAAACCGTGGACCTCAACGCGCGCATCCAGCCTGACAGTGTCATTATCGGCATCTTCGAGCCGTATCCCGGCACGAAACTGGCGGAAGTGTGTCTGCAGGAGGGTTTCATTCCCAAGGACCAGCCGGACACCTGGTTCATGGGCCGGATGGACACCATCCTGACCATGCCAAACTTCCCGCGCCGGGAAATTTTGCGCTGTTTCCGTAACTTCGCGTATAACGTGTACAAGCGCCGCGCGCCCCTCAAGGCGCTCTTTTATAAAATCTATTATTCCCCGGCCGGCGAGCGCCTGATCCGCGCGCTCGCCCCCGCGAAGGACGTCCTGCGGCGGCTCGTGATGGGGGTATAAGACCGACGAATGACTCGATTTCCGCAGGTCGTCGCGTCGGCGTTGGCACACAGGGCCGGGCGTGACGAGCAGGGCGAGTCGAGTCGCAGCGACGGCAGGAGGCTTCCGTGAATCGCCGGCAATTCCAGGCTGAGAGCGAACAAGCCCGACGGAGGGCGGTTGAGTTGGGCGAAACCGGCAACGCGCAAGCGATTACCGAACTAATCGGCCTCTGCCGTCACTGCGGCCCAACCGTTCGCCGGGCCGCCGCATCGGCGCTGGGTAAGTTGTCCACGACGGAAGGCATCCGCGAAGCAGTGCCGATCCTCTGCGAACTTGCCCGCGATGCGCAGCCGCAGGTGCGGCAATACGCCCTGCTGGCGCTCGGCAAAATCGGCGACGAAAAGGGCTTGCCTGCGCTGCGCGATGCCGCGAATCGGCCGGCGGGGCCGGACTACGTATTGTCCGCGGCCTTGCGCGCGATTGAGCAAATCGAGGCTGCCGTTCGAAAACGAGTCGAGTTTGGTCCGAGCGCCTGTTCGCGCTGCGGCGGCGCCGCGACGGACGATGAGCGCCGGGTGTCGGAACGGCAGTTCCAGCGTATCTACTGCAATAAGTGTTTCGATGCCGTTTTCATCGAGCGCCGCAACTTCGACATGAAGGTGCAGAATCAGAAAACGATCCTCGCGGCAGACCGCACCGTGGTGCAGTCGAAGGGAGAGAAACGGATTGCGGACTGGCTCGGCGCGAAAGGCATCGAATATCGTTACGACGACAAGTTCCAGATCATTCAGGGCTTTGCCATCCGCCCGGACTTCTACCTTCCGCGCTTCGATGTCTATATAGAGTATTGGGGTCTGGACACCACGGACTACAAGATCGGCATGTTGCTGAAACAGAAACTGTATCAACAGGAAGGCAAGCGCTTGATCTCGGTGTATCCGGGCGACTTGTCCGCGCTCGACGCCAAAATCGCGTCGGCATTGACGCCGATGCGCTGATGCGGAAGGCGAAACGGATGCCGATCTGAATTTATGGGGCTTTCACCTCAGGGCGTTGTGCCCGGAACGGGCGCGGGCCGCGGGGCGGGGGCCGGCGGCTTCGCCGGCGCCGAGGGCGCGCTCCCGGTCTTGGCCGGATGCTGGGGGTGCAGGAGCATTACCAAGTTGTGGCCGAATAGGCGCGGGCCCGATTCCGGCGCGCCGATATCGGCGCAGTCCTTGATCAGGCGCGTGAACAGGTTGTACCCCAGCTCGCGGTGCTCGTTTTCCCGGCCGCGGAAAAGCAGGGATGTTTTCACGCGGCACCCCTTTTCCAGGAATGCGCGGATGTGCTGCATCTTGGTGCAGTAGTCGTGGTCCTCGACGTTCGCGTGGAATTTCATTTCCTTCAGGTCAACCTGCACCTGGTGCTTGCGGGCCAATTTGTCACGGCGGCTTTCCTCGTACCGGAACTTGCCGAAATTCATGATGCGGCAGACCGGCGGGTTGGCGTTGGGTGAAATTTCCACCAGGTCCAGGTTTTTGGATAGCGCCATTTTCAGGGCCTCGCCGGTGGCGATAATGCCGATTTGTTCGCCCGTATCCGAAATACAGCGGACCTGGGGAACGCGAATGCGGTTATTCACTCTGGTCGTCGTGCGAATAATGACCTCCTGGGGCAATGGTTGATGGTTAATGCTTCGTTTCGGTTTTTACTTGCTGAATAAACGCCGCCACGCTCAAGGCCCCCTGGTCGCCGCCGGCGCGGCGGCGCACGGAGACGGTTCCGGCCTCCGCTTCCTTCGGGCCGAGGATGAGCATATAAGGGATTTTTTCCAGCTGCGCATTGCGAATCTTGGCGCCCAACTTGCCGGCCCCCTCGTCCACCGTCACGCGCAGGTCGGCGGCGCGGAGCGTCGCGGCGATCTGCCGGGCGGTCTCGACCTGCTTGTCGGTGAGCGGCAGGATGCGGACCTGCTCCGGCGCGAGCCACAACGGGAATGCGCCGCCGTAATGTTCGATCAGGATCCCGAAAAAACGTTCCAAACTGCCGAGCAGGGCGCGGTGCACCATGTAAGGCCGGTGCGGTTGGCCGTCTTCGCCGACGTAGGTGATATCGAAGCGCTCGGACATGTTGAAATCGAACTGGATGGTGGTTAGTTGCCACTCGCGGCCGATGGCGTCCTTGATTTTTAAATCCACTTTCGGGCCGTAGAACGCGCCGCCGCCCTCGTCCACCGTGTAGGCCAGGCCCTCGGCCTTGAGCGCTTGTTCGAGCGAGGCGGTCGCCTGGGTCCAGCGCTCCCCGGCCCCGATGGCCTTGGCCGGGCGCGTGGAGAGGTAGGCCGAAATTTCGGTGAAGCCGAAGGCCTTTAAAAAGAAAAGCGCAAAACGGATGGTCCGCTCGATTTCCGCCTCGATCTGGTCGGGAGCGCAGAAAAGATGGGCGTCGTCCTGGGTGAACCCGCGCACCCGCAAAAGCCCTTGCAGGGTCCCCGCCTTCTCGTAACGATAAACCGTGCCCAATTCTGCCCAGCGCAGGGGCAGGTCGCGGTAGGAGCGCAGTTGCGACTTGTAAATCTGGATGTGAAAGGGGCAGTTCATCGGCTTGAGGAAATACTGGAGTTCGTCGATCTCCATGGGGGCGTACATGCTTTCGCGGTAAAACCCCAGGTGGCCCGATGTTTCCCACAGGAGCGAACGCCCGATGTGCGGTGTGTAAAGCAGTTCGTAGCCGCCGCGGAAATGCTCCCGGTGCCAGAAGTCCTCGATAAGAGAACGGATGCGCGCGCCCTTGGGATGCCAGTGGATCAGGCCGGGACCGACTTCCTCATGCATGCTGAAGAGGTCCAGTTCGCGGCCTAACTTGCGGTGGTCGCGCTTGCGGGCTTCTTCCAGGAGGTCGAGTTGCGCCTGCAAGGCTTCGGCCGATTCCGCCACGATCCCGTAAATCCGCTGCAGCATGGGGTTGGTTTCAATGCCCCGATAGTAGGAGCCCGCCACGGAGAGCAGTTTGAAGGCCGGGATTGCGCCGGTGGCGCCCAAGTGCGGGCCGCGGCAGAGATCGCTGAAATCGCCGCAACGGTAGAAACTGATGGGTTCGCCCTCGGGAATATCGGCCAGGCGCTCGAGCTTGTAACGCTGGCCCTTGAGCGCCAGCGCGGCTTCGGCGCGGGTCATTTCCACGCGCTCGAACGGCAGATTGGCGGCAATCAGACGGGCCATTTCCGCCTCGATGCGGGCAAAATCTTCCGGGGCAAACCGGTGGGGCAGGTCGAAATCGTAGTAGAAGCCGTCCGCTGTGGCCGGCCCAATATCGAACTGAACATTCTCGAATAGCCGCATGACGGCGGCCGCCATGACATGCGCCGTGCTGTGGCGCACACGTTCTAAATCCAAAGGTAAAATCTCCTTTTCGTAAAACAAGCCCTTGTTGACAAAGCCGCTGCGCCGGTCTTCGCCTCACTCCGGCTATCGATGCCTTGCCGCACTCTGACGTTGTAAGAACGCCTATGAATGTAGCATGTGCCCAATAACATGTCAATGCGCCGAACATCTCGGCACGGGCGCTTGCCGCCCGGCAGTGAATCATTTATGCTGGATCCTATGAACATTAAAGATTTGGCGCCGGTCATGCGTATCCTTAAGCGGGAATACGAAAAAAAACGGATGCCCGTTGCGGAACTGGTTCAGGCGCACACCAACGATCCATTCCAGGTCCTGGTGGCGACAATTCTGAGCGCCCGTACGCTGGACCAAACCACGGCGGCGGCTTGCCGTAAACTTTTTGGGGTGGTCCGTAACCTGGAAGACCTCCGGCGCATTCCGCGTTTGCGGCTGGAACGCCTGATCTATCCGGTCGGGTTTTACCGGACCAAGTCCAAATTGCTTAAGAAACTTCCAGGCGCGGTGGCCGCTCAATTTAATGGCATCATCCCCGCCACGGTGGAAGATTTGATCCGCCTGCCGGGTGTCGGCCGCAAGACGGCCAACCTTGTGGCGGCCGTGGCGTTCGACAAGCCGGCGATTTGCGTGGATGTCCACGTGCGCCGTATCGTCAATCGCTGGGGCCTGATCCGCGCGCGCGCGCCCCTGCAAACGGAGATGGTCTTGCGCCGCCGGTTGCCGGTGAAATACTGGCGGGTATTCAACGCTTACATAGTGTCCTTCGGCCAGAGCGTGTGCCGTCCGGTGCGCCCGCATTGCGGCGCATGTCCCCTTTACGCGCCGTGCGCGCGGGTGGGAGTCAAACCGGGAAACGTGTCCAGCCGCACAGTGCGATAATGGAATTTGCCCGCCATGCAACTGCGGCGCTTAACGCTCATTTCGCGCCTGTCCCGTCGACCAGGCGCCGACTTCCCGTGTGCAAAGATACTGTTTTTAAGTGCAAATATACAATCGATTTATGTTGAGTTATTTTCCCGCCTAAGCTACCTTATACTTAACTTAAAGGTGTGTCTCGAACATTCAGGAGATTTCGCATGAGCGCAAAACTGCTTGATGGTTCCGCGACTTTCCGTCCCGCGCGCTTCCGAAAAACCGCGCCCAACCGGCCGGCGTTTTTGGCGAAGGCCGTGGCGTTGGGGCTGATCGCTCTGTTCGGCGGCGCCGGCGCCGCGTTGGCGGGCACCAATGGGCCTTTCACCGCCGTGCGGGCCGACCACGCCAATTTGCCGACGATCGTGGTGGCCGACAACATGGTTGTGTACACGCCGACCGGGGCGGCCACCAACCTGAATTTGTCGGGGGACATCACCAACCTGACCGCCAGAGGATTAGCGCGTACTAGCACATCGCAGGGGGTGACCGTATGGTCGGCGGTTAAATATTTGAGCGATGGTATTTATCAGATGACCGGCCAGCGCTTGCCGGTGGCGAGTCATAACACCTACCCGCTTAACAACGCCATCATGCTGACCACGCTGGAGGCGCTGACCAACTCGCCCAACGCGCCGGCGGACGTGGTGAGCAAGGCCAAGGCCGCGCTGATCGACGACTTGGACGATCCTTACACGAAACTTTATGATCGGAGCGAGGCGTTTTATATCCACACGGAAGCCTCGGGCATCTATATAGTGGCGAATAATTTCAGCGGCCTGGGTCATGCCGTGGTCGAATTGCTGGAAGGCGGCCATGCCGTCCCCGGCTATCAAATCGGGTACGAGACCCTCGGCATGGGGCCGAATTGGACCTATACGCCAAACTTTACCGCCAAATATTTGATATTTAACATGGAATATTCCAGTCATCCCGGTTTTTATTTGCGGGTCATAGCGCCGGAGTGGGGTGCGGCCGGCGGGATGGGCACGATCTCGTACGGTTATCTTAAGGGCGCGGATAATGACGGCAACGGCCTGCATGCGCCCGATGAGCCCGTGGAAGTCAGCTACGACCATTGGCAGAGAGGTCTCCGTGTGGCGAACCAAAATCAATCGATGCCGAATCCCCCCAGCCAGGGGGGGATATTTCCCCTGCCCATTCTCGACGACATGGTTGCCAGGCGCTCCACGAAAGGATTGATTGCCCCGGTCCAGTATGGATTGTATGCCAACCGGCCGGCGGCATCTTCCAACAATTTGTACACGATTTATTTCGCCACCGACCGCCCCGCCACCGCGACCAACGCAATCGCTTGGTGCGTCGGGTCCGGCGCAAACTATTACTGGTTTGAAACCCCCTTGAACGGCGTTCGGTCGCATGTCGATTTATCGGTGCCGGAGGTGCGAGCGATCTTTTTTGAAAGAATGAAAAAACAGGCGGAAGCGTTCTGGGTGAGTCATCCCGGCCAGATTTACTCGGTGAACGTCGAGCCTGGGGATGCCGGTCCCGACGATGACCTCTTCGTGAGATGCACGGCGTATAAGAACTGGTATCCTGAGTATCGTCAGGCTGAGGGCCAGCCGTGGGGGCCTTACGCGCTCAGCGGAAGCCCGGTCGCTCCCGTGCCGAACCAGACGACCGAAAGCTGGTGGTGGAATCCGGCGGACCCCGCGCATCCGGATTCAGCCAACGCCTATTCCGACACACTCATGGCGTTTAATAACTGGCTGTTGAGGGAGTTCGACAAATACGTTGACAGTCTCCCCGCCACGAACCGGCTGTCGGGCGGCATTTCCAAGAAGAACTTGGTCATCACCTCGTCTCTCAGTTACTTTTTTCATGACGTGCCGCCCAACTTCAACCTTGATCGGCGCGTGCGTGTGACGGCGGCCTTCTTTTGGCAGCATCGTGGCAAGGGTAAGTGGGTGGGTGTCCAGTCGTACACCGCTGTTGTGAAGGCTTTTTCGATGCTGTCGCATCAGCCGGGCATCAGGTATTTTTTAACGTCCCAAAGCCTCTACTCCGATTGGGGGGTAGGCGCCATCTGGGGGGGGACGCCGCTCCGCGCCATTTACGATCTCATGGCGCCCTTATACGAGGCTGGTTGCAAGGGCATATCCATCCAGATGGACTTTAATTTCGGTAAGACGGGGCTGGATTATTATCTCTACTCCAAGCTGCTGTGGGAGCCAACGCTCACCATGGACCAGCTTGAGGCCTTGCGTACCCGCTGGATCAGCCGCGCCTATGGCGCCAATGCCGCCGGCGTGATGAAGCAATACTACGATTACACGGAGGCTGGAACTTTCCTCAACACGCCAAACGCCCGCGGACGCGCGATGAACTTTATCCAGCAGGCCGATGCGCTGGTGGCGCCGGGCAGCGCCGAACAGCGGCGCCTGGATGACCTCAAGCAATTCTGGTATTATTATTACTTGCAGGACATCGGCGCCGACGCCTCCTCCCAGGAATTGAGGGAATTCATGTGGAAGGGGCAGATGTCCTATATGAATCCCCTGTTCACGTTCCTGCATTATACGTTCAAGGATGCTACTTTTTTTGGGACTGAACGAGTTGCGGGTCTCAATTATTATAACACTAATTCAACGCCGCCTTTCATCGCGGCGGCGCATTATGAACCGAGCGAAACGGCGGGTTGGTGGGCGAACGTGGTCAGGCACTGGCCGATGACGCCGGTCAATGAATTTGACAATGCCGTGCTGGCTGACGGCACGCATGGCTCGGACGTTGATCTCAACGACCTGGTCGGCGTCCAGCAGTTTCGCACCAACGCGCCGGCGGGCTGCCTGAACTACCTCAATTGGTATTGTCGCCCCAATCCGTTGACCCGGGCCAATCAGGCGGGCGACGTCATCGGCTTCCAGGTTTACTGGGCTGACACCAACGCGGACGTCCGTTGCTTCTCATATGGCGTCAACCGCTGGGACGCCGCGCGTCAGCAATGGACGAACGTATATAACGGCTCTGCGAATTCAGTTTCTACCACCGGCGCCGTGTTTGTCACAACGGACGACCCTGCGGGCCGCTGTAAACGCGTTGTGGTAAACTATACGGCGCCTGTGGCCGGTGTCTATCGCTTCGATTTGGGTGCGATTCGCGCTATTAATAAACCAGACGACCTTATAATATACAATGTAAAAGCGTCAACATTGGACTACGATCTTGCCGGCAACACGATGTCGGGCGCCTCGATCCCGCAGGGGTTTACTTGTAACAGACGCACTGACACTGGGCAGGGCTACGTCTATTTTTATATTCCCAAAGGCACGCCCAGCTTGGATTTGGAAGTTTGGGCTTCGACGGGTTACAAGGGTATTGAGCTTTACACCGGTCTGCCGGGCAATGGCAACTGGACGCCGACTCGAACCGTGGATATCACTACGCTCGGAACCTACCGGATAGCGCTCAATCCCGGCGAAGCCGGCTCAGTTGCCCGGATCAAGCAAGTCGCTTTTCAGTTCCCGCAGTTTTACTCGATCCCGCTGTTGTGGGCGATGTCGCCCTCGCTCCTGATGGTTCCCAGGGCCATCGCGGTGGCCGACGGTCTGACGCCCTATACCGGCGCGCCCGTCATTTTGACGCCGCCGACGAACTTGGTGGTGTCGGGCGGCCAGCCGGCGACGTTGCGTGTGGCCGCCGTCGGGATGGGCGCGTTGACCTATCAGTGGCGCAAGAACGGGGTGAACATAGCCGGGGCGACCGCGGCCAATTACACAACCCCGGCGATAACGGCGGCCGATAACGGCGCGGCGTACAGCGTGGTGGTGGCGAACGCATTCGGCAGCGCGACCAGTTCGAGTGCGATCCTGACGGTGAAGACCGTGCCGGCCATCGCGGTCCAGCCGGCGGGCAAGGCGGTGACGGTGGGGCAGACGGCGGCCTTCAGCGTGACGGCCACCGGGCAGGCGCCCCTGGCGTATCAGTGGCGCAAGAACGGGACGAACATCGCCGGGGCCACGGCCTCCAGCTATACGACGCCGGCGACGGTGGCTGGCGATAATGGCGCAAAATTCAGCGTGGTGGTGACGAACACGCTCGGCAGTGCGACCAGCGCGAATGCGACCTTGACGGTAAATTCCACCGCGCCCGTGATCACGGTCCAACCGGTAAATAAGACGGTGACGGCCGGCTATGCGGCGGCGTTCAGCGTGACGGCCACCGGATTGGCGCCCTTGAAGTATCAGTGGCGCCGGAACGGGGCGAATATTGCCGCGGCGACCAACTCCAGTTACACGACGCCGGCGACGGTCTCGGGTGACAACGGCGCGGCGTTCAGCGTGGTGGTGTTGAACTCGTTCGGCAGTGTGGTGAGCGCGAATGCGACCTTGACGGTGAATTCCGCGCCGCCGGCGATCACGGCCCAGCCGACGAACCTGACGGTGACAGGCGGCCAGACGGCGGTGTTCAAGGTGACGGCGAGCGGAATGACGCCCTTGGCATACCAGTGGCGCAGAAACGGGGTGAGCATTCCCGGCGCCACGGCGGCGGCTTACACGACGCCGGCGACGGTCTCGGGGGATAATGGCGCGTGGTTCGGCGTGGTGGTGACGAATGCGGCGGGCATCGTGGTGAGCGCGAATGCGATGCTGACGGTGAATTCCGTGCCGCCGACGATCACGGCCCAGCCGGTGAGCAAGACGGTGACGGCCTATTTTCAGACGGCGACGTTCGGCGTTATCGCCGCCGGGACGGCGCCATTCACGTATCAGTGGCGCAGGAACGGCGTGAATATTTCCGGGGCGACCTCATCCAGTTACACGACTCCGATAACGGTGGGAACCGATAATGGCGCAAAATATAGCGTGGTGGTGGCGAACGCGGCGGGCAACGTGACCAGCGCGGATGCGACCCTGACGGTGAATTCCGCGCCGCCGGCGATCACGGACCAGCCGATGAACCGGTCGGTGACGGCGGGCCAGACGGCGGCGTTCAGCGTGACGGCGGTCGGGACGACGCCTTTGACCTATCAGTGGCGCAAGAACGGCGTGAACATCGCCGGGGCCACGGCGGCAAGCTACACGACGCCGGCGACGACGGTGCTTGGCGATAACGGCGCGAAGTATAGCGTGAAGGTGACGAACGCGCGCGGCAGTGTGACGAGCGTGGATGCGACC
>JBAZEM010000011.1:0-76579 GCA_041653875.1 Kiritimatiellia bacterium
AATTGCGGATTTCGGATTTCTGATTGCGGATCGCAAAACCTGGAATCAATACCTAAGAATTGCGGATTTCGGATTTCTGATTGCGGATCGCAAAACCTGGAATCAATACCTAAGAATTGCGGATTTCGGATTTCTGATTGCGGATCGCAAAACCTGGAATCAATACCTAAGAATTGCGGATTTCGGATTTCTGATTGCGGATCGCAAAACCTGGAATCAATACCTAAGAATTGCGGATTTCTGATTTCTGATTGCGGATCGCAGAATCCGGAATCAAATACGGAAGAATTGCGGATTTCGGATTTCTGATTGCGGATCGTAAAACCCGGAATAAATACGGAAGAATTGCGGATTGTCCGGATGAATGCAAAATGAATCAAACGGAATTGAAGCAACGGACCAAAAAATTCGCCTTGCTTATAATGGAGTTGATTGGCGCGTTACCCGGCACGGTTGTCGGCAAAGTTGTCGGCGGTCAATTAGTGCGGGCCGGAACGTCCGTGGGCGCGAATTATCGCGCGGCTTGCCGCGCGCGATCTTCGGCTGAATTCATTGCAAAATTGGGAACTGTCGAGGAAGAAGCCGACGAATGCGGATATTGGCTGGAATTGATTGTCGACGGCGGGTTAATGCCGCAATCGAAAATCAAATCGCTTATGCAGGAAGCAAGCGAGCTAACGGCAATCGTGACGGCATCGATCAAAACCGCCAGGCGGAATGGAAAATAAATATGGACGATAATCCTATAACAGGCAAAAAACGAGCCGGACTTTCCGGTCAGAAATCCGAAATCAAAAATCCGAAATCAGCAATTCTTCGCGGCTTGGTCTATGTGGTCGGCGACAATATCGACACTGACCAGATTATTCCGGCCCAGCACCTTAACCTGGTGCCCACGATCCCGGCGGAATACCGCAAACTGGGCGCGCTGGCCCTGAGCGGCCTGCCGTCCGACTATCCGCCGTTTGTCAAAAGCGGGGCCGAGCGCTCGGAATATGGGATCATCGTGGCGGGCCGGAATTTCGGGTGCGGCTCCTCGCGCGAGCACGCGCCCATCGCCCTGGGCGCCGCCGGCATCCGCGCGATCGTGGCCGAGTCCTATGCGCGCATATTCTTCCGCAACGCCATCGCCACCGGCGAGCAATACCCATGCGAGACGGCGATCGATCTGCGGACCGTCTTTCAGACCGGCGACGAGGCCGAAATCCGGCTCGACCGCGAGGAGATCGCGCATGTGAAGTCCGGCAAGGTCTTTAAACTGAAATCGCTGGGCGCCGTGATGCCGGTGGTCAGCGCCGGCGGACTCTTTGCCTACGCCCGCCAAACCGGCATGATCGGCAATTGAATTGCGGATTTCGGATTTCTGATTGCGGATTGCGGATCGCAGAACCTGGACTCTAAATACGTAAGAATTGCGGACCCGCCTGCAGCGCTATGCGTAGCATTGCGGGCAGGTTTCGGATTTCTGATTGCGGATTGCGGATCGCAGAACCCGGACTCTAAATACGTAAGAATTGCGGACCCGCCTACAGCGCTATGCGTAGCATTGCGGGCAGGTTTCGGATTTTTGATCGCGGATTTGTGATTGCGTATTTTTCATGCCGGAGGCAGGTCCGCCCAAGGTGGACAATCTGAAATCAAAAATCAGAAATATTCAAGATGAGCGCAACACGGGTCATAGCCTTTGCCAACCAGAAAGGCGGCGTGGGCAAAACCACGACGGTCGTCAACCTGGCCGCCGGCCTGGCCGAGCGCGGCCAGGACATGCTGGTTATCGACCTGGACCCGCAGGCCAACGCCACCAGCGCGCTGGGCATCGAAAAGCAACCGGGCCACAGCATCTACGCCGCGCTCCTCGACGAAAGCACCCTCCAGGAGGAAATTATCGGCACGGTGGTGAAGCGCCTGGACCTGATTCCTTCCGAACTGGACCTGGCCGGCGCCGAGGTGGATATCGCCCGCTCCGAGCGCTATCTGCACTGTTTTCAGAAGGCCCTGGTCCCGCTTCTGGCCGGGAACCACTATGACTATATTTTCATCGACTGCCCGCCCTCGCTCGGCATCCTCACCAGCAACGCGCTCACGGCGGCGCACGCCATGATTATCCCCGTCCAGTGCGAATACCTGGCGCTGGAGGGATTGAGCATGATCACCCGGATGATCGACCAGTTGCGCACCAGCGGCGCCAATCCCGCCCTGACCCTGGACGGCATTGTCATGACCATGTTCGATGGCCGCACCCGGCTGTCCCTGCAGGTGATCGAGGAAGTGAAAAAGCATTTCGGCGAGCGCGTGTATGCGACGTCCATCCCGCGCACCGTGCGCCTGAGCGAAGCCCCCAGTTTCGGCAAGCCCATCATGCTCTACGATCCGCGCGGCGCGGGCGCGCAGGCCTACCAGGCGCTGGCTAAAGAGTTTTTGCGGCGGCATCGCAAGACAGACGACGGACGACGGACGACAGACGACGGCCTGCCCTGCGAAGCCCCTAATAAAGTCGAAGGGGCGAAGGCGGGACCGGACAAAGCGGACGACGGACCGGAGAAGACAGACGACGGACGACGGACGACAGACGACGGCCTGCCCTGCGAAGCCCCTAATAAAGTCGAAGGGGCGAAGGCGGGACCGGACAAAGCGGACGACGGACCGGAGAAGACAGACGACGGACGACGGACGACAGACGACGGACCGGAGAAGACGGAAGACGGCCTGCCCTGCGAAGCCTTGGCGAAGCAGGGACGACAGCCTGCCCTGCGAAGTCTTGGCGAAGCAGGGACAACGGACACCCGATCGGAACAGACGAACGCTGAAGCGGACTGCGGCAACCAAACGCCCGAGGCGGAATACCGGAAAGCCGACGTCGAAAATCCGCAATCAGCAATCGGCAATCCGCAATTGAGTTAGGCCAAGCCCAACTCCACTTCCTTTTCCAAGCGCAGGCGCTTGAGTTTGCCCGCCAAGGCGATCTTCTTGACCGTCGAAACGCGGTCCACGAACAGCACCCCGTTCAGGTGATCCATTTCGTGCTGAATGACACGGGCCAGCATCCCGCGGACGCGCAACTCCCGTTGGACACCCTGGATATCGAGGAACGTCACCGTAATCTCGGAGGCGCGATTGACCGGCGCCCAGATTTCCGGAACGCTCAAACAGCCTTCCGTATCGCGCTGGGCCCCTTTTTTGGCAACCAGGACGGGATTCAGCATAACCAGCGGCAAGGCCACATCCGGATTCAAGCGCGGTCCATCCGGCGCGGCGACGTCAATGGCCGGCGGAATATCCACAACGCAGATCTGGATGGTTTGGCCAATCTGCTGGGCCGCCAGGCCGACGCCTTTGCGGTCTTTCATGATCCGGAGCATATCGCCGTAGAGGGCCTTGATGGCGCCATCGACGCGATGGATAAGCTCCGCCTTCTGCCGGAGCACCGGATCGCCATACGTGCAGAATCGGTATTTCATGGGAAAATCCTCGACTATTAATTTTAAAGTTTAATACATGTCATGATCCGGCGCAATCTCAAACAGCCAGCGCCGCCGCGCATCGCGCTTGCCAAGTTGCGGGCATTCCTTTAAAGTGCCGCCATGTCCGACATTCTGGTTGTCATTCCAACCTATAATGAGGCGGAAAATATCCGGCTGATCGCCGCGGCCGTGTTCGCGGCATGTCCGCAGGCCCATATCCTGTTCGTGGACGACAATTCCCCGGACGGCAGCGGGCGTCTGGCCGACACCATGAGTCAGGCGGACCAGCGCGTGCACATCCTGCATAAGCAGGATAAACAGGGGCTGGGCCGCGCCTACATCGCCGGGTTCAAGTGGGCCTTGGAACGGCGTTATCGCTATATCTTCGAGATGGACGCCGATTTTTCGCACAACCCCGCGGAGATCCCAAAATTTATCGAGGCCGCCGCAAACGCCGATCTCATCCTGGGCTCCCGCTACATCAACGGCATCCGCATCGTCAATTGGCCGCTCAACCGGCTGATCCTGAGCAAGGGCGCCAGCCTGTATGTCCGCCTTTTGACCGGCATGCCGTTCAGCGACCCAACCGGCGGCTACAAGTGTTTTCGCCGCGAAGTGCTGGAGGCCATCAACCTGGACCGCATCCGCTCCAACGGGTATTCGTTCCAGATCGAAATGACCCACACCGCCTGGAAATTAGGTTTCCGAATCGTGGAAGTGCCCATCATTTTCGAAGATCGCCGCTCCGGCCAGTCCAAGATGAATGCGGCCATCGTCCGTGAGGCGCTCGGCATGGTGCTCCGCCTGCGCTTCCGATTTCAGCAGATGAAAAATCCGGCGGGAGCCGTGTAACAAATTAGGCCCCGCAAAGCGGGGCGACTTTTTCATGTAGAGCCGACTTTACGTCGGCTATCTTCGGCATAGGATAGCCGGTATAAAACCGGCTCTACATCAGATTGAATTTCCTATGTAACAAATTAGGCCCCGTAGCGGGGCGACTTTTTTCCATGTAGAGCCGACTTTACGTCGGCTATCTTCGGCACAGAATAGCCGGTATTCCGCCAAAAGCGGATCCGCCTCTGGAGGAAAAACCGGCTCTACATCGGATTGTCATGCCATAGGCGAATCCGCCAATGGCGGAAAATTCCTTAACATTTAAATCCATGAATAATCAACCGCCAACAGTCAACCCGCTCCCGCCGCCTGAGCCGCATCTGACGCTCCTGGCCCTGGCGCGCGCCATGCGGCCGCGGCAGTGGACCAAAAACATCGTGGTGCTGGCGGCGTTCTTCTTTGCCCTGGGCGACAAGCATCAGCACCTTTCCCCGCTCATGTTTGGCTGGGCCCTGCTGGCCGCGATTCTGTTTTGCGTCACGTCCAGCGCCGTGTATATCTTCAACGACATTGTTGACCGCCAACGCGATTGGGCGCACCCGGTCAAGCGTTTGCGGCCGATCGCCTCGGGCGCAATTCCAGTGGCAACGGCGTGGACAGCTGCGTTTATCCTGCTGGTCATCGGTTTGGGCGGGTCCTGGCTGGTGACGCCGGGGTTTGCGCTGACGATCGGCGTGTATGTGGCGCTACAGATCGCTTACACGTTATGGCTCAAGCACGTGGCTTTGGTGGACGTGTTTGTGATCGCCTTCGGCTTTGTCCTGCGGGCGATTGCCGGCGGGCTGGCCGTGCACGTGATGATTTCATCCTGGCTGTTGATCTGCACGTTCCTGATGGCGCTGTTCCTGGCCCTCTGCAAGCGCCGGCACGAGAAACGCCTGATGGAGGAAACCAAGCTGTTCAATCTGCGGCCGAGCCTGACCGACAGCGACCAGCGGCTCTTCGACCAACTGATCGCCATCATGGCCGGCGCGGTCATCATCGCCTACGCCATCTACACCCAGTGGCCGGATACCGTGGCGAAATTTCAGACCCCCCACCTCAGCTTTACCATTCCTTTTGTCGTCTTCGGCATATTTCGCTACCTGGACCTGGTCTATCGCCAGGCCAAGGGCGATCAGCCGGAATATATCCTGCTCACCGACATCCCGCTGATTGTGGACATTCTCTTATTCGGCGCCTGCGTCTGGTGGATAATTATCGCCGCCTGAGCCCCGCCCCGATCCGCGTGGAAATGCGCCGATCTGGAATAGGGGCATGGTTGGCGATCGATGCGCGCCGGCACCCCCTTGGTCGTTTCGGTGTTCTTCTATGTGCCGTCCGTGCATTTAGTCACGCCGTTTAACCGGCGCGCGCGCCAGAGGAAGAAGATCGCGGGATAGACCAGCAGTTCCATGATAAACGAGGTGAACAAGCCGCCGACCATCGGGGCGGCCACGCGTTTCATCATGTCCGCGCCGGTGCCGGCGGACCACATGATCGGCATGAGGCCCATCGAGGCGGCGGCCACGGTCATGATTTTGGGCCGGATCCGTTTTACCGCGCCGTGAATAATGGCCTCGTGCAGGTCCGAAATATTTTGCAGGCGTCCCTTCCGTTTCGCCTCCGCATACGACAGATCCAGGAAGAGCAACATGAAGACGCCGGTCTCGGCATCCAGCCCCATCAACGCGATCATCCCCACCCACGCGGCGATGGAGATATTATAGCCCAGAACATACATCAACCACACGGCGCCGACCATTGAGAAGGGCACGGCCAGCATGACGATCAGGGCTTTGAACGCCGACTTGGTGTTCATATACAGCAGAAGAAAAATGAGCAGGATGGTGATGGGAACGATGATCTTCAACCGCTCGCGCACGCGCAGCATGTTCTCGTATTGGCCGCTCCAGACCAGGGAGTAACCGGTGGGCAGCTTCAATTCTTTGGCCACGGCCTGTTTGGCCTCTTCGACGTAGCCGCCGACGTCGCGGCCGGTGACGTCAACGTAAACGTAGCCGGCGAGCATGCCGTTCTCGTTGCGGATCATGGCCGGACCGTTAACCAGGCGAATATCGGCCACCTCGATGACCGGCACCTGGGCGCCATTGCGGGTGGTGACGAACACGCGTTCGAGTTGATCGAGGTCCGCCCGCAGGTCGCGCGGGTACCGGAGATTGATGGTGTAGCGCTCGCGGCCTTCAATCGTGCTGGAAACGGTCTCGCCGCCGATGGCCGTCATGATGACCGTATGCAAATCGTCCAGGGTCAAACCGTAACGGGCAAGCGCCTCGCGTTTCGGCGCGAAATCCACGAAGAACCCGCCGGCGGCGCGTTCGGCATAGATACTGCGGGTGCCGGGCACTTTGCGGACGATCGTTTCAATCCGCTCGCCGATACCTTGGATCGTGTCGAGGTTCGCGCCGAAAATCTTGATGCCGACGGGAGTGCGCACACCCGTGGAAAGCATGTCGATGCGGCCTTTGATCGGCATGGTCCAGGCGTTGACGTTGCCGGGAATTTGCAGGGCGCGGTCCATCTCGTCGATCAATTCTTCCCAGGAGATATGCGCCGGCCAGATCTGGCCGAAGACGGCGGCCAGCGGCTTGGGCGCCCAGGCGGAATACCAGCGCGGTTTGGCGCGCCATTCGCCCGGCGGTTTGAGCACGATGGTGGTCTCCATCATGGAAAACGGCGCCGGATCGGTGGAAGTGTCGGCGCGGCCGGCCTTGCCGAACACGGAGACCACTTCGGGGAAGGCCTTCAGAATGCGGTCCTCGGTTTCCATGAGCCGTTGGGCTTCGGTGACGGAGATGCCGGGCAGGGTCGTCGGCATGTAGAGGATCACGCCTTCGTTGAGCGGCGGCATGAACTCGTGCCCCAGTTTTAGGTAAACCGGCGCCGCCGAGGCCATGATCAAAACCGCCAGCGCGATGGTGAGCTTGGGATTGCGCAACACCCAGCGGCAGGGCCGTTCGTACAACGCAAACAGCACACGGCTGACGGGGTGTTTTTCCTCGGGATAGTATTTGCCGACGGTAATGCCGTTGACGATCCACGCCAGCCAGCGGGGCCGGAAGCGGAACGGATTCATGCGCGCAAACAGCATGCGCACCGCGGGGTCGAGTGTGATCGCCAGCAGGGCGGCGAGCGCGATAGCCAGAGTCTTGGTGTAAGCCAGCGGCTTGAACAACCGTCCTTCCTGCTCGATGAGCGTGAACACGGGCAGGAACGCCACCGCAATCACCAGCAACGAGAAAAATACCGACGGCCCGACCTCCATAAGCGCTTCCAGCCGGATTTTGTGAAAATCGCCCTGGCGGCCCTCCTCCTGCCAGCGCTCAAGTTTTTTGTAGGCGTTTTCCACCTCCACGATGGCACCATCCACCAGCACGCCGATCGAAATGGCAATACCGGCCAGGCTCATAATGTTGGAGGTGATGCCCATCAGGTACATGGGGATAAAGACCAGCACGACGGAGACGGGGATCGTAATAATCGGCACAATGGCCGAGGGCATGTGCCAGAGGAAGAACAAAATCACCAGGCTGACGATAATCATCGTCAGGATCAGTTCGTGCTTGAGATTGTCAATGGATTCCCGGATCAATCCCGAGCGGTCGTACGTGGTGACGACCTCGATGCCTTCGGGCAACGAGGGCTTCAACTCCGCCAGTTTGGCTTTGACGCGCTTGATGACGTTCAGCGCGTTCTCGCCGTGACGCATGACGACAATCGCGCCGACCGTGTTGCCCTTGCCGTCCAAATCCGCTATGCCGCGGCGGATCTGCGGGCCGAGCTGGATGTCGGCCACGTCCCGCAACAGCACCGGCGTGCCTTTCAGGTTGGTCTTGACCACAGCCTTGCCGAGAGCCTCCGTGTCCCGCACGTAACCGCGGCCCCGCACCATGTACTCGCGTCCGCTCCATTCCATCACCCGGCCGCCAACCTCGTTATTGCTCTTGCGAATGGCCTCGACAAGTTCCATCAGCGACAGGCCGTAGTTCTGCAATCGGTTCGGATCGATCGTCACCTGGTACTGTTTCTGGAAACCGCCGATGCCGGCCACTTCGGCCACACCCGGAACGCTTTGAATGGCGTAGCGCAGATTCCAGTCCTGGAAACTGCGCAGTTCGGCCAGGTTATGTTTGCCGGACTTGTCCACGAGGGCATACTCAAAGACCCAGCCGACCCCCGTGGCATCGGGACCCAGTTCAGGCGTCACACCGCCCGGCAGGTTACCGCCGATTTTCTGCATGTATTCCAACACGCGCGAACGCGCCCAGTAAATATCCGTGCCGTCCTGGAAGATGACATAGACATACGAGAACCCGAAATCCGAGAACCCGCGAATCGCCTTCACCTTCGGCGCGCCCAGCAATGCGGTGACAATCGGATATGTGACCTGGTCCTCGATAATGTCCGGACTGCGGTCCCACTTCGTATAAACGATCACCTGCGTGTCCGAGAGGTCGGGAATCGCGTCCAGGCGGATATTCCGCATCGTGTAGATTGAATACGCCACCGCCGCGGCCACCAACCCGATGACCAGCAGACGATTATGCGCGCTGAACGCAATGATTCGCGCAATGGGCGAATCATTGCGGAGAGACGAATCGGCGAACCGGCGAGACGGCGAATCGGCGCCCGCGGCATCAGGTATATTTGATTTGGAATCGAACGATGACATTAGATGTTCCGTCTCTGAGTAATCAGCCATTTTTCCGGTTGTTCTATCATCTTAACGATCTGACTGATAATCTTATCTGCGGCATCATCGAGTTTGAGAAAAACAATTTGAGACATATATTCGGAACGAAAAGCAATTTCCAGCCAAACTTGGGTTTCGGCTGCTTCGGCTTCCGCATCGCTCAACTTGGCAATAAAAGCCGCTTTATATCTTCTTTTACGCCAGGCTTCGGCGATATTGGCGCAGACTGATCGCGACGAACGGCGAATCTGATCTGTCAGTGAATAGCGTTCTTCTGTTGGGAAACCCTTGCTAAGTTTAAAAATATCCATAGTTAGCATCATTGCGTTTTTGTAAACGTCCAAGTCCCGAAAAGTCTTGATATCACTCATGTTCTTCTTCCTGTTTATTGCTTTATCGCTTTCTTTGTCGCCGTCTCGCCGATTCGCCGCTTCGCCGTTTCATTACGGCTGCGTCAGCGCCTCCAGCGCCGCTTTCATCGAAGACTCCGAGTCCACGAGGAAATTGGCCGAGGTGACGACCTTGTCACCGGCATTGAGGCCGGACAGCACTTCGTAATGACCGTCGCCGCGCGCACCCAGCTCGATCTCGACAGGGGCGAGTTTGCCGTCGGCGCCCTCGCGGAAAACGTAGTTGCGCAGGCCGGTGCGCATAACCGCCTGTTCGGGAACAACCAAGCGCTCGCCCAGTTCGTAGCGCAAATGCGCGTTGGCGTACATTTCGGGTTTGAGCGCCAGATCGGGATTGTCAATCTCCAGGCGCGCACGCAACGTACGGGTCTCGGGATCGAGCGTCGGCGCAATGAAACTGACTGTGCCTTTGAACACTTTCCCGGGCCAGTAGGACAACGCGATCTCCACCGCCATGCCGGTCTTCACATACGGCAAATCGGATTCGTAGATGTCGGCGTCGCCCCAGACGCGGGTCAGGTCGCCCACCACCATCAACGGCTCGCCGGGCATGATTTTCTGACCGGCCAACACATTCTTTTCGGTCACGTAGCCGCCGGCCGGGGCATACAACGTCAAGGTCTTCTCCACCTGCCCGGTTTTCTCCAACCGCGCGATTTGCTCATCGCTGATGTCCCAAAGTTGGAGACGCTGGCGCGCCGAGGCGCGTAATGCCCTGGCACCCGCGCCAACATCGCCGGCCGGATCCGAGGACGATTTCCCGGCAGCCTGGACAACCGTCAGATATTCCTGTTGGGCGGAAACGAGTTGCGGACTGTAGATGGTCAGGAGCGGATCTCCCTGGCGCACCGCCTGGCCGGTGACAGAAACAAAGAGTTTTTCGACCCAGCCTTCCACCTTGGTCGTCACGCGAAAAAGCCGCGTTTCATCCGCCACAATGCGCGCTGAAGTGCGGATGTTCCGGGCGAGCGCGCGTTTCCCGACCGTGTCCAGAGCAAGCCCCATGCGCCGGCGGGCTTCCGGCGCGATGGACACCGCCGCCAGCCCAGCCACGCCCGCCTTGTCTCCCGGCGTTACTTCAAAAGACTCCATCGCCATGCCCATCGAATCCTTGCCGGGCTTGTCGCTGACTTCGCCTGGATTCATCGTGGAACGATACATGGTCTTTTTCACGGCCGGCGGTTTTTGCTTTTCGCTCCCCGCTTTCTGCGCTTCGTTTTCCGCTTCCCGCTTTCCGCTTTCTGCTTTTCGCTCCCCACTTTCCGCTTCCCGCTTTCCGCTTTCCTCCATCGGCGCCAGCCGCATGCCGCAAATCGGGCAATCGCCGGGCTTATCGGACACCACGGTGGGATGCATCGGGCAGTGATATTTTGCGGTCTGCGCCGCCGCCGGCGGGTGCGGGCCTTTGCCGCAGCCGATCGTCAACACCGCCGCGCCCGCGATCACGCTTAATAACGCCGCAATCATGCCGATTCGCATTTTCATTTGTACGTTCCTCCTGCGGGGGTCAGGGATCAACTTTCAACAGCTCTGTCATGGGTTTCGGCGGCAGCGCGTTACCCACCGCCCGTTCCAGCCGCGCGGCCTGCATCCCCAGCGCGCCTTCCGTCATGGCGGCCATCACCCGGGCGTTGAGCAGAAACCGTTCGCTTTCGAGCAAATCCAGAAAACTCGCTTTTCCGGTGCGATATCCGGCTTCGCTGGCGTTGAAACTGGTTTCCGCCTGGGGAATGAGTTCGGTTCGGTAGAGCGCAAGCGTTTTACGGGCGGTCAAAAACTTAACATGGGTGTCTTGCACGTCGAGGGCCGTCTGCCGCTCCACAGTCTCGCGCGCCGCCCGGCTCGAAGCCGCCATTTTGGCGGCTTCCCGCGCCCCCGCCCGGTATTTCGACTGCCAGATCGGCAGTTCCACGCTGACGGTAAACATCAGCATGTTGTCGCTATCGGTGAAATCTCTATATTCAACGCCAAGCTTATAGTCCGGCCAATATTCTTTCGCCATCAATTGTTTATCGAGTTCATAGCGCTCAATTTGCGTTTGGGCCGACCGAATTTCGGGGCGGTTGGTAACCGCCAGGGCCAGGAGCTGTTCGAAGTTTCCGGAGAACCCGGTTTGGGGAGGAGTTGCCGCAACGCCCAACGGGGCATCCGCCCGGCGGTTCAAGAGCGTATTAAGTTTCGCCTTAAGCGCGGCCTCCTGCGCCTGCAGTTCCAGGAGCTTCTGTTTCAGAAGCGTAATCTCCGTTTGCGCCTTGAGCACGTCCGCCTGCGACCGTTCGCCGGTGGCATACAGCGTTTCCGCGATCTTAACCATTCGTCCGAGCACTTCCTGCTCCTCGCGGGTAATCGCCGTCGCCCGTTGCACGGCATAGAGATCGTAGTAACTTTCCTTGACCTGCATGATCACATCGAGAGTCAGGGCATCCACCTCGCGCCGCATGGTTTCGGCGTCTTTCGCGGCGATGCTTCCACGGAGTCCGCGCTTGCCAAACCAGAGGAATTCCTGTTGCAGCATGAAGCGCTTCTCCTCCGTGTCGGGCCACGTGCCTCCGCTCACCCTATCCATGCCGCTGTACGTGAACATCGGGTTCGGGAGCGCGCCGGCCTGGGCGGGCCGCTCTTGCATCGCTCCCCAGCGGGAGCGCAGGCCCTGGAGCTGCGGATTGTCGCGCAGGGCCAGATCCACGACTTCATTGAGGGCCAGGTTCGCCGCCGTTGCCGGCGCTTGCGCCTTGGCAACCTGTAGATTGCCCCACGCCAAGACCGCCAGGAAGACCCCCACGCCACGGGTAAGCGCACTCATTGTAAATGCCATCCTTTGCCGGTTATTATAGCGTCATTCATGGCGCATTGTCTATTCGTAACAACTCAGGTAGTCAGGAGTCAGAATTCAGAATCCAGAATAAAACTCGCGAGAATCAGCCATTGAAGGCCGCAAGGAACATTCCGCTTTCGACCCTGCGCTTATAACCTGTTCTCTTCGTATTCTCTTGGCCCATACGGGGTTCCTTATTCTGACTACCTGCCCGCAGTGCTACCCCGCCTGCAACGCTGTGCGTAGCACTGCGGGCAGGGCACAACGTTGCAGGCGGGCTGACTCCTGACTTCTGACTCCTGAACAGTTACGTCTATTCTTTATGTTTCAGCGACAGCGTCCGCAAACGCAGCGCGTTGGCGACGACCGAAACCGAGCTGCAACTCATTGCGGCGGCGGCAAGCATCGGGCTGAGCAGCAGGCCGAAGAACGGGTAAAGCGCTCCGGCCGCCACCGGAATGCCGAGTGCGTTGTAGAGAAAGGCGAAGAACAGGTTCTGCCGGATATTCCGCATGGTGGCGCGACTGAGGCGGATGGCCTTGGCAATGCCGCGAAGGTCGCCTTTCACGAGGGTAATGCCGGCGCTTTGCATAGCCACGTCGGTTCCGGCGCCCATGGCAATGCCGACTTCCGCTTCGCCGAGGGCGGGGGCGTCGTTGATGCCGTCGCCGGCCATCGCAACATGAACGCCTTCCGCGCCCAGCCTCTTGACATAGGCGGCTTTCCCGGCAGGCCCGATCTCCGCTTCCACGGCGTCAAGGCCGAGTTGCCCGGCCACCGCGGCGGCGGTATGGCGGTTGTCGCCGGTCAGCATGACGAGTTTCAACCCAAGCGCATGGAGTTCGCGGATGGCTTCGGGTGTGGTGAATTTGATCGGGTCGGCAACGGCAAGGATTCCGGCCGGCTTGCCGTCGATGGCGACAAACGTCACGGTTTTGCCTTCTTCTTGAAGTTTCACGGCCAAAGCTTCCAGCAGCTCCAAGCCCATGATTTTTTCGTTTCGCAGGAAGTCCGGTTTGCCGAGCGTCACCGCGCGACCCGCGATGACGCCGAAAACGCCGCCCGCCGTCACCGAACGGAAGTTTTTCACGGCCCCGAAAACGAGGCTTTGCTCTTTCGCGCCCCGCACAATCGCGGCGGCGAGCGGGTGTTCGCTGTTTTGCTCCAGGGAGGCGGCCAGACGCAAAAACTCCTTCGCGTCGAAACCGCCGGCGGGCAGGATATCCATGAGCTTGGGTTTGCCTTCCGTGAGAGTGCCTGTCTTGTCCACAACAAGGACGGTGACTTTCTCCAAACGTTCGAGCGCCTCGGCGTTTTTTACGAGCACACCGGCCTGCGCGCCGCGTCCGATGCCGACCATGACGGACATTGGCGTGGCCAGGCCGAGGGCGCATGGGCAGGCGATGATGAGGACCGCGACGGCATTGACGATGGCATGCGCAAGCTTTGGCTCCGGTCCAAGCCCCATCCATAGGGCGAAGGTGAGCGCCGCAACCGCCAGCACCGCCGGCACAAAAATGCCCGCGACCTTGTCGGCAAGGCCTTGAATGGGCGCGCGGCTGCGCTGGGCTTCGGCAACCATGTTCACGATCTGCCCGAGCAGGGTGTCGCGCCCGACCCGTTCGGCGCGCATGACGAAACTGCCGGGGCCGTTGACGGCGCCGCCCGTCACTTTGTCGCCGACGGTCTTCTCCACCGGGAGCGGTTCGCCGGTGATCATGGACTCCTCCACGCTGGAGCGGCCCTCGACCACCGCGCCGTCCACGGGCACCTTGTCGCCCGGAACCACGCGCAGCCAGTCGCCGACTTTCACCTGGTCGAGCGGGACGTCACGATCGCCCCCCGGCGCGACTTGGCGCGCCGTGGACGGCGCGAGGTTTAGCAACGCTTTAATGGCGCCGCCCGTGCGGCTGCGGGCGCGGAGTTCGAGCGCCTGCCCGAGGAGCGCCAGCACAACGATTGTCGCGGCGGCCTCGAAGTAGATGGCGATCTTGCCCGCGTGCCGCATCGTATGCGGGAACAGGCCGGGCATGAGCATCGCCGCGGCGCTAAAGACGAATGCCGCGCCCACGCCGACGGCGATCAGCGCGAACATGTTCGGATGACGCGCCATGACGGAGCGCCAGCCCCGACGGAAGAACGGCCAGCCCGCCCACCCGACCACGGGGGCGGCGAACGCAAATTGCATCCAGCGTGAGGCATGGCCATCCACCCAGGATTGTTCGCCCAACATCGGCAACATAGGCGCCATCGCCAGCGCAAAAACCGGCAATGTCAGGGCGGCGCCAATCCAAAAACGTTTCGTCATGTCGCGCAACTCGGCGCGCCCGCCCTCATCCCCGCCGCTTGTCATCGCCTCCGGCTCCAGCGCCATGCCGCATTTGGGACAATCGCCGGAATGGTCCTGCCGCACTTCCGGATGCATCGGGCAAGTATAATAGACGGCTTTGCCCTGCGGCTTTCCTTCGTGTTTCGCGATGGCGGACGTTGACAGAAACTTCCGCCGGCAGTGGTCGCCGCAAAAATAAAAAACCCGCCCGCCGCGCTCGGCGCGCAGGGGGGAAGATTCGTTCACCGTCATGCCGCAAATCGGGTCTTTGGTCATATCGACTCAATTCCATTTTTCACACATTAGCATCCCATAGGATGCTCAGACTGTAGGCTGAAGGCTGTAGAACCTTTCCCGTAAAGATACACGCAAAAACGTGTATGTTTACGGAAAAGGTGCTAAACGGCTACAGTCTTGGCGTCCCTATGGGACGCCGGCGTTTTCCGCGCATCAATCGGCACTCCCGGCTTTTGGGGCCGCCGCGGCGCGCCCGCCGCACATAGGGCACGATCTGCACGCGCATTCCGCAATCAACTCATCGAAACGTTTCTTTTGTTGCGGGTTCAGCAAGGCGCGAACCCGCTGAATATGTTCCAGCGTGGCCAGTTCGCCGGCCTCATAGGCCCGGCCCATTTCCCCGATAATCAGCCGCGCTTGAACGACGCCATTGGTTTCATTACAGAGCACCGGCCCCAATCGGACGCGCGCGGCACAGTGCCGCCGGCAACAATCGGCCAGTGTGGCGTTCAAGGCCGCGTGGAGTTTGGCGATCTCGCGGGATTGAGTTTCGCCAAGCCTCAGTTCCCGGCGCAGGAACGACGAGTCCTCCAGGCGGTCCGGCGCCGGCCGGCATCGGCTGCAGACCGTCCAGCGCGTGAGGCCGTAGGCCATGGCGCCAACGATCACAGCGACCATGACAGGGATAAGCCAGCTCTTTTTCATCGAACTCCTCCGGAAGCCATCGCGAGATACGCGCCCGTCAATGTCTGGGCCGGAAGCAAGGACGCCGCAGATTCCGGATCCGCGCGTGTCTGCGGCACGGAAAGAGCCGCCGAGACACCCGCCACGATTCCAATGATTGCGGCCACAGCCCGCACCCATGCCGGCTCAACGTTCAGCCAGCCGCGCGCGATCGCCCAGAGACCGGGCGCGGCGGATTCTGCGGCAGCCGCCGCGCATATCCGGCGCCAGACACAGGACTCGAAATCGGCGCGCGGCTCTATGGCATGCCAATGCTGCAACGCCGTTTTCAAACGCGCCTCATCGGAATGCGCCAGACTGCGCCGGAATCTCAAATTGATATCAACCATGGTTAAGATCCCTCCCGGATTAGGGTTTCAATAGGTGTAACGTCATGTTCGTTTAAAACCCTCGAAAAAAATAATGGGTCAGAACGTGTGAAAAAATCGCCCGGTGAGGGCGCCGGGCCTACAACAACCCTCAAAAATATGGGGAAATTGTAGGCCGTGTGCCCTCACACGGCGTCCGGATTAATTTTTTCACACGTTCTCAGTGACAAGGGGGGGGGTAGATGCGGTTCGACTTGTCCGCCTATGGTGGATAAAACCGCGGATTGCCGTTCTATCGAGCGGCCACTACACCTGATACGCTGTTATGCATGTGCCCCCCCCCCCCATGTAGCACCCATTACCAAAAAAAAATTTATTGACACGAATTTGCGATATGATAGATTAATACTGTTCTACTAATTCTATAGGAGAAAAGGAATATGCTTTCCAAGCAATCGAAATACGGCTTGCGTGCGTTGATCTACCTGGCGCGCCACTCGCAGGGAAAACCGGTACTGATCTCCGAAATTGCGCAACGCGAGAAAATGCCGCGTAAGTTTCTTGAGCGCATCTTGCTCGATCTCAAGAAGCGCGGGGTTCTGCAGAGCCGGATGGGAAAAGGCGGTGGGTATATATTGGCCCGGCGGCCGGAGCAAATCACCGTGGCGGAAATCATTCGGCTCACGGACGGCCCGCTGGCACCCGTGCCCTGCGTCAGCCAGACCGCGTACGCAAAGTGTCCGGACTGTAACGACGAGGAGACCTGTTGTATTCGCGTCGTGATGAAAGAGGTGCGCGACGGCATCGCGCTTATTTTGGACCGTACGAGCCTGGCCGATATGCTCGCAAAACAACAAGCGCTTGAGGCCGGGTCATGCACGGCATTGGCTTACCAGATATGAGATACTCAGATGAACAACACATTCGGAAAAGGATTAATATCATGAAAGCATGGCAAAAATGGTTTTACGCCGCGCTGATCAGCGTGGCCCTTAGCGGGACGGTGGGATTGGCTGATGAGACCGAACAACGCATCGCCGAACTGGATCAGAAGATCAAGGTCATGGAAAGAAGGCTGGAATTGGCGGAGGAAGCGACTGGCGAAGAGGCGTCGTTCAAGGGCGTCAATCCGCGCCGCCCGCTCAATCCCGCGAAGGGCCAATGGGGCGCCTGGGAAGTGGCCGCGCGGCTGAGCGGCTTGAATGTGGACAAGGCGGCGTTTCCAACGTTCGCGGATCCGAAGAAATCGGCGCAAGCCACCGCCACCTGGGGTGTTGACGCAAACTGGCGCCTGTCGAAAAACACGAAATTGGTCCTGGACTATGAACAGAGTTCATTTGACGGCGGCGCCGCCGACGGCGACCGCGAGGACGAGAAAATCGTATTTGTCCGCGCCCAGGTATCGTTCTGACGTCGTAACAACTCAGGTAGTCAGGAGTCAGAATTCAGAATCCAGAATAAAATATGCAAGAATCAGGCATTGAAGATCGCAATGGGCATTCCACCAAAACCATGCGTTTAGCGTCTGTTTTCTTCGTATTCTCTTGGACCACACGGGGTTCCTTATTCTGACTACCTGCCCGCAGTGCTACCCCGCCTGCAACGCTGTGCGTAGCACTGCGGGCAGGGCACAGCGTTGCAGGCGGGCTGACTTCTGAATTCTGGCTCCTGAGCCGTTACCTGACGTCAATAAAAAACAGAAAGAGCAAGTATCATGAAAAATAAAACAGTCATTATGGCCTTCGCCGCGCTTATCGCGGCAATCACGTTCGCCTCGGCGTCGCCGAAAGACGTCGAACTTCTGAACGCGTCTTATGACCCGACGCGCGAGTTTTACACGGACTTCAACACCGCCTTCGCCCGGCACTGGCAGGAAAAAACCGGGCAAAAAGTGACGATCAACCAATCGCACGGCGGCTCGGGCAAACAGGCGCGCGCGGTTATAGACGGGCTGGAAGCTGACGTGGTCACGCTGGCCCTCGCCTACGACGTGGATGCGCTGTACGAGAAGGCCAAGTTGATTCCGAAGAACTGGCAGGCGCGCCTGTCCAACAACAGCTCGCCCTACTATTCGACGATTGTGTTCCTGGTACGCAAGGGAAACCCCAAGGGCATCAAGGATTGGGACGACCTGGCCAAACCGGGCGTCGCGGTCATCACGCCGAACCCAAAAACATCGGGTGGCGCGCGCTGGAACTACCTGGCGGCCTGGGCTTTCGCGTTGCGCAAGTTCAACGGTGATGAAGCGAACGTGCGCGAGTTCATCCGGCAAGTTTATCGGAACGTTCCCGTGCTCGACTCCGGCGCGCGCGGATCGACGACAACCTTCGTGCAGCGCGGCATCGGCGACGCACTCATCTCCTGGGAGAACGAGGCTTTCCTCGCCCTCAAGGAGTTCGGCGCCGACAAATTCGAGCTGGTCGTGCCCTCCCTCAGCATCCTGGCCGAGCCGCCCGTGACTGTCGTGGACAAGGTGGTGGACCGGCGCGGCACGCGCGCCGTGGCCGGCGCCTACCTCGATTTCCTGTACACCGAACAGGGCCAGGAATTGGCGGCCAAGCACTTTTACCGACCCCGGCTGGAAAGCGTGGCGACTAAATACGCCGCGACGTTCCCAAAGATCGAGCTGATTACCATCGCCGACGTCTTCGGCGGCTGGCAAAAGGCGCAGGCGGCTCATTTCAACGATGGCGGGGTATTCGACCGGATTTATGCCAAGCCTTAACGCGCCATGACCAAGAACCGTAAAACAAATGTCCTCCCCGGCTTCGGGATTTCGCTGGGAGTTACGCTCATGTACCTGGGACTGATTGTGCTCATTCCCCTCTCGGCGGTGTTCCTTAAGACGGCGGAGTTGAGCTGGGCGGCGTTCTGGCAAACGGTGACGACGCCGCGCGTGCTGGCGTCTTACCGGATAAGTTTCGGGCTATCGCTGTTGGCCGCATCGATCAACGGCGTGTTCGGGTTTATCGTCGCGTGGGTGCTCGTCCGCTACCGGTTCATCGGCAAACGTCTTGTCGATGCGTTGGTGGATCTGCCCTTTGCCCTGCCCACCGCCGTGGCCGGCATCGCCCTGACGGCGGTGTATGCGGAGAATGGCTGGATCGGGCAGTGGTTCAAGCCGCTGGGCGTGAAAATCGCCTTCACGCCGTTCGGTATTCTGATTGCGCTGGTATTTATCGGCCTGCCGTTTGTGGTGCGAACGGTACAGCCGGTGCTGGAGGATATTGACCGGCAGATCGAAGAGGCGGCGACCAGCCTTGGCGCCAGCCGTTGGCAAACCATACGGAAAGTGGTGATCCCGACCGTACGGCCGGCCCTGCTCACCGGTACGGCCATGGCCTTCGCCCGGGCAGTCGGAGAATATGGCTCGGTTGTGTTCATCGCGGGCAACATGCCGATGCGGACGGAAATCACGCCGCTCCTGATCATCACCAAACTGGAGCAGTTCGACTACACGGGGGCCACCGCGCTGGCGATGGTCATGCTCATCGCGTCGTTCATACTGCTCTTGTTCATCAACCTCTTGCAGTCCTGGAGCGCGCGCTGACAAAGGGATCATGCCAAATTTCATTTCCAGACTCAGCCACGTCCCGGCGCACCAGGTCACGGTCACGGAACCGCCGGCGGTGCGCCGCCTGCTGATCTTCACGGCCCTGCTCTTTCTCGGTCTGACGCTGTTCGTTCCGCTGGCCGCGGTGTTCTGGGAAGCGCTGCGCAAGGGGCTGGACGCGTATGGCGCGGCGCTTGTCGAACCCCAGGCGCTGGCGGCCATACGTCTGACCCTGCTCACGGCGGCGATTGCCGTCCCGTGCAACCTCGTCTTCGGTGTGATCGCCGCATGGGCCATCGCCAAGTTCGAATTCCGCGGAAAGAATCTGCTGATCACGTTGATCGATCTGCCCTTTGCGGTGTCGCCGGTGGTGTCCGGCCTGATTTATGTGCTGGTCTTCGGCGCCCAAGGCTGGCTGGGACCCTGGCTCGTTGCGCATGACATCAAGATCGTTTTTGCCGTGCCGGGCATTGTCCTGGCCACGATTTTTGTCACGTTCCCGTTCGTGGCGCGCGAACTAATCCCGCTGATGCAGGCCCAGGGCACGGAGGAGGAAGAGGCGGCCATCGTGCTCGGCGCGAACGGCTGGCAGACATTTTGGCGCGTTACGCTGCCCAATATCAAGTGGGCCCTGCTCTATGGCGTGATCCTTTGCAATGCGCGCGCCATGGGCGAGTTCGGCGCGGTGTCCGTCGTTTCCGGCCATATCCGGGGGAAGACCAACACCATGCCGTTGCATGTCGAGATTCTCTACAACGAGTATAACTTTGTCGCCGCTTTCGCCGTGGCCTCGCTCCTGGCGTTGCTGGCGCTGGTCACGCTGGCGGCCAAGAACCTCGTGGAATGGCGCGCCCAGAGCGCGCAGGCGGCGTTCCGCCAGGAACTCGATGACACGGAGGGCCTCACATGAGCATTGAAGTCATGAATATCAAGAAAACTTTCGGCGCCTTCACGGCGCTGAACGACGTCTCTCTCCAGTTCCCCTCCGGCCAGCTCGTGGCGCTGCTCGGCCCTTCGGGCTCCGGCAAAACCACCCTGCTCCGTGTGATCGCCGGGTTGGAACCCGCCGACAGTGGAACCGTGCTCTTGGACGGCGAAGACGCCACGCGCCGCAACGCGCGCGAGCGCCAGGTGGGATTCGTGTTCCAACACTACGCCTTGTTCCGCCATATGACCGTGTTCGACAACGTGGCCTTCGGTTTACAGGTAAAGCCGCGCGCCGCGCGACCCTCCGCCGGCGAAATCCGGCAACGCGTCATGCGCCTCCTGGAACTGGTACAGATCCACTGGCTGGCGGACCGCTATCCGTCCCAACTTTCCGGCGGCCAACGCCAGCGCGCGGCCCTGGCCCGCGCCCTTGCGGTGGAGCCCAAGGTGCTCTTGCTCGACGAGCCGTTTGGGGCGCTCGACGCCAAAGTGCGCAAAGAACTCCGGCGCTGGCTGCGGCGCCTGCACGACGAAATTCATGTCACCAGCATCTTTGTAACCCATGACGTGGAAGAAGCGCTGCAGGTGTCCGATCGGGTGGTCATCATGAATGAGGGCCGCGTCCAACAGATCGGCAGTCCCTCTCATGTTTACGAACAGCCCGCCACGCCGTTTGTGTATGAGTTTCTGGGAAGCGTGAACGTTCTGCCGGCCGTCATCCGCGACGGCCATATCGTCATCGACGGCTCACCGATCGGAAAGTCCGCCGTTGACCACGGACCGGGCGCGATCGGCAAGGTTTATGTCCGGCCTCACAATGTCGAGATCGCGCGCGAAAAAGGAGCGGATTCGCCGCTGGCCGGGGAGGTTTTGCAAATGCGCGACGTCGGCCCGATCGTGCAGGTCGAATTGAAAAGCGACAGCGGCGCCATAATCGCGGCCGAACTCGACCGCGACTGCGCGCGGGCGCTCAATCTGGCGGTCGGGGAGCGTGTCTTCCTGCGTTTCCACGACCCCACGGTTTATGCCGCCGATTATTCGATATGACCCGCAACGCGCGCACAGGCGTATTCCCGAGGACGCACAATCGCCCGCCTTCGCCGGAAAGCCTTGCGGCCGGCCGCCGGAGCTTCACCTTTTATGGAGTGTTTCCGGCCGGCTCAGCCGGACGTATATCGAGGAGGCCAGCTCTTTGTCGATGGCAAATTGCGATTGCCCGATTTGGAACACATAGGACGGATATTTTTGAATTGAATTTATCGTTATGCCGGGCAGGACGCCCATGGCCATAAGTTTTTGAAGTTTATCGCGGTCTTTCGTGTGGATATAGGCGATTTTGCCTTTTTGATTCACATCCAGACGATCGAGCGCTGAAACCGTCTTGCCGATATTTTCCTTGGATTTCCGGCAGCATTCGCCCTCGGGGATGGGCTTGCCATGCGGACAGAATTTCGGATGGCCGAGCAGAATGCAGATGTTCTCCTCCAGGCCTTCGTGAAGGAGATGCTCGAATCGGCAGCTTATCGGATGGACCAGTTTCTTTTTTACATCCAGAATATCCGCCGAAAGCCTTTCAGCCAGGCGATGGCGCCGGACAATCAGCCGGCCTTCTTTTTTCCCTTTTTCAGTCAGGCTGATTTGGTCTTTGATTAATTTGACATAACCTGATTTGCATAACTCATCTATGGCCGGCTCGCCTTTGGCGATGCCCACATCGGTTGACGCTTGCTTTTCTTCTTCCGCGCGCACCCACAGGGTTTCAAGGATCTCTTCCGCATTATCACTGAGCTTCATCTTTCCCGCTCCTCTTTTTGAAACGTTTAAACCAATCCGGCTCCGGCGGACTTTCAAAACCGCAATTCGGGCATCTGATCAATCGGCAGCCCTTCATCATGGGACAGCCCTTACAGGCCGCCCCGGCTTTGTCCTGGTCGAATTCATGTCCACATAGACTGCATTTCATCATAAGCGCGCCCCCGTGACATACAACACGCCGTTGACCAGGAATCCCACAAAAAACGAAAAAAACAATATGAAAACCGATATGGCCACCCCGGTTTTCATCCCTCTTTCCTTCACGTTCATCAGGAATTGGGCGATGCAGGGCAAAAACAAAGTCAGCGTAACGCAAGCCACCACCAACTGGTTGCCGTCGAGCAACCCGGCTTTCTTGATGTCATAAAGGCCGCCCGCGCCGTAATCTCTCCTGAAGAAACCGAACAAGAAGGCGACCGCCGCCTGGTCCGGCAATCCGATCCAGCGGATCGGATATTCCAAGGCCCTGGTAAGCAGGTTGAACAAACCGGTCAGTTGACCTATCCAGATAAAAATGCTGGCCAGGATAAACATGGGGAATATTTCGTTAAAATACCATTTGACCCGCGTATAGGTCTTGATAAACACATTGGAGAGCTTGGGTAATCTGAGCGGCGGAATTTCCATATAAAAGGACGGCGAATCGCCGGGCAGAATCCGGGCGGAAAGGAATCCGATTAAAAGAAAGACCAGGATCAAGACACCCAGCCAGACCAGTAATCCCAGGCGATTATCCTTGAGCAGAGCGAATATCACCCCCAACTGCGCCGAGCAGGGAACGGCCAAGGCCAGCAAAACAGTCGCAATGATCCTTTCTCTCTTCGTCGGGAGCGTGCGCGTAACCATGGTGGCCATCGTATCGCATCCCAAGCCGAGCACCATGGGGATTACCGCCCGGCCGGTCAGGCCGATCTTTTTAAAAAGCCGGTCTATAAGCAAGGCCAGCCGCGGCAGGTAACCGGTGTCCTCAATTACCGCAAAGGCAATGAAGAATGTGGTCACAATCGGCAGGATCAGGGCGACCGCATACCTGATCCCCAACGTGATAACGCCGTATTGACCGACGAATAAGTCTCTTAAAACCTGCCAGGGAACAAATCGCCCGACAAGAAGCGTCACCCACGGGTTGATGTAGTTTTCGAATATGTCGGTCTCAATGAAGTTCACGACTGTTCCCGCCCCAAACTCCCCCACAAATTTATAAATTCCGTAATAAAGAATCAGGATTAAAATAGGAATGCCGGTCAAAGGATCGATCATAATGCGGCTTAAATATTCCCGGAACGGCGGCCTTTCCCGGATTAAATGTTCCACCGCTTCGTCCGTGATGCGGCTGGCTTCCTCCTGTCGCCGAACGGTGATTATATAAGAAAGCGGATCGGGATAATGCGACTTTGTGGAATCGACGATTTCTTTTATCCGGTTGAATGCCGCCGGTTCTTTGGCCTTGACCAGGGCGATTATTTCACGGTCTTCCTGGAGGAGCAGCAATGCGATGGCGCGTTTTGCGAGGCCGTACTCGGCGGCAAGCGATAATTCTATCTTTTCAACGGATATCTCCAGGATATCCCCCGGATCATTGTCCCTTGGCGCGTACATACTCTTCAATCCTCCCTTTCAACATGTCTATGCCCCGGCCCGTGGTGGAAACGGTGGCCGTCACGGGCACTTTCAGCTGTTTGGCGATATGCTCAAGGTCGATCTTCATGCCCGTTTTTTCCGCCTCATCAATGATATTCAGCGCCAGAACCACGGGAAGCTGCGCTTCGATTAATTGCAGGGTGAGTGGCAGCATTCTTTCCAGATTCTTGGCGTCGATGACATGAATAAGCACAACCGGTTTTTCATCGAGCAAGATGCTTCTTGCCACGCGCTCCTCCTCGGTGATCGGCAGGAGCGAATACATTCCGGGAGTATCGATGACTTCAAATTCTTCCGCGCCTATTTTGGTTTTACCCCGGAATACTTCCACGGTGGTGCCGGGATAATTCGATACGGCGGCATACATGCCGGTCAGGCGGTTAAACAAAAGCGACTTGCCCACGTTGGGCGAGCCGACGATCGCGATTTTGCGCAAATTGTCATGCCGGCTGCTTTCTTTGTCGCCGCAGCAAGAAACGCTGCGGTTGAATTTCCCGAGTAATTTATTTATCAAGCTCATCGGGTCCGCCTTTAAAATATTCCATTCCGAAATCGTAATTTAAATAGTTGGCATACCTTGTTTTTACACCGTCTATATTGGCTTCATTCGGAACGCTGTATATGACATCCGCATGGAGAATAAAAGGCTTTAATTTTTTCGGCCGCAGAGCGGCGCGGTCCAGGCGCTGACCGGTCCGGCCGAGACCGGCTGCCATTCCTCCGCTTTTTCCTCGGACGTTTGGGCCGATGCGAGATTAACGACGCCGAAGACAAAACCCGCCAAGAACGGCTTTTTCATTTTATTCGGCCCCTTTCTTTGCGATCGGCCGACACTCTGCTTGATAATGATAATCATTGTCAATATCAAAAAAAGGGGCCGGCCCTGGGGAGGGACTGGCCCTTGCAAAATAGTCGGAGCGGGTATGTCAACGGCGGCAGTCGCGGCAGAGGCCGTAGATTTCCATCCGATGCCGTTCGGTCTTGAACCCATGGCGCTGGGCCAGGCGCAACTGCAGGCGCTCGATAGCGGGGTCCACCACTTCCACGAGTCGGCCGCATTTTGTGCAGACAAGGTGGTCGTGATGGCGGTGGCCATGGAGATGTTCGTAGCGCGTGGCGCCGTCGTCAAACTTCAGCTCGCGGCAGAGGCCGGCCTCGGCGAGCATTTTCATGGTGCGGTACACGGTGGCCACTCCCACCGTCGCGCAGCGTCGGCGCGCCAGCCGATAGATCTCCTCCGCCGTCAAGTGCCGGTCAATCGCGAGGAAGACATCCAGAATCGCCTTTCGCTGCCGGCTGTGCTTGAGCATTTTGGCCGAAAGATATTGCTCCAGAATGACGGTTTCGTTGTCCATGACTCCCCCGGTTTGCCCGCCACGCCGTAATGCTTGGGCGCAGGCGGGCGGTTGCCATGATTCTGAATTTGGCGTCATTTTCCCATCCGCAGTTTGCGGCGTCAAGGTGGAAATTGCCGCAGATCGCGCAGTCGGTCGCGCAGGAACCGCTTGGCGCGGTACAGGCGCGATTCGACCGACTTGAGCGAGCACTGCATGATTGCGGCAATCTCGGCATAGGAGCGGTTCTCGTATTCCGAGAGGATGACGGCGGTTTTCTGGTCTGCAGGCAACCGGGCCACAACCGCCGCGATTTGTTCGCCGATTTCCTTTGCAGTCATTTCGCTGTCGGCCGTTCTTGCGGTGACGGCCTCGTTCCCGCCATCTTCCCCCAGGATTGCCTGGGACTCCGGATGGCGCTTCCTGCGGCGCAGCCAATCAATCGCCGCGTTGCGGGCCACCTGGAAGAGCCAGGTCGAGAATGCCCCGGTCGTCCGCCGAAACCCAGGCTTGCGGATGGCCTGATACGCGCGGACGAACACGCCTTGCGCCACATCTTCCGCTTCGCCGGCGTCGCCGATCAGGCGATATACAAAATTCAGCACGGGGCGTTTGTAGCGCGCCATCAGCGCGTCAAACGCCCGGTCATCCCCGGCCCTGACCTGCTCGGCCCGACTCCAATCTTCATTGATTTCCACCATGGCAGTTAACTTTATCGCGCCGCACGGGAGAATGCAATGCCGTTGGCGGATCGGAGCGCACCTCTGACTTGAAGTCGGATGAAAGACTGATATGATCCTTGCCCATGCATAAACCATCCGGAACAGAAACCGGCAAGCCTCCGGCCGAGCCGCCGCTCGCCCGCCGAGATTGGCGCTTCGAGCGATGCGGGCGCCTGCTGGGCAAGGCCGCCCTGCACACACTGGCCGGCAGTCATGTGGCGGTGTTCGGCCTGGGCGGCGTGGGCAGTTATGCGGCTGAAGGCCTGGCCCGCAGCGGCATAGGCCGCCTGACGCTGGTGGATTTCGACCGCGTCTGCGTCACGAACATCAACCGGCAGTTACAGGCCCTGACCGACACGGTGGGCGCATGGAAGGCCGAACTCATGGCCGCGCGTGTCCGCGCCATCAATCCCAAGGCGGAAGTCCATGCGTTCAATGACTTTTACAATAAAGACACCGCCGCGCGCTTGTTGGACCCGCGGCCCGACGTGGTTATCGACTGCATCGACAATGTCACGGCCAAGATGCACCTGGTGGCCGGCTGTATCGAACAGGATATCCCGATCGTTACCGCGCTGGGCGCGGGCGCGAAGCTTGACCCCACCCGCATCCGGATCGTGCCGCTCACCGAGACGCATACCGACCCGCTGGGCCGCGCGCTCCGCAAGTATATCCGCCGCAAACATGCTGTGACCGCCCCTCAACTGGCAAAGGTCGTCGCGGTCTTTTCCGACGAGCCAGTCATGCTTCCGATCACGGATGATGGCGGCGTGGTGTGCGGCGTCAACTGCGTATGTCCAAGCGGCGACAATGCGCATCACACCTGCAAAAAACGGCATGTGATTTACGGCGCCGCCGTGTTCGTCACGTCCGTTTTCGGGATGGTCGCCGCCAGCGCCGCCGTGCGGATGCTGGTGGGCCGGGACCCTTTTTCAAGGTAGACCGGCGGAGATGATGCCGTTCTCACGAACGGCGACTACACCGAACGGGTGTGGATGCGGTTCGATAGAACCGCTGTGCAGGCGCCCGGATATTTTCCAACGTTCGATTTCCTCTTCCGTGGCGATATCGGAGACGGACCATATTTCGCATCGGGTTCCATAAGTCAATCGAACGGTCATTATCGCATCGGTTGCTTTGCGCGCATAATGTCCGATCAGCCGGCCCAGCGCCGGTTTATCCGCTTCGCCCATCGCGCCCCGGAGCAGCATCAGGGGGCCGGGAATTTCGACCAATTCGATCTTCGGCCATTCGGCGCCGATTTGCGCCAAACGATTGTTTTCCGCTTCGTTCCGCCCTATGATGACTTTCAGTCCGGCATGAATTCGAAAGTGGCGGCCAAACGCGGCCAGCCTGGCGTCACGCATGTCGTAATCGGGGCAAAAGCGAAACACATCCTTCAACCGCCGGGCCACGACCGGATCGGTCAACAGGCACCCGCCGGCCGCACAGCCGAAGAGTTCCACGCCTTCCTGTTTGGCCAGCGCCAACTGCGCCGACCGCGACCGGCCGCGGATCGCCAGGAGTTTTTCCCGATCAACCCATCCGTTCTGTTCCGGGATGGTCGGCGGCAGCCACTGCGCGCTGAGCGGACGCAGGATAAGCCCCATCAGGCCGCTTTCGCGCTCGATCAAATCCAGCGCCGCGCGATGTTGGGACATGGGACGCTGGCCCAGAACTTCGCCGGTCACAACGAAGCGCGCTTGTTCGGCTTCCATGAGAGCCGCCGCCTGTTTCAGCATGTAAATCCGGCAATCGATGCAGGGATTCAGTCCGCGGCCGTGGCCGAAGCGCGGCCGCTCGACAATCCGCAGATAATCCAGGCCCTTATTGAGGACGCGGATCGGGACGTTCAACTCGCGGGCAATGGCCGAGGCCAGGTGACAGGATCCCGGCTTGCGGGGACTACAGGTACAAAAAGGGCTGACAAAATTGAGCGCCACCACGTCCACGCCCTGAGAGAGCATAAGCTTGATGGCGAGAGTGCTGTCCAATCCGCCCGAAAGGAGGGCAATGACTTTGATCCCGGCTTTATGGTGTAAATCGTCCATAGCTCAATCGAAAAGCATGGTCGAAAGGTAGCGTTCGCCGGAGTCGGGCAGGATTACCACGATCGTCTTGTCCCGAAAAGCGGGTTCCCCGGCAATCCGGGCGGCCGCCGCCACGGCGGCGCCGCAGGAGATGCCCGAGAGAATCCCTTCCTCGCAGGCCAATCGGCGCGCGTAGTCAATGGCCTCTTCGTTGCCAACCTTCTCCACGCGGTCCACCAGGCCCAGGTCGAGCACGTCCGGAATAAACCCGGCGCCAATGCCCTGGATCATGTGCGGGCCCGGTTTCGATTCCCGCCCAGCCAGATGCTGGGAGATCACCGGGCTTTGTTCCGGCTCCACTCCCACGGCAATTATCTTCTTCCCCTTCTGCTGTTTGATGTAACGCGCCACGCCCGTGATCGTTCCGCCGGTGCCGATGCCGGCCACAAGCGCGTCGATGCCGCCCTCCGTGGCTTCCCAGATTTCCGGCCCCGTGGTGCGCTCGTGAATACGCGGATTGGCCGGGTTCTTGAACTGCTGGGGCATGAAAAAACGCCCCGGGTTGGCGGCCGTCAGTTCTTCGGCTTTCCGGATAGCCCCGGCCATGCCCTTGGGTCCCTCGGTCAAGACGACGGAAGCGCCGAGCGCGGCAAGAATCTTGCGCCGCTCGATGCTCATGGTTTCCGGCATGGTAAGCGTCACCTTGTAGCCGCGCGCGGCGCCCACAAAGGCCAGCGCAATGCCGGTGTTCCCGCTGGTAGGTTCGACGATTTCCATGCCGGGCTTGAGCACGCCGCGCTCCTCGGCGTCCCAGACCATCGCGGCGCCAATGCGGTCCTTCACGGAATAACCGGGGTTGCGGCCCTCCACCTTGGCCAGGATGAGCGCCCGATTGCCGGCCACTTTGCGCAATTGCACAAGCGGCGTATTGCCGAGCGACAACGAATTGTCCTTGAAGTATTTCATAGTGTCCGATCCTTATCGATTTTTTCGTATGTCCACCTGCCAATGTCCGTCCGCCAAGCGCTCGGTGGCGAGCACCGCCTGGCCCTCGTTCTTGAAGCTCGCGGGAACATTCCGAACCGGCTCGCCGTCATCCAGCACGACGCGCAGGACTTCCCCCGCCGTCATCGTTTCGAGTTTGAGCTTGGCCTTGACGAAGTTCATGGGACAGGCCACGCCGCTGAGATCGAGGCGCACCGCGCCCGCCGCCGCGGGCGGCGGATCGTTTGGCGACTGTGCCGCCGCGGCCGGGTCGGTTTCGGGGGGATGAAACACAAGGGCGCCGTCAAGACTGTCGAACAAAGTTTCGATCCGCTCCAGCAGGGCCTTGATTTCCGGCGCGCGGCCCTCCAGCGCGGCGTGCCAGCCTTCAATGGATCCGCGCGCGCGAGCGAGCAACCCGCGATACCCGGCTGAGACCAACCCAGTCTCCACAAAGTGGGTTTCGAAGGACCGGATGACGGCATCCGGCGCCTGCGTATCGACGCCGCGTGTGATCAACAAAGCGCGCACCGTGGCCAGGAGCGCGTCGAACAAGGGGTCCTGTTCTCCGGTCTTGTCCGCCCGATCGAGCGCTTTTTTTGCCGCGGCGATGTCGCCGCGAATCACCTCGAACACGCCGGCACCGCACTCGCCCGCGCCGCGCCCCGCCAGGGAAAAATCCTGCTCCTGCCCCCAGTCGCGGTAGAAAAGCGGGTCGGCGGCGTATTCCGGCGCCTGCGCATGGCGGCGCGTCAAGTCCTGGAAATGGTTCAACCCTTGCCTCTCGAAATATTGGATAAACGGTTCCCTGGCGGTCCGGTTTTCCTTGAAATCCCGGGCCAGATCCACCAGAAACCCGGGGAGCGCGCGGGCGGGGACGGTTCCAACCTCTTCGGCCAACCGGACGGCATGGGCATCGTCCCTTGCGCCCATAACCACGCGATACGACGGCGCCAGGCGCTCATGGTGGCGCTGGGCCACGCCGAAGAAACCAATGCCCGCCATGGGATGGTGGCCGCACGCGTTCGGACAGCCGCTGATATGGATATCGAATTCCGCCAGCACGCCGTTCAAGCCGCTCGTCCGGCCCAGGGCCTCCGCGCCCGCGCGGGCCGCGCCCCGCGCAAGGCACAGCCCCAGCCGGCAGGTCGAAGCTCCCGCGCAGGCGACAAAGCATTCCAGCGGCGAAGGCGAGACGACGTCCGTCTCAAGCCGCCGCAACGCTTTTGCCAGTTCGGGCAGGCGCTCCGGCCGGACAAACCGCAGCAACAGATTCTGGGAGCGCGTCGTCCGCACTTCCTGTTGGGAGCTATATTGTCCGGCAAGTTCGCCAATGGCGCCAAAGTCACGCCACGGCAGGAAGCCGAGCGGCAGATGCAGGGGCACGGCGACAAAGCCGGCCTGTTTTTGCCGGATAAATCGCAAGTTATCCGCGGCCTGGAGCGGCGGCGGCGACGGCGCATTATCCGGGGCGCACCAGGCTGGCGCCGGAACGTCGCAAAGTGGCACACCGTCTTGCCGCGTTGCGACGATCTGCTTGCGGAGTTCGGCGCGGAAGGCGTCCGCCCCGATCTTCTCGAGCACAAACCGCAGGCGCGCATGACGCCGGTCGGCGCGGTCGCCGAGCCGGTCGAACAGCCGCCTTCCGGCTTCCGCCGCGATCACGGCATCCGATCCCGGCATCCATTCTTCCATCCGGTCGGCCAGCCGCGAGTGGGTGCCCATGCCGCCGCCGGCATAGAGCGTGAACCCGGGTTGCCCATCCTTGACGGCGGCGATAAAACCCAGGTCCGCCACGCGCGCCAGGGCGCAATCGCCGGCACAGCCGCTGAACGCGATCTTGTATTTCCGCGGAAGATTGTAACTGCCCGCCAGGGCGATCAGATGCTCGGTGACCGCGTGCGCGAACGGCGTCACGTCGAAAGCCTCGGCGGGGCAAATCCCGGCATAGGGGCAGGCCGCGACGTTGCGGACCGTATTACCCCCGCCGCCTTTGCTTGTCAGGCCAACGTCCTTCAGGCGGCGCATGATCTGGGGCGTGTCCGCGATGGCGACATCGTGAAATTGGACATCCTGCCGGGTGGTCACATGGAGCGACCCGTTGCTGAAATCGCGGCTGATTTCCGCAAGGGCCTGCGTCTGCGCCGCACTCAAAGCGCCGCCCGCCACGCGGACCCGCAGCATATAGGTTCCATCCCGGCGTTGTTCGTATATGCCGCGCGGAACGCGCTTGGCCTTGAACACCGCCGGGGGCAGTTGTTTGGCCAGGAAACGCTGTACTTCGCCGGCATACGCTTCGATATCTCCGTCAAGATCGGACGGCAGACGGTAGTAAAATGGTTGGACGTCATTCATTTGTAATCACCATTTCGACAGATTGAGGAATTCCATCGTTTACAACGAAGGCGCGGCATTCCGGATGAGCGGCCTGCGCCAGCGATAAAATGACGTAGGCCACGTCCGGCGTAAGCGCCAGGCGCAAATCCTCCGCGGACATGCGCGGCGGCGTGGCGGGATGACTGTGCCAAATCGCCAACAGTTTCAGCTCCATTCGGCGCATGTCCTTCACGGCCGCAAACTGCTCCTCCGGCTTCATGCTGAAGTGTTCCGGGGAGGCATCGGCATTTGTTAACGGGTAAAACTTAGTCACCAGGCCATCCCTACCCGCCAACAGACCGCAGGCCTCGAGCGGCGCCGCTTTTTTGGCATAAGCGATCGATTCGGCCGCAACGGTCTTCGAGATGATTAGCCTTGAATTTCCGCTCATTGCTCAGGGCTCCTGCCGGCGCGCAGATCGCAGACCGGCGCCGCTTCGTCGCGCAGTTCGACGATGGAAGGATGTTCGCCGCATAAAGGGCACTGGCGATTAGGGCGCAACGTTACCTCCCTGAATTTCATTCTCAGCGCGTTATATATCAGCAGCCGGTCGGTCAGGAGATCGCCAATACCCAATAGGAACTTGGCGGCTTCGGTGGCCTGGATACAGCCCAACACGCCCGCCACAACTCCGAGGACCCCGGCCTGGGAGCAACTGGGCGCCGCGCCGGGCGGCGGCGGCGCTCCAAAAACACACCGGTAGCATGTTGTCTTCCCCGGAATTACGGTCAGCGCCTGTCCCTCGAAGCGCAGGATCCCAGCATGGGAGTACGGCTTTTGCATGAAATGGCAGGCATCCGCCACCAGGAATTTCGAGGCGAAGTTATCCGTGCCGTCGATCACGAAATCATAATCCTTCAGGACGGCCGGAGCATTGGCCGCCGTCAGCCGTTCGCGGTAGGCCTGCACGGTCACATCCGGATTGATCGCGCGCATTTTAGAGCCGGCCGACTCCACTTTGGGACGGCCCAGGTCGGACGTGGCATGGATGACCTGCCGTTGCAAATTGCTCAGGTCCACAACGTCGGCGTCGATCAGGCCGATGGCGCCCACTCCCGCCGCGGCCAGGTAGAGCGCCGCGGGCGAACCGAGCCCGCCGGCGCCGACGATGAGCACCTTGCCGACCAGCAGTTGCGCCTGCCCTTTGCCCCCGACCTCCGGGAGAATAATATGGCGCGAATAACGCTCGATTTGTTGTTCGGTAAGATTCATCCGGGTAATATCCTTCCATTAGATCAAATTAGGCCCCGCAAAGCGGGGCGACTTTTTCATGTAGAGCCGACTTTACGTCGGCTATCTTCGGCATAGGATAGCCGGTATTCCGCCGGAGGCGGATCCGCCTATGGCGGAAAAACCGGCTCTACTTGGATTGAATTTCCTGTAAATCAAGTCCGGCTCTTCCTGTAGACTTCTGACGTTTAGGCCGGAGCTCCGCCTCCCATGAAATACAGGAACTCCACCTTGTCCCCCGGCTTAAGCGCCGTGACCGCGAACGTTTTACGATCGAGAATTTCGCCGTTCAGTTCCACGGACACCATGTCCGGCATCTTGACGTTCCGGGCAACCAGCAACGCCGCGATGGTGGTGGTGTTATTTTCCAGTTCGACTTCCTTGTCGTTCACTTCGATTTTCATTAATACGGCTCCTTCAATGAGTTAGGGCGAGCGGTTTCCGTTGCGACTTCCCATCACCCCGGCCCTCTCCCGGGGGAGAGGGAAAACCTTTCAAATTCTTGCGCTCCGTTTTCAGACCTGCGCCAGGGCGTCGTCCAAATCGCCGATGATATCGTCCCCATGTTCGATTCCGATCGAGAAACGCACCAGTTCGTCGGAAACGCCTATGGCCCGGCGCTGTTCGGCGGTCAGATCCCGGCAAATTGTCGAGGCCGGATGAATCACCAGGGTCTTGGCATCGCCCAAGTTGGCGAGATTCTGGGCCAGTTTCAAACCGTTGATGAATTTGAAACATTGTTCCTTGCTTTCCAATTTCAGCGTCAACAGCGCGCCATACCGGCCGGCGAACTGACGCCGGGCCACGGCGTGGTCGGGATGGCTCGTCAAGCCCGGGTAGCGGACTTCGCGCACCCGTTTGGTTTTCTCCAAAAACTCCGCCACCCGCAGGGCATTGGCGCAATGCCGCTCCATGCGGACGCCCAGCGATTCGATCCCGACGGACATCAGGAACGCATTGAACGGCGAGAGGCAACCCCCGAGGTCCCGGCAGACCTGGTTCCGCAGGCAGGCCAGCAACGCCATGTTCCCGGCGCGCTTATGGAACGCGCTCAAATGGCCGTAGCGCGGGCTCGACCAGTCGAATGTGCCGCAATCGACGATGATGCCTCCGATCGCATTGCCGTGCCCGTCGATAAATTTCGACGTAGAATGGATCACGATGTTCGCACCCATTTTTTTAGGCTGGAGCAGCAACGGGGTCGTCACGGTGTTATCCACCACCAGAACCACGTTTTTTTCTTTTGCCACATTGGCCAGCGCGGCAAGATCAGGGACGTCCAGCTTCGGGTTGCCCACGGTCTCGACGAAAATGAGTTTGGTGCGGTCGCTAACGGCAGCCCGATAGGCCTCGATATCGGTGGACTCCACAAATTTGGCGCGGAGGCCGCACCGTTGCAGAAGGTTGGCAAACAGGGAATAAGTGCCGCCAAAGATGCTGTTGCCGGAGACAATCTCGTCGCCCTGGCCGGCGAGCGCAAGGACAACCGCACTGATGGCCGCCATGCCGGAGGCGCAGGCCACAGCGCCAAGTCCATCTTCCAGCACCGCAAGCCGTCGCTCGAACCCCGCGAGGGTGGGATTGCCGATACGCGCATAGACATACCCGGCTTCCCGTCCGGCGAAAACCGCTTCCAATTCTTCCGCCGTTTTATAGGCGAAGGCGGCGCTTTGGAAGATGGGCAGGGCCGTGGCCCCGGTGGCCGGGTCCGGTTCATACCCGCCATGAATCAACTGCGTCTCGATATGCAATGGCCAATGGTCTTTTTTCATAAATAGTATTCGAGAATCACTTTCTTTTCCCTCAATAACTCCGCGACTTGCTCCAGGGCCTGCGCTTCGGCGGCATGGGCGCCAAGAGTCAAGGCAACCTTATACCGGTTGAAATGGTTTTCGCCAACATTGATTACCAGGATTTCGTTCGGCCTGTTCAGGAGTTCCAGGGTTTTCAGATCGTAATCATCCACGTTCGAGAGCGACGTTATGAAGATCTGGCCGGCATCCGTGAGAATGCGCGCCAGTTCGCCCAGGCGCCGGATATGTTCGTCGCGCACCTCGGACTCGTGCCGGATATCCACATCGAGGCCCTTGATGACGTTCCCCATGCGCAAATAGTAGGTCTTGAAGTCGTGGTTAAACAGATGCTTTTCCAAAGCCGCGGCCAAAGCTTCCGTCTTGTCCTGTTGGTCGCCGGTGAAAACCACGAATTTGGCGCTGTGACCGTAGGTCGCCGCCCTTTGGACCGCCGATATCCCGCCGCTTTCCCAGGCGAATTCCCGATCGCTCACATGCCGCTGGATGGCGGAATCCTCGCCGCGGATGTCTTCCAGAACGATGCCCGCCCCGGCGATCTCGCAGTTATCCACGATCGCAAAGCGGCCGGTGAATCTGATCTCGCCGGCAAGGTCGAACGCGATCGGGCGGGGCGTCTCCAGGACGCACTCGGCGACGTCATGGCGGTCAACCTGCTGTTTGTTGGCCACCGAGGTCAGGTCCGAGGCGTCCATGACATTCAATATTTCGACGAGCTGTACGGGTGCGCGCGACGCTCCGAGTTTGAGCTTGTATTTTTTGCTCTTGATCATCGGCGCATGGCCCATCCAGAAGAGGTTGGCGCGGAAGCGCGGACTGACGCGCGGCTGGACTTCGGAGACCTTGGCCATCAATTCGCCGGGTTTTACATACACCTGCGTCCGCAATGTGAATCCGACCGCCTCGCCCGGGCCGGCGGTTGCGCGCTCCGGCGCGTTGAATCCTTCTATGGCGCCGATGCGCGAACGTTTGCCGGACGGCAGAAAGACAACCTCTTCGCCCGTTTGGACTTTGCCGGTCTCGACCGTTCCCGCAAAAATACGCCGCGTGTCGCCATCCTCGGTGAATTTATAGACATCCTGAACCGGGAACCGGAACGGCAGGCCGGCGCGTTCATCGCCTTTTTCGAACGCGTCAAACTGCTCCAGCACCGTCGGACCGCGATACCAGGGCATCCGCACCGAGGCGGCCGCCACGTTTTCGCCCTTGAAGGCGCTGATGGGAATAAAGCTCGCCGTCTGCACATTCAATCGCCCGAGGAAGTCCGCATACTCGCGCTTGATGCCGTCGAACACTTCGGCGCTGTACCCGACCAAGTCCATCTTGTTGACCAGGACCGCGACCTGTCCGATGCCGAGCATGGACATCATATAGCCGTGCCGCCGGGAATTCTCTTTGATGCCTTCCAGGGCGTCGATGACAATAAAGGCCGCGTCGGCCCGCGCCGCGCCGGTAATCATATTCTTCAGGAACTCGATGTGGCCGGGGGCATCGATAATGACGTAGCGCCGTTTCGCCGTCTTGAAAAAACAGCGCGCTGTGTCGATGGTGATGCCCTGGGATTGCTCATCCTTGAGGGCATCCAGCAGAAAAGCATATTCGAACGGCTTGGCGTTGCCGGCGCACATGGCCTTGACCTGATCGAGCTTGCCCTGCGGCAGCGACCGGGTATCGGCGAGCAGACGTCCGATCAGCGTGCTTTTGCCGTGGTCCACGTGGCCCACGATCACCACGCTGAGCTGCTCGTTATTTTGCGAATTCATTTTCCATTGCCCCGTTGACCATTTGCCATCAACCATCGACCATTCTTCTCTTCACATGTACCCGCCACGCCTCAGCGTTTCGAGCCCGCCGCTGTCTTCCTTATCCTGCGCGCGGCCGGACCGTTCGGCGATATTCGCGAACTTGCCGGTCTTCAGCTCCGCAATCACTTCCGGCACGTTGCCGGCGGTGGAGTCCACCGGCGCCGTGCAGGGATAACATCCCAGCGAGCGGTAGCGTTTGCCGGACCCCTGGTTGAAATACAGCGGCGTCACGGGAATATTCTCTTTATCGATGTATTCCCATATATCCAGTTCGGTCCAGTCCAAGAGCGGATGAACGCGGATATGCGTACCCGGCGCGAAATCGGTTTTGTATTGCCCCCACAGTTCGGGCGGCTGATCGCCGATATCCCACTCGCTGTCCCTGTCCCTCGGCGAAAAATAGCGTTCCTTCGAGCGGCTGCCCTCTTCGTCGGCCCGGACCCCCACAATCACACCCGTATAGGGTTCTTTATTGGCGTCTTCGACATATTGGTCGAGTCCGTGATCGAACCGGTAGCGCGTCCATTCCCCGGAAAGCGTGTGCCGCAACGCTTCGCTTTTCAGCGCCTTGCAGCATTCCAGCCGGCCGAGCTTGCCGTCCGGAAATGTCCGTTTTTCGGCGAGCGCCGGCGTGTTCCGGCCCACGATCATGTTGAGGCGCCATTCGCGGGCAAGTTTGTCGCGATACGCAATCATTTCCGGAATCTTGAACCCGGTGTCGATATGGACCAGCGGGAAGGGAACATGGCCGAAGAACGCCTTGCGGGTCAGCCACAGCATGGCCGTGCTGTCCTTGCCGATGGACCACAGCATCACCAGGCTCTTGAATTCCCGATAGGCTTCCCTCAGGATATGAACGCTGGCGGCCTCGAGTTTTTCCAAATGCGTCATCTTCAACTCCGCGATGTCCCACACTCTTGTTTGTGGTCGATGTGCAAGCCGCATTCCTTGTGCTCCGGGCTCTCCCACCACCAGCGGCCCGCGCGCAACGGCTCGCCCGGCGCCGCCGCCCGCGTGCAAGGCGCGCAACCGATCGAGGTATAGCCGCGCGCGTAAAGCTTGTTGACCGGCAGGTTATGCTGTTTGACGTACGCCTGCAATTCGTTCGTGTCCCAGTCGGCCAACGGATTGATCTTGGTCAGGCCGGGATGAACCAGGTCCTCCTCTATGTTCTTGACGGACGCGCGGGTCGCGCTCTGTTCCCGGCGCATCCCGGTGATCCAGGCCTTCAATCCAACCAGCGCGCGCGCAAGCGGTTCAACCTTCCGGATATGGCAGCATTCATGGCGCGCCGCAAGGGATTCGCGAAACGACAATAACCCCTTTTCCCGCTCCAGCCTCTCGACGGCCTCGCGCAGTGGAAAAAACCATTCGATGGCAATTCCATACCGCCGCCGGACAGCCTCGGCACAAGCATAGGTTTCCTCGTTCAAGCGCCCCGTATCCAACGCAAAAACGCGGACCGCCGGCTCATGACGCACCGCCAGATCGATGAGCACGACATCCTCCATGCTGAAACTGGAGGCGATGGCGATGCGCGGGGAAAACTCCTCCAATGCCCGCCGAACCACTTCATCAGCTTTGGTCGATGCCTTCATTACTATTACCCTATTATTCCTATTGATTTAGTAGTGAATATATCCGGCAATATTTTTTTGTCAATAATTATTTTGGGGATTTATAAGCGCCGGCACAAAGGGCGTAAGTGGCCGGCGCCAATTATCCAAGCGAAAGATGGCGCGCGTAACGTTGATGCTGATGGCATTCCAACGGCATGGTCAGCCTCCTCCGGCAAATGTGAGGATCTCCACCCGGTCCCCTTCTTTCAAGGCACATGCGGCGCGTTGCGCCGCCGGTATGACGATGTCATTGACCACCACCGCCACGGAGCCGCCGCCCGGATTCAGTCGCGCCAGCACCTGTTCGATCGTTGCCGGAGACTCGACCTGCCAATCCTCGCCATTAACCTGTATTTTCATGCTTGGTTTCCCTCCTTCACCGCCGCCGAGGATAGCACTTAATTCAAAATCCCACGCTGAACCCAAAATGGCTGATTTTATCCTCACTCATTTGTTCTGACGTTCTGCCCCATTACGGAAATTTTCATGTGAGCTAACCTGACCTATTTCAGACAAGGCCGAATGAGCCGCCAGTAAAGCCGGAAAACGGCGTTGATGACGGCATTCAGAAGCCGCCCAGCGCGCGATGCGGCCAGGCCGCCAGGCAAATCCAACCTGTCGCCCTGGAGCAGGTCGGCATCGGCCACTTTACGAAGACTCTGAACTTCGCGATGCTTGGCGCGCAACGTTTCTCCACTGTGCGCGGCATCCCAGGTTCCCTTCAAAAAAGCGCCGATCTGCCCCTTGATCAGACAGAAACACCCGGCGCAGAATTGCAGGCTGAAGGCCGCCGGCAGGACCAGCCAGAACGTGCGGGGATCGTAATTTTTCCGCATGAACCACCAGCGATTGCGCGTTTGATACCGGACCCATTTCATACTGCGCGCGCGCCGTTGGTGATAGGCGCGGGCCTCGGACGCCAGGTAACAGGGATAGCCCGCCAGCGAAAGGCGGAAAGCCAGGTCGCCGTCTTCCCACCCGAAAATAAAATCGTCGTCGAATCCGCCCACCGCCAGCGCGCGGCGGCGATCGAACAGCGCGGCGCCCGCGGATACGCACGGCACCATCACTGTTCCGCGCGCATCCAACGGCCGGGCGGCAATTTCCCCGGCATAGTGCAGGGTAATCCCGTTATACTGGACTGTATCCGGCTGGTCATACAGGCGGATCTGGCCGCTGACGGCGCCGGCTTCGGGATGCGCCCGGAACACTTCGGCCAGGCGCAGGGCGTAATCGTCAGCCAAAACGATGTCGTTATCCATGATCAGGATCCGATCGGCTGTGGCCTGCCGCAGACCTTCGTTGCGCGCCGGATTCGGCCCCTTGTTTTCGGGCAGACCGATCACCCGGATATCTGGAAATTCCCGGCGCACCAGCGCGAGGGAGTCATCCTCGGACCGATTGTCCACCAGAAACACCTCGGCCAGACGGACATGCCGCAGGGCCAGGACCGATTGGAGGGTCGGCCGCAGGGTATCGGCCCCGTTGAAATTAATGACCGCGACACTGAGGCGCGGCAATGAAGTGTCGAATGGGTTGGACATAGCACTTATTGCCTTAAAGGGCGAACTCTTGTAGCCGCGGCGGGGACGCCGTGGCCGACGGAAGAATCCACGCCCTCACGGGCGCGGCTACAAAAGATTAAATCCTGTCCATCAACGTCCCACGCCTTCACGGCTTGGCCGCCGGACTCACATCCAGCGCGTCCGGGACGATCACGGCCTCCTGCTCTTGCCGGAACACGGAACGAACTGGAACCCGGCCATGTAAATCCGGGGTCCGCGGATCGAACAACCCCAGGCGCGCCTGATACCGGCCGAGCGGCGCCTTGCGCGGCACGATCACCAAATGTTTCACAACCCGGTCGCGGATATCCCCGCGCCACGGAATTTTATGATCGTCCTGGAACTGCATGGTTCCATCCGGGATGGTATAATGCACAAAAGCTTCCGGCGCCGGGCCGTTCCAGCCGGACGGCACATCCCAAAAATAGCGCACCCAGAACCCCTCTCCGGGCGGCAGGGGCTGGGCTGGAATTTGCAGACCCAGCAGACGAACGCCGTTTTTAAATTCGGCCGCCGGACGCCCGGCGGCGCGCAGGAGTTCCGGCGCCGTCACGAACCGGAACCCGAGGGCTTTCAGCTTTTCCAGGATCAGCGGCACGGCGGCGGCCGTGTTCCGCCGGTCGGCATCCGGGCGGGTCTCCCAACCATCGTGCATGAGAATGATGTCGCCGGGCGTCGCCTGCGAGACGATGCGATCCACGAGTTCCGCGACGGGATGCGGGTTCCAGTCGTTGGCATCGGCCGACCAGCCCGCAATGGCCAGACCCTGCGCCCGGCAGGCTTCCTCCATGCCCGGGCCGTTGATGCCATAGGGCGGCCGGAACCAGGTTGGCGTAACGCCGGTCACGGTTGTAATGATGCGGCTTCCGTCGGCGATATCCTTGGCAATATCGGACGCAGAGCTCTGATCGAACCGGGAATGACGGGCGGTGTGATTGCCGATGAGATGGCCTTCGGCCTTGATGCGCCGGGCGGCTTCCGGACAGCGCTCCACATTGGCGCCGATCAGGAAAAACGAGGCCTTGACCTGTTGGCGCTGGAGCGCGTCCAGGATTTGGCCCGTGAACGGTTCGTTGGGCCCGTCATCAAAAGTCAAGGCAATGACTTTCTCGCGCACCGGCACGAAGTAAATCGTCTCGCCGGGCTCGGCCGCCGTTTTAAAGGGCGCCGGCCGCCGCTGACACCCCAGCAATCCCGGCCACGCCAGCAAAAGACAAACAGCCCAAGCCGCAAATAAACGCATCGAAACCATACGGGGCACTGTAACAAGCCCGCCGGAAATGGCAAAGCCCAAATATGGCTTCGACAAAGCGAACTGCACACCGCCTTGGAGTTGGCGCCGATTGCCGTCCAAGCGAGAATTTTTTAGGCCGCTTTCCACTGGCTTTTCGGGACAGGCCCTGATACATTCGAAACCGTTGGAAATGTGCATGCGGAGGGAATCTCCGGCGCATCTCGCGATCTTGGAATCGGCCGGCCTTGGACAAGGTTTGGGGAGGATACGTGCCACGCATATTTGACAACATTGAAGCGAAACTGCTTCCCGCCTTGCAGGAGACCTTGACACTCTGCGAACGCGCCGATTTTTGTGTCGGCTATTTCAACCTCCGCGGATGGCGTCAACTCCACGACAACATCGAGACGTGGCATGGCGGTGACGGGAATTGCTGCCGACTCCTCGTCGGCATGCAGCCGATGCCCCAGGACCAACTCCGACAGACGATGAGTCCCGGTGCGGCAGGGGGGCAAATTGACCAGGCAACGGCTATCGTCCTCAAACGGAAGCTCGCTCAGGATTTCCGGGACCAGTTGATGCTGGGCATTCCCACGAACGCCGATGAAGAAGGGCTCCGGCGATTGGCGGCGCAGATCGCCGCCCACAAAGTCGTGGTGAAGCTGTTCTTGCGCCACCCTTTGCACGCCAAGTTGTATCTCCTGTTCCGTCAGGACCCGCTCAACCCGAAGATCGGCTACCTTGGCAGCAGCAACCTCACCTTGGCCGGCCTCTCGAAGCAAGGTGAACTCAATGTCGATGTCCTGGACCACGACGCTTGCGACAAACTGGCCAAGTGGTTTGAGGACCGCTGGAATGACAGGTTTTGTTTCGATATTTCGGAAGAACTCATCGGGATCATCGACACCAGTTGGGCGCGTCCCGCGCCGATCCCGCCTTATCTCATCTACGTCAAGACGGCCTACCACCTCTCCCAGGAAGCTCGCGCCGGCCTGACGGAGTTTCGCATCCCCGGCGATTTTGGCGGCAAACTTTTCGAGTTTCAGAAGGCGGCCGTGAAGATCGCGGCGCACCATCTGAACAAACGCGGCGGCGTGGTCATCGGCGACGTGGTCGGGCTGGGCAAGACGCTCATGGCAACCACGCTGGCGCGCATCTTTGAGGACGACCACGGCGTCGAAACGCTCATCATCTGCCCGAAGAACCTGGTCCGCATGTGGGAGGACCACCGCCAAGAATACCGGTTGCGGGCAAAGGTCCTCCCGATCACCCAGGTTCAGCGGGAACTTCCCGGCCTCCGCCGATTCCGCCTGGTTCTGATCGACGAGAGCCACAATCTGCGGAATCGCGAGGGCCGCCGCTATCGCGCCATCGCGGAATACATCGCGGCGAACGACAGTCGCGTCATTTTGCTGTCGGCCACGCCCTACAACAAGACCTACCTCGACCTCTCGAATCAACTTCGCCTGTTCATCGACGAGCAGAAGGACATCGGAATCCGCCCGGAGAAACTCCTTCGTGAACTGGGCGAGACGGAATTCATTCGCCGTCATCAATGCCCGGTGCGATCCCTCGCCGCCTTCGAGAAGAGCGAACACGCGGACGACTGGCGGGACCTCATGCGCCTGTACCTCGTTCGCCGGACACGCGGTTTCATCCAGGAGAACTACGCTAAACTCGATTCTGAGCGCGACCGCAAGTACCTGGAGTTCCCGGATGGGACTCGCTCCTACTTTCCTGCGCGGGTACCCAGGACCATTAAGTTCAAGATCAACGAGAAGGACCCCGACGATCAATATGCCGGCCTGTTTGCGGATGATGTGGTCAGGGCCGTCAATAACCTGACGTTGCCGCGATACGGTTTGGGAAACTACCAGCAATCGTCCCCGCACAACCCGCCCACCTCTGACGAAGCCAAGGTGCTTGCCGATCTGTCCCGCGCCGGCACGCGCCTCAAGGGCTTCTGCCGCACCAATATTTTCAAGCGACTGGAAAGCAGCGGGCACTCGTTCATTCTATCCCTTGAGCGTCATATCCTGCGTAACTTCATCTGCCTGCATGCCATCGAGAAGGGCCTTCCGGTCCCGATTGGAACTCAGGACATGGGCCTGCTCGACGCCTCGGCGAATGACGAAGATACCGATCTCTGGGACCCGGCTTCCGATAATGACGACAACGGGTCCGAACGCGATCCGTTGTCCACGGTCCGCAAGGTTATGTCCGAAGGCGATATCCGCGCAAAGGCGTCTGAGGTTTACGACACCTACACGGCTCACTTCCGCCGCCGATTCAAATGGCTGAAACCGGAGCTTTTCAACGACGACCTTGCCGAAGATCTGCGTAAGGATGCCAAGGCATTGATGAAGGTCCTGAAGAGGGCCGGAGATTGGGACGCCAATCGCGACGCCAAACTCCAGGCCCTTCTGGCGCTACTGACCGATCGGCACCCGTCGGAAAAGGTCCTTGTTTTTTCCCAGTTTGCCGACACCGTTGACTACTTGGCCGGCCAACTCAAGGCGAAAGGAATCCAGTCCCTTGAGGGCGTAACGGGCGAGTCGGATGACCCCACGGCCATTGCCTATCGGTTCAGTCCCGTCAGCAACGGGAAGCGCGACCATGTCCCCCATGACAAGGAACTCCGCGTCGTTGTGGCAACCGACGTATTGAGCGAAGGCCAAAACCTTCAGGATTGCTCCGTCGTCGTGAACTTCGATCTGCCCTGGGCGATCGTCCGCCTCATTCAGCGCGCGGGGCGCGTGGACCGTATTGGCCAGAAGTCCGACACGATTCTCTGCTATTCGTTCCTTCCCGCCGACGGGGTCGAGCGCATCATTCGTCTTCGCGCGCGCGTCCGCCAGCGTCTTCAGGAGAACGCCGAGGTCGTCGGCGCGGATGAGTCGTTCTTCGAGGATCAGGACGAAGCCCAGACCGTCCGCGATTTGTTCACCGAGAAAGCCGGCATTCTGGATGGCGATGAGGACACGGAAGTGGACCTCGCGTCCTATGCGTACCAGATATGGAAGAACGCCATTGACCGCGACCCCGAACTGGAGAAGATTATCCCAGCCATGCCGAACGTCGTCTATTCGACGCGGCCCCATACGCCCCGCCCCGACCAACCCGAAGGCGCTCTGGTCTATCTGCGCACCGCCGAAGGAAACGATGCCCTGGCATGGATAGACAAACAGGGCCACAGTGTCACCGAGTCGCAGTTTGCCATCCTCAAGGCGGCGGAGTGTGAACCAAGCACGCCCGCCGTGGAGCGACACGACGGACACCACGAGATGGTCGCCAAGGGGGTCAAGTTGATCGTCGAAACCGAGAAATCCGTCGGCGGGCAACTCGGACGGCCATCCGGCGCGCGTTTCCGCGCCTATGACCGACTCAAAGCCTACGTCGAGGAAGTCAAAGGCACGCTTTTCGACCTGCCGGAATTGCGTCACGCAATCGAGGACATTTACAAGTACCCGCTTTTACAGTCGGCCACCGACACCATCAATCGCCAGCTCAAGAGTGGAATCGACAACCATGCGCTCGCCGCATTGGTCACAACGCTCAGGGGCGATGCCCGTTTGTGCCGGGTGAGCGAGGATGTCGAGGGGGGCGAACCGCAGGTTATTTGCTCGCTCGGATTGAAGGAGGTTAGGTGAAAAAGGCCATCGCCAAGAAGGCCCCGTATGCCGTGAAAAGGGACGCCGGAGGGATCGCCACGCTGGTTGTCGAGGTGCGGGCACTGATTGCCGCCGCCCGCCACGCCGCCGCTTCCACCATCAACACGCTTCAGGTGCTGACCAACTTCGAAATCGGCCGCCGGATCGTCGAGCATGAGCAGAAGGGCGAGAAGCGGGCGGAGTATGGGGCGGAATTGATCAAAGTTCTTTCCGACAGGCTCTACGTCCTCGAGTTCCTCGGCCTCGAAGAAAAACCGGGCTACAACGAGTCCGATCTCGAAACTGCCGGAGGAGAACCCGACCGTCGGCCTGTGAATGGACAACCATGAATCTTCAGAACGCGCGCAAATACTTACAGGCTTTCGACTTCACCCGCCTTTTCGTCGAGGAACTGGGTTGGTCCAACCCCTCCTCCGCCAAGACGGTTCCGATGGCGGTCAAGGGCATTGCCTTTACGCGCCGCGAAGTGGCACAGCTTTCCGGGGTCGTCGTTATCGAACTCGTCATGGATGACGGCGCGATTCCCGACGCCGCCGGTCGGGCCGCGATCCACAAGGAGATTGCGAAACTCCACCACGAGAACGTCCTGATCTTCGTGGATGCCAAGCGCTCGCAAAGCCTCTGGTACTGGGCCAAGCGCCAGGACCGGAAGACTATTCCCCGCAGCCATATCTTCGTTCACGGCCAGTCCGGCGATCTGCTCCTGAGCAAACTCAGTGCTATGGCGGTGGACTTCGCCGATTTCGACGACAGCGGCCACGTGCCCCTGCTGGAAGTCACCGACCGACTCAAGGAAGCCCTCGACATCGAGCGGGTCACCAAGAAGTTCTACGGCGAGTTTCAGGAACAGCACCTTGCGTTCCTCGATCTCATCGAGGGCATCCCCGACGAACGCGACCGGCGCTGGTATGCCTCCGTTCTGCTGAACCGCCTGATGTTCATCTACTTCCTCCAACGGAAATTCTTCCTCGATGGCGGCGACGGCCGCTATCTCCAGAACAAACTCGACCAGAGTCGCACAGAGGGCCGGAATCTCTACTACACGCGCTTTCTCAAGGCCCTGTTCTTCGAAGGTTTTGCCAAGCCGGAGGACAAGCGGTCCACCGCGACCAACACCCTGCTCGGCAAGATCAAATACCTCAACGGCGGCCTGTTTCTACCCCATCCGATCGAGATCCGCTGGCCGAAAATCGCCGTACCGGATAAGGCATTCGAGAACCTGCTCGCCCTGTTCGAGCGCTATTCGTGGAACCTGAACGACACGCCCGGCGGGCAGGACAACGAGATCAATCCCGATGTCCTGGGCTACATCTTCGAGAAATACATCAACCAGAAGGCGTTCGGCGCCTACTACACCCGCCCGGAAATCACCGAATACCTGTGCGAACAAACCATCCACCGCTTGATTCTCGACGGCGTGGCCGAAGGAGAGGGGAAATCCGCCCGCGCGTTCGAGTCCGTCGGCGACCTGTTGCTCGCCCTCGATGCGCCGCTCTGCAAGAAACTCTTGCACGGGGTCCTGCCGAATCTGCGCCTGCTCGATCCCGCCTGCGGATCCGCCGCCTTCCTGGTCTCGGCCATGAAAACGCTTATCAACGTCTATGCCGCCGTCATTGGCAAGATAGACTTCCTGAGCGACCGGGGTTTGCAGGACTGGCTCAAGAAGACACAGAAGGAGCACAAGAGCGTCTCCTACTTCATCAAACGCAGCATCATCACCAACAACCTCTTCGGCGTGGACCTCATGGAAGAGGCCATCGAAATTGCCAAACTCCGGCTTTTCCTCGCCCTCGTGGCCTCCGCCAACTCCGTGGACGACCTTGAACCACTCCCAAACATCGAGTTCAACATCATGGCTGGAAACTCGCTCATCGGCCTGATGCACGTGGACGATGCGGAGTTCGAGAAACGCCACCCGGCCGATTTCTTCCGCAAGAGTTACCGCGAGGTGTTGGAGGAAAAGAACGAACTCATCGAGGTCTATCGTCGCGCCACGACCTTCGGCCACGACTTGCAGGAACTGCGCGACGGCATTCAGGCGAAGAAGCAGTCCGCCGTCCCGACCTTGAACGACATCCTGCTGGCCGAGTTCTCCCTTCTCGGCATCAAGGTCGAGGAAGCCACCTGGGACGACAAGAAGAAGCAGGAAGGCAAACCCAGGAAACGCGCCGTGCGGGAAGCCGACATCGCCGCCCTCAAACCGTTCCACTGGGGCTATGAGTTCGACCGGATCCTTGGCGCCAAGGGAGGCTTCGACGCCATCATCACCAATCCGCCCTGGGAAATCTTCAAACCCAACGCCAAGGAGTTCTTCGAGGAATACTCCGACCTGGTCACCAAGAAAAAGATGACCATCAAGGACTTCGAGAAGGAACAGGCCAAACTCCTCAAGGACGAAGATACCCGCGCCGCGTGGTTGAAATACCAGAGCGAATACCCCCACGTCAGCGCTTTCTACCGCTCCGCCCCGCAGTACAAGAACCAGATCAGCATCGTGGACGGCAAGAAGGCCGGCACCGATATCAACCTTTACAAACTCTTCACTGAACAGAGTTTCAACCTGCTCCGCAAGGGCGGCTACTGCGGTATCGTCATCCCCAGCGGCATCTACACCGACCTCGGAACTAAGCAACTGCGGGAAATGTTGTTCGGACAAACGCGAATCACCGGGTTGTTTTGTATTGAGAACCGCAAGGAAGTATTCGAAGGCGTCCACCGCAGTTTCAAGTTCCTGGTCCTATCCTTCGAAAAGGGCGGCGAAACGAAGCGCTTCCCAGCGGCCTTCATGCGTCATGACGTGGCCGAACTTGAACGCTTTCCGCGCGAAGGCGCCATCGAGATTTCCGTGGACCTTGTCCGGCGCCTTTCCCCGGATTCGCTTTCAGTCATGGAGTTCAAGAATCCGGTCGATGTCCAGATCGCCGAAAAGATGCTGAAGTTCCCACTGCTCGGCGAGGAGATTGCCGGGAAGTGGACAGTCGCCCTTACGCGCGAGTTCGACATGACCAACGACAGCGGCATCTTCAAGACCGAACCAGGCAATGGGAGATTACCCTTGTACGAAGGCAAAATGATCTGGCATTTCGATCATCTCTTTGCCGAGCCAAAATGGTGGGTGGATGAACGCGAGGGTCGCAAAACCGTATTGGGCAAGAAAGAGGATGAAGGGCAGTTGCTGGATTACCAAACCTATCGCTTTGGGTTTCGCGACGTAGCAGCCAGCACGAATGAACGCACACTCATCACATCCATACTTCCCAAGCGCTGTTTTAGCGGAAACACACTGATCACATCCAGCGCGCCAAAAGATGGCACGGTATTGGTCTTCGTGACGGCCCTGTTCGACAGTCTCGTGGTGGACTGGATGATTCGGCAGAAAATCACCAACCACTGCAACATGTTCTACATCTACCAACTCCCCGTCCCCCGCCTGACCGAGAAGGACGCCGCATTCTGGCCGATCATGAAGCGGGCGGCGCGGCTGATCTGCACGACGCCGGAGTTCGACGACCTGGCAAAGGAGATCTTTGGCGGGCGGGCGACCGCCAAGACCGTCGGCGCGACCGAGCCGGTCGAACGGGCGAAACTCCGGGCGGAACTCGACGGCCTGATCGCCCATCTCTACGGCCTGACCGAGGACGAATTCGCCTATATTCTTACGACCTTTCCCTTGGTCCCCGATCCTGTTAAGATCGCCGCGCACAACGCGTACAGAGATGTTGAAAGAGGGCTGATTGTGTGACATAGTGTGCCAACCATATATAGGTGAATCATGCATGCATTGCGAAAGAACTTAGAGCAGATATGGGATCAGTTGCGCGGGCAAAAGCCCAATCGCGCCAATTCCATCGAGGAGATTCAAGTCAAAGGACTCCGTGGTATTGCCGACCTGCGAGTTCCTATGCCTTTTCCTGTGACTGTGCTAGCCGGGCCGAATGGATGCGGCAAATCCACGGTGCTGTTCGCGCTGGCCTGTGCATACCGTCGTCCTTCCGGCAGTATTGCCAGTGTGAGAACTCCGACCATGTTGTTTCCCGATTTTCGGCCCAAGAAGGATGAGAACGCCGCCGTATCGGATGGCAAGACAGCGGTGGAAATCACTTTCGCATATATCGCCAATAATGAGCGCGTTCAGATGAAATGGGCGCGGGGCAAAGGAAAGTGGAACCGGAGTTTCTTCGGACGAAAACGCGGAAGTCAACCGGAACGCGCGATCTTCCTCCGTACCTTGGCAAATCTGAGCAACCCGTCCGAGGTTCGAAGTGTGCTCCAATTAGCTTCTAAGGAATATACCGCAGCTTTGGTGGATGCATCGAATATCGCGTTTGCACAGAGAATCCTCAGTTATCGCTATGCGCGACTCAGTCTTGTTCAATCCGGCGTTCGTAACCTCTTGTTTGCCGAACGGATTGATGAAGCCGGGACGGCGTCAAGCCGATACTCCGAATTCCATATGTCAGCGGGCGAACGATCCATTCTGCGCTTGTCCATGGACATCTCGAAGATGGAAGACGCTCTCATCCTAATAGACGAGATCGAAGCGGGATTGCACCCTTATCTCCAGCAACTGCTGTTGTTGGAGTTACAGCGGCTTGCTTTGAGGAATCGGCTCCAAATTGTTGTTACGACGCATAGCCCGACGGTTTTGGATAGCGTGCCGCCGGAAGCGCGTGTATTTCTGGAACGTACTGAAGCCAACGTGGTCCGGCGCGAACCGTATCGCGATCTGATTCAGAAAGCCCTTTACGGCCGCGCGCAGGATGTTCTCTCCGTGCTTTGCGAAGACGAGGAAGCTGAGGCTTTCGTGCGCGGCATCTTTGATGTCTTGGGGCCGAAACTGGACTTGTTGCAGAATGATATTGATGTGGGGCGCGACACGGGTAAAGACGAGTTCCCGGGGCACATGGAAACCCTTGGACGATTCCGGAAACTCAGCGACGTGCTCTTTGTGCTGGACGGAGATGGCCGGGCGATAGGCACCCGGTTGAAGGCGCGGGCGGCGGAAATGGGACAAGTAGGGCGTATTGCATATCTACCTGGAGTGGAGGCCCCGGAGGTGTGGATATGGAAACTGCTCCAATCGAGTGCAGAGCGATATGGCCAACTTCTGGGACTGACACCTGCTGCTTTGGCCGACAAGTTGCGCGACGTGGAGAACCTGTTCTCTGGTGCTGCTGATAAGCCATCCGCTATTGCCAAGGGCAAGCTGACAACACTGGCGGAGGCGACCGCACGCGGTGTGCCGGACATGATTCGTCTAATCGCCAAGACGGAGGCAGATCTCAATTCTGGTGACGTGTATAGTTTGGCGACTCAGCTTGAGGATGTTGTGCGACAGTGGCGAACATCGAAGACATAATTTATCTTGTGCCTCTGATACACATGCTGCACTTGTCCGCCGTTTTGCCCGGCGTAGCCTTGACGAAACCGAAAACTTCTGAGCAAATACCGCATGGGTTGCGATGGCGGAGGAGCGGAGGAATAGGGCATGGCAGAGCGACATCAACAACCTGCGCTTGGCTCCGAGATCATCCTCTACCAGACCGAGGATGGTAGGAACCGGATCGAGGTCAGGCTCGAAAACGAAACGGTATGGCTGACGCAACAACTTATGGCCGATCTGTTTCAGACGACGAAGCAGAACATCAGCCTCCACCTGCAGAACATCTACGATCAGGGTGAATTGGCCCGAGAGGCAACTGTCAAGAAATCCTTGACAGTTCGAGAAGAGGGCGGGCGACAGATCAGGCGGCCCATCGAGTTCTACAACCTCGACGCCATCATATCGGTCGGTTACCGGGTCAACAGTATCCGGGGCACGCAATTCCGCATCTGGGCCACCCAGCGTCTCCGCGAATACATTGTCAAGGGCTTCACCCTGGATGACGAGCGCCTAAAGGGCCGCGACCGGTTGGCCGACTACTTCGACGAACTGCTGGCCCGCATACGCGAAATCCGGGCCAGCGAAAAGCGGGTTTACCAGCGCATCCGCGAGATTTTTGCCCTGGCTTCGGACTATCGCGAAGGCGAACAGGAGACCCAGGCATTTTTTGCCACCATGCAGAACAAGATGCACTTTGCGGCCACCGGCATGACGGCGGCGGAGATCATCCGCCGTCGCGCTGACGCGAGCCGCGCCAACATGGGGCTGACCGCCTGGAGCGGCGGTCGTGTCTTGAAACGCGATGTGCCGACAGCCAAGAACTACCTGGACGAGCGCGAGATCGACACCCTTAATCGCATCGTCGTGATGTTCCTCGATCAGGCCGAGTTCCGCGCCCAGCGCCGGCGGGACATTAAGATGCGGGATTGGACGGCCTTCCTCGACAAGTTTCTCCGAGATACCGAGTTGCCCGTGCTGGAGGGAGCCGGGTCTATCCGTCAGGAAGACGCGCGCGTCTGGGCCGAAGCTCAGTATGACCGTTTTGTCGAAAGGCGGCGGCTGCAGGCAGAACAGATCGCTGAAAAGAAGTACATCGAAGACCTACAATCGGCCGCCAAGTCACTGGAGGCATCCCGGAAGAAGCCGCCGTCTAAATCGAAAGGCGGCAAGCCATGATCAAGAGCAGCAGGATAAGGACCCCCACCATACGAAAACATGGCGACACGACCATCCTGGACCGTCCAAAGCTGGCTCTTTTCTGCTCCGTCACGTGTCCCGGCAAGCTCATCCTCGACACATACGACCTTTGCCAGCACCTCCGGGCGGAAGGTATTACGGTCATCAGCGGCTTCCATTCCCCGATGGAGCGGGAATGCTTGCGCATCCTTCTTCGTTCTCAAAACCCGGTCATCTGGTGTCTTGCCCGCGGGATGTTGACGCTAATTCCCAATGACCTGCGCAAGCCTGAGAAGGAAGGGCGTCTCCTCATCGTTTCGCCTTTCCCGGCCAAAGTCCGTCGCGTTACCGCCGAGACCGCCATGATCCGCAACCGAGTTGTGGCCGACATGGCCGCCGCCGTACTTATCGCCCATGCCGCCCCCGGCAGTAAAATGGAAACCCTATGCCGCGAACTCCTCGCCGTCGGTAAACCTCTATACACCTTCGGCAATCCCGCCAACGCCGCCCTCATCCAGGCTGGCGCACGGCCCATAACGCCTGAAACCGACTGGAAACGCATTGTCACATAGGCAAAGACCGCGCCGACAAATATGGCTTGATGCCGTCCCAGGGATTGGGCTACCATCGCGGCCATGACCAAGGCCGGCATCAAACAATTATTGAAATTCGGCGTCAGCCTGCTGTTGCTGTTTTTTACACTGCGTCTGATCGACTGGCGGGGGAGTTTCGAGCTGGCCGGGCGCGCCGATCCGGGCATGATGGCCGCGGCCGTGGGCCTCCTGCTGGCCGAACGCATCCTGAGCGTAAGCAAATGGCTCCTGCTCCTGCGGGCGAAAGGCTCGCCCATCACGTTTTGGCGCCTGCTGGTGATCAACTACATCGGCGGATTCTGGGGCCTGGTATTGCCTTCCAGCGTCAGCGCCGACATCGTGCGGGGCTATTATCTTTCCAAGAGCACCGCCAACGTCTCGCTGGCGGTGACTTCCATGGTGATCGACCGGCTCATGGGCGCGCTGTCGCTGGTCGCCCTGGGATGCGTCAGCGCCTGGATGGTGGGCGACACCTTCGGCCTGGCGCATGCGCGCCCGATTGCCGCCGGCGTGACGGCGGGATTGGTCCTCACCATCGCGCTCCTGTTTCACGACGGGTTCATGCACTGGGTGGACCGCCGGATTATCCAGCGGGTGGCGGACAGGAAAATCATCCATCACGCGCGCCGCTGGATCGTCACTTGTTTGCAGTACCGCCAATATCCGCGCGCGCTGGTGGCGTCGTTCCTGCTTACCGGATTCGTGCAGATGCTGCGGGTGCTGGTTTTTTACGTGGTCGCCGTCGGTTTCGGGGTGCATGCCTCGGCGATGTATTATTTTATCTTCGTGCCGCTCATCATGCTGCTCATCATGCTGCCGGTGTCCTTCAACGGCTTCGGCGTGCGCGAAGGCAGTTTTGTGGCGTTCTTTGCGCTGGTGGGTGTGCCCTCTTCCCAGGCCTTCATCGTTTCCTTTGTCGTATCCGTGTTGACGACCCTGATGACGGCCGTCGGCGGCGTCGTTTACATGTTCGATAAAAGCGCCGTGGTGCCGGAAGCCGAAAATCAGAAGTCAGAGGTCAGAAGTCAGAGGTCAGACGACGGAGGGCGTATGACGGAGGACGGATGACGAACCGGATACGACGGATCCTCCTACGCCCGAGCGCTACGGAGGGCAAGCGCCAGCCCTGAAAATCGCTCAATCTCCGAATCGCTGAACCCGCCTGCAGCGCCATGCGCAGCATTGCGGGCAGGTCGCTCAATTTCCTCGGCGCCGTTTAAGCCAGCCTTGTTCGCAATACCAGCGGGCGGTCTGAATCAGGCCGGCTTCGTTGGAATAGCGCGTCTGGTACCCCAGTTTTTCCCGCAGTTTGCGCGTGTTGAACGACCGGTCCTTGGTGAAGAACGCCAGCCGTCGCCGGTGGATGGGCGGCTCGACGCCCAACTTGCGGCAGACCCATTCGCAGACATCGGCGGCCAGAAAGAACGGAAACGCCGGCAGGCGCACGAGGCGGAAGCGGCTGCCCAGCTCATCCGCCACGATCCGCGCCATCCGGTCGAGCGTCACGCAGTCCGGGTTGCCGCAAATGAAAATTTCGTCCCGCGCGGCCGGATGCGTCGCCGCCAGGATCATGATGTCGGTGAGATCGTCCACGTGAATCAAATGATACAGACACTGGCCGCGTCCTAACAGGAACAGGATCGGGCGCGCGGCCATCCGGAAAAATTTCAAAAGGCGCTTGTCGCCCGGCCCATAAATGGCCGCCGGCCGGATCACGGTGTAGGGCAACGATTTCTTCTGGGCAAAATCCCTCAGCCACAGTTCGGCCTCCGCCTTGGTCTGCTGGTAAATATCGCCCGGATGCATGGAATAGAGTTCGTCGGCCGGCGGGTTGGCGATATGGCCGTGGACCCCCACGGTGGAGACGTGCACGAAACGTTTGAACGCGGGATTCTTCAGGGCCGCGCGGGCCAGGAGCTGGGTGCTGAGCACATGCACCTGGCGGTACATGGCGTCGTTGTGCCTGGCCTCCCGGTAGGCCGCCGCCACGTGAAAAATATAGTCAACACCCTGGGCGGCCTCGGCCACCACGGCTTCGTCGAACACATTGCCCCGATGCCAAACGATAGGCAGATCGTGGAGCGCCTCCAAGTTCGAGGAGGCCCGCGCAATGGCATGCACCTCCAGGCCGGAGTTCACCAGCTTGCGGGCCAGGATGGCGCCGGTGAACCCGGTCGCGCCGGTGACCAGCACGCGGGTGGCGGCGGGGATTTCGCAGGTCAGCCGGCCAAGCTCCCTGGCCGCGTCGGGCTCCCGCCGCCTCATTTCCAGGACGACCGGCGAACCCCACCGCCGGACCAGGCCGATCTGGCGCAACAGGCCTTCCAGCGCGGCGGAAAGCGGCCGGCATTTCAGACGGCGATGCAGGACCATGGGCAAAAAGAACTGGCCGCTCCGCCGGCCGGGAACGAAGCTATGGCGGGCGAACGCCCCGGCGATTTCATCGTGCCGAAACAGGCGGAACGCGCGCGTATTGCCCTCCAGTTTTTTCTTGGCGCCGAACAAACGCGGGGCCGCGCGGTTCAGGCTCTGGCTGGTGGGATAATCCACAATCACGGCGCGCGCGGCCACGCGGCAGAGTTCGCCGATGAGTTCCTCCCAGCGCGCACAGTGGGTCACCAGCCGAAAACACAGGACGGTGTCGAAAGACCGGTCGGCAAAAGGGAGTTTCAATATGTCCGCCGCCTGGAACCGGCATTGCCGCGCGTCCACGAAGGCGGCAATGCGCCGGCGACAGACTTCCGCGCTGCCGACGACCGTCACCGGATAATGTTCCCGGCAGAGCGGACCGGCCAACTGGCCATGGCCGCCGCCGACATCGAGGACGGCGACACCGGGATGCTCCTTGAGCAGATCGAGGACGGCGATTTCCTGGATCTTCAGCATCCAAGCGCCGACCGCGCCGGCAAACCGCCCCGCATAATCGTCGGACGCGGTTTCGATGTCGGCTGTTTCGGGAAACGCATCCTGATTGTTATGGGTTTTAAGCATGCCCTACTTCACCACGTCGTAGAACGTGACGGCCATCAGGGCCTGCCCGGTCGCATTGGGATGGAGCCCATCGGCCTGAATATAGATCGGATTGTCGCCGAAAGCGCCGTTAAGGTCAACCAGGGGGACATTGAGTTCCGCGCACAGCTGGAAGATCATACCGTTCAGTCGATTGACCCCGCTGCTAAAACTGACATGTTCGCCAAAGACCGGGGTCAATGTGGCAACCACGGGGATCGTCTTGTTGTCCTTGCAGGCCTGGATCATGATCCGCAGATTGACCGCCGCCACTTCGGCCCCGTAGCCCATGATAATATCGTTGACCCCGAACAGAATCAGCACAAACCCCGGCTTGTAATCGTCCAGGATCGGATAAAGCACATCCAGCCCCTCGCCGGAGGAATAACCGGGAAACCCCTTGTTGACCACGGTCTTATTCAGCATGCCGGCCAGCTTGTAGCTGTAAGCGTCGCTGGGATCGGCCAGACCGGAACCGGCGGTGATACTGTCGCCAAAGGCTATATACAGGTTCGGGTTATTCGGGCCGAAATCATGGCCGTCACCCAGATGGCTGTCGCCACCGCCTTCGCAACCCGTCAATGCCAAAATGCCGCCCAACAAACCGCCGCAAATTAACCGTCCGATCCATTTGATGTGCCGCATAATATTTCCCTTTCGCTGATCGAGCACCTATCGCAGAGCGCGTAAAACCGCGCTCTACGGACTTCTGCAAGGTAGGGCGCAACAGCCTGTTGCGCCGTTCTCCCGTAACTACGGCCGGACTGGCAGTCCGGCCCTACCCAAGAGCAATTTCCTATTAGATCGAGTTAGGCCGCCAAAGGCGCCTAACCGCCAAACTCATGCCGCCATTGACATACTTATATTCGGCACTATACTGTTTTAATCATGGTGCCGCAATGGATAATTGAAAAAAAACGCGATGGCCGCGCCCTGGCGGACGATGAAATCGGCTTCTTTATCCAAGGTTACGCCGGCGGCGCCATTCCCGATTACCAGATGGCCGCCCTGGCCATGGCCATCACGCTCAAGGGCATGTCCCCGGACGAAACCGCGGCCCTGACCCGGAGCATGCTGGCCTCCGGCGTCACGCTGGACACTTCCACGTTGCGCAGTCCCAGGATCGACAAGCATTCCACGGGCGGCATCGGCGACAAGGTTTCGCTGGTCCTGGCGCCGTTGGCTGCCTCTTGCGGCATCGCCGTGCCCATGATCGCCGGGCGCGGCCTGGGTCTGACCGGCGGGACCATCGACAAACTGGAATCCATTCCCGGCTATCGCACCCAACTCGATGAGGCCGCCTTTCTGCATGTGCTGAATACCTGCGGCTGTTCCATTATCCGCGCCATGAATACCCTCGTCCCCGCCGACAACAAACTCTACGCGCTCCGCGACGTGACCGGCACGGTGCCCTCGATCCCCCTGATCGTTTCCAGCATCTTGAGCAAGAAACTGGCGGCCCGGCCGGAGGGACTGGCGCTGGACGTGAAATGGGGGCGCGGCGCTTTTATGACGACGCGCGCGGATGCCGAGGCCTTGGCGCGCGCGCTGGTCAAAACAGGGCGACGCCTGGGCCTGCGCAGTGCGGCACTGCTCACGGATATGAACCAGCCCCTGGGCCGCGCGGTCGGCAACGCCCTGGAAGTGGCGGAAAGCGTGGACGTCCTGCGGGGCAACGGGCCGGCCGATGTCGTGGCGCTCACCCTTGAACTTGGCGCGCGCATGCTCATGCTGGGCCGCGTCGCCGCCGATCGCAACCAGGCGCTGGGACTGCTCCACGCCAAGTTGCAGTCCGGCGAGGCATTCGAACGCTTGAAAACCATGGTGGGCCTGCATGGCGGCGAAGCGCGCGCGCTGGACGATCCGGCGCGGTTGCCCTCGGCCGCCATCCGCGAGCCCTTGCCGGCCCGCCGCGCCGGTTTCATTCAAGCCGTGGATGCCGAAGCCATCGGCCGCGCGGCCCTGCTCCTGGGCGCCGGGCGCGAACGGGTGACGGACAAAGTCGATCCGGCCGCCGGGATTGCCGCGCTGAAAAAAATCGGCGAAGCGGTCGCCGCCGGCGAGACACTTGCAATCCTGCACACAAACCGCCGGGACCGCCTGGAGCAAGCGCGCGCACTCGCCGCGGATGCCTTCCGGATAACCGCGGAGCGCGTTGCGCCGCCCCCGCTCATTACGCTTGAAATCCAGGAGACCACACTATGAACCTTTCCATACTGGCACAAGGCGCGCAAGCCGTTCGGAGCGCATTTCCCACAGCCAAACCCGCGGCGGGGCTTATCCTGGGCTCCGGCTGGCGCGCGGCCGCAACAGTCTTCGAAATTCAAGGCCGCCTGGACTATAGCGCCATTCCCGGATTGGGTCGTCCTACCGTGGCGGGCCACGACGGCGCCCTGCTCTGGGGAACATGTTCCGGCCTGGAAACGTTCGTTTTCCTGGGACGGCGGCACTGGTACGAAGGCGCCGGGTGGGAGAGCGTTGCTTTTCCAATTTACCTGCTTAAGGCGTTTGGCGCTTCGCTTGTGACGCTGACCAACGCCGCCGGCGGTATCCGGGCCGACCTGGCCCCGGGCGCCTTGATGGCTGTTGACGACCACATCAACGCCATGGGCGCGCATCCGCTGATCGGGCCGCACGATCCTTGCTGGGGCGCGCGGTTCCCGGACCAGACCAAGGTTTATGATGGCGATCTTCGCCGGAGGATAGCGCGCGCGGCGGAACGCATTGGCCAGTCCCTGGCCCATGGGGTATATCTCGCAACCTCGGGTCCGACTTACGAGACACCGGCGGAAATCCGCGCGTTCCGCGCCTGGGGCGCGGATGCCGTCGGCATGTCCACCGTGCCGGAAGCCCTGCTGGCCCATGCCGCCGGCCTGCGCGTGGGCGCCATTTCCTTCATCGCCAACCGGGCGGCCGGCCTTGGCGACCGGCCGTTGGCGCACGCCGAAATCACCGCCGCCGCCTACAGCGCCGCGCCGGTCATGAGCCGGCTCTTGCAGGAGATTTGGAAGGAACTGGCTGAAACAGGCTGAAGGCTGTAGGCTAAGGGCTGTAGGCCTAAACAATTTTGCATTCTTAATTCTACATTTTTCATTTTCTTGACATGACTACAATTCAACAAAAGAATCTGATTAAACAGGCCGTCGCGGCCATGCGGCGGGCTTATGCGCCCTACTCCCGGTTCCGAGTCGGCGCGGCCCTGCTGACCCGGGAAGGGCGCATTTTTCAAGGCTGCAACGTTGAAAACGCCTCGTATGGCCTGACGCTGTGCGCGGAACGCACGGCCTTGGGCGCCGCCGTTGCGGCGGGGCATCGCCGCTTCACGGCGATAGCTGTCGCCGCCAGTGAAGCACCCCGCGGCAAGCCGCAGGGGTTCTTGGCGAAGAAGGGCGGGAAAACCGCACTAATACCTTGCGGGGCCTGCCTGCAGGCGTTGGCCGAATTCTGCCGGCCGGACTTTGTCATTATCGCGGTTGACGCGCAAAATCCGGCGGCCATGGCGGTTTATTCACTAAAGGATCTATTGCCACGGGCATTCCGGCTGGAATAACAGTTTTTTGTAACTCCCAAAGTATCCAGAAGTCAGAATGATTTCCATTCCCATCAATCCATTGAGCGACGGCGCCCGCGCCGTGGTCCGGCGTTTGACGAAAGCGGGCTTTACCGCTCTTTGGGCGGGCGGCTGTGTGCGCGACCTCATGATGGGCCGCGCGCCGAAGGATTTCGACATCGCCACCTCGGCCGTGCCCGACCAGGTGGAGCGCCTGTTCCCCGGAGCGGTGACGGTGGGCAAGTCGTTCGGCGTGGTGCGGGTCAGGATCGGCAGCCTCGAATACGAGGTTGCCACCTTCCGCAAAGACCAGGCTTACCGCGATGGACGCCATCCCGAAGGCGTGGTGTTCACCGACGAGCAGACGGACGCCCTGCGCCGCGACTTCACGGTGAACGCGCTGTTTCTCGAGCCCTTGAACGGCGCGGTGCGCGACTATGCCGGCGGCCAGGCCGACCTGGCCGCGCGCCTGATCCGGGCCGTGGGCCGTCCGGACGACCGGTTTGCGGAAGACCATCTGCGCATGCTGCGCGCCGTACGGTTTGCGAGCACACTCGATTTCAAACTGGATCCCGCCACGGCCGATGCCATTCGCCGGCACGCCGCGCAGATCGAGAAAGTCAGCGCCGAGCGAATCCAGCAGGAGTTGACGCGCATCCTGCTGGAGGCGCCACAGCCCGGCGCGGCGCTCGAACTCCTCCAGGCCACCGGCCTGCTCCCGGTCATCCTGCCGGAGGTCTCCGCATTGCGAGGCCAGGCCCAGCCCCCTCAGTTTCACCCCGAGGGCGACGTCTGGACACATACGATCATGATGTTGAACGCCATGCGACCTTGGCCGGGCGCTCTTGCCGATCCGAATAGTCCCGAGGGCAGGCAAACAGGTTTGAGGCTGGCTTATGCTGTTTTGCTTCACGACGTAGGCAAGCCCGGGACGGCCAAGTTCGTGGAGGACCGCATCCGGTTCGACTGTCATGCCGGCGTGGGTGCGTCCCTGGCGGAGGGCATTCTGAAGCGCCTGCGCCTGCCGAACGACGACATCGAGGCCATCGCGTTCTGCATCGGCAACCACATGCGGTTCATGGATGTTCAGCGCATGCGCAAGGCGACGCTCCGCCGGCTGGTGGGGGCGCCGACATTTGCCGTCGAACTGGAACTGCACCGCTTGGATTGCGCGGCCAGCCACGGGGACCTCTCCAACCACGCATTCCTGGTCGCGTTCCAGGCCGCCAATAAAGCCGCGCCGGTCCTGCCCAAGCCGTGGGTCACGGGTCATGACATCATGGCCATGGGCATTCCCGCCGGGCCGGAAATTGGCCAATGGAAACAGCGGGTTTACGACGTGCAATTGGAAGGTTTGGCGGAAAACCGGGAGGCGGCGCTGGCCTGGCTCCAACGCGAACTGACCGCGGCCGGGCCGGTAGTCAGGGCCGCGGCAACCTCAGTTACGCGGGGCAAGACTCCGTGTTAGGTGTAATCGCCGTTCGCCAGGCTTCGCCGGACGTGTTCCGCCAATAGCGCTTCGCCCAGGCGAGACCGAACGGCATTCCGCGGTTAGCTCCACCATAGGCGGGGGACGTCACCCCGCATCTACACTCCTTCGCAACCGAGGTGTTACATTTTTTTACTTGAACCGGATGCCGCAAAAGTCTTTAATTCGCTACATAGAAATTTCCAAAGTTAGCCACAAGGGGGCATGTCATGAAATCAGGAAGAAAGACCAACCTATTGATTCTGTCGATTTACCGCGAGCTGGCCGAAGAATTTCTGAGCGCTTTCAACGCCGACCCAAAGACCGAGGCGGCCATCGGCGATTTCTTGGTGCATTCTGAAATCGTGGCGGGGGACCCGAGCCAGGACCCGACCTTCGCGGAGCACCTTGCCAAAACCGATGCCATCGCCATCGTGGTCCGTTTCCTGGACGTGCTGTCCCTGGAAAAGATCAAGAACATTTACCGCTCCCTTCCGGACCCGCTCGGCATCCCCGTGGCCATTTTCATGTTGCGCGACAAGGGCGAAGTGGACTTCAAGATCAGCTGCCCCTCGTGCGGCCAGAAACTTTGGCTGAGGGACACGGACGTCGCCAAGCGCGGCCGCTGTCCGAATTGCACCAAGCCTTTTGTCATTCTTGCACAGGGCGATCACCTGAAATCCCAGTTGATCCTGCCGGACAAGGTTGAGACCTTCAAGGTCACGCGCACTAATCCGGAATCGTTCCAGGACGCCCTGATAAAGCTGTTCGGGGGCGTGCCGGCGGGCATTAAGCCGGTCGATCTAAGCGCCAACGAAGAAGCGTTGAAGAATGCGACCGTCCGCATCCAGATTCAGAACGCCTGACGGCGCGTTTTCCCAGCCCGCATGACTGTGAGCGGACAAGTTAGGCCCCGCAGCGGGGCGGCTTTTTATAACGCCCGGTGAGGGCGCCGGGCCTGCAACATCTTTGTAGGCCGGGTCCCCTGACCCGGCGGGATTGTCCGTCGAAGGCAGATCCGCCTGGCGTAAAATTCCTGTACAGCGAGTCAGGCCTTCGGCTTTGGCATGAGGAGCGAACAATGCATAAACACGCATGGATGCAAATCGGAGGTTGGTGTCTGGCGGCGGTCCTGATGACGGGCTTGGCGGGTTGCCGCAAGCCGATCAGCGACGTGGCCGACCTGGTCGTGACCCTTGGCCCCAACACCAAGATGCGTTTCATCTATATCCCGGCCTTGAAGGAATACGTCGCCAAATACGAGGTCAGCAACAAGGAATACCGCTGTTACAAGCCGGCGCATACCAGCGGCGCATATCAACAATTGACGCTTGACCTGGACGACCAGCCGGCCGTCAACGTGAGCTGGAACGAAGCCCGCCAATTCTGCGAGTGGCTCACCAAGACTTGCGGCGGCAGCGGCACCCAGCGGTATCGTTTCCGCCTGCCGAAAGAGCAGGAATGGGAAACTTTTGCCGCCTGCGGCCTGCAAACGGAATATCCCTGGGGCGCCGATTGGCCGCCGCCCAAGAACTGGAATTATTACGGCCGGGAAAACCCGGAGCTTTCGCCGAAACTCGATACCAGCGATAAGTTCCAGGTATCCTGCCCGGCGCAGAAAAGCGGCGCAAATGCCTGGGGCCTGTGCGGGGTCGGCGGCAACGTCTGGGAGTGGTGTGAGGACACCGACGGTGAATCGCAAGCGCGGGTGTATAAAGGCGCCTCGTGGTCGGATTGCCACCAGCTTTTCCTGAAACTGACCCGCCGCAGCAGCAATGCGCCGGACTACAAGTATGTCAACCTGGGATTCCGCGTCGTGGCGGATGTCAGCAGCGTCAGCGCCGGGGAAAAGAAGAAACCGGAGGACGAACAGCATAAGAAGGCGGATGCGGTCAAGTCGGCCAAAGCCAAAGAGGAAGCCGCAACCTCGCGCCGAGTCGTGGAAAGCCAGGCGCAGGCGGAGCAGGAAAAGAAAACGGTGGATCAAACGCTCATCCAGGGCTTGATCGCGGACAAGAAATTCGACCTGGCGTCCGCCCAGATCGCCCAATACGAGAAGGATTACGGCAAGGACGCTTTTTCCGAAAAATGCGCCGCCACCCTGGATGCCGCCGAGCATTAATAGCCGGAAACCTGAAGTTTAAAATCATGCCCTTGCAACCTGTGACGCCAGGTCCCATTGCCCGTCCCAAAATCAAGGCCGCCCGGCCGTAACGCCGTCACCCGTCCCAAGGCCCAGTGTCGCGCCCGCGCAACTGCAGGCGCAGTCCGCCGTTAGGCCTGTTATAAAAACTCCCGCGGCGCCCGCGCATTCAGTCGTTTCTGCATAGTGCGTCGAGGTATGGCCCTTCGTTGGCTTACGTCAAAGGGGCGCAGACCCTGGCAGCGACAGCCATCGGATAAATCGCCTGTGAAGTGAAACACCCCGTGTTGTCGGCGTCAGTAGTTTATCCGGCGAAGCCGGATGGCAAGTGCGGCGCGGATTGGGTTGTCGTAAGACCAAAACGGGAACGCATCAGCTTGGCTCGACGGCAAGGCGTCGAGGTCGAGCGCTATACTTGCCCGCCTGCAACGCTACCTGCCCGCGGTGGCTTCGCCACAGGCGATGCAGGCGGGTGCGTAGCATTGCGGGCAGGTGTATGCGCCGACCGCGAGAACGTAGCCGCCGGGCCGAGATCATGCGCGATCCGTTTTGCCCAATCCGCGACGCTTATGACCTATAACCGGCAATCAAGCATGACGCAGCCGTGCAACACTGCCGTTCATTTGCTCTTGAATATTTACATAGGCCTGTTATTGTTATATTAAGTTGGAGGTGCATTATGGCTGTCAATCTTGAAAAAGTACCGCAAGCTGTTCGAGCGCTGGTTAAGATGGGCGCGCGCAAAGTGATTCTTTTCGGCAGTGCCGCTGAAAATCCGGAATCAGCCAATGATATTGATATTGCCGTGGAAGGTATCCCGCTCAACCGAATTCTGGACGCGGATGTGGAGGTAGGCGATATTTTACGGCAACCTTATGACTTGGTCAGTCGCGAGGATAATTCCCGTTTTTTTGAAATTATCTCCCGTTACGGAAAAGTGTTATATGGATAGAGATCGTCTGGCGGCTGAAATCCGGTTTGAAGTTGACCAGTTGCGCCGATTGGCGATAGCCGTCAATGAGTTTCTGGAATCCATCAAAGGTAGTCCTTTGCCCTGGCATGCGGCGGCGGGCGCGAAGTATGTCGCCGACCTCTGGATGGGAATTGAAAATCTGTGGAAACGCCGATGTGTATATCTGGAGTTGCCAATTCCCTCCGGCGTGGATTCACACAACGTTTGCTCGAAGATTTTCTTGCCCAGCCGAAATTAGGCGGGAAACTGTCGGCTGATATTCAACACCGGCTGAAGAAATATAAAAACTTCCGCCACCGTTTTATTCATGGTTACGGTTTCGAGGTTGACTGGGAAAAAGTAAATGAACCTCTCCGCCTTCTGCCGGAAACCGTTGAGTTGCTAAGCTCGCTTTGGCTCGGGTGGCTGGCGCCGTCACCCCCCGATCATAATCGGGGTGACGGGACACTCCAAAAGGATCATTAAAAAGTTCGGATCGGAGAGGAAAAGCACGGAGAAATGTAAATCGGAAACTATCCCGCAAACGCGCATTAAGAATTGAGCCAGGCACGCATTAAGAATTGAGCCACTATAAGCAGCCTCTGTAAGCTTCAGGGCAAAACAAACGCCCTCGGGGCAGGAGGCGAAAGGATGCTTAAAGTGGAAGACGTGCAAGGCATAGCAGAGTATTGCCGCGTGCAGGGCCATAGCGGTCGGCAGGCGGCGCGGGTGTTCCAGCACTCACGGAACACGATCGCAAAAGTATTGCGGGAAGGTGCGGCCGGTTTTAATCATGCGGAGGTTCGACATCGAGCGCCGCGAGTGGTTCTGGCCAAACATCAAACCTATATAGACGATGTGCTTCAGGAACGGCAGGGCGGCCTGCAATGGGACAAACAGAAGCACAACGCTCTAACGATTGCCAACTATCTGCGCGAAAACCTTGGTTACAAGGGCAGCGTGTCGCAGGTTAGGCGCTACATTCAGCGTCGCCGGGGAGAGCTGGGCATTTTGCACGGCAACGTGGCGCTCGACCGCATTAAGGAACCGAACGGATTATGCGAGGCGGACTGGACCCAGGTAAAAATATACCTGGCCGGTTTGTTGACGACGATCTGGCTGTTTGTGATGCGGTTTCGCTTCAGCGGCGCGCTGTTCGTGCGTGGCTATCGCGCCATTGATGCCGAGAGCCTGCAAGACGGACTACAGCGTGGCTTTGAGCAGTTTGGCGGTGTCGTGCCGATAGTTCAGCTCGACAACCAGAAGGCGGCCGTTGCCAAACTACTCAAGGGACGAGCGCGCAAAGAGACGACGACGTTCGCCATGTTCCGCGCCCATCATGGGTTTCGAGCGCAGTTCACCATGCGCAGCTCTCCGGACGAGAACGGCGCCGTGGAAGCCACCATGGGCCCCGTGGCGCGCTGGCTGGTGCCGGTCCCCGCCGTTGCGCGGATGGAAGATCTCAATAGTTACCTGAAAGGATGTTGCGAGCGCTACATGAATCATCAGATTCGTGATCGCGACGGATTGGTGGGCGAGAACTTTGAGGTCGAAAAGAACACGCTGATTCCATTACCGGCGCGCCGCTATGACGCCGGCAAGGAACAGCGCGTAGGCGTTAACGATCAGAGCCGTTTTCGATATCGGGACGTGTGGTATAGCGTGCCGGTGGCGTATCGCGGCCGTGAAGTCACGGCCATCGGATATGCCGAAGAGGTGCGTGTCCGATGCGATGGGCGACTGATTGCCCGGCATGAGCGCGGCTTTCACCAAGGCGAGATGGTGCTCGATCCCCTGCATTACCTGCCAGTGCTGCGGCGCAAGCCGAACCTGCTCGATCACGCGCAGGCATTCCGGCACTGGACGCTCCCCCTGGTCTATGAACGCTTCCGCGAGGAATTGGCGCGGCGATACAATGGCGACGGACTGCGCCAGTATGTGGAAGTTTTGAGCCTGTTACGGGAGTTTCCTGCCCCTAAGGTAACCGCAGCCCTGCGGCGGGCGGCAACCCATCAAAGCTTCAGCCTCGAAGCCGTGCGGTTTCATCTGCGGCTGGGAGAGCGGGCCGATGACGCTCCAATGCTGGAGACCGCCGCCCGATGGGGGTTGCCCAGCGTGGAGTTGAATCGCGCCGATCTGAGCCGTTACGAGTCATTGGCGATATAATCGGAGGAAGAAATCATGGAATCGAATCTGTTATTGGAAAATTATCTGAAACGTTTGCGCTTGCCGACGATTGCCCGCACCTATGCAAAAATCGCTGAAGAGGCGGCCGGCAAAAATCTGCCCTATGATCGTTACCTGCTCTCCCTGATCGAGCAAGAGGTGATTCATCGGGAACAAAATGCGTTTGCGCTACGGATGAAACGAGCGGGGTTCCCGGCAATCAAGAGTTTTGAGAACTTTGATTTTGCAACCTCGCCGGGAATCGAGAAGCAGCGCATGCTCCAGCTGGCCGAATGTCATTGGATCGAGAAGGCTGAGGTCGTGATCCTGGTCGGCAACCCCGGCGTGGGCAAGAGCCATTGCGCCACGGCCTTGGGCGTGGAAGCCTGCCGACGCGGCAAACGCGTGCGGTTTTTTACGGCCGAAAACCTGGCAACGGCCATCCGTGAGGCCAAGGCCCAGATGGTCTACGGCAAGTTGCAACGACAACTGGATCGAACCGATGTGGTCGTTGTTGACGAATTGGGATATGTCAGCCTCTGCCGCGAAAGCGCCCAGGCGCTGTTCCACTTTTTCAGCGAGCGGCATGAGCGCCGCTCGGTAATTATTACAACCAACCTCGAGTTCGGCAAGTGGACGGAGGTCTTCGGCGACGAACGGATGACGGGGGCGCTACTCGATCGTTTAACCCACAAAGCGCATATTTTCCTGGCAACCGGGGAAAGTTACCGGTTCCGGGAAAGCCAAAAACATAAGCGCGGCGACAAGAGCCGCGCTTAGGATAAACACGAAAGGAGGTGATCAACCAATGGCCTATGTGAGACGGAAGCGGTTGAAGGGGCATGACTACTATTACTTGGTCGCGTCCCATCGACAGGACGGCAAGGTTAAGACGCGCACGCTGAAATATCTGGGAACGACGCCGAATGTGCCGGCTCAGTGCCAGTACCTGCTGGAATCACGTCGCGGTCATCGCCAGGGCTTGCTGTGGACAGATAACCCTGCCATGTCCTGATGTCGTTTAGAGAAAGTTAGGCGCTACGCTGCCCCCCATGGGGGGCAGGAGAGGGAGCAGAAAAGAGTTGATAGCCCCCTTCATACGGGCTATCGTTAACAAGAGTGGCTCACTTATTAGTGCGTGCAGTGGCTCAATAATTAATGCGCGCGCGCGCTATCCAATTTTAACAATTGACGGCACATCCCCGCATGTCGCACAATGCTGATGACTTCTATATCGGCCAGGCGCCCGGCACTATCAATACCGATGAAACGAAAGGTGGTATCTCATGAAACGTTCTTCGACCTTCCTTGTCCTCGCAGTAGGTGGTATGCTTCTGGCGCGCTGTGCGCATGCCCAGGTCGCCGGCGCGTCCGGGCGCAACGACCTGGCGATTGTCACGGCCGGGAAAACCGCGACAGTCATCGTCGTTTCGCCAGCGGCGGGCCCCAACGAGCAGCTGGCCGCGGCGGACCTCGCGAAATACATCGGCCTGATGACCGGCGCGACGCCGCCGGTCATCAATACCCGCGAGACGATCGACGCGGCACTCAAGGGAAAGACGCCGGTGCTGGTTGTGGGCCAGGAAGCGTTGACGGCGAAGCCGGACTGGGCGCAGCGCATCAACGCCGCGGCGAAACCGCATCCGCAACTGTGCGCCGACGCCATCGGTCTGCTGCGCGACGGCCACCGGGTGTATATCGCCGGAAACAACGATGACGCGCAGTATTTCGCCGTGGCCGAATTGCTCTGGCGCTGGGGATGCCGGTGGTATACGCCCACCGATTTCGGTGAGTGCATCCCCGAATATAAATCCCTCGCGGTGGGCGCGCTCGACTACACCTATGGTTCGCCGTTCGAGATTCGCAACTATTGGATCTCCTGGGTGGGCGACAGCACCGGGCAACGCGACTTCCAGCGCCGGAACATGATGATCGGTCATGTGGGGCACAGTCTCCGCGGCTTCCCACCGATTGGCCACGCTCTGGGCGCGTATACGAAAGATGCGCCCGGCGCCAAAAGCGCGCTCAATTTCCCCATCACTGCGCCGGAGACTGCTGTCCACATCGCCAAAAAGCTCGATGATGCCTTTGCGAAAGGCCAGAACCGATCCATCAGCATGGAGGACAGCATCTATGTCTCGGATTACCCCGGCGACATGAATTTGATGAAGCTTCAGTGGGATAAATACATGATGCGCTGGTCGGTCACCGACCCGATGTTGGAACTGTATAACAATGTGGCGCGGATTCTCCAGGCGAAATATCCGGACAGTCCGGCCAAGCTGGGCTTTCTCGCGTATGCCAACATGACCATTCCACCGGTGCGCGAGATGACGGCCGAACGTTCACTCTATTGCATGCTGGCGCCCATCGACATCGACCCGAATCACGGCATGGATGACCCGAACTCGCCGCCGCGCCAGGAATACCGTGACATGTTGCACGCCTGGGCGAAAATCATGCAGGGACGTCTGGTCATTTACGACTACGATCAGGGTATGTTGATCTGGCGCGACTTCCCCAATCCGTCGCATCAGGCCTTCCGCCAGGACGTGAAGCACTACCGCGACGCTGACATCCTCGGCATCAGCACCGAAAGCCGCAACGCCATCGGCACGACATTTCTCAACCTGTTCTTCCGCGGGCGCCTGATGTGGAACCCCGACGAGGACGTCGATGCGCTGCTGAAGGAGTTCTATCCCAAATTCTACGGCCCGGCCGCGAAGCCTATGGAAACCTACTGGAGCACGATCTATCGCGCCTGGGACGACACCATCGTCACCGAGCACGAGTATTTCGCCGCGCCGGCCATCTACACGCCGGACGTCATCGAGACCTGCCGCAAGAGTTTGGCAGAGGCGGAAACGCTGGTAAAGCCGTTGATGGACAAGCCCGACCGCACCCGCAATGAGCAACTGATTCTGGACCGCATGCGCTTTACCCGCTTAAGCTTCGAGATTATGGACGGCTATCTAAGCATGCTCCGGCAGGCGGCCACGGAATGCAACTACGCGGCCGCGGCGCGGATCGGCACGAAAGCGCTGGCCGTGCGCGAGGACATGACGAAAATGAGCGGGATCTTCACGACCTATAAAGGCATGGTAAGCGAGGTTGGCGCCCCCTGGTGGCCGGGCGAGGTGCAGCAGTATGCCACGCTGGCCGGCTATCTGGATGGCGCCAAAGGCCGGTTGATCGCCAAACTCCCGCTGGCATGGGCTTTTCGCCGCGACAAAATGCGTGTGGGCGTGAAAAATAATTACGCCACCCAGCCGGTGGACCTGTCGTATTACGAAATCACGACGAACCGGTATACGTGCGCGAATCTGAAGGACTATCCCGATCAGTGGGAAATGTTGCGCACCGACCTGTATGCCCAGGCCCAGGGGATCCGCGACCCGGACCGCCAGAGCTTTACCGGCGATTTGTGGTACCGCACGGATGTTGCCCTGACCGCCGCGCAGGCCGACGGCAACGTGCACCTGATGTTCCCCGGCTTGTTCAACGAGTGCTGGCTCTATGTGAATGGCCGGGAAGTGGCCTACCGCAAGCAAAACATCCTCTGGTGGGGAAATAATTACACCTTCGAGTGGGACGTCGACTTGACCGGCAAGCTGAAAGCCGGCCAGAACACCCTCGCGTTGCGTGCGAATTGTGAGCACCATTTCGGCGGCATGTTCCGCCGGCCGTTCTTATACGCGCCGGTCGTGAAGTAACCGGGAAGGAAGGCTTGCGTCGAGTTATTGCGGGGGGAGAGCCCTCCACAGGCGCGGTGAGATACAAAGGGAGAACGTAATGAATTGCGAGCGCAGTGAAGGCAAGGGGTCCCCCGGAAACCGACAGGGGGACAAGAAGACGGACCGAGTGGATGCCATGCTGACCACGAAACGCTACCCTCATGCGACCGTGGCGGATATCCAGGGAGCGCCGGCAGCGACGATCGATGGGAGACCGGTATTCCTCAGCATGCCCATGACCCGCGACGCGTACTGCAAAATCGTGCGTGACAGCCCCGCGGCGTCCCAGGCGACCGTTTTTGCGATTCATGACCCAGTCTTCTGGCCGGCCTATTGGAAGAGTGGCGTGCCGGACCTGACCCAGGCGGTAGATGAGATCGATGCCTTGCTCCAGCAGAAGTCGGACGCGCTGGTGATGCTGCAGTCCCACCTCCCGTCGCCGGGCTGGTGGCTCGACCAGCATCCCGACGAAGTCGATCAGTTCGACGTGGACGTGAATCGCTATGAAGGCTACCGGGGGTTCCGCGGCGCGTCGTGGGGATCGGACGCGTGGTTGGATGCCGTAGAGGGCTGGCTCGAGATCCGGTTCCGGGCATTGCACCGCCGCTACGGTGGGCGAATTATCGGGCATGGGTTCGGCTTCGGCACCGGGGAGAACAATCCGATCGGCGCCTGCACGAACGATGGCCGGTGGTTTTGCGGCGACTTTTCCCCCGCCATGCACCGGTATTTCAGGGCCTGGCTGCAAAACCGCTATGGCACGGACGCGGCGCTGCGAGAAGCCTGGAGCGATCCGAATGTCACCCTGGCCACAGCGTCGGTGCCAACGCGGCTCGAGCGATTGCAGTCCGACTGGTTCACCTTCCGCAACCCTCGCAAGGCGAAAGTGGCCGATTACTACCTGGCCATCGCGGAGCGGGTCGAGCAAATCGTCATCCGAATCTCCGAAACGGTCAAACGCGCCACGGACGGCCACTGCCTTACCTGCAGTCCCTTGGGCGGGTTCATGGATAACGGGTTCCACGGTTTCATTTACCACCAGGCCAGCATCAACTCGATTCGACGCGCGCTGAACCATCCCGCGGTAGACATGCTCTCGAGCCCGGCCTCATACGAAAACAAGGTGCCGGGCGGCGACGCCAATTCCATGATGCCGGTTGGCTCCTACATTCTGCACAACACGCTGATCTTCCAGGACCAGGATACCCGCACCTCGGTCCTGCCGCCGGGCTATCGCGAGGGCTACACGCTGGGCGCCATTGCGGCAGACCTGCGCGAGTCCGTCCATGTGCTGAAGCGGGACGTCGCTCACGCGGTGATCAGGGGCTACGGCGGGCTAGTGTGGAATGCCCAGGCGCGGGGCATGTATGACCATCCGGAGATCAATGCGTGCATGGCCAGGCTCGGTGACATCGCGCAGAAGAGCCTCCGGTTTCCGCGTGGGATTGCCGAGGGCGTCGCGATCATCGTCGACGAGGAGAGTGTGTTCCATCAACAATGCGCCAACCGGCTCTTCTATTCCATGTTGTATTACCAGCGGCAATACTACTGGAATCGGAGCGGCGTGGCTTGGAATACCTTCCTGCACAACGACCTGGCACATCCGCGTCTGCCCGACCATAAGCTGTATTACTTCCTTAACACGTTCTACCTTGAAGACCGTGAACTGGAGGAAATCGAACGCAAGGTCAAACGCGGCGGCGCGACCGTTATCTGGACCTATGCGCCGGGGATTCAGTCACCCGCGGGACTGTCGCTACAGCGCGTGGAACGGCTGACCGGATTCAGGCTGAAATCGGCCGATGTCGAAGCCCTGCCGCGCATCACGTTTACCAACCTGCGGCATCCCTACGTCCGCTACTGCCCGCCTGGTGGCGGCCATCAGTACGACCACGGCGCCGCCCAACCGGGCTTTATCGGGACCGGCCCGCTGGGCAACGACGAACGCGAACGCATTCTCGGACCGCTCATTTATGTCGACGATCCCGAAGCGACGGTGCTGGGCGAACTCGACGCCTTGCAGGCGCCGGGTTTCTGTGTCAAGCAAATGGATGGCTGGACCTCGGTCTTCTGCGCGGCGCCGATGTTGAACCAATACGTCCTCCGCAACATCGCGCGCGCGGCCAGCCTGCACGTCTATTCCGACGGCGACGATGTCCTGCTGCCCGGTCAGAGCTTCCTGATGCTTCACGCGCGGACGGCCGGCGAGAAGGTTGTGCGCCTGCCGGCCCCGGCGGACGTGTATGAGTGCTACGACGGCCGGCTGCTGGGCCGGCAGCTCACGGAGTTCCGTGACACCTTGGACCGATACGGCACCGGGTTCTATTTCCTCGGCAATGTCGACGAATATCTTCATGACGAACCATCAAGGAGCAACCGATGAATACGAAGCATGCGTGGTCAGTGACGCTGGCGAACTGCGTAGTGGCGGCGATCTGGAGTGCGGCCATTGTGCGGGATCGCACCGAGCCACGGTGCACGGCGCGGGTGGTCGAGGGGGCGGCGCAATGACCAAACGGGACGTTATACGGACCGTCCTTGACGGCAAGCGACCGCCCTATGTCCCATGGTCTTTCTGGTTCACGCAGGAAGCCCAGGACAAGCTGGTTCGACATTTCAGCACCGACGACTTGGAACCCGTTCTGCAGAATCATTTACTGAGTATTGGCAGCGTTGCCGGTCTCTTCGACGAACTCGGCGACGACCGGGTCCGGGACGTGTTCGGCGTGGTCTGGGATCGACGGATCGACAAGGACATCGGAATCATTGAGTATGCGCCCCTGGTCGAACCGACCTTGAAGGGGTACGCCTTTCCCGATCCCTTGGCCGAGCGCTTCTTCGCCGGTATGCCGGAGCAGATCGCCGCGCGGGGCGACCGGTTCAGGGTCTTCAGCATCGGCTTTTCTCTGTACGAACGCGCGTGGACCCTGCGCGGCATGGAGAACCTGATGCTCGATTTCATCGAGCATCCCGAGTTCGTGCGTGACCTGCTGCGCGCGATCGCCGATTACAACATCGCCCAGGTGAGAAAGGCTGTCACCTTCGACATCGACGCCGTCCACTTCGGAGATGACTGGGGGCAGCAACACGGACTCCAGATGGGACCGGCGTTGTGGCGCGAATTCATCTATCCCGAACTGCGGCGGATGTACGATGCCGTCCAGCAGGCCGGCAAGTATATTTCCATCCACTCCTGTGGCGATGTGGACGAGCTTTTCGACGACTTGATCGGGATTGGCCTGAATTGTTTCAACCCGTTCCAGCCGGAAGTCATGGCGGTGGCCGAACTCATTCCGCGCTATCGCGGGCGCCTGGCCTTTCATGGCGGATTGTCCACGCAGAAGACATTGCCGTTCGGCACGCCGGACGAGGTGCGGGCTGAAACGCGGAAACTGCTCGCGCTAGGGCGCGACGGCGGTTACATCCTTGCACCCGCCCATGCCGTGGAAGGAGACGTGCCGCTCGACAACATGCTGGCGTTCATCGATGAGGCTCTGCGTCAGCCGGGATTCGCGAAGACATGACGGTCGGCAGCAGTCTGTCGGCCACGGCTAGCTTGCATTGGTGAAGAGCACTACGCGAGGTGTGCAACGCGATTTTTTATGTGGCGTGTGAAGGCTGCCGGTGGCGCGCGCTCCCGCATGAATATGGCATCCCGTGGCAAACGGTCTATGAGTACTACAGTCAATGGAATCGCGATGGGACGCTCCAGCAGATTCATGCCTCGTTGCGTGCCCCGGTACGCAAGCGTGCCGGGAAAGAGCCGACACCCAGCGCCGCCGCTCTCGACAGTCAGTCGGTGAAGACAACGTAAAAAGGGGGGCACGCTGCTACGATGCCAACAAGTGCGTGAAGGGGCGGCAGCCGCTCGTTTTCAGGGGAAAAATGCCGCCGTGACCGTGAATGGGGCCGGGGTTCGGGCGAGGACAAACAGACGCAAAGGTATTGAAGCGCAAGCGAGCGGTTGGCGCTCTAGAAGAGAGCGCCAACCTGGGGAATAGATATTTTCAAACGGTTTCTCAGAAAGGTCTATGATGAATTCCTTACTCAAGGTCATGACACTGCGTTGTGAATATGCGGAAAACCCATTGGGTGTGGAAACTCAGGAGCCACGTTTTAGTTGGCGAGTCGAAGGCAAAGGACGCGGGATACGCCAAACGGCCTATCAAATTCTGGTCGCCAGCGATCCCAAGGATTTAGCTGCCGGTACAGCGGATCTGTGGGACAGTGGAAAAGTATCGTCCGATCAATCCGTCTTCATTCCATACGCCGGTGCGCCTCTGCACTCCGGTCAACGATGTTTTTGGCAGGTGCGCATCTGGGATGGGCATGATCAGGTTACGGAATACAGCGCCTCAGCCTGGTGGGAAATGGGCTTGTTATCCGGTGAAGATTGGCAGGCACAGTGGATATCCCGCCCGGATATTTGTATGCTTAACCCCGGTGATGCCATGCTTCCCTCACCCATTTTTCGCAAAGTAATCGCGTTGGGAAAGCCGATTGCCCGTGCTACGCTATTCATCTCCGGGTTAGGCTTTATGGAATGCCACCTGAATGGACAGCGCGTCGGTAATCACGTATTGGACCCGGTGGTGACACGCTATGATCGGCGGGCGCAATATGTCAGCTATGATATCACGCACCTGTTAACTTCCGGTCCCAACGTATTGGGAGTGATACTCGGCAACGGCTGGTATAATTGCCAGACGAATGTTGTCTGGGATTTAGAGAAAGCGGCTTGGCGCGATTACCCGAAATTGTTACTGCAAGCGCAGATTCTGTTTACTGACGGCACCACGGAGACTATCGTCAGCGATACCAGTTGGAAGGTCAGTGAGGGGCCGATTGTTTTTGACGCGTTGCGCAACGGCGAGACGTATGATGCGCGCAGGGAACGGGATGGCTGGTTGGAGCCGGGATACGACGACCGGGATTGGATGTCTGTCAAGATTGTGTCCAGTCCGGGCGGCATCATCTCCTCGCAGCAGCAACCACCTTGCAAGGTGATGCAGACACTGGCCCCTATGGCCATCACCGAGGTGACCCCCGGCGTCTTTGTGTATGACCTGGGCCAAAACATCGCGGGATGGGCGCAACTGACCGTGAGTGGCCCAGCCGGCACGGAAGTGACGCTGCGCTATGCGGAAAAAGTATCGGCAAACGGGGATATCGATCCGGCTAATATTAATATGTTCTGTAAAACCGGTGACTTTCAGACTGACCGATTTATCTTGAAGGGTGTTGGCACGGAGGTGTGGGAACCGCGCTTCACCTATCACGGCTTCCGCTATGTGCAAATGACCGGATTCCCCGGCACGCCCACGCTGGATAACCTGCGCGGGCGGGTGGTGCACACCGCTTTTGAGGATGCCGGCAGCTTTGCCTGCTCGAACGTATTGCTCAACCGCATTCAGGAGTGTACGCGCTGGTCATATCGCGGCAACTTCGTCGGCATCCCCACCGATTGCCCGCAACGGGAAAAAAACGGGTGGACGGGAGATGCGCAACTGGTGGCGGAAACCGGCCTTTTCAACTTCACACCCGCGGCAGCTTATTCGCAATGGATCACCGATTTTGCCGATGAACAGCGGCCAAGCGGCCAGTTGCCGGGCATCATTCCCACCGCGGGCTGGGGATACAACTGGGGCAGCGGCCCGGCATGGGACAGTGCCTACCTGCTGATTCCCTGGTATATATATCAATACTGCGGAGATACCCGCATTCTCAGCGATCATTATGATGGGATGAAGCGGTATGTCGATTTCATGACGAGTATGTCAACCGATCATCTGGTCACGTTCGGCCTGGGAGATTGGTGCGCAGTCGCCAAAGAGCGCATGCCATCCACCAAGCTCACATCGAGCGGATATTATTATACGGATTGCCGCATTCTAGCGGCAGTGGCCCGTTTGCTAGGCAAGCAGGAGGATGCCGATTCCTATGCCGCACTAGCCGACCAAATTCGTTTGGCAATAAATGAAGCCTGCTATGATCCCGCGACCGGATGCTATGACAACGGGGGCCAGACTGCGCAGGGCTGTGCGCTCTTCCAAGGCTTCGTAGCGGACGACGCGCGCGAGCAGGTGCTCGCCCGATTAGTACGGGCGGTTGAGGAAAGGGACGGCCACCCGGACTTCGGCATTCTGGGATCTAAATACGTGTTGAATGCCTTGACGGAGTGTGGGCGTGCTGATCTTGCCTACACCATTGTCACGCAAACCGGCTTTCCGAGCTGGGGCTACTGGCTCGCGCACGGAGCTACCACTCTGTGGGAGGACTGGCAGGGCAATGCTTCACTCAACCATATCATGTTCGGAGATATCAGCGCCTGGATGTTCAAAACGCTGGCTGGCATTGCTCCAAACCCGGCGCATCCGGGTTTCAAGCAGTTCATGATTCACCCACATATCCTCGGCGATCTCACCTGGGTTCGCGCCGAGCATACCACCATGTACGGCACCATACGTTGCGCCTGGAAGTTAACCGATGAGCAGTTTACCCTGCATTTGACCGTGCCGGGCAATTGTCAGGCACAAGTATCTTTGCCAGTTGCTGTACCCGAAGCGGTGTGCGAAGGTGGGCGACCGATTGCAGATGCAGAAGGTGTGCAGTCGGTGGGCATGGATGGCAACACCGCTGTCTATCTTGTGTATGCGGGGGATTATGTCTTCTCTGCCGCACGCGGTTCTCTTGTCAGGTAGGACTCCTAACGTATTTCGCCTTTCGACAAAAGGTCAAATGATTACCTAGGACAACTTCACATTTTTCTTAACCAACTGGGATTCTTGATAATTACGACAGAAAAGGCTTTGCGAGCCCCTTTTGCTCCCATGTTATCGTAAAAATCTCTGAGCGTCGCCTGGCGTGTTCCCGGCACGCGCTGAATCCAATATACCGCAAAGCTATTGGCCGCCCGACGGAAGAGCGCCAGATTCCACGCCGCCGTCGGATGCCGCACTCGACTTTTATCTTCCAGTGCGCTGACATCCAAGCGATGATGCAATCCGCTTTCGATTCCCCAGTAATCCCGGCCGGCTTTTTGCAACGCCTGCGCGCTCCAGGCCAGGCAAGAATGGCTGGTGATCAGAAATTCATCTTCCAGCTTGTCGCTTTTCTTGTCCGGGCGGTCCGATGCCCGCAACACGTGGGCCGCCTGAGCGACCGCCGGGAAACCCACTTGTTCCGGCGTCACATTAAAGCGCCATAAATGGCGCGCTTCCACACGGCCTTTATTCTGTTCCACAACATCCACGCGATCCGCCGCCGTGGGCGGAGGGGGAAAAAGGCCGCAGGTCTTGGACCTGCAACTTCGTCAAGGTGCGCCGGAGCGTCTTCGCATTCCCTTTGACCGTCAATACATAATCGCCGCCTTTTTCCTGCACGATTTGCCGTGCGGTCTCGGCATTCGTATGCAAGGCGTCAAGGAGCGCTGTTTGCTTCTCCAAGTCTATCCGCCCGATCAAGGTCCGTGCCGTCGTAATTTTGTTCGTCCCTTCCGGCGCCCGTTCACTGCCCAACCACCGTCCGCTCTTAACCGCATAGGCATTGACGAGTTTCAACGCCCGTTCCAGCGCTCCGGGATCGGTCATACTCAACACCCGAAAAAAGGTCGTCTCTTTCGGTGATTGACGCCGCCGTGGTCGGCCCCACTTCTTAAACTTCAACGATTCCAATTGCTTTGGACTTAGGGTCGAGGCAAAGGCTGCCAAGTCTCGTGGGCCAAGCATTGCGTCGCACAGGCGATTATGGCCATCAGCCCCGATAATGAATAGTAGCCTTCCCGGCCGCGAAAATCACTTATCTGCCCAAAATGCTGTTCCATCGCGCGGAGTTCCTCCACGCTCTGCGTGCAGCAAGCCAGCCGCGCTGATTCGATCTGCCCATAGGCCGCTGGCAAGACCGCGCGACGCAATAACTGGCAGGCCCCATTCCTAAGCTCTCTAACCCAGAGCTGTTTCGGACGCTCGTGCTTCTGGTAGAAATCCTGTCGCGCTCGGCGCCAGCCCTGGGTCTGTCCCAGCAATGTCCAGCCACTGACTTTATAGCTCGTGCCGCGGAATAACTGGCTATTGTCGCGGCCGGTTAAAAGTGGATGATTTTGGCCGGAATGAAAGTGGATGACCGATTGGTAAAAAAGGCCGACGGGAAGGTGTCCGTCGGCCCTTTTCTGTTTTTGGGAGCGCTTATTCTGGTTCGA
>JBAZEM010000012.1:0-74446 GCA_041653875.1 Kiritimatiellia bacterium
CCGCCTCAGTCCTTCAGCCCACAGTCTACAGCCTACAGCCTCTCTTTCCGCCTCAGTCCTTCAGCCCACAGTCTACAGCCTACAGCCTCTCTTTCCGCCTCAGTCCTTCAGCCACTTGATCGAGCGCACGAACATTTCGCCGGTATAAGGATCGCGCCAGACCAAAGCCACGGCGCGCTGTTTGACCGGGTTGCTTGGGATGTTGCCCCCCGAGGCCACGTCGGCTTCGATAATAATTGTGAAGAGATTTTGGCGGACGTTGAGCAGATTTACGCTGTTGCGGAAGTAAGATTCCCGTTCCAGCTCCGTGGCCCCCGGCAAATCGCCTTGATTTAACCCTCGCCCTATATCGGAAAGGTTTGTGCAGAAACCGCCGAAATATATGCGAGAAACTAATGCACGGGCGCCATCCATGACCGTATTAGAATGAGACCCGCCCGGATATTGATCCACCGGCATGCCGGCAAAAACAACTGCGGTGGCATCCGTGGCGACATTCGGATTGCAGTTCACCACGCCACGATATACGGTGTTCGTCATCAGGACATCGCTTGTATTGGTTGAAAGTCCAAATACATCCAGCACACGATAGGGGGTCGAGCCATAGAGTTTTACCGTTTTCCATGGCTCGTTTGGATTATAAACAAGATAACCAAGCTCGGCAACCGACCGCAGTCGGTCGCCGGCAACGTACATTTCGGAATCGACATCTCCGATCAAGTTGGTTGGCCACCATCCGGTTGTCCAGGGATTGGGGTCCGCATTTGTAGCATTTTCAGGCAAAATCGCACGCGGCCGCCACTGCCTGGAATCGGCTGGATCATAATTGAATCGCGGATCAAGGCATTCCAATGAGGCGGCCTTATTGTCACGGGCAGGATATGTATTGCCATCATGGGTAGTTGTTAAAACGATTGGATTTTTCAGCGCATCGACATTATTCCCACCCCACTGTACTTTCGGATCAATCGTGGTTGTCAATGTTATAGAATTTACTGTTGGCCAATCAAAGGAAACCCCGATATATTGGCAACAAAGATATTTAACAGGAACGCTACCCGCCGCTGAATTTAATGGAGTTATATTGGCGATATAGTCGGAATGTTGAAATCCTACTGCACCAGGAAACTTGTTGGTAACATTTAGACTGAAACTTGCGACCGCGCCTGTAACAAAGGGATACCAACATTCAACATAAACATCGGTAAAAACTTTGTAACTTCTATGAGCGGCATCGCTTCCAGCGCTCACTTCAACTCCGTTACTGACCACCACTTCATTAATCATCGGCACATTTTCAACGCAATATTCAAAATTCGACGGAACAAAATCGTCGTCCACATAATCGATCAGATTACTGTAAAGCACACCGGCTGCGAATGGGCTGAAACCCGCGTGCACAAAAGCATTCGTGATTTTATCCATACGCCCGGCCAATTGCGCCGCCGAGCCGCTCAGATTCACCTGCGTTCCAACGCCAGGAGGAAAATTGGTGTCCCAATATCCGGGCAGGGCGCGGGAATAGACAGTAAAGTTGAAAAAATAGTTTGTGTTCAACTCGGCCAGTTCCTCCTGCATCTCATAGCGGTAATTATTTGCCCGGTTGTTTATAAAGCCGCTGTAATCCGTCATTTCCGGCATATTGTTAATCGCAATCTCCATTGGATTAGTGCCAATGCCACGCGCCGCGCCCCCCACGAAATTGGCGTCCAGCAGGCCGGAGCAGTTCAGGATCAGGTATTTCACGCGGCCCATAAGGTTGGTTTTGACCGGAACGCCGTTGGTATCGTATTCGAAACTTTTCAGCGCCAGCCATTGTTTGTCCGCATCAAAATGACTATCCGCAGTCATGGCCGCGCCCCACAGCGCGCGCGGCACAAAATTGGTGGCTTCACCGGTCAGCAAGGAAAGCTTACTCGCCGCGGACGTGTTGGTATATTCGGTGGTATAGGAGTTCGTCACGCTCCAGGGCGGATAGTTTGTTCCGCCGCCGGCGCTCCCCAGTCCGTTGGTGCCCAATTGGTTCGCCAGATCGCTCAGCGCCCGGGCCAGGCCCGCCTGCGCCAACTGGCGGGCGCGGACGCTGTCGGCGTAATTGCCCGCCGCCACGCGCTCCGTGCGCATCGAGATGGCAAACGCCACCGCCATGATCACCATCACCGAGAGAATCCCCAGGACCATGACTAAGGCAATGCCGGAGGAAGAAGGCTGTGGGCCGGAGACGGAGGAGGCCTGTAGACCATGGGCCGTGGACTGTGGACTGTGAACTACAGACTTCATAATGACCCTCGTGTAATCTCGCATGTTATCCCTTCAGCTTTTCAGTCTTCTTCAAATCTGACTTCAGCCACCCGGACGACTATGTATGTATCCAAATCGGTGGGCGCCATTTCCGCAACCCAAGTTTTTCACCACGAAACACACAAAACACACGAAAGTTCAGCAAATAATATTACAGGATTCTATTTTCTTATATTGAAAACAGAATCTGATCTTCATCCATTTCGTGTGTTCCGTGTGTTTCGTGGTTATCTTGTTTTTCTTTGCGGTTCCTGGTGTTTGAGTGCCTAACGCGAGCCTAAACGTCTCGCGGCTACAGCCAAGCCCAACGCTTCCCCATTTGTAGCCGTCGGACGGTTAGGCCGACGCTCCGGAACCCGGACGCGAGCCTGAACGTCTCGCGGCTACAGCCGGCCCCGCATCCGACGCCATCTTCATTCCTCCGTTCTACGCTTCACGCTCCACGCTCAACGTGCCTGATACCCCACCCGGTTCGGAAAATAAACCCGCGTGGAATAGAGCTTGGCGTTGCGGGCCTTAAAGGCCTGATCTTGACTCATCGCATTATATTTTTGCATATCATCGTCGCTCAGCAACTCCAAGGCAATGTCCACACATAAGGGCAATTCGTTTAGTATAGCCGGGCAAGATAAAATATATTTCCCGTCAGCCAAGTCAGTTTCGTTTGTGTAAACGTAAAATCGGAGATCCAAAACATTCGTGATTACATCATAATTATTAAATCCAGATGGATACGGAAGATACCAATCTTCTTTTGTATAACAATCAAGCGAATCTGTTTCATGGGTATATTTCAAACACTGGTTGTCATTCCAAAAATAGACACCTTGTAACGCCCGGTGTATCTTTCCGTCTTTATCAGGGCCGGGCATGTCTGTCAGTGCTAAAAAGCACAGATAATTAATGTCCTTTTGATGAAACGTCAGATATTGCGCCTCTCCACTGCCGGACTTTTCCACCGGCCCGGCGACGGCGGATTGCAGTTCGCGGGCCATGAAATCCAGGGCGGCGCGGGCGGCGGTGTTCATATCGGACTTCTGGGTGCCGATATTCCAGGCGGCGGAACTGCTCTGGAAGATATTGGCCACCATCAGGACCATGACCGCCAAAACCGTCATGGCCACGAGGACCTCGATGAGGGTGAAGGCGGCCGGATGGCCGCCTGTTCGTCGTTCGCCGTTCGTCGTTCTTCGTTCAAGAGTCATGATATATTCCCAGGACGCCAACGCCGCCCAATCCTCAGGGTGCATCCGATTCATCCGGCCGAATGTGGTGCCCCTTTTGGGGCGCTCCTGCACGCCAACGGCGTGTTACATATCAGGGTGAAGGCGGCCGGATGGCCGCCTGTTCGTCGTTCGCCGTTCGTCGTTCTTCGTTCAAGAGTCATGATATATTCCCAGGACGCCAACGCCGCCCAATCCTCAGGGTGCATCCGATTCATCCGGCCGAATGTGGCGCCCCTTTTGGGGCGCTCCTGCACGCCAACGGCGTGTTACATCATAGCCCAGGGTGCCGCCCTGGGACACAGGCATTCAAACCCCAATCCCCCCATGCACCCCAACGGGGTGCAACATCATTTTAACCGGTCGGCATCACTCCCATACATATCGCTCGTCATACGGCACATTGTGCCGCTTCAAGAATGCCCGATATTCGTCCTGAAACGTCACGCGTTTGTGATGTTCCATTTGTTCGTCAATATACTTAATCACCGACTCCACCCCGGACTCGCTGACCGAAAACACCCCGTATCCGTTCTGCCAATGGAACTGCGCAAAATCGGGATTCATGCGCGCCCATGTCTGTTCTTTGATCCAAGCACTGCTCTCCCGCTTCACCATTGCCACAACATCCGCCACCGTTTCCGTACGCGATTGTAAATACAGGATGTGAACATGCTCGGTGACTACGCCAATACGCATGATCGGGCACCCCAAATTGGCCAGTATGCCCGTGACATATCCCGCCACGGCATCCCGCATTTCACACACGCGGAACACCCTGCGCCTATCCTTCGTGCTGAACACCAGATGCACGGATATGCGCGCCAACGATTGCGGCATGGTGTCTCCCGAACAATGTGGCGCCCCTTCAGGGCGCCGAATTAATGTTTTTCGTCCCGATATCCGGCGCCCGGTTCCCAGGGTTACACCCTGGGTTATGATGTAGCACCCCTTTGGGGTGCTCCCAAATTTCCCCGCCCTGCCCCCAGGGTTACACCCTGCCCTCAGGGTTTCACCCTGGGCTATGATGTGGCACCCCTTTGGGGTGCTCCCAAATTTCCCCGCCCTGCCCTCAGGGTTTCACCCTGCCCTCAGGGTTTCACCCTGGGCTATGATGTGGCACCCCTTTGGGGTGCATTTCCTGCTCACGGGTTCCACGCAGAAGCGTTGAAAAACTCCGCATAAAACATGGCCGGATCGTTGGTGGTCCCGAATTCGCCCGGCCAGACAGAAAGAGTCACCGCCTTGAGCAGGCTGTTGGTGACGCCATTCGCGACGACATTGGTCAGGACCAGCCGGTAACGGAGGGCGTGGTCATCATAAGTAGGCATTGATATAGGCGCGTAAGTATTTGTAAACATCGTGCTTGTAAATTCGGTTTGCAACAAATTTGGCGTATTCCACTTAGTTGACGCTGCAATCGGCAGTGGTGTGCTTTCCAATTCCGCCCAATTAGTCTCCGCGCGAGCCTGCAAGCCGGCAAAGACTTCCTCGGCAAAGAAGGCGGCGTGGGTATCCGCGATCGAGCGATTATTCTGTTCCAGCCCGGCGGGGAACAAGCTCATGACGCTGAGAACGCCGATCGCCATGACCATCAGCGCCAGGGAGACCTCGACGAGACTGAAGGCGGCCGATAGGCCGCTGACTGTTCTTTGTTCTTCGTTCTTCGTTCTTCGTTCCATAATCACCTCGGACACCGCCGGAAACGGGTAAACTTTGTTTTTCGTTACTCGCCTGGTATTCATCCGTTTCCTGTTCTCATTTTAACTAATGCGGGCTGTGTCCGCAACCCAAACAAAACAAACCTCACCACAGAGACACAGAGGCACAGAGAGACTTCTCCGCACGTGTTCTCTTCCGACCGATCGTTGTGTGCATTTTGCGTAGGGCGCAACGCCCTGCGCAAAATGCACACAACACTCTGGGTGGAGCGGGAAGGAGATTAAGGATCCGGCGTCTTTCTCCGTGTCTCTGTGTCTCTGTGGTGAATCCCCTCTTGTTTTTCATAGCGGTTTCCAACGTTTAAGGTGCTAATAACTAAGAACCAGGAACAAAGAACGTTCTTTCTACTCGTCCCCCAACGAAGAACGAAGAACTAAGAACCAAGAACGGTTTTATTTTTCCAGATCACTGCACCTTGATTCCGCCCGTCAGAACGTTAATGGAAATGGTGCGCCTTTTATTTAGGTCAGTAGGATTTCTCTTGTCCACCAGTACGATATTTCTTGGAAGGCCAACGTTGCCGTCCAATCCGCCATCCGTCTTGAATGTCAGATTCGTCGCACTCGCGCTGGAATCATCAAGAAACGTCACATCCAGCGGGAGGTCCGTGATGCTCTGAATCAAGGCGGTGCTGACCGCGCTGACCGCGTAATAGCAGGCATGATCGTTGGTGGTTTGACTAAACGGGGGATTATTGGTCGCATTATAAACCAGCCCCGTCGTCGAGGCCACAAACGTGATTGGTTCCCGGTGCGTGATGGCCCACTGGCGCGACAGGGCTATCGTGGAGCGGACATTGTTGACGGCGGTGCGCATCCCGGCGCCGCGGCCCATGCTGAGGAAGGACGGCAGGGAGACGGCCATGATGACCGCCGCGACGACCATGACCACGAGGAGCTCGATGAGGGTGAAAGCGGCCCGAAGGCCGCTAACTGTTCTTCGTTCTCTCGCCTGGGCGGAGCGCTCCAGCGAAGCCTGGTCGTTCTTCGTTCTTCGTTTCATGATCGTCTCAGACCTGCAGTGTAGCGGCCGTTCGCCAGGCTCCGCCGGAGCGCTTCGTCCAGGCAAGATAGAACGGCAATCCGCGGTTCTGTCCACCATAGGCGGACAAGTCGAACCGCATCTACACACCCCCCCCCCAATGAGTGACCCATTACCGCCACAGTCATCGCCCATCACTTTGCCCGCGAAACATCTCTCTCCAGAATTCCGTCTTTCCTTCTTCTCCGGTCCGCCGTCCGTCGTCTGCCGTCCTCTTTCCTTCTTCTCCGGTCCGTCTTCCGTCGTCTGTCGTCTGTCGTCCGCCGTCCTCTTCCCTTCTTCTCCGGTCCGCCGTCCGCCGTCCGCCGTCCGTCGTCTGCCGTCCTCTTCCCTTCTTCTCCGGTCCGTCGTCCGTCGTCCGTCGTCTGTCGTCTGCCGTCCTCTTTCCTTCTTCTCCGGTCCGCCGTCCGATTACTGCGCCTCCGTCCAGGAATTCCAGGGCAGGGTGTTGGCGGTGCCGCCCAGCGAGGCCACGCCGGCATCCACGTTGGCCACCGGATAATTGGTTAAATTAATATTGGTAGAGCCGATTTGGCGGCCGGAGACGTTATTGGCCGCATAGGACAAGGTGTTCGAAATGAGCAGACTGTTATCTCCATTTTCATCCATGCAAATGACATAAGGAATACCCCAGGGATCGAGGTAATTACCATCAGAATCCGGGTTCATTGTTTCCGCATTCGTGTTGACCTGCAGGTTGAGGAACACTTTTTCTTTTTGGTTGAACCCGCCCCAGTTAATGCCCAGCAAAGGTTTGATCACACAGTAATTGGAAATAATATAGGTGGTATCCCGCGCAGACTGCCATTGTGCGGGCCACTTGCCATATTCCTGGCGATAGGCCTTGATGGCCATGAGGATCGTGCGCGTCTCCGCCAGGGCCTGTTTTTCCTTGGCCTTTTTGCTCGCGCCGAGGATCACCGGATACAGCAACCCCGCCAGGATCGCAATGATCGCGATCACGATCATGACCTCGATGAGAGTGAAGGCGGCTGGAAGGCCGCCTGTTCGTCGTTGGAAAGTCATATATAAACCGTTCGAAGCGTATTGAACCTGCAACCCAAAAGTTAGACCACAGCCGGCTCATCCGTTGAGGATAGTCATTACAGCATCAAGAACACTTTTCAAGGCAACCGGGCTGAGGCGACCAACCTCGGATTGCATGAGCGCGGTGTTCGCCGTGAACAACTTGCCAGGGCGGGCAAAACTCGTGCGCCGCAAAGAGCCGGTTTCGAAGTCCGCGTCTTCGATCCGAACGGCGTCTCGATCGGCATAAGGATTGCTGGTGACCTGGCACAGAATCCAGTCGCCACGTTCAGCCGAAGCAAGGACGATTGCCGGACGCAACTTGCTGGCGGAAAGATCGGGAAATGGAAAGGCAACGAGGACTACCGAACCTTTTGAAGGTAGGACCATGCGGCTTCCTCCTCAGGCCTGTTCCAGTCCTCACCAAACGCCGCTTCGCTGAGCAGAGCTGTCTCAGGCATGTCGGACTCCTCGATAATCGTTACGATTGCCCGGCACGCGTGCGGCAAGCGGACGCGTTCTCTCAAGCGAATTTCACCGTCCGATTCGATTGTGGCTTCGACTGACTTCAGCATAAATTCATCACCTCCGCTAAATAAGGATACAATACAAAACCAATATCTGCAACCAAATCATTTTGCTCCGCGACTTGCGCTTTCTTCCCACGCTCTCCGCTCTCCGCTCTCCGCTCAACGTGCTTTATGCGCTCAATCCCAGCTCTTGATATCGTCCGACGTGTTGGTGCGGTCGGGGCCGTCCGACCACACGATCACCGAGCGTAATATTGTTCCACTGCCATCGGGTGCCGGATTGATCTTGTTGTCATAATTATCCACTTGAAAACGATATCTTCGCCACGTGCTCTCATCCGCCGAAGGGTCCGACCAGGGATCCAGCGCGCCATTGGCGACCGCATTGGTGTCGAATTCGTAAAAAACCATCTTGTCCGAGTTGCCGCCATTTAAAATATCAACCACCGGTTTAAGCATCTCCGTACCCGCTCCTCCTCCAAAAGCCGCCGGCCATGCGCGATAATAATCCAGGTAGGCCTTGAAAGCGGTTTCCAGGTTTTTGACGGTGACCTTGGCCTTGGTGACTTTGGCCTTTTTCTGGATCGAAAAATAGGAGGGCACAATAATGCCCAGCAAAAGGGCGATGATCGAAATCACCACGAGCAGTTCGACGAGGGTGAAGGCGGCCAAAAGGCCGCCTGTTCTTCGTTCTTTGTTCTTCGTTCTTCGTTGAATAGTGATGCGTTCCTTATCCTCATTTTTAACCAAGAACAAAGAACCAGGAACGAAGAACTGGCCTGCGATTATAATCGTTCTTCGTTGAGTATTCATTCGTTTCGCTCAAATTTATAACCGTTCACACCTTAAACGATTTTTCTCCGTTTTCAACGAAGAACCAGGAACGAAGAACTGATTTTCCACTATTCGCTATGGCGTCAATTTGTAATTAAGGCCGTTTGTACAAACGTACACCCAATTCGAGCCCGACACCGGGTCAATCGCCTTGGGCCGTTGGACGGCATCGCCATAAATACCTGTCAATAAAACAGACATTTTTCCGCCGCCTTTCATCCGCCGCCACACACTCCATTGTATTTCATTTTCCGCGCCGCCTTCAACCACCAAGAAAACCACGTCCACAATCGGAAACTCCATGAATGGCCGCGCACCTTTCTCCAATTGCTTCAACATCAAGGGGTAGGTCAGAGAATAATCGATCGCCGGCAACGCAGTCTCGTTAACATCGTAAATAGTTTCCGTCAAGTTGGTGCCGCCAAAATTCACATTCGTTGAAGAGCTGATTTTGTCATGGGTATCGTAAACAGCGGGATAGTGACGCAGAACATCGGCAGAAGGCGCCGGCGGCGTAATCGGGTACTCGCCATAGACGGCCCGGTAGTCTTCCAGGGCGCTGTGAATTTTGGCCCGCATGACTGTCTGACGGGCCTCGTTGGCGCGGCGGATGGCATACCGGGAAAGCGGAAACGTGATGCCGGCGAGGATCGAGATGACCACAATCACGACCAAGAGCTCGACGAGCGTAAAACCAGGGGTCAGAGGCCAGAGGCCAGATGTCAGACTACGGACTGAGGCAGGACGACGGCCTGCCCGCAGAAGCCTTGGCGAAGGCGGAACGTCGGCCTGCCCGCAGAAGCCCTGGCGCAGGCCGGACGACAGTCTGGAGAAGAGGGAAGACTGGCAATCGGGCTGACTTCTGACTTCTGACCTCTGACTTCCGACGATCGGCGCGCTTCGTTCGACATTCATTTATTCTCACCTTGATTCTGTTGCATATCGCGAACCATTTGTTCGATAATTGGTTTTACCAACGGAATGTCTTCTTTTACCGTCTTCCATATGACTCGGATATTCACGCCGAAGTATTCATGAATGAGTTTGTCGCGCATTCCGGCCATTTGCTTCCAAGGAACTTGCTTGTATTGATTCCTTACGCCCGCGGGGATTTTCTTCGCCGCCTCTCCCATCACTTCAAGAGCCCTAATAACGGCAAATATTGTCTTTTCGTCCTTCTCAAAATCCTCATAAGCTGGCGCCTCGGCAAACTGCTCTATTTTATCTATCGCCTCAATCAGGTCCATCAGATAATCTTTATATTCTCTGATCATGAATAAACCACTTCGTTCAAAACGTGCTTGCCGATTTGAGGTTTTAAGGCATTTTTCATCACCAAATCCACGTTAACTTTTAAAATAGTTTTTAAATAATTTTCCAATTCCACAAATTTAAACAGGCTGGGGTCCTCTTCGTACTCAACGAGGACATCCAAGTCGCTGTTCTTGTTCTGTTCGTTCCGAATATACGAACCGAAAATACCGATTGCTTTCACCTGAAAGCCGCGTTTCAACTCCGGCTTACATTGGGCGAGTTTTCTTTTTATCTCATCGACCTTTTGCATTTTTCTATCCCCCCCATCCACAGCCTGCCCCACAACGCAATCCGTCGGCTGACGGATTGCAGGCGAGTCCGCCAGAATTAGTAGAATAAATTGGTGCCAATCGCATTAGAACTGACCCAGCCGACGTGGCCATCCATGGCCACGTAATTGGCGCCATACTCGCCGCCCTGGAGATGATAAAAACCCACTTCCGTCAGCCACCAGGCATTGGTCCACTTCGGGGTGACGTTGCAAACGATGCGATTATCGGGGCTGGTAAATTTAAATGTTCCAGAGGGATGAGGGTTAAGAGACGCGTTCCAGCCTTCCTTGGCATTCCAGTCTATATAAGCAATGACATTGGCCGGGATGTCTTTAATATACCAGTTGCCACCTCCATATCTTGGGTTTATGGCATACGTGCTGAAGAAGGCGCTCAAGATCAGACTGCCCGCCTCATCATAACCGCTATTGGTGTCACCCGTGTTCAATGGATTTGTACTCGAGATCCATCCGCCCTCAAAATCAGCCCTCACGAATGTATTGCCGCTCGTATCTTCGTATTCACCATTTCCCTTGAAATTCGGCGAATTAGGATCGAAGAAATTACCTTGTTTCTTTATCATCTGGAGCACAACCGGGCAAACTCGCACCGAGGCCTGCCCGGCCGAGAGCGACTGGATGGTAACATCCATGGGGAGGCGGCCGACTATATTGTAAAAGATAGGCGGGCCCACCGTGGCGGATGCGGCAGAGGCGTTTCGCGCCCATATCCCGCCTGTATAATAGCTTGCGGGAAGATTTATGCCGAACTTCCCTCCCGCTCCCGCGCCGCTCGCCTCACTCCCGGCGGACATATACTGCCCCATGGCAACGCCATACTGGCGGAGATTATTCTGGCATTGGGTGGACCAGGCCTTTTCGCGCATGTTGCGGATATTGGGAATCGCCAGCATGACCAGGGCCGCGATAATGGCCACCACGACCATTAGTTCGACTAAGGTGAAGGCGGAAGACAGACGACTGAATGAAAAACGAAGCAAACGCCCAACGCCCAACGTCCAACGTCCAACGTCGAATGTCTGAAGACTATCGGTTTGACATCTGGCTATAGTCGTTTTCCATTTTGCATTCATTTGTGTCACTCATCATAGAAGGAGGAGGAGGTCGATTAACTGTCCTCATGACCGCACAGGTTTCGTTTTTATTCGAAATTGGGCGTTGGACGTTTGCTTCTTTTGCGGCGGCTTCGCCGCCTACGGCCAGACGGGTCGGAAACCGGCGCCGGGCCAGGCCAGGACATCCATCTGCCGGTAGCCTGAGTTGGAAAGCCACAGGCGCCACATACCGAAGGCATCCCAGTAAATGGCCGGATCGGCTTTGCCGTCGCCATCGTAATCGCCGGGCACGGCCACCGTTCCGGCGTTACCCAAGCCCTGGGCCGAGGCCTCGGCATAATCGCCGGCGGAAAGCCATATCCGCCATGTGCCGGTGCTCGCCTGGAAAACGGCCGGATCCGTAATCCCATCGAGATCGTAGTCCGCCACAACGGGACGATACCCGGGCCCGCCCAAACCGCTCGCGGAGACCGGCGCATATTTCAAACTGGAGCGCCAGATTTGCCAACCACCCGTGGACTCCCGATAAACCGCCAGGTCGGCCTTGCCGTCACCATCGTAATCGCCAGAAACTGGTTGCCAGCCAGGCCCGCCAAGACCCTGGGCCGCCGCCATGGAATACCCGCTCGCCGACAGCCAGGCCCGCCAGACGCCGTCACTTTCGCGATACACGGCCAGATCGGTCAAGCCATCGCCATCATAGTCGCCGGGCACAGGCTCAAATCCCGGTCCGCCGGCGCCGTAAGCGGACGCCATGGCATAATTGCCGGCCGAGACCCATATTTGCCATGTCCCCGTGGATTCCTGGTAAACCGCGAAATCGGCCTTGCCGTCGCCATCGTAGTCGCCCATCACAGGCGTAAATCCCACGCCGCCGTGGTCCGTCAAAGTGAATCCCTGGGTGTACCCCTGGGGACCGAAAAACCAAACCTGCCAGGCGCCGGTGGATTCCTGATACATGGCCAGATCGGTGTAGCCGTCGCCGTTATAATCGTTGACCAGCAGGAGTCCCGCCGGCTGGCCGGCGCCGACCTTGATGACCCCGCCGTTACGGCTGACCGTGTTGTTGCTCAGGTTCGGATCCAGCCACTTGGTCGGCGCCGCATGCTGGATGTTCACAAAGATATAATACCAGCCCGGCACGACCACCGCGGGCGTCGCCAACGAGTCGCGCACGGCCTTGGGCAGGACCACGACCGCGCTGTTGCCGACCGCCAGCGGGAGGTTCACATTGGCGCCGCCAATCCACTTGGCGTCCACATCCCCGAACACGGAATTGCTCGAGATGTAGAAGTTATAGGCCACCCGGTCATTCGGCGCGGCCATAGCCTGGACGCCGTAGTTCGTGACCCGGAAAGACACCGCGTCCGGCGCGCCGCCCACGGCCATGCGGGTCGGCAGGAACACCAGGTCGGATACGCCGATATCCACCGGCCGCAACGCCCGATAGCCGCTGTCGGGGACACTGAAGTCGCTGACGAACTGCGTGGTCTTGGCTTTGACCCAGTAATAATACAGCACGCCCGGCACGGAACCGGTATCGTCATAGGCGTTCGTGGGCACGGCATTGACCAGGATCAACGCGGCGGCGCGGTCGCTGTTCGTGCCCCGCCATAACTCATAACTGGAGGCATTATCCGAAATACTCCAAGTCACGTAGAGATGGTCCGCCGACACGCCGTCGCCGGCCGATACCGCGTAAGGCGGCGCCAGCGGCCGGTAGCCGGTGTCGAATCCGCTGTATTCGCCGGGACCGAACTGACTGAGGCCGAACTGGTTGGCGGCTCTGACCCAGTAATAATAGCGCTGACCGGGCCGGGCATCGATATCCGAAAAAATCAGCCCGGACGCGAAACCGAAGGGAGCGCCCAGCGACCAGGGTGCATAGGCATCCTGGCGGAACACCTCGTAACTCGTGGCGTAAGCGGAGGCGTTCCACGTCACCGTCACGGGGCTATTTTCCGTGCCGTCGGTGGCGCTGACGTTCAGGGGCGGGTACGGCACGGTGCCGCCGATGGCCACCGGACTGCTGAAGACACTGGCGCCATTGCCGTTCTTGGATCGCGCCCAGTAATAATAGGCGGCGCCGCGCGCGATGTCCAGGTCATCGTAATTGGTCAGGACCGTTTCATATACATTGACCGCCGAGGCCGAATCGTTCGACAGACTGCGATAGATAACGTAACTCGAGGCCGCCGCTTCCGCCTCCCACGCCACCCTGACTTTATTAAGGTAGGCGCCGCGCGACGCGCTGACATTATGCGGCGGCACCAGCAGGCGCCAGCCGTAGGCCGCATCGCTGAATTCGCCCAGGCCGAACGCGTTGGTGGCCCGGACCCAGTAATACCAATACCGCAACGAATCGGCGGTCGTGTCGTTGAAAGTCAGATCGTTGGTGACCGCCACAATGACACTGCCGGCGAGGTCATTGCTCGTGTTCCGATACACCACGTACATGGCGGCGCCCGTCGAACTGCTCCAGGCGACGTTCACCCAGCGGTAGTCGTTCGTGCCGGCCGTGATATTGGCGGGCACCAGGGGCGGCGTGCCGCCATAAACGCCGGCGCTCAAACCGCTTGTTCCGGCCGCTCCGTTACCAGCCTGCACCCAGTAATAATTGGTCAGACCGCGGATATCCGGCGCATTCGTAAAACTCGTGATGTTTGTGGTCGCCAACAGGACAGCAGTATTGGTGTCGTTAGTCATACTTTGCCAGAGATAATACATGGTCGCATTCGTCGAGGGATCCCACGTGATAACGATTTCATTGGTGGGATTCCCCTTGCTGGCCGAAAGCCCCGTCGGCGGCAAGGGCGGCAAGCCGCCCAAGACGGGATCGCTGAAGTCGCTCAGGGCCGCCGGGGTCGCCACCCGGACGGAGAAATAGTAAATCTTGCCCGGCTCGATGTTGGTGCCGCTCGCGCCCACATAAGCGGTGTAATTGGTGCCAATCAAAGTCTTGAGCAATGTATTCGTGCCCGGCGCGTTTGTGCCGTTGAACAACTCATAATAATCGGCATTGGCATTCCCATCCCAGCTCAAATCCAACTGATCGCTACGGGCAATCCCAAGGCCCGTAGGTTTGAGGAATTGGGCCGCATCGAAGGAGGCGTTGCCGGTATGCAGGACGTCGTGCCGGACGGTGGGCCAGTTGGTTCGGATCGTCGGCGCCGATCCGAAAATCGCATACAGATTATTTTCATCCGTCATGTAGATCGTGCCGTCGCGCTGGATCAGGGGCGAGTTATAATGCACAACTTCGTCCAACTCCAAGACCCAATTGGTGGTTCCATCGGGATTAAACGAATACAGACCCGTATTTTCCGACCCCACAAGAATGGCGCCATCGGCGGCAATCGTCGGGGAGGACTTGATCGTGCCGTCGGTCGCCCACACTTTGCCCGAGGAGCCGTCGGCATAGAACGAATAAAGATTGGTCCCGCCGCCGACATAAATCACGCCATCGGCGCCGATCGTGGGGGCGGCATAAATCCGGCCGGCGGTCGCCCAGGTTTTCGACGTGCCGGTGTTGTTCGGATCGAAACCGTAGAGATTGGTGTCACTGCCGATATAGACCCAGCCATTCGATCCGAACGTCGGGGAGGAATACGTAGGACCGGGCAAGTTCCACGGCGTAAGGATGCCACCGTTCGTCGCGACAGGATACAGGAGACCAGGCGATTGTGCATTGGCCGCAAAGATATTTCCATTTGTGGCAATGGCCGGCGATGAATAAATTGTATAGCCCAAGGGCGTGGACCAGCGTTGGACGGCATTGGTTGCGTTGTCCTGCACGGCATACAAGGAATTCCCAAAAGTACCGAAATAAATTGTGCCGTCATTGCCGATCGCCGGCGAACTGAATTCAGACCTATTATCGGCGCTCACCGTCCACATAATGCCGCCCGTCGGACTGATCGCCTGCAGGGAACCGGGTGTGTCCGTCGTTACATAAATGGTTCCGTTCGTGGAAACGGCAGGCGTGGTTCCCAATCCTTGTTCTTCCGTGCCGCCCAAATTCACCAACACACCCGCGCACGCCGTTTTCCAACGCTGGCGTCCTTGCGCATCGAAGGCATAGAGGTTGGTGCCGAACCCGCAATACACACTTCCATCCCAGCCCAGACTCGGCGAACCGGCCATGGCGGTATGTAATGTATTGGTGTCAAAAACCACCTGCCACTTTATCGAACCATAGGCCAGGCCGGCGCCCAACTTGGTCACGAACCCGTCGTCACTTGTCCGGCCGGCGCGGTCGTTATTATAAGCGCGCAGGGTCGCGGGGAAATTGGTGGAGGCCGTGGCGCCGGCCGTAAACAGGGCAAAGCGATCGGCCTGCAGGGCCATGGCGTAGGCCGTGTCATTGCCGCTGCCGCCTATGTAGGTCGAGGCGTTCAGCGTGACGCCGGTTCCAAAATATGACACGAATGCGTCACGCCCGCCGTTGGCGGTGGTGTCGTAGGCATTGGTCGTCACCGGAAATCTCGCGGAGGTCGTATAGCCCGCCACATAAATCCGCAAACTGTTATCGCTTGGACCGCTATAGGCGAGCACGGCGGCGGCCTCGTCGTCGCTCGTGCCGCCCAGATAGGTGGAGGCTATGATATTGGTGAGGGGCAAGTCCAGCCTTGTCAGGAAGGCGTCCTTGCCGCCCATGTATTTGTTCGTGTAGCCGGGGGCGATGAGATTGTTATCGGCGGGAAGGCGGGGGTAGTTGGTGGAGGTCGTGTAACCCACCACGCACACGATATTTGTGAAGGGCGCCACGGAAATCCCGTTGGCCACCTCGTTGTTTGTGCCGCCCAGGAACGTGGAGGCATCCAGATTGGTCAAGGCGACGGGCAAGCGGGCCACAAAAACGTCGCGGACGCCGCCCAGTTTATTCGTATAGCCGTTGATCGCGGGAAAGTTGGGCGAGGTCGTATAGCCCGCCATATAGACAAAATCGTTCGTGTCCAGGGCCAGTCCATAAGCGCCGTCGTCGTTCGTGCCGCCCAAATAAGTGGAGGCAAGGTTGGCGCTCAGGCCCGAATTGAACCGGACCACAAACGCATCGTTGGTGACGGTTAAGCCCGCTGCGCGCGCCAGATTGGTCTGGTACGAATTGGCGCCGAATGTGTTGGCGATCGGGAAATTGGTCGAGGCGGTCAGGCCGGCCACAAAAACGTCCGGCGTCGATCCCGCGCTCAGCGCCAGGGCATAGGCCTGATCCAGATTCGTCCCGCCCAGATAAGTCGAGGCCGTCAGCGACGTCAGGTCGCCGGCAAGCACCGCCACAAAAGCGTCATAGGTTCCGCCCCCGTGAGCGGGATAGAGCGGATTCACCGTGGGAAAATTACGGGAGGCCGTGTAACCCGCCACATAGACGTTGTCGTTATTGGTATTGACGGCCAGGCCCATGATTCTATCCTCGCTCGAGCCGCCTATGTAGGTGGCGGTCAGCAGGTTGGTGAGCTGGGGATCGAACTTGGCGATAAAGCCGTCATAGCTGCCGCCGCTCCCATATTTGTTGGTGGCGGGAAAACCAACGGAGACCGTGTAACCCGCCACAAGCACATTGGTCTGACTATCCAAGGCCATGGCGCGAATCACATTGTTGCTTGTCGCGCCGATAAACGTGGAGGCCAGCAGGGGATCGATAACCAGCGGACGCGCGGCATCGAACGCGCCCACGCAAAAACCGACCTGGTCGCCCTCCAACGCATAAGCCACGCGCACGCTTTGGCGCTCCCCGTCCGCGTCGCTCTGGTAGGCCACCGGCGCCGTGAAGCGCACGGGGCCCAGGACGGTGCGCGCTTCCAGCTCGCCGGCGGACGTAATGCTCACGCCCTCGACGCCGGTCAGGCGCAGGGCAATCCGGGCGGGGTCCGCGCCGGGCGCGACGGTGAAAATCTTTTCGACGTTGTCGCCGGTGGCGCGCACTTCCAGGGCAATGCCCTCATAAACCTCGCCGAACCGCACCCCGGCAAACGAGGGGATATTGGCCTGCCAACGGCTGGGGTCGCTGCCGATGAACGAATTGATCACGGCCCCGGAACGCTCCGCGCCCGCGGGCAACCCCGTCAGGTCGGCATCCACCAGCGTCTCGCGGATCTGAAGAATTGCGGATTGCGGATTTTTGATTTTTGATTTAGGATCGATCTCCGAACATTCTGCATTCTGCATTCTGCATTCTGCATTTGATGCGCCGTCTCCCTTTGGCAAAACATATACCAACTGCCCCGCGTCCGTCACATAGACTGTGCCGCCGAAGGTGCGGGCATAGAACAATACTTCCGGGTCGGCGATCTGGCCCTGATTTTGGATGAAGGGAACCTGGAGGGGAATTGCGGATTGCGGATTGCGGATTGCGGATTGAGATCCGGCAGGAGAAATTGCGGATGCTCCACGCTCGACGCTCCACGCTTCACGCGTTTCCGCGCTCGCGATCGCGGCGCAGGTTAAGCCGGCCAGCACGAATATCCATATCCCATGCTTTTTCATGAAAGCCATAAACCCTTTCTTCTTTATGGCGTAGAATACAGAATGGCGCCATCCGTGTCGAGCACCAAAATCATCGCCCAAGGATGCGCCATCTTGCCAGGAACCCAGGGCGAAAAGAGCGTTCGTAAAACAGTCCGCCGGTCTTAGGCGCGGATTTGGGAACAGGCAAACTTCCGAAAAACAAAATATGCAAAAAACAAGTTGACCACCCGGCGATTTTTATATAGGTTACGCCGAAAGCATTTAAACGGTGATCAGCATATCGGAATACGGTGAAAATCCGTGACGGGCCCGCCGCTGTAATCGGGGACCGGGAGTTGCAAGTTTGCCACTGTTGGGAGCCTCATTGTCGGCAAGCCGGCGAGGTATCCGAGCGGGAAGGCCGCAATGCCCGGAATGATCCGAAAGTCAGAAGACCTGCTGAACACCTGAATAATCGGAATCTGATGGAAAAGGATTCCGGCAAGCCTTACAGGCCTGCCGGAATCCTTTTTTTTTATGCCGCAACAACACAACAAAGAAGGAGGGACAAGCGATGAGTAAGAAAACGAAAGCGATCGCGCACCGCCGCAGCTGCAAGGCGCAGGGAACCGGGCTGTCGCATTACATCCTCATGGACAAAAAAGCCAAGAAATGAGTTCAACCTTCAATTCTCAAACCCACGTGGCGGCCCCCTCGCGGGGCCGCTACGTTAATTCCGGCAATGGGCCCGCCTTTGCGCCGGTGGATATCGGCCATCCGGCCTATATGGCCCTGGTCCAGGCCGATACGGCCTTCTGGGCGCTGATCCGGAAAAACAAACTGGCCGAGGCTTTGTCGTCACCGGCCTTCATCCGGGCGTTTCGGCGGGAGGAAAAGAAGTTTGCCCGCGAAATGCACACCCTGCGCTTCGGGCTGAAACCCTCGGCGGTCTATTTCAACCCGACCGAAAAGTGCAATCTCAATTGCCGCTATTGTTATATCCCCGCGGCCATGCGCCGGAATGGCGAACACATGTCCGCCATGCAGGTTCTGCGCGCCCTGGCGTTGCTCAAAAAGTATTTCCGAGCCACCCTGCCGTCCGGGTCGCTTCCGCAAATCGTATTTCACGGCGCCGAGCCGATGCTCAACCGCGAGGCCGTGTTTGCCGGCATCGAGCGCTATGCCGGCGATTTTCGTTTTGGCGTGCAGACCAATGGGACCTTGCTGGACGATCGCGCCATCGCATTCCTGACCGGCCACGGCGTGGGCATCGGGCTTTCGCTCGATGGCCCCAAGCCGCAAATCGCGGACCGCACCCGTCAAAGCTGGGATGGCCACGGTGTCTTTGCCCAGGTCAAGGAGGCCATGACGAAGCTGGCCGGATATCCCGGTTACAACGTCATCTGCACCGTCACCAGCGAAAACATGCGCCATTTGACGTCCATGGTCGAGTTCCTGCATGCGATGAAAGCGCCGGCCTGCATGCTGAATATCGTGCGGTGCACACTGCCGCCGGCGCGCAAAGTCAGGCCGGACGATGCCTCCGCGGCCGGGTATTTCCTGGCGGCGTTGAAGCGCTCGAACGAGCTTTATCGCCGGACGGGCCGAAAACTGGTGGTGGCCAATTTCGCCAACATTGTCGTGAGCATCGTGGCGCCGGCGGCCCGGCGGCTGATGTGCGATATTTCCCCGTGCGGGGGCGGACGTTGTTTCTTCGCCCTGGCGCCGAACGGGGATATTTTCCCGTGCAGCGAGTTCATCGGCCTGGATCATTTCACGGGCGGCAACCTCTTCCGGGATCCGATGGATAAAATCCTGGAAAGCGCCGCCTTCAAAGAAGTGACCGGCCGCCTGGTGGAGAACATCGAGCCCTGCCGGCATTGCGCCATTCGCCATTTCTGCGGCGCGCCCTGTCCGGCCGAAGCGCACGAGGTGAACGGCGGGATGGATCGGATCGGTTCCTTCTGCGAGTTCTACGAGGAACAGGTCCGCTATGCGTTTCGTATCGTAGCCGACGGACGGGAAGACGAGTATCTCTGGGATAACTGGAAAAACGGAACCACGCCGACGTTTCATCTGCGGGGGGTATTAAATTAAGCCCCGCAGCGGGGCGGCTTTTTCATAACGCCCGGTGAGGGCACCGGGCCTACAGTATTGTAGGCCGGGTCCCCTGACCCGGCGGGTTTGGATTTCCTATACATCGAGTTAGGCGGCCAAAGGCCGCGACTTTGCCGTTCTCTCGAACGGCGCTACAACGAGCCGGTGTAGTTGCGGTTCGATAGAACCGCTTAACGCCGTGTGGATTGAATTTCCTTAGCATTGAATTAGGCCGCCGGCAACTATGCCGTTCTATCGAACGGCCTCTACACCGAGCGGCGTCAGGGGTGTAATTGCGGTTCGACAGAACCGCTGTGTCTTGAATTTAACTTAACATGCACACAGGAGGAGAAACCCAATGCAGAAAAGGAATAAAGCGATTGATTCGATTATGCCCGCCGACCAGGCCCTGAAGCAGAGCGTCCAGGCACACCTTGACGATCTGACCAAGCCCCGCGGCAGTCTCGGCCGGCTTGAGGAAATCGCCCTGCAATATTGCCTGGCGACCGGAACCGTCAAGCCGGTCCTCGGCAAGAAGAAAATTTTCTGTTTTGCCTGCGATCACGGCGTGGCGGCTGAAGGCGTTTCGGCTTATCCCAAGGAGGTCACGCCCCAGATGGTCATGAACATGCTCTCCGGCGGCGCCGCGGTTAATGTGCTGGCCCGGCATGTCGGCGCCGAACTGCTTGTGGTCGATATGGGGGTTGACGATCCGTTGGCGCAGGCGCGGGGACTGTGCCGGAAAAAAATCCGGCGCGGCACCGGCAACATCGCCTGCGGGCCGGCCATGACGGTGGACGAGGCCTGGCAAGCCATCGAAATCGGCATCGAGCTGGCGCAGGCCGCGCAGGCGGAAGGTGTCGCCCTGATCGGCACCGGCGAGATGGGCATTGCGAACACGACCCCATCCTCGGCCTTGCTTGCCGCCTTCCTGGGTTGTCCGGTGGCGGATGTCACCGGACGGGGCACGGGCATTGACGACGCCGGCCTCGGTAAAAAAATGGCCGTGATTCAAAAGGCATTGGCAGTCAACAAGCACAGACTTACGGATCCGGTCAATACGCTGGCGGCTTTGGGCGGTTTTGAAATTGCCGCAATCTGCGGGCTCATTCTGGGAGCCGCCGCCAAGCAGATTCCGGTGGTGGTGGACGGGTTTATCTCCTCGGCCGGCGCCCTGGCGGCGATCGGCATGAACAAAGCGGTATTGGATTATCTCTTTTTCAGCCACATGTCCCAGGAAAAGGGGCACCGCGTGTTTTTCAAACAGTTCGGCCTCAAACCGATCCTCGATTTGGACTTGCGCCTGGGCGAGGGCACCGGCGCCGCGCTGGCGTTCCCGGTGATCGAAGCCGCGCTCAAGCTCTACAATGAAATGGCGACCTTCAGTTCGGCACATGTGAGCGACAAGGCCTGACCGGCGGCAGATCCATCCGTTTTGGCTCTACGCGCTTTTTGGCAACGTCTCTCTCTGCCAATTCCTGCCTTTTTGTATTTCCATTACTGTCCTTCCCTTCTATGATACAACGTAAATGAAGTTCATTTACGGAAAAGAGGGAGTGACATGAAATCCTATCGCAAGGAACTCTGGATGGAAGTGCCGGCGCGGCGCGGGTTTGTCAATATCACGCCGGAGGTGGAGCGGGCCCTGGCGGCCAGCGGGATTCGCGAAGGCCTGGTACTGGTGAACGCCATGCACATCACGGCCAGCGTGTTCATTAACGACGATGAAAGCGGCCTGCATGAGGACATGGAGCATTGGCTGGAAAAATTGGCGCCGGAAAAGCCGCATTCCCAATATCGTCACAATGGCGCCGAGGACAACGCCGATGCCCATCTCAAACGTTCCGTCATGGGCCGGGAAGTGGTCATAGCCGTGACAGCGGGCAAACTGGACTTCGGGCCTTGGGAGCAGATCTTCTACGGCGAGTTCGACGGCAGTCGCCGCAAGCGAGTGCTCATTAAAATCATCGGAGAGTGAATTTTACCGGGGAAAAGCCTGAAATTCTTAACTTGATGTTAAGGAATTTCAATCCACACGGCGGCAAGCGGTTCTATCGAACCGCAACTACACCGGCTCGTTGTAGCGCCGTTCGAGAGAACGGCAAAGTCGCGGCCTTTGGCCGCCTAACTCGTTTCCCATGAATGTGTACGTAGCCGGCCCGTAAGGGCATGGATTCTTTGGTGACCCGCGCCCGTAACGCTGGAGCGACTGCAGACAGGCCACAGTATTATTCAGACTTCAGCAAGATTTTCACCGAGACAAGCCCGCCATAACTACAAGAGTGCGCCCCACTTTTGGGGTGCCAAGCGCATTCATCACTATAATAGCAACACGTTGCATAAAAACAAGTTATGATATTATTATTTGTTTTTATATTTTATCCATACTGACAAAATGGCAATATCGGCGGGGTTGACTCCTGGAATTCTGGATGCTTGCCCAAGATTATCGGGCCTGATTTTAATAAGTTTTTGTCGCGATTCATATTTTAAAGTTTTAATTTCATTATAGTCGATCCATGAAGGTATAATGGTGGTTTCGTTTTTGTCCAAACGGGCGATTTGATTTTCTTCGCGCGCAATATAACCTTGATATTTTGCGCGAATCTCGATTTGTCGAATAACTTCGTCAGGTAGTTTTTTGGCGCCTGGCAAATCATTGTATTTCATTTCCGGTCGGCATAGAATTTGAATTAGTGTGTGGTCATCAGAAAATATTTTATCGAGCCTATTCAATTCATTATTGATTTCGACAGTATAACCGGCAATCTCATCTATAACCACTTTTGGCACAACACCAATCCTTTTGGCAATATTAAACATTCTGAAAATGGCATTATCTTGTCTGAGCAATAATCTGTGCTCTGCACGCGAAGTGAACATACGATAGGGTTCATCGATGCCTTTTGTAACGAGATCATCTATCAGCACACCAATATAAGACTCATTCCGACTGAAATGAATCGGTTTTTCTCCACGAACTTTCATGACAGCATTTATACCGGCCACAAATCCTTGTGCCGCCGCTTCCTCATACCCCGTTGTTCCATTAATTTGACCGGCAAAAAAGATGTTTTCGACAAGTTTAGATTCAAGTGAATGATTCAATTGCGTTGGGTCGGAATAATCGTACTCAATCGCATATGCATAATGAATAAATTCCGCCTGTTCGAGCCCTGGTATTGACTTGATTAGTTCTTTTTGAATTTTTTCCGGAAAACTATTGGAAACCCCGTTAGGGTATATTTCCATGGAATGACGTCCTTCCGGCTCAATGAAAACATGATGCTGTGAACGTCCCGGAAATTTAACAATTTTATCCTCAATTGAAGGGCAATAACGAACTCCTATACTTTTTATATATCCTCCGTAAAGTGAGCTTTGTGTTAAATTGTCATTAATAATATCATGTGTTTTTTGAGTAGTATGCGTCAAAAAACAAGGCAATTGGTTGCTTCCCGGCAACCATGGTCGCATAGAAACATCAAAATGTTCTACGTGGAACATTTTTTTCATCCACTCGATATCAGGCTCGCGATGTTCCACGTGGAACATTTTCAGATCTTCTTTTGCCGACTTTGAAAACAATGCCGGCGGCTCTACTCCAGGCTGAATGGCCATTTTTGTATAATTAATTGTTCTTTTATCTAATCTCGGAGGAGTGCCTGTTTTAAAGCGCGCCAGTGAAAACCCCATATTTCTTAATGATTCACTTAATTGAGAAGTCGCTTGTTCGCCATATCTGCCACCAGGAAAACTTCTATTTCCAATATGAATTGTGCCATTTAAAAAAGTTCCTGCCGCCAATATTATTGTCTTTCCCTCTATCTTACCGCTATTTTTTAACTCGACTCCTCGTAATCGACCATTTTCAACCAATATTCCAATAACCAAATCCTCGATAATAACAAGATTTTGAGTGGCAATTAATATAGCCTGCATCCGTAATGAAAATATGGATTTATCGCATTGAGCACGATACGATTGAACAGCAGGACCTTTCCTGGTATTCAAAATCCTGAATTGAATACCTGTATAATCAGTATTGACAGCGATTTCTCCTCCAAGCGCATCAACTTCACAAACAAGGTGTGATTTTCCTATTCCGCCAATAGATGGATTACAGGACATGCGGGCGATAGCTTTTCGATCAATTGTAACCAACGCTGTTTTTGCTCCCATCCTGGCGGAAACAAGAGCCGCCTCACACCCGGCATGTCCAGCGCCAATTACAATAACATCGAATGGAGAATTAACTGTTCGGAATGTAGTCATCTATTTACCGTAACTGTTCAGATAGGCACACAGGCACAGAGCACCAAAGGCACAAAGTGAAATAATCTCAAGAAAAACGACTTTTTGCTTGGCATAAAGCACCTCGAAAATGATATGCGACGGACATTCAATTACAATATTTGGATGTTATCACGGAAACTTTGCGCCTCTGTGCCTCTGCCATTTTATACCTGATTAGCAACTATTTACCAATGCAAAATCGAGAAAAAATAGAATTTAATAATTCGGAGTGATAAATTTTACCAGTTATCTGTCCTAAAGATTCAACTGCAAATCTTAAATGGGAAACCGCCAGAATAATGGATTCATCTTGCCCTGAGACCATAATTTTTAATGCTTTTTCAATATCAGTATAAGATTTTTGAAGAACCTTTTTATGACGCTCGGAAATTATTGCATGTGGCTGACCTGAATAGGTAACCCCTAATTGTTCTATTATTTTTTCCTTTATTTCTTTAAGTCCTTTTCCTGCATTGAGTTGGGATTGTATATTAATAAATCCTGATATGTATCTTTCTTGAATTAGCGCGCCTAAATCAATCTTATTTATAATGACGATAGCTTTTTCAGTCTTTAATGATTTTAGATTGGAAACGTCTTCATTATCCAGCGGCATAGAAGCATCTATTATGTATAAATGAAGGTCTGCTTTCTGCATGTGATTCCTGGCGCGCTTGATCCCTTCTTGTTCGATCGCGCAGGTTGCGGTTCGTAAGCCGGCGGTGTCGACAAGCCGGATAGGAACCCCTTCCAAGATAATCGTCTCCTCAATGGTATCGCGGGTCGTTCCCGGAACTGGTGAAACAATGGCCCGGTTCTTACCAAGCAACGCATTCAGCAAGGTGGATTTTCCGACATTCGGCCGCCCGGATATGACGACTAACGCGCCCTCACGCAACAAATGCCCTTCTTCCCAGGTTTTCAGCAGACTGTCGATTTGTTCCAGAATCCTATTCACATGCGCGGTTGTCTCGGGAATAAGCGCGGGGGGGGCATCATCCTCCGAAAAATCCAGCGCCGCTTCAAGATCGGAGCACACGCGGACTACATTGTCGTAAATAGCGTTAAAAGAATCACTTAGGCCCCCTTCGAGCTGTTCGACAGCCGCCGCGGCGCTTCGATCCGATTGTGATCGAATCAGGTCGAGAACCGCTTCGGCCTGAACCAGGTCAATGCGGCCGTTTAAAAACGCCCGTCTTGTAAATTCGCCCGGCTCGGCTATGCGTACACCCAAAGTTAATATTGTCTGCAGAATGCGCCGCGCGGAAACAAAGCCTCCATGGCACTGAATTTCCACCACATCTTCGCGCGTGTAACTGTGCGGGGCGCGCATAACGAGCAAAACGGCTTCATCAAGGGCGCGCGCGCCGGATTTGACAAGGCCGCGCAGAAAAACGCCGGGGGCCCGGCGCGATGGCGGCGCCCCGGTATTGGAAAAAATGCGGTCGGCTACCGCCAGGCTTCTATCTCCTGAAATACGAATAATGGCGATTCCGGCCTCACCCGGCGCCGTAGCGATGGCTGCGATGGTATGGGACTGGTCATTCATCGAAGAGAGATTCTTGCAAATTTCGTTGGTTTTGCAATCATGGACCGGAAGTTACTTAAATGTTTTAACCGCCGGCGGCCGGCGGTGTATTCGCCGAGTAGTTTCGATCGGAAAATAAACGGACGGCCGAGGGCGGACAACAGAAGATAAATGAAAATTCTTTTTCTGACAAAACTACTGCCGAACCCCCTGGGGATCAGCGGATCCATCATTATTTATAATCGCATCCGTTACCTGGTGGAATGCGGTCATCAGGTGAGCTTGCTTTCATTCGTTCGCCCGGAAGATGAGCCCTATGTGGCGGCGATCCGTCCGCTGGTGGCGGAGCTCGAACTGCTTCCGGCGCCGCAGGCGGAATCGCCGCTCAAACGTTTCGCCTATCAATTGTTTTCCACCATACCCTCGCCGTTTCGCGAGATGCGCGCCTGGACCATGCGTCACCGCGTGGGCGAGATGGTAGAGCGCGCCCACGTTCACGTGGTCATTGCCGAGTTTTCCGCCATGGGGCAATATCTGTATCGCAACCCGTATCTGCCCGCAGTGCGCCGCATCATTTCCTGTCACGAGTGCTGCACAAAAGCCCTTGCGATGGCCATCCGCTTCCATCGTTGGTCGCCCGCGGGTCTGATGAAACAGGCCGGATTCAGCCAGGTGCAACGGTACGAATTTGCCATGTACCACAATGCGGATCATATCCTGGTGCTCACGTCCCAGGAACGCCATGTTCTCTTGAACTACGCGCCTAATCTCCGCGTCACCGTGGTGCCGCACGGCGTGGATGTGAATTATTATTCGCTGTCACCAATGGCCGGACGGGAAGAAAGCCTGATTTTTGTCGGCTACTATTTTAACGAATCCAACCGGGATGCCGTCCATTGGTTTGTGCGCACAGTCTGGCCACAGCTGAAAAAAACGCGCCCGCAACTCAGGTTTTATATCGTCGGACGGGGCGCCACGTCATCGATCCGGGACCTGGCGCGGCACGACCCGCAAATTGTGGTCACGGGGGAAGTCCAGGATATCCGGCCGTACCTGGCCAGGGCCAGGGTCTTTATTTGTCCAATCCGCATGGGCTCCGGATTTCGCGCCAAGATTTTGGAAGCGATGGCCAGCGGCGTGCCGGTGGTTTCAACCTCGCTGGGCGCGGAAGGCATTCCCTCCGGGGGCGGCGAAACGCTTCTGCTGGCGGATACGCCCGCACAAATGTTGAGATGTGTGCGCCTGTTGCTTATGGACGCCGAAATGGGCGCGAACATGGCCGCCAAAGCCCGGGAACTGGTGGTCAATCGCTTCGCCCGCAAAAACGGGATGGACGCGCTCAATCGCGTAGTCAACGATGTGGTCGCGGGGCGGGATTAACGGCGCGTTTCATCCGGGCAATGAACATGCCGTTGCTGTCGGCCTTCCAGGGCCAGATCCAGACTTGCCCCGGCGTCGGTTGCCCGTCCAGGGGATGCGGCGCCGGCTCCAGTTGAAAATCAGGGCGCGCGCCGAGGAAGGCGGTAATCATCGCCTTGGTCTCCGCCTGCGTCAAGGTGCATACGGCATAAACCAGGCGGCCGCCAGGGCGCACTTTATCGGTGCCGGCCAACAGGAGCTGTTCCTGGATGATCCGCAGCTGGGCGATGCCGCACTCCGTGGTGCGCCAGCGGGCATCGGGATTGCGCGCCCAGGTGCCGATGCCCGAACAGGGCGCATCGATCAAGACGCCGTCAAAGCATTGGCCCGGCGCGGGATCCCTGGTCCCATCCCAGGCGAGACACTCGATTATGTTCCGGCGTCGGCTGCGGGCGCGCTGTCGCAGTGCGTCCAAGCTTCCAGAGCGCACATCCGTGGCAAGAATCGCGCCGGTGTTTTTCATAAGGTCGGCCAAGTGCAGGCTCTTGCCTCCGGCGCCGGCGCAGACGTCCCACCAATGTTCCCCGCGCGCGGGCGCGCAGATCCAACCGACACATTGGGAGGCCAAGTCCTGGATTTCGAAAGGGACTTCCGCGGAGAGACGTTCCAGGTCGGGCGCGCCCTGCAAACGGATTGCGCCGGCAATTTGCGGATGAGCGGACGCCGGGATCGCATGCCGCGCCAGCGCGGCGGACATCCGTTCCTGAGCATCGCGTTCCACCCGGACCCAGGTTGGCGGCCGAACCTGGAACGCCTGGATACATTGCCGAAGATGCGCGCCTTGTTCCGTATCGTGAGGCGCATACAACCGGGCGGACAGCCAGGCCGGCGTCAACTGCTCGATGGCGGGCGGCGGCGTCCCGAGCCAATGACCGGCCTGCTTCGCTTTCTCCTCTACAGTCATGCCGCCGGCAGGCTGCGGGCTCAAGCGGATCGATCGGCTCTGTTCGGCCAGGAGCGTCGCCGCCGGATGGGTTTCCATGGCATCCAACATATAAGCCATGGCGCAACGCGCCGGTTCCAACGGCGCCAGCCAGCCCCGCCAGCGAAACCATGAAAAAACCAGCGCGGAAAAAAACCGCCGGTCGCGCGAGCCAAATTCCGGATGCTCCCGATAATAACGGCGCAGGGTCTGGTCGGCGGGATGGCCCCGGCCCACCGCCTCTTCCAGTTGCCGGATCAAGGGCTCGGCCAGTTCGGCTTGTTTACGGGCGGCTTTGGGTGGCAAAGTCATGGCCTGCAATCTACACCCGGCGGCCGCTGGCGGCAATCCGGTTGTTTTCATCCTTGCCGGACCGGAAGCCAATATGGTAGCTTTCAACTACGAGGCGTTGGCGGTGTCGGCCGCCGGTTGCCGGAACAACAAGGGGATTCATTATGGCTTCTGAACTTGCGTTTGTCCTGATCAATCCATACACCATCGCAAAGTCGCGGACGGGCGGCGTCATCGGCCGGTTCATGAGCCGCACCGGGTTGGACTTGGTGGCGGCCCGAATGTTTTCACCGGGGAAGGAATTGGTCGAAACTTATGCGGCCATGGTGGGCAAAGATAAGAACTTGAAACCCGACGTCCGCCGGCTTCTGGCTGACTACGTGTTTGGCTCCTATGCTCCCGACGCCGTCACCGGTCGCCGGCGGCGGGTCATGATGATCCTGTTGGAAGGCGAAGCGGCCATCCAGAAAGTCAGGGATATGGCCGGACCGGTGACCATGGGCGGCGGCGAAACCATCCGCGACACATTTGGCGACTACGTGGTGAACGGCAATAAACAGGTCAGTTATTTCGAGCCGGCGGTGCTGATCGGTTCGGACCGGGAGGAAACCGCCGCAACGCTCAAACTCTGGAGCGCTCATGCGCTCTCCGACGGCGGGTTCCTGCAAAACACGGTGGATAATAGCCCCGACGACACGGGCTGGCAACGCACGCTGGTGCTGATCAAGCCGGACAACTTCCGCTTCCCGAGCGCCAAGCCGGGCAATATCATCGACCTTTTGTCGCGGTCCGGCCTGCGGATCGTTGCCGCCAAAGTCCACCGCATGAGCGTGGCGCAAGCCGAGGAATTTTATCGGCCGGTGCGCCAGGTGTTGCGCGAGAAAATGAAGCGCGCGGTTTCCGAAAGGGCCGCCAAAGCCCTGGAGGCGGAGTTGGGCATCGCCATCCCGGACACCGTCCGGCATTTGCTCGAAGAACAACTGGGACCGCTTTTTGGCGACGAACAATTCAACCAGATCGTCAAATTTATGACCGGCTGTTATCCGCCAACCTGCGCGCCGCAGGACAAAAACAAGGATGGCCCCAGCAAATGCCTGGCCCTGATATATGGCGGCGTGGGCGCTGTGGAAAAAATTCGCCGCCTGCTGGGTGCCACCGACCCGAACAAAGCACAACCCGGCTCAGTGCGGCGTGAATTTGGGCTCGACGTCATGGTTAACGCCGCGCACGCCTCCGATTCCGTGGAAAACGCCGAGCGCGAAATCGGCATCGTCAAGGTGGATGAAGACCGCATTACCCCCTGGGTGCGCAAATACTACGGGGATTAAACACGGCGCCGTTGGAGACCGTCCTGGGCGCAATCCGAGCGATCGCTCGAACAAAAAGAGAAGATCGCCGGGCCGGCTGTCGGGCAACCCGAAGAACCGGAAGCCGAGTCGTTCGTCAAAATCCCGCAGATCGCCATGGGTCATGTGCGACCGTCCCGCCGCCATAATTTAGAAAAGCGCCTCGCCCCCCCCGTCTATCTGGCAAGGTTAACGGCAAATTCAACGGGCCTGATCGCTCAACCGCCCCCAAAATGCCGGGCTTGAACCGGCCTGAAACTATAGTTGACAGCCACGCTTGGTAAAATTAGAGTTGCCGTCAAATACATGGGGTTGTTCGAGTATGAAGATATTAGTCACCGGGGCGGCGGGCTTTATCGGGTTTCATGTGGCGCGGCGGTTACTCGAACGCGGCGACCAGGTTGTCGGCTGGGACAACATCAACGCTTATTACGACGTGAACCTTAAAGCGGCGCGTTTGAAACTGCTGAGCGGCGACGCCAAATTCACGTTTCGGAAAATAGAGCTGGCGCAGACGGAATCGGTGGCGGCGGCTTTCGAGGACGCCGCTCCGGAACAGGTGGTCCACATGGCGGCGCAGGCGGGCGTCCGGTATTCGTTAAAAAATCCACACGTTTATATCGACAGTAATATCAACGGTTTTTTGAATATTCTGGAAGCCTGCCGCTATCGGCAGATCCGGCACCTGGTCTATGCGTCCTCCGGTTCCGTTTATGGGATGAACAAGGTCGCCCCTTTTTCCATTCACCACAACGTGGATCACCCCATCAGCTTATATGCGGCCACCAAGAAAGCCAACGAGTTGATGGCGCATTCGTATAGCCATCTATACGGCCTGCCGACAACCGGCTTGCGGCTTTTCACCGTCTATGGGCCCTGGGGCCGGCCGGATATGGCCCTGTTTCTCTTTACGCGCGCCATCCTGGAGGGCCGGCCCATCCAAGTGTTCAATTACGGAAAAATGCAACGCGATTTTACCTATATCGACGACATTGTCGAAGGCATTATCCGGGTGCTGGATCGGCCCCCCCAGGCCAACGCCGGCTGGGACCAGGTCAATGCGGACCCCGGGACCAGCAGCGCTCCTTACCGGGTCTATAACATCGGAAATCATAAACCGGAACACCTCCTGCGGCTTATCGAAATACTGGAGTCCCGCCTGGGAAAACAGGCGAAGAAGGAGCTTCTGCCCATGCAGGCCGGCGACATGGAAATCACCTGCGCGGATGTCGCGGATTTGGCGCGGGACACAGGCTTTCAGCCGGACACTCCCATAGAGGCGGGCATTGAAAAATTCGTGGATTGGTATCGGGAGTTTTATCGGGTGTAATTATGGGGAAGAATTCATGAGTGCGCCAAGAACCGTGTCGGTCATCGGCTTGGGATACGTCGGCCTGCCGGTCGCGGTTGCTTTTGGGCAAAAACAGAGGACCGTTGGATTCGATATCAATCCTCGCCGCATCCGCGAACTCCGCCGCGGGTTGGATCGAACCAATGAAATTTCTGCGGCTGAATTGAAAAAAGCCGACATTTTATTCACATCCCGCGCGACGGACCTGAAAAAAGCGGATTTTCATATTGTGGCCGTCCCCACGCCGGTCGATTCGGCGAAACGCCCGGATTTGTCGTTGATGTTGTCGGCCTCGGAAATCGTGGGGCGCGCGCTCAAACGCGGCGCCATCGTCGTATATGAATCCACAGTGTATCCCGGCGTTGTCGAAGAGCAGTGCGCGCCGGTTTTGGAGCGGGCTTCCAAACTCAAGTGCGGCAAAGATTTCAAGGTGGGGTACAGCCCCGAACGCATCAATCCCGGCGACCGGGAACATACCTTCACCAAAATCAAGAAGATCGTTGCGGGCCAGGATGCCGAGACCCTCGCAATCGTTGCGGAGGTTTACGCCTCGGTGGTGACGGCCGGCGTCCATCGGGCGGCCAGCATCAAGGTGGCGGAAGCCGCAAAGGTGATCGAGAACACCCAGCGCGACCTGAATATCGCCCTGATGAACGAGTTGGCCTTGATTTTCGACATCATGGGGATCGACACCCAGGCCGTCCTGGAAGCGGCGGGAACGAAGTGGAACTTTTTGAAATTCACGCCGGGACTGGTGGGCGGCCACTGTATCGGCGTCGATCCGTACTACCTGACGCACAAGGCCGAACAATTGGGCTATATTCCGCAAGTGATCCTGGCCGGCCGGCGGATTAACGACGGCATGGGTAAATTCATTGCCCAGCGGACGGTCAAGGAAATGGTTCACGCCGGACACCATGTCCTGGGCAGTACGGTGACGGTGCTGGGCTTGACGTTCAAGGAGAATTGCGGCGATATCCGCAATTCAAAAGTTGTCGATATCGTCCGCGAACTGCAGGATTACGGCATTCATGTTCAGATCCACGATCCCCTGGCCGACCCCAAGGCGGCCCGGCATGAATATGGCTTGGGAGTGATTCCGTTTAACAAGCTGAAAAAAGCGGATGCAGTCGTGGTGGCGGTCTCGCATCGCGACTATCTGACCATGACGCCGGATCGGTTTCTGGCCCTGATGGGCAAGCGGCCGGTGCTTGTCGATGTAAAAGGCGTTTATGATGCCGCCGCCTTGCGCCGCGCCGGCATTGGATATTGGCGGTTATAACGCAAGCGCAGGGCCTTGGCGGAATGTCTGTCGCGTTTTTCCGATTCTTACGTATTTTATTCTGTATCCTGAATTCTGACTCCTGACTACCTGAGAACGTGTGAAAAAATTAATCCGGACGCCGTGTGAGGGCACACGGCCTGCAATTTCCCCATATTTTTGAGGGTTGTTGTAGGCCCGGCGCCCTCACCGGGCGATTTTTTCACACGTTCTGAGTTGTTACAATAAAACGTTCGGAACCACTTGCGGACAACCGTTGCCGGACTGGGGCAGGCCGCGATCGACGAAATCTATGTCGCTATCGACAAGCGGGGGCGGCAATACGTCCTGCCCGTTCAGGCGAAGGGCGGGAGCGATCGCCTTTCCACGGTACAAACCAGACAGGACATGGCCTGTTGCGCGGAGAAGTTCCCGCAACTTCTATGCCGCGCCATATCCGCCCAGTTCATCGAAGCCGATCTGATTGCCCTGTTCGAGCTTGGCGTCTTCGGGGAGGAAATTCGCATTCTAAAACCATCGCAAAGATTCTTTCGTCACCGTCGCTCAAGAGCGACTACGCACACCCAAACGCAGCAGGATACAGAAAGCTGGCCGAGACAATAGCGGCTTCGATTCGAGAGAGCCGGCGAGAATAAAAGCAGAACATCTTGTGGGATGCGCATGAACCTGATTCTTCTATATGACGACGACTTTATTTCCGACAACGCCGTGCGGCTGACGGGGCGGCGGCTGAAACATATTCGCGAGGTCCATCGCCCGGCCATCGGCGATACGCTGACAGTGGGCCGGCTCGGCGGGCTGGTCGGCAAAGGGCGTATCACCTCTGTGACCGCCGCTGCGGTGGAGATGGAGGCGGCCTTGGACGAGGCGCCGCCAAAGCCGCCGGCGGTCACCCTGATTCTGGCCCTGCCGCGACCCAAGGTCGTCAAGCGGGTTCTGCTGTCGATCGCCAGCCTGGGCGTTAAACGCCTGTATCTCATCAACGGGTTCCAGGTCGAAAAAAGCTATTGGCAAAGCCCGGTCTTGAGCCCGGCAAGTATCCGTGAAGCTTTGGTCCTTGGACTGGAACAAGCGCGCGATACCGTCTTGCCGGAAGTGGCCCTGCGCCCGCTTTTCAAACCGTTTGTCGAGGACGAACTGCCGGCGCTGATCCGCGGCGTGTTGCCGCTCGTGGCGCATCCCGGCGCCGGCGAGTGGTGTCCGCATGCCGTGGCCCAGCCGGTGACGCTCGTGATCGGGCCGGAAGGCGGGTTTATCCCTTACGAACTGGCGCAGTTGGTCGCGGCCGGCTGTCGGCCGGTCCAGATCGGCGCGCGTATCTTGCGCGTCGAAACCGTTGTCCCTTTCATCCTGGGCCGGCTGGCGGCGGGGACACATTCGCGCTGGACGGCGTATGGCCGTTTCGGTACGGTATAAACATGGCTATGAAAATCCTGATTATTGGCGGCGGCGGGCGCGAACACGCCTTGGCTTGGAAACTGGCGCGCGACCGGCGAAGCCCAACCTTGTTCTGTGCGCCCGGCAACGCCGGCACGGCGGAACTCGGCGTTAATGTGCCCATTGCGGCCGAAGACATAGACGGCTTGGCGGCCTGGGCCCGCCGGGAGCAACCGGCCCTGACGGTCATCGGCCCCGAGGCACCGCTGTGCGCGGGACTCGCCGATCGATTGCAAGCCGAGGGACTGCGCGCCTTCGGTCCCTGCCGCGCCGCGGCCCAATTGGAAGGCAGTAAAGTTTTCGCAAAATCCGTCCTGCGCTCCGCCGGAGTGCCGACCGCGCAATCCGAAACGTTCACCGACGCGGAAAAAGCCCTGGCTTATGTGCGCGCGGCGCGGACACCGCTGGTGGTCAAGGCCGACGGGCTGGCGGCCGGCAAGGGTGTGATCATCTGCGCCAATTCCCGCGAGGCCGAAGCCGCCGTCGCCGGCGCCATGATTCATCAGTCGTTCGGCAAGGCTGGCCGGCAGATTCTCGTGGAAGAATTTCTGGAAGGCGGGGAGGTCTCGGTCCTGGCCCTTGTGGATGGCAAGCGGGCCGTCCTGCTCCCATCCGCGCAGGACCATAAACGGGCTCTGGATGGCGACTTGGGCCTGAACACGGGCGGAATGGGGGCCTATTCTCCCGCCCCGATGGAAACGGCGGCCTTCCGTAAAATGGTTTTGGACACGATTTTCAATCCGACGCTGAAAGAACTGCGCCGGCGGGATATTACATATCAAGGCGTACTATATGCGGGCCTTATGATGACGGCCGCAGGGCCCAAGGTCCTGGAATTCAATTGCCGGTTTGGCGATCCGGAAACCCAGGCCATCCTGCCGCGGCTCACGGGAGACTTGATTCCGGCCATGGACGCCTGTATAAATGGAAATTTATTGCCGGAACATGCGGCTTGCCGGCCGGAGACGTGCGTGTGCGTGGTTATGGCGGCGGGCGGATATCCCGGCGCCTACCGTAAAGGCGACGCCATTGCCGGCTTGAAAGAAGCCGCCGCCCTGAACGAGACCATGGTGTTTCATGCGGGAACGAAACTGGAGGGCGGCCGGGTTGTGACGGCGGGCGGCCGGGTGTTGGGCGTCACGGCGCTGGGCCTGACACTCTGCGAGGCGGCCGAAAAAGCTTATCGGGCCGCGGCCAAAATCGCGTTCCAGGATGCCCATTACCGCCGCGATATCGCCGCCCGGGGAATATCTCGGGAAAAGCCGGGCCGGTAATGGAGTATGGGCGTTTGGACGTAAATGATTTTTAATACACCGATACCCCCTTACCCCCACACGCCCATACTTTGATGAAATGCCTAACACTGAACACCGAACACCTTGTGAATGACCTTGTCCCTATGAAAACCAATTTAGCCAAACCGCAAGTCGGCATAGTCATGGGCTCCGATTCGGACTGGCCCCTGATGGAAACCGCGGCCAAAACCCTGGAGCGCTTCGGCGTGCGATCCGAGGCGCGCGTTATTTCCGCCCACCGGACTCCGCGCCTGGCGGCGGCCTATGCGGCGGGCGCATCCCGGCGCGGTCTCCAGGTTATCATCGCCGCCGCCGGCGGCGCGGCGCACCTGGCGGGCGTGCTGGCCGCGCATACCATCCTGCCGGTAATCGGCGTGCCCGTTAAAAGCGGCGCGCTTGACGGGCTGGATGCCTTGCTTGCGACCGTGCAGATGCCCAGCGGTGTGCCCGTGGCCACTGTGGCGCTGGGTTCCGCCGGCGCGGTCAACGCCGCCATCCTGGCTGTCCAGATCCTGGCCCTGCGGCGCCCGGAGCTGACGCTCAAACTGCGGCGGCACAAGCGGGATTTGAAAGTAAAAGTTAAAAAGAGCAATGCCCGGGTTCAATCGAGTTCAAAAGAAATTTACGGGAAAAATCCATGACTAAATTTATGTTAATGAATTTCAAAAAAGCAGGGCTCGGCCTCCGGGCGGGCCGTGTTACAAGAAGATGGGCCAGCCGGAGGCTGGTCCCTGCCTTATTGCTTGCCGCCACATGTTTGATGGTATTTGTATTAGGGCTCCACGCGGAACAGAAATCGGGCGCGGCTGATAAATCCGCCTCCGCAACGCAATCGAATGTTATCGGCGAGACGATTCGCGGCGTCTCCGAAATCGGCGCCATCCTGGAAGATCGGCGCTTGGTTTATGAGGCTGAGACCCTGAAAAGCAACGTTCTGGATGCGGTCGTCGCGGCCATCGATCCGGAAGGCGGCGCCATCCTAACCAAGGAGCAGGCCGCGCGGCGGCAAGACGGGGAAAAAGGACTTTTTTATGGGATCGGATGCAAATTCCGGATCAAGGATAAATGGCCCCAGATTGTGGAGGTCTCCAGCAATAGTCCCGCGGCGGCGGCGGGTTTGGGCGCCGCCAATCTGATTGTCAAAATCGGCGAACACAGCACGGAAGGCATGCCTCTCGACGCGGCCGCCCAGCTTCTGCGCGGCGGCCAGGGCGAGGCGCTGGAGCTTACGATCCGCGCCGACGAAAAAACCGCGGAAACGCGCGTGGTTAAGTTGAGGCGTGCGGCCATCCAAATCCCCGTCACGGGCACGACGGAAACCTGGCCCCAGGGCATCGGCTACCTGAAAGTGAACGGGCTCTACACGAATTCGGGCGCCGTCATTGTCGATCAATTGAATGCATGGCGCGGCGCCAATTGCTTTGGCGCCATCCTCGATATCCGCGGCGCCGACGGGATGGATCTGGAGTCGGTCGCTGAAATCGGCAGTCTGTTCGCGCACACCGGCGACACGCTGTTCAATTTGCGGGACGGCCATAACACCGTCGTGGCCGCCTACAAGGCCAAGACCGGCCAGCCGATGGATAAGCCGGTCGTGGTGTTGATCGACCACGACACCTCCGGCGCCGCGGAAGCGCTGGCCGGACTGCTAAGCGGCTGCAAAGGCGCCATGCTGATCGGCACGCCGACGCGCGGCGATGACCGGGTGCGCAATATCATTCCGCTTTCCAACGACCGCGTGCTTTATATCGCCACGCAAAGAATCGAGCTGAGCAAGGGCCCGGCCTATTATCGGAAAGGCGTCCTGCCCCAAGTGCGCGCGGTGTCCACAAATACCGCGGCAGTCTCGGAGGGCGATTTTGCGGATGAAGAGCCCGACATCTTCTCGGGTATCGCCGAGCAGGAACGCCAGGATCGGGCGCTCATCAAGCGTGTTGGCGGCGATGCGATTCTGCGGCGCGCCGTCGATATCCTGCTGGGCCTCAAGGCGCTGGACTTCAAGGTGCGGTAATAAATCAGTCGTCAGAAGACAGTCGTCAGAAGACAGAATTCAGTGCGGCGATCAGGGCCCATGCGGGCTTTCCTCATTCTGAATTCTGGCTCCTGTTAAGGCGCCAAGTTGAAATCGCCCCGTATAATCTCATGGCCGGTCGGCAATCCTCCCGATGCGCGCATGGTGGACAAAGTGGGCGCCGCGTTGCGCCGGGGCGCCTTGGTTGTTCTGCCCACCGACACCGTGTATGGCGTGGCCGCCGCTCCGGGCGCGCCCGGAGCGGAAAAGCGGCTATTCCGGATCAAACACCGGCCGGATAACAAACCAATTGCCCTGCTGGCCGCCGATATCCGCCAAGTGGAGGCGTTCCGGGCGGAACTGGGCGCGATCGGCCGCGCACTGGCCAAGCGTTATTGGCCTGGCGCGTTGACCATGGTTCTCAAGACCGGCATTGCCTGGGAAGGCTTTCGCGTTCCCGATCATCCGGTCACGCTGGCCATCCTCAAGGCGACGGGAGGCGTGTTGCGCGTAACCAGCGCCAACCTGAGCGGCGAAGCGCCGGCGCTGACGGCGGTTGCGGCTGTCGCGGCGCTGGGGTCGGCGATCGAATTGGCGGTGGATGCGGGTCCCGCGCCGGGCGGTGTGCCAAGCACTGTGGTCAAAATCGGGCTCGGCCGGTGCGACGTCCTGCGGGAAGGCGCCATTCCCGCCGCGGAGATTGCCGGGATTGTGGCGTCACTGCGCGGTTGCTAACGTTGCCCAGCCGATAGGTTTAATGTTAGGGAATTTTAATCCAGGTAGAACCGGTTTTTCCACCATAGGCGGATCCGCCTCCGGCGGAATACCGGCTATTCTGTGCCGAAGATAGCCGACGTGAAGCCGGCTCTACACGGAAAAAAGTCGCCCCGCTGCGGGGCCTAATTAAATGTTAAGGAATTTCAATCCACACGGCGGCAAGCGGTTCTATCGAACCGCAACTACACCGGCTCGTTGTAGCGCCGTTCGAGAGAACGGCAAAGTCGCGGCCTTTGGCCGCCTAACTCGGCGCACAAATCCAAACTGAACTACATTGCCATGCCGCGTCATAAACTCAATATCCTGTTCATTTGCACCGGCAACGTGTGCCGAAGCCCCATGGCGGAATATCTCCTGCGGCGCCGCTTGGGAAAGCAAGCCGGCTGGCAAGTCGGCTCAGCGGGCCTTTTCACCGGCAACGGAATGGCGGCCAGCCCGCCGGCCATTGCGGTCCTGCAGGAACAAGCCATTGATTTAACGCCGCATCGCAGCCGGGTTGTAACCAAAGATATCGTTGACGCCGCGACCCTGATTGTGGTAATGACGTCAGCACATGCGGCGGAGCTGAAGCGTCGGTTCCCGGAAGCTCAGGACCGGATTTACCTGCTGAAATCTTTCGACCCCGGGCGTGGCGGCGGCGACATCCCCGACCCGCTTGGCGGAACGAATTCCCAGTATCGGATAATCCGCGACGAGATCGAGGCGACCCTGCCGGACTTGGTCTTATACCTGAAGTCTTATGCCGGCGCGCAGGATTGAATTAGAAGGCCAGGGAACAATGCCGTTCGATCGAGCGGCCCCTACACCGAACGGGGGTGGTTGCGGTTCGGTAGAACCGCAAGATCGCAATTCCTTGGCATCAAGACAGGATAAACCCATGAAAATTGCCATCGGTTCCGATCACGGCGGTTTCGAAATGAAGGAGGCCCTCAAGGAATTCCTGGCGGGGCAAGCGGTCCAGGTCGAGGACGTCGGCTGTTTCAGCAAGGACCCGGTGGATTACCCGGACGTGGCCGCGCTCGTCGCGGCCAATGTGTCCCAGGGCCTGGTGGATCAGGGCGTCGTTATTTGCACCACCGGCATCGGCGTAAGCATTGTGGCCAACAAATTTCCGCGCGTGCGCGCGGCGCTGTGCCTGAATCCCCGCATGGCCACGATGGCCCGCGCCCATAACAACGCCAACGTTCTGGCTCTCGGCGGCGAACTGACCACCATCGCCGAGGCCCAGGCCATCGTGACCGCCTGGTTGCGCGAGGATTTCGATTCCGGCGAACGCCATCACCGGCGCGTGCGCAAAATAAATAAATATTCCTGCAACACCGTGGACCCGGTGGATGTCTATGAGACCGACCCTGAAATTTACGCCGTCCTGCGCAACGAGGCCGTGCGCCAGAGCGAAAACCTGGAGCTCATCGCCTCCGAAAATTACGTCAGCCAGTCCATCCAGGAGGCCACCGGCTCGTTGCTGACCAACAAATATGCGGAAGGTTATCCCGGCAAACGCTGGTATAACGGCTGTCAATGCGTGGACGAAGCCGAGCGCCTGGCCATCGACCGCGCCAAACAGTTGTTTGGCGCCGACCATGTCAATGTCCAGCCGCACTGCGGGTCTTCCGCCAACCTGGCTGTGTACCTGGCGGCACTCCAGCCGGGCGATCGCATCCTGGCCATGGATCCCGGCGCGGGGGGGCACCTGACCCACGGCATGAAAACCAACGTGTCCGGCCGGTTATTCGACGTGGCGCACTACGGCGTCAGCCGCGAGACGGAGCAATTGGATTATGACGCCATTGCCGCCCTGGCCAGGAAGCACAAGCCCAAGCTGATCGTTGCCGGCGCCAGCGCCTATTCGCGGATCATCGATTTCAAGCAATTCCGCAAAATTGCCGACAGCGTCTCCGCTTACCTGATGGTGGATATGGCGCATATCGCCGGATTAGTGGCGGCCGGTCATCATCCCAGTCCCGTGCCGCAGGCTGAATTTGTGACCACCACAACCCATAAAACTTTGCGCGGGCCGCGCGGCGGGGTCATTCTCTGCCAGGCGCGCTTTGCGCAGGACATTGACCGCCAGATTTTCCCGGGCCTGCAGGGCGGTCCGCTCATGCACGTTGTCGCGGCCAAGGCGGTTTGTTTTCACGAGGCCCTGCAACCCGCGTTCAAGGCCTACCAGGAGCAAGTTGTGCGCAATGCCCAGGCGCTTTGCGAAAATCTGAAAGCGGAAGGCCTGCGCATCGTATCCGGCGGCACCGACAATCACCTGATGCTGGTGGACCTCAGCTCAATGAATGCGACCGGCAAGGATGCCGCCGGCGCGCTGGATCTGGCCGGCATCACCGTCAATAAGAATATGATTCCGTTCGATACCAAGAGCCCCTTCGTCACCTCGGGGATTCGCATCGGCACGCCGGCCGTTACCACGCGGGGCATGCAGGCGCCGGAAATGAAACTCATCGCCGGTTGGATCGTGCAGGTCTTGCACAACTTGAACAACGCCGACGCGCTCGCCGCCGTCAAGAAGCAAGTCGTCGCCCTGACCGACAAGTTTCCCTTGCCTTGATTATATCGCCCGTCCGGTCGCAAGCGGGAAAAGTCGCCCCGCCCTCCGGGGCCTGTTGCAATCCTTGGGATGGGGGGCCTTAAGCAATCATATCCCGCGGCTTTGCAGGAGGTCGCGAAGTTCCATTTGGAAGGCTTGCACGTCTTCCTGACTGGGCCGGTAATTCGGCTTGCCCGCGTCAAGCGCCAGGCGGCCGAGCTGGTCGAGCATCCAGGAGGCGGAAACCCCGTCGCTGAAACGCACCGTTCCGCTGACGACCGCGCCTGGTTTGACGATGCGGTCGAGGGTGACCGCCACGCCGCCGGCGCCATCCGGCTCCATGTCGGCTTCCGGGCCCGGACTGGCCGGCGCGGCCTTGGCCAGATCCAACCCGGCGTTGGTGTTTTTATTTTGCTCCTTAATGGCCAGGCCAAGATCCAGCACCAGAAACCGCAGATCGAGGAATGTCACGGACAGTTTGAATTCGTCATTCAGCCGTTTCTGGATTTCAGTCAACCCGCATCCTTCGGCAATCCACTTGCGCACGGCTTCTTTCTGGGTGTCATTGAATTGCATAGTATCCCATTCTGGGCATGGTTCAAAGACCCGATGGTCAATGGTCAATGGTTAATGGTTAATGGTTGCTTGCAACACGATGTGTAGCACTGCAAAATATGGCATACACACGGCTCCAAGTCAATGTAAAGGTCCCGGCCCCGCAACGCATGCATCCATTGATCATCTTCTTCTGCTTTTACGGGACGCGGTAGCAACGATCCAGGGGGAATGCGTTTTCAATGTGGCGGATCAGGGGCGCGGGCGTGCCCGGCGCTCCGATAATTTCAACGACGTCGAAGCGAAAGGCTTCCGGCGGATGGCGCAGGCGCTTAAGATAGCGCACGGCGGCGCGCGAAAGATAATGACGCTTGGCGCGGTCCACAGCCGCGCCCGGCCGCCCGAACGCCTCGGTCTTGCGGGTCTTGACCTCCACGAACACAAAGACCGCGCCGTCGCGGGCCACCAGATCCAGTTCGTCGCGCCGTCCCACGCGAACCCGCCGGCCGAGGATGGCATAACCTTTTTGACGGAGCGTACGTTCGGCCTGGGCCTCGCCCCACGCGCCGGAGGAAAGCTGTTTCGTGGTGTCGGGCGCAGTGCCCAGCAGGCGTTTGACTGTTTTCCACATGGGATAGATGATTTGGCATGGTTCGAGGTTCAGCGGTTCACTGTTCAACGGGTGTCGATTTCTCCGGCAAATTTTCCAACCGTGAACCTCCTAACCGTGAACCGTCGAACCGTCCCGATTGTCGCCCTGCCGCATACGGCCGCGGATGGCCTCGATATCGCGCACCGGCCGGAAGGAACGGCGATGTTGGGCAATGGCGCCGTATTTCAACAGGGCCTGGATGTGGGCGGCGGTGCCATAACCTTTGTGCCGCACAAACCCGTATTCGGGATGCCGGCGGTCGAGATCGGTCATCCAGCGATCGCGTGTGACCTTGGCGATGACGCTGGCGGCGGCAATCGAAAGACTGCGCGCGTCGCCTTTGATAATGGCCAGGGAAGGGCAGGGCAGATTTGGAACCGGCAGGCCGTCAACCAGAGCGTACTCGGGAAGCGTCGCCAGGCGATGCAAGCAACGGCTCATACTCCGGTGCGTGGAACACAAAATATTGATTTCGTCGATTTCGGGCACGTCCCCGAAACCGATGCCGATTTCCACCCCCGGCGAATCGAGCAGCAGTTCGAAAAAACGATCGCGCTGGTTTGGCGTGAGTTGCTTGGAATCGGTGAGCGTATCGAAGAGACGATGCTCTTCCCGCTCGATAAAGGTTTTAGGGAAAATAACGGCCGCCGTCACGACCGGGCCGGCCAGGGGACCCCGGCCGGCTTCATCCACACCGGCGACACGCTTGCATCCGCGGTCCCAAACCTGGCGCTCAAATTGAAGCAAACCTGCGGTTCCCTCCATGCCGCCCCCGCGTCGAAACTACGACTGTTGCGTTGCCGTGCGCGCCATCTTGCCGGATCGTTCCCGTAAATAATACAATTTGGCGCGCCGCTTCTTACCGACGGATTCCACCTCGATGCCGGCGATACTCGGAGAATTCACCGGGAAGATACGCTCCACGCCTTCGCCGAATGAAATGCGGCGAATGGTAAAGGTCTCGGTGGCGCCGGAGCCCTTGCGGGCAATCACGGTGCCGGAAAAAGCCTGCACACGCTCCTTGTCGCCTTCCTTGATTTTTACCAGCACTTTGATGCTGTCGCCTACCGAAAAGGAAGTCAACGGTGTTTTCTGGCGATTTTCCATGTCGAGTGTTTTTAGCATGGTTGAGCTCATAGTTTGTCCCGGCTTTTTTGCTCCGCTGTTATGAATGGGATTCTATGGATTTACGCCGCCCCGTCAAGCTTTTTTGACGATCCGCTCCATTTTGTGCGAAGCGAGAGGCGTGAATCATAAAGCCGCGCTTGTGGTTTAGTTTGCCGACAGAGGTCTTATGGCTCTTTGGCAAAGCCGCTCGCTAACCATTGACCATCAACCATTATCCATTTTCAAGAGGTCCGGGCGGCGCGCGACCGTCCGCAGATGGGACTGTTCCGCCCGCCAGCGGGCGATGGCGGCATGGTCGCCGGTCAACAGGATGTCCGGCACGCGCAGGTCCCGGAAGATTTCCGGGCGCGTGTATTGCGGATATTCCAAGCGGTCGTCGTTGAACGATTCGTCCGCGGTGGCGTCCGCGGCGCCCAGCACGTTCGGCAAGAGCCGCACGACGGCGTCGATCACCACCGTGGCGGCCAGCGTTCCATTGGTCAAAACGTAGTCGCCGATCGAAATTTCGTCGGTCGCCAGGCCCTGGCTGACACGCTCATCCACGCCCTCATAATGGCCGCAGAGAAAGATCAGGTGCCGTTCAAGGGCGAGTTCGGCGGCCAGGCCTTGGCGAAAAGGGCGCCCTTGGGGCGACATGAGAATAACCCGCGCGCCGGGCGTGCGGGCCGATTCCACCGCTTTGAAGAACGGTTCCGCCTTTAAGATCATACCCGGTCCGCCGCCATAGGGGCGGTCATCCACGGTCTGATGGCGGTCGCTGGTGAAATCGCGCAGGTTGATGACCCGAAAGGCGACAGCGGCTTGTTGGGCCGCGCGTTTCATGATGCTTTCATCGAGGAACCCCCGCGCCATGCGCGGGAAGATCGTGACGATGTCAACGTGGAGCAGTTCCCCCATGGGCTTCACTCGGCGACTTCGAGGACGGCCTTGCGTTTTTGCTTGGCAGCCAGGCTGGTCAGCAGGACCCGGAGGGCGCTGATGGTCTTGCCGTTCTTGCCGATAATACGTCCCATATCTTCGGGATGACAGCGGACTTCCATGATTATCGTCTGGCGGCCAGGAATTTCAGTCACGGTGACTTGATCGGGATGATTAACCAGCGCCCGCAAGGTATGTTCGATAAACGCTTTCATGCTTGTCAGGTCGCAGACGGGTTGGCGGGCTCAACGGCTTTCTCTTTCTTGGAGGCGGAAGCGGCCATGGGTGCCGTTTTGGCTTTTTTGACCAGACTACGGACCGTTTCCGAAAGGATGGCGCCCTTGTTTTTCCAGGCCGCAATACGTTCCAGTTTGAGGTGGAAGTTGGCCTTGGACTTTTTGGGGTCGTACCATCCCAGGATTTCCAGGTACTTTCCATCGCGAGGAGAGCGGCTGTCGGTGGCCACAATCCGGAAACAAGGGTCGTTATTGGCCCCGGTCTTTCGGCATCTGATTTTAACTGACATTATTGTCCTCCCACTCACTTCGGTTAATAAACGCGTTCTTCTTACACGATTCGTCCGGCCGGTTCAAGCAGTTATTTTTCGCTTCATTTCACGGCCCGCATCATTCGGTCTTTGCCGGCCAGATCCTGTCGTAATTGGGTTTCGCGGAATCCGGCCGCGGATGCCAGCTCCATGACGGCGGCACCCTGGTCTTCGCCGATTTCCAGGAAGAACACCCCGCCAGGCTTGAGCGCCTGGACGGCCTGCGCCATGAGCCGCCGGACGATCGTCAAGCCGCCGGCGCCGCCGTCCAGCGCGGCGCGCGGCTCGAAATCGCGCACGCCTCGGTCCAGGCTTGCCCAGTCCGCCGTGCGCACATAGGGCGGATTGGACACCACCGCATCCAAGCCCGCAAAGGACGCGGCCCCCGCCGTTACAACATTCCAACATTCTGCAGAATGTTGGAATGTCGTTTTGGGCGCGACAGCCGACAAGAGGTCGCAGGCGATAAAACGGATGCGGGCGGCGGTTCCGTGCCGCGCCGCGTTTGCCCGCGCCAGCGCCAGGGCCGCGGCGCTGGTGTCGGTGGCTACATAACGGCCCTGTGGCCGTTCCAGCGCCAGCGAAATGACGATACATCCGCTGCCGGCGCCCACATCCGCGATGAGCGGCGCTGGGGGTTGCCATAAGGCCGCGTCCTCCAGCATCCAGGCCGTGAGTTGTTCCGTTTCCGGCCGCGGTATCAAAGCCCGGCGGTCGCAGATAAAAACACGGCCCATGAACTCCGCCTCGCCCTGGATGTATTGCAGCGGTTCGCCTGCGGCCAGGCGCGCGACGCCCGCTGCGATCTGCCGAACCTGGGGTTCGGAGAGGATTTGGTCTTTCCGCGCCGATAGTTCCAGGCGGGCGCAACCTAAAATGCGACTCGCCAGCCACTCGCATTTTAAGCGCGCTTCGCCCGGCGTGGCCGCCTGAACGCGGGCGACGCCGGCGGCAAGCACGGAACCTAATTTGCTTGGCGCCTTGGCTTTCACATTTCCAGCAGCTGATCCAACGAAAGGGTGGTTTGAGCGGCGTGGTTGTTTTCGTAAAGCGCCCGCAAGAGATCGGCCAGATCGCCTTCCATGACCTTTTCCAGGTTGTGCGAGGTGAAATGAATGCGGTGATCGGTCAGGCGGTTTTGCGGGAAATTGTAGGTGCGGATGCGCTCGCTGCGGTCCCCGCTGCCGATCTGGGAGCGGCGCGATTCGCCCGCCTGGTTGTCCGCTTCCCGCCGCTTCAGCTCCAGCAGGTGCGAGCGTAAAACGCGCATGACCTTCGCCCGGTTCTTGTGCTGGGAGCGTTCCTCCTGGCTGGCCACGACCAGGCCGGTGGGCAGGTGGGTGATGCGCACGGCGGAATCGGTTTTGTTGACGTGCTGGCCGCCGGCGCCGGAGGCGCGATACACGTCAATGCGCAGATCTTCGGGCTTGATCTCGATCTCATCCATGTCCTCGGCCTCGGGCAGGACGGCCACCGTGGCGGTGGAGGTGTGAATGCGCCCAGACCCTTCCGTGATGGGGACACGCTGGACGCGATGGGCGCCGCCCTCAAACTGCATGGCGCGGAATACGTTTTCACCCTGGATTGAAAATACAATTTCCTTGTATCCGCCGCTCCCGGAGGGGCTGGCGTCGATAAGTTCGGTCTTCCAGCCGTTATTTTCGGCGTAGCGCATATACATGCGCGCCAGATCCCCGGCAAAGAGCGCCGCTTCGTCGCCACCCGTGCCGGCGCGGATTTCCATGATCGCGTTGCGCTCGTCATTGGGATTGGGGCGCTGGAGTTCGATCAGCAGAAGCCGTTCGGCTTCCGGCCGGGCTGTTTCGGCCTTGGCGAGTTCCTCTTGCGCCAAGGCCTTGAGTTCGGAGTCGGCGCTGTCCGAGGCGGTCAGTTCCTGATGTTCACGGATATCCTTCTGCAGGCGCGCCAAGGCGTTGGCGCGCGCCAGTATTTTTTTCAGGCGGGCGTGGGATTTAAGCAGATCGCGTAATTTCCGCGGGTTCTCGGCGGCGGCCGAGGCCAATTGCGCCTCGCGCTCGGCAAGCCGGGCGCTCAGGGCTTCGAGGAATGCGGGGGCGAGGTCCATGGCGTAATTTTCGATTGCCGATTGCGGATTGAACCGAGAGATTCAGAATGCCGGGGGGGGGGCGAAAAAGGCCAGGCGGTGAAAACACCTTGTCCTGGCCCTGTTAAACGGCGGCGCTATTTCTTGCCGTAGCGCTTCTTGAACTGCTCCACGCGTCCGGCCGCATCCACGTATTTGGCCGTGCCCGTATAAAAAGGATGGCAGGCGGAACAGGTGTTGACTTGCATGTCCTTCACGGTCGAACGGGTATGAACCACATGCCCGCAAATACATGTAATCGTGGAGTCTTGATATTTTGGATGGATTTTTTCTTTCATTCCCTGATCCTCTCCGGTGCTTGCTTTAGGCGCAACGATTGCCAAAAGCGAGGTAGCTAACCATAGCGTTGCCGTGAATGCAAGCACTTTTTTAGGAATGTCAAAGCTTATTAGAAATGTCCCCTTTTTGCTGTTGGCATGTTATTGGGTTAGCTCGGGTTCCGCCCCGAGAATGGGCTTATATAGCTCGTCGGAGGGGGGCGGAATCCGAGCGGCGACTTAGGATGCGGCGTCGCCACGGGTGGTTTGCGGCCGGGATATAGGGGATACGTTGGGATAGGGGTCAGTCCGATGGGATAGGGGTGATAGGGGTCAGTCCGAGAATCTTGGTATTTCATTGACTTTGGCGGGAATGAGATGATAGGGGTCAGTCCGAGAATCTTGGTATTTCATTGACTTTGGCGGGAATGAGATGTAGAAGAAAATTATGCCAAGGAAACCCAGGGTAGAATATGCAGGGGCGTTTTATCATGTGATGAGCCGTGGAGATCGTGGCGAGGCTATTTGCCGGGACGATGCGGATCGCGATCTGTTCTTTAAAACTTTAAGCGAAGTTTGCGCGCGAACTGGTTGGAAAGTTCATGCCTATGTCCTGATGAGCAATCATTATCATCTCTTGTTGGAGACGCCCGAGGCGAATTTAGTGATGGGAATGAAATGGTTTCTGAGCACGTATACATTGCGTTATAACGCACGATATCGACAACGGGGGCACGTGTTTCAAGGACGGTACAAGACGGTCATGATCGAGCCGGAGGAGCGTGGTTTTATCGAACGCGTGAGCACCTATATCCACCTAAATCCCCTGCGGGCACAGTTGGTGCATTGGCCGGAAGAGCGGCTGAACCTCTATCGCTGGAGCAGTTGCCTGGTGTATATGGAGCAGGCAAAGAAGCCGAGCTGGTTGGAGGTCATGAGGGTGTTGGATTGTGTTGGTGTTGATGAGCGGCGCGGGAGATGGGGGCGCGCGTATAGTGAGTATATCGAGAAATGTTGCGAAGAATGGGCCGATGAACAAGGACGTAAAGCATTGACGAGGGAATGGAAAACGATTCGGCGCGGATGGTTCCTTGGGGGAGACACCTTTCATGAAAGGCTTTTGAAATCAGTCGGGGAGCAACTGAAAGGCAAGAAAATCGAGACATACGGCGGCGAGGAGAAATGCGAGCATGATGAACGGGCGGCGTCTGCTTTACTGGCAAAAGGGCTGGACAGGATAGGGTTGACCGTTGAAAGTCTGTCTGCGTTAAAGAAAAATGATAAACGCAAACAGGTATTGGGTTGGTGGCTGAATCGCCAGGCCTGTGTTGGATCCGAATGGATTAGCAATCATTTAGTGATGGGACATCGGACATCGGTTTCAAAGGCATGCGGAATAGTTGAAAGAAGTCGCGATGACGGCATTAATCGCCTGCGAAAAAAACTGGAAACACCAAAAATCTCGGACTGACCCCTTATTCCCCTGCGAAAAAAACTGGAAACACCAAAAATCTCGGACTGACCCCTTATTCCCCCAAAATCTCGGACTGACCCCTTATTCCCCGGGAGGATTGGGAGGATCGCCTGATTGCGGCCCAACGGGCCGTGGGCGAACTGAAATTAGGCAAAAAAGGCGGCCGCATTACGTCTGTTCCCGCCGGTCGCGCACAACACGAGCCGGGACACCGACGGCGATCGCATAGGCCGGGATCGAGCGGGTCAGGACGGCGCCCGCGCCGACGATGGCGTTACTGCCGACCGTGATCCCATCCAGCACTTTGACACCGGCGCCAAACCAGCATTTTGCGCCAATTTCGATACCGTGGGAGCGCGAGCCCTGCTGGGTTACGGAAGCTTCGACATCCCGGGGATCGTGATCGCCACCAATAAAATAGCAATAGGCCGCCACAAGGGTGTCGTCCCCCAACGCGACGCGGCTGCCGGAAAACACTTCGCAGTTAAACCCGATGTTCACCCGCTCGCCCAGAACGATGTCGCCGTTTTTACAGCTCAGGATGGAATTCCGGCCGAGGAAGACGCCGGACCCGATGCGGATGCCCGTATTGTCCCGGCCCTTGGCATCCAGCAGGCAGTTGTCGTCAACGATGACATTATCCCCGATTTCGATTTTGTGCGGATGCCGCAGCACGATGTTGGTGCCGAACACAACGTTCCGTCCGCATTTGCCGAGCAGGCCGGGATAGAGCTTGGCGCGCAGAAAGAGACCCAACAGGCCCGGCAGGCGGGCGCAAAACAGGACGATCAGCTCGTATTTCAACAGCGGCCAGAATCCGCGCCGGCCGACAATCAGGTCGCTATAGCGCGCCAACCGGGATTTGGACTCGGCGGCCATTTCGCGCTGAATGATGACGCTTTCAGTTTTCATGGGCGGAAAATTAACTACGAAACACGCGAATTACGCGAAAGGAGATCGATTTACGAAGCGCTCGTGTTCAATTTTAGGATAATGTCCAAAATTAATCAGCAGTCCCAGTTGCTTGGCGGTCGATTTTAGACGCTTTCCCGTAAAGATACACGTTTGTACTTGTATGTTTTTGGGAGAGACAGCGTGTCGCTGTCCGTGGCGGGCAACATGCCCGCCCTCCCTTGGGTTGCGGGCGCTTAGCCCGCCTTAAATAATTTATGACCTGTGCCCGGTGCTCGTCTGCCAACAAAATAATCTTCTCTGCCATTTTCGCGCCTTTCGCGTGTTTCGTAGTTAATCTCTTCCTGAACGGACAACGGATTTATGAGCATTGTATCCGGCCCTGCGTGGGTGTCGAGAGCGAATTCATCGTTTTGCCCCTCTATATTTGAACCACAGCACGAGAATCACGGGAGGCAACGTTATGGCCAGTTCCACCAGGATCAGGCGCAGGTTCGGCAGCGACCATACCGCGGCCCAGGTCTGCTTGGCCGCCGGCGGGAAAAAGGCGCAGGCGGCGTGATGGAAGCGCTCCGAGAACGGCCAGGCCAGCATGAGCCCAATGGGCGGCGAACGATCCACCGTGAGCCAATCGGCCAGTAGATGACTGCCCAGGAGCGCCAGCAAAAGACCCAGCGGCCAATACCCCGTCCGCCGCGTTCGTAATCGGCCGTAAATCCATATTGCCAGGGCCGTTACGCCAATCCAAACCAGTGTATGCGTCACCGTCTGGTGATAATAATTCGCATTACCCCGCAAGATGCCGAAAAAATAATCCAGGTCCGGCGCATTGGCCAGGAACACGCAAAACAGCAGGGGACGCCACACCGCGCGGAACCGCCCGGCCAGTTCGTCCCAGCGCCGATAACGCGGCAGGAACCGAGCCAGGCCAAGGGCGAGACCGATCAGACTATGGGCAATGGGGGAAGGCATGGTGGAATTTTCGATTTTCGATGCGCCTTACCCACAGGCGCGTCAGCCGCCGCGCCACGGTCCGGGCGCCGCCGCGCGCGCCGGCCGGTGTAATGGCGGCGGGGTGTCCAGCCAGCATGCGAGCGATGGAGACCGCGGGATGTGCGGCGTCGAACGCGCCCTGATAAATGAACCCATAGGTTCCCGCAAAACGCTCTTCGCCGGCAAAGGGCAACGGATCGGAGCCGGGGATCACCGTCATGCCGCGGGCGCGGGCTATGCGCATCGGGCGTGGTTCGGGCCACAACGCCGGCCTTAAGGCGGTGTCGCCTATGCGCAAGACCCGGTCTTGATCGCCGGCGATCAATTCCCGCACCAGCCGCCCGCGCGCAAACAGCCACTTGCCGGGCGCCCAGGCCAGCACCGGGATTCCGCCGGCTTCGGCCACTTTTTGAATCGCGTCGCGGGCCGGCAAGCCATCCGGGATTTTTGCGCGCATGGCCATGCCGAGAATTTCCAGCCGTTCGCGGGTCACAATCTGGCGCCCCGCCACTATACACACCCGGCCGACTTCGGAAAGACTAACCGTCACGCAAACCGGATCCGGTCCGCTCGTTATCGCGAGGCCAAGTCCAACAATGGCCTTGTCACGATCTTGGAGGCGGCTGAAAAAATCGTGTTCGCGGCTTTCCGCCAGGAACGCCAGCTTATGAACGCCGTTGCCGGTCGTTTCCGGCCCTGCCGAATTGGCCGGCCAGCCGGCCAACCGGTCCAGGTTTTGAATCAGGTGGCGGAACACGGCCTTGGTATCGTAGGCGGGATAGAAGTGCACATGGCCATCGGCCGCGACAATACTGGGCATATTATTCATAACGAAAATGAATTACCACAAAATTCATCAGGATTAAACCGATATTTTCCTTGTTTCCCGGCATATTTCAACATTAATATCGCTCGTTAGCAACCATTAGCGGTTGTAAAATCGCAGCTTGGCGCCGATGAACAAAAAATTTATCATGCTCATGCTGGGCGTGCTCGCGGTCGGGGTCGTCTTTCGCCTGCTCCTTTTTGCCTTCGCTTATCAGAAACTGCCGCTGTCGTCCGATGAAGCCTGGCCGGGCCTGATGGCCATGCACATGCTCAAGGGCGAATTCCCGGTGGTCTATTGGGGCCAATCCTACATGGGCACCCAGGAATCCTTCATTGACGCCGCGCTTATTTTCCTGTTCGGCGCCCACACGCTTACGATCCGCATCTATCCGCTGGTCTTTGCCTTCCTGTTCCTGGCGGTCAGTTACCGGCTGGCGCGCAGCAGTTATAACCGCGAAGTCGGCCTGATTACGCTCGTCCTGCTGGCGATACCCGTTCCTTACCTGGCGATGTGCGGCGCGGCCATTCCGCCCGATAATTACCTGGCTGTCACCACCCTGGGCAGTATCGCGCTCCTGCTGACCAGCCGGATCGTTGCGGCGGAGCGGCGTAATTTTTCGACTTTCGTCCTGCTGGGCGCCGTGCTGGGGTACGCGTTTTGGCTGCACTTGTTGATCGTCAGCTATATCGTGGTGGCGGTTCTGTTTTTGTTTCTCAAGGACAAGCTCCTGCTCATCCGCAAGGAATTCTGGGGACTGGCGCTGGCCTTTGGCGTCGCCAGTCTGCCGCTCTGGTGGTTTAACCAGACGCACGATTTTGCCACGTTCAAAGACGTGGGCGGGCAGGTAAGTTGGGCGCAGACATTCGTAATGCTACAGACCGCCCTGACGTACACCGTTCAATTTTTCATCGGCATGCGCGTCATGCTGTACGGCGACAACAGCAACATCGCGGCCCTTCCGCCGGCGTTGTATTACCTGCTGGCCGCAATCTGGGGCGGGGTGCTGGCGCTGGCGCTCATCGTTAGTTGGAAACGGCTGTGGCGGCTCTGTTACCTGTCGCTGAAGAATACGGACGGCACGGCGCTGTTGCTGGCGACGGCGGCCGTGAGCCTGGCGGTTTTCGCCAAAAGCCGGCGTTCGGGCGCGAACGAGGCGCGCTATCTTCTGCCGATTATTTCCGTCCTGCCCATCCTGTTTGCGTATGGCCTATGGCGCTTGCGACAATGGGCCCGGCCGGTGTTTTACGCGCTCATCGCCATCGTGCTGGTCGCCCAGGTCTGGGGCAATGTCCTGCTGGCCAAGGCCTGGAACGATCCCGCCTTTGTCGCCGGGCCGCTGGAACTGCCCGATACGCGTCCGCTGATTGATTTCCTGAAGAATACCGGCATCCGCCATGCCTATGCCCACTACTGGCTTTCCTACCGGATGACCTATGAAACGCAGGAAAACATCATTGTATCCGAGCCGTATAACGAGCGCTTCTCCAGCAAGCCGGTGAAATTTTTAGATGTCGTCAGCGCGGCGGAAAAGGTCGCCTTCATTACGCACCCGACCCTTGGCATCAAGGCCGACACCTTCGAAACGCTCCTGCGCGGCATCGGCGGCGCCTGGCAGAAAACCAATATCACCTGTTTCACCGTCTTCTACGATTTTAAGCCGCCCTGCGGCGCCGAACGCGCGCTCCGGGAAATCCCGCGCGACCATTGGCAGGTGACCGCCTCGCTCAACCCGGCCAAGGCGCCCCTGATGACGGACGGTAAAACCGACACCATCTGGTCCAGCGATATGCCGCAGACACCCGGGATGACGATTAACGTGGATATGGGCGCAGTTTATCCCTTAGCCAAGATCAGGTTCGACCTGGGCACGGTCTGGTGCGATTACCAGCGCGGCTCAAAAATCGAAGTCTCCACGGACAACCGCCAATGGCAAACAGCCTTCGAGTATGGCGACGTTGCCTGCGGTCTGTTCTGGAACAACGACCAGCCGCGCTTCCTGGTCCACGGCGATTTTTTTACTTGCGCGTTCGCTCCGCTGAATGCGCGCTATGTGCGCGTCACTCAGACCGGTTCGGACCCGCGTTTTTGCTGGACGATCGCCGAACTGCGTTGCTTCGGCCCCCCCGCGCCGTTGTATAGACGTTCGGATAAGGGGCAACTTTTTCTGTAGCCCGCCTGCAACGCTGTAGCACTGCGGGCAGGCCGTCGGACGGCGGGCCGACGTTCGCGTCCGCGCGAGCCTACCTGCCCGCATCGCTACGCGAAGCGCTGCAGGCGGGTCGTCTCGCGGCTACAACTGCGAAATTGCGAGTATGAAATCCGTGTCCATCCCACACTCATTTAAAGTCCATATCAAGACTTATGGCTGTCAGATGAATGAGCGGGACAGCGAAATGATCGCCGTCCTGCTGCAACGCCACGGCTATGCCCTGGCGGAGCACGAAAGCCAGGCCGATGCCGTGATTGTGAACACCTGCAGTGTGCGCGCCAAGGCGGAAGACAAGGCCATCGGCAAACTGCGGATGTTGATCGACGCCCGCCGGGAGCATCCGGATCGAATCGTCGGGGTCGTCGGCTGCATGGTCCAGCGCCTGAAGGACGATCTCTTCCGCAAGGTCCCCGGTTTGGATTTCGCCGTGGGCACACACGCTCTGGCGCAAGTCCCCGCGGTCCTCACCGCTGTGCGCGCCCGAAAACCGGGCGCTTCAAGGTTGGCGGACCTGCCCGGCGTAGTCCCGACCTCTCGGAGCGTCGGGACGAAGCCGGGCCGCCGCGCGGTCCTTGATGTTGCGCCGGCCGAAGACTCTTATGACGGCCGCACGCATTTGCCCGGCGCGACATCCGCCTTTGTCAATATCCTCTTCGGCTGCAACCGGCATTGCGCGTATTGCGTGGTTCCCGAAGTGCGCGGCGCGGAATGGAGCCGGCCGGCCCGGGACGTTATTGAAGAAGTGCGCCAACTAATCGCGCGCGGCGTCAAGGAAGTCACACTGCTGGGCCAGAGCATCATGGCCTATGGCATCCAGACGCCTGTCTGGGAGGCGGATGCGCGTTCGCCGCGCGGTTTCACGGAACCCTTGCCGCGCCTCCTGGAGGCGCTCGACGCTATCCCGGGTTTGGCCCGCCTGCGCTTCACGTCGGGGCATCCCTGCGGCTGTACCGCGGAAGTGGCGCGCGCCTTTGCCGAATTGCCCGCCGTGTGTGGGCATCTGCACCTGCCCCTGCAGTCCGCTTCCGACCGGATCCTGAAACTCATGCACCGGGGGTACACAGCGGAAGATTATCGCGCGGCGGTGCGGCGCCTGCGGGCCGCCGCGCCGAGCATCGTGCTTTCGACCGATGTCATCGTCGGGTTTCCCACGGAAACGGCGGAGGAATTCGATGTGACCCGCGCCTTCCTGGAGGAAATAGGCTTTGATAATGTTTATATCTTCAAATACAATCCCCGCCCGGGCACCCTTGCGGCCCAGTGGAGCGACGACGTGAGCGCCAGGGAAAAACTGCGGCGCAATCACGCGCTCCTGGAGGACCAGGGCCGGCGCAGTCAGGCGTTCCACCGGACGTTTACGGGTCAAACCTGCGAGGTGCTGGTGGAAGGGTCCAGTCTGCGGAACGAAGCGCGTTGGGCCGGGCGCACGCGCCATAATATCCTGGCCATTTTCGAGGCGGAACCGGGCCTGAAAGCCGGCGACCTTGTTACGCTGCGTGTCGTCCAGGCGACCGCGCAGGCGTTGTACGGAAAGATCGAAAAAAATGCAGAATGAAGAATGAAAAATGCAGAATGAAGAACCAAGAATGTCAGTGCAATTTTTCATTCTGCATTCTTCATTCTTCATTCTTCATTCTGCATTTGAATAAGGGGGGATTCTAACTATGTCGGACTTGGCCTTTATAACCTTGATCTGTGGCGCGGTTGTTTTTATCGGGAGCGCCGGGCTGGCGCTGTGGCCGCGGGGCATGGCCGCCGGGGTTGGCGCATTTCCCAGGCACGTATGGGCCGGCCGCATTTTGGCCGCCGTGGATATCCTCTGGTCGGCCTGGCTTCTCGTGCAGATGCGGTTTGCTTGGGTGGATGCGCACCTCGCGCTGGTTTATGCGGCCGCGCCGGCGGCCTATATCCTGGCGATCCTGTTCGTGGACGATTTATTGGCGGCGCGCGCGCTGGGCGGATTTTTGTTGTTGGCGCCGCTCCCGATTCTTGAAAGCGCGTTTGTGCATCCCGCCGCAAGCCGTTTGATCATGACAAGTTTCGCTTACCTGCTCGTGATCTTCGGCATCGTGCTGGTCTGGAGCCCCTTTAAATGGCGGCAATGGACCGAGCGCTGGATTAACCGCCCGCCGATCGCCCGCGCCGCGGGCATCGCCGGAATCGTTACGGGCGCCGGCATGCTGTTGTTGGGCTGGCGCGTGTATTAGCACAGCCCGAGGTCGGGACAGGCAGGTCTGTAAGTCAATACCGAGTATGGGTGTATGGGGGTTTGGATGTATGGGCGTAAAGAGTTTTCTCCGCACACCCACACGCCCACACACCCACACTCCCTCACTTGCCGCCCCGCGCATCCTGATCCTGCGCGGCGGCGCACTGGGCGATTTTATCCTGACCCTGCCGGCCATCCGGGCTTTGCGCCGGCATTGGCCTTCAGCCGTAATCGAGCTGATCGGGCATCCCGGCCCGGCCGAATTGGCCTTGACCGCCGGCTTGGTTGACCGCGTCCGGTCGCTGGATGCCTCCGGCATGGCCGCATGGTTCGTTTCGCACCGTGTTTGGCCGGAGCGCGAGCGGGCCGATCTGGCTTCCTTCGACCTGGTCCTGTCTTATCTCGGCGATGTTGACGGCGTGTTGCAGGCCAATCTCCGGGCGGCCGGCGCCAAACAGGTGATTACTTGTCCGCCCGTCGTCGCGGCGGGCCATGCGGCCGATCATTTTCTGCGTCCGGTCATGGAATTGGGCCGCAAAACCGCGACCATGCCGTTCTCTCGAACGGCAACTACAACGCATGGTGTAGTGGCGGTTCGACAAAACCGCGCCGCCGAGCCCCTCCTTCCTTGGCCGGCCGCACTACGGGAGCAGGGGCGGCATTGGCTCGAGGAATTGGGATTGGCGGGCGATGTTGTCTGCTTGCATCCGGGCAGCGGCAGTGCCCGGAAAAACTGGCCGGTCGAACGGTTCGCCCTGCTGGCCGAGCGTGTGCGGCGTTCCATGTCCGCCCAACCCCTGTTTGTTTTGGGTGAAGCGGAAGCGGCCGCGGCGCGGGCCTTGGCGCGCTTGGCGCCGGACGCGCCCATGCTGACCAACCGATCCTTGAAAGAGGCGGCCTCGGTCCTTGCGGTCAGCCGGGGCTATGCAGGCAACGATTCCGGGATTACCCATCTGGCTGCGGCGCTGGGGGTCCCCGTCGTGGCGCTCTTTGGTCCCACAGATGCGGCCGTGTGGGGCCCGCGCGGCGCGCATGTCGTGGTTCTCCAGGGCCGTGCCCCGACAAGCGCGGCCCTGGCCGCCATCGAGCCGGACACCGTGTTAAAGGCGCTGGAAGAGCTAATTGCGAGTCAGTTATTGGGGGCTTCCCAAATCCTCGCCTAAGACCGGCGGACTGTTTTACGACCACGCTTTTCGCCCTGTGCCCGCACGGCGGTCGAGGCCGCCCGCCCTCCAGAAGGATCATCGCGTGAATCTCGATAATGGTTAATGGACGGCGACGGGCCCCGTCGCCGTGCGGGCGCGTGGTTCACGCTGGGTTCTTGGCAAGATGGCGCATCCTTAGGCGATGATTCCGGGGCTTCCTGCCGGCTTGTCCGGCAGGCGCCGTAAATTTCCGCGCTCCGTGACACAAGGCCACGGGGATGCGAGAACCTGCCCCCCAAAATGACTGACCGGCCACAAACTTTTGCGATTTTTGCTCGCCAAGACGATGTGCGCGTGCTATCCATCAGGAAAAGAAACGCGGTTTGGAAGGCAAGCTCCGCACACAGATCAATGCCGGCCGAGGAGGGTAAATCGCAAACCATGAAAAAGGCCCTTGCAACGACAATTCGGAACGCCGGGTTTGAAGATGCCGGCGCCATTTACACGTTAATCAAGGAGCATCCCCGTGAAGTGGTGCCGCGCGCCATCAGCGATATCGTGCAGAATATCGACCGGTTCCTGGTGTGTGAGGAGCGGGGCCGGATCATCGGGACCGCCGCCTGGCAGATTCTGCCGGAAATCGGGAAGGCGCTCAATCCATCCGTCGAAATCAAGTCCGTCTCGATCGGCGGCCATTACCAGCATCGGGGGATCGGCTCGGCCCTGGTGAAGGCGGTGATCAAGCGGATCGAGCGGTTTCATCCCGCGCAGATCGTGGTGCTGACCTTCACCCCGGAATTCTTCCGCCAGTTCGGCTTCCACGAGGTGGCCAAGGAAACGCTGATGCACAAGCTCTATATGGGCTGTATCAACTGCACCAAATACGATTCGCCCTTTACCTGCCCGGAAGTCGCCATGGTGCGGAAATGCAGAATGCAGAATGCGGAATCATGAGGTTCTTGGTTCTTTGTTCTTTGTTCTTCGTTCTTTGTTCTTCGTTTTCTGCATATTGATAAAGGGCAACAACAGGAAATTCGATGAATCGGTTGTAGGCGGTGTTTCTGCCGGAAATGCCGATTTGCCTAAACTAAGAACGAGGAACCAAGAACGAAGAACGGAAAAATTATTCCGTTCCGCCATAAATCCTGAGCATATCGGCCACTTCTTTCTGGTCCGCCGCGATGGCCCAATGCAGGGGTGTTTCGCCTTTCGTATCCCGGATATTCACATTCGCGCCGGATTTCAGCAGGAGTTCCACAACTTCGGCCCGGCCCTTGGCGGCGGCGATGTGCAGGGGCGTAACCCGGTTTTTACCCTGGGTGGCGAGATTAACGTCAACGCCATAGTCCAGGAACAACGCGACGATGTCGGCATAGCCCGATTCAGCCGCCAGATGAATGGGGGCCATCTTGATTACGCCGTACTTGGCGCCGAAGGCCAGGGGATCGGCGTCGTGCGCCAGCAGCATTTCGGCGATCGTTTTTTCGTCGAATGCGGCGGCTTTGTGCAGGGGCGTCATGCCGTAAAAGTCGGCGGCATTGACCCGGGCGCCTTGGGCAAGCAGGAAGGCCGCCATATTGGTCTGATGAGTTATGACGGCCCAGTGCAGCGGCGTGAAGCCGTTATCCTTGTCCGGCTTGTCGATGAGTTCGGGATGGCGGCGGATGACTTCAGTCAGGGCGGTCAGCGACTTCGCCTGAATGGCTTTTTCCGCGTCGGTGGTCTGCGCGCATTTATTGAGAATCGTGACAAAGGCCACCACGGCGGCGCAGATGACCATCAGCATCGGCATTTGCCGGTATGAAATTGAAATGTCGGCAGGCCTCATGTGCGGATAGACGCCGGAATTATTTGCCGGCCGGCGCCGGCAACGGTCCGCCCAGTTGCGCCAAGCGTTCGTTGCCCGGTTTGGCCCAGGGCGATTTGGGGTATTGCTTGACGAGCCGGTCGTAAGTTTCGCGGGCCTTGGCCTGATCGCCCGCGAGTTCATAAGCCTGGCCTTTCAGCCAGAGCGCTTCCGCGACGTACTCGTCAAAGGTTTCGTAGAGCACAATGAGCTTGGTCAGGTTCACGTCCGTGGTCTTGAGCAGGTCTTTATATTCCTGCATGCGGTTGCTCTGTTTGAGTTCTTTGGCGCGCGCCAGTTGACAGCGGGCCACGCCAAGCATCGCGCCGAGCTTGGCCTCGCCTTGCTCGTCTTTCCAAACGGCGGTAAACATCTTTTCGGCCTGCTCGAATTGCCCTTGTTTTTCGTAGATCATGGCCAGCCGGACCTTGGCTTGTTTGCCCGGCTCATACCAGCCGTATTCCTTCAGGACTTTTTCGTAGTATTGCCGGGCCTCGGGGAATTTGCCTTGCTGGAATTCGATTTCGGCCAGCCCGAACCAGGCCGGCGCCGGCGCCCGCGGATCGGCCGCATAATCTTTGACGATTTTGTTGTAGATCGTTGCGGCTTTTTCCAGGTCTTTGGCGTCCTTGAGGGCCTCGGCGTAGTCCGTCAGCATCGCGGCCGAGAGGACGACGTCGGGGTTGGCGGCAAAAGCGTCGTTGAAAATTTTCAGGGCTTTTTCCTTGCGATCGTTCTTCAACAGGTAGCCGCCCATGCTGAAGAGCAGGCGCGCTTTCAGGTTGGAATCCTCCGGGCGGCGCGCGATGGCCTTGTTATAATAGGCGGCGGCTTCCTCTTCCGTCAGCAACTTGTAGCGCACCAGCGCGCCGATATTTTCGGCGATGCCGGGAATGGCCTGCTGGGCCTGATCGCTGGCCGGATAATTCAAAAGCATTTCCTCATAAGCATTGGCCGCGTCCAGCAGATTCTGGCGATACGCGCCTTTTTTAGCGTCCGACAGGATGCTGGGCGCGCCCATGGCCTTGGCCGTATCGAGATAAGCCTGGGCGATTTGGTTCAGGCATTCCGGCGCGCGCGGATTATCGGGGGCGGCTTCAATGCTGGCATAGAGATAACTGACGGCGTCGCTATAACGCGCCTCCTTGTTGGCGATATAGCCGAGGAAAAAGTAGGCGTCCACGTCGATCGGATTGTCGGGATAGGCCTGCACCAGCTCGTCCAGCACTTTGGCCATTTGGGTCAGGTTGGTGCGGGCGTAATACATTGCGCCGATCTGGTAAAGGGCCGCCGGCGCGATGCTGTTGGTCGGATATTCGTTGTGGATGCCGTACAAGGCGGCCTTGGCCTTGTCGAACTCGCCGGCGGCATTCAGCGCCAGCCCCAGATAATACAGGCCGGCCGGGCGCGCCGGGCTGGTCTTGCAACGCTGGGTGAAGGTTTCAAACTCCTTGATGGCGTTGCGCACCGCGGCTTTTTTGTCCGCCATGATTTTTTCGCGGTCCTGCGCCGTTGCGGCCGCATTGGGGTCCAGGCTCTCCGCTTTCTGCCATAAAATATAACCTTTTTGGTAGATCACCTCGTCCTGCGCCTGGAAATTGCCGGTCTTTTTCGGGAATTTTTCGAGAATTTCATTCAAATTGGACAAGGCCTCGTCCCATTCGTTCAAAGCCGCCAGGCTCATGCCCTTGAGGTAAAGCGCATTGGGCACGTAACGGCCCTTGGGGAATTTATCCAGATAGGCTTGCACCGCCGTGACGGTGTTGGAGGCTTGGTTCAGCAGGAATTCCGCGGAAAATCGCAAATAAAGGGCTTCCTCGGCGCTTTTACTGTCGGGGTATTGCTCCGCGCTCCGGGCGAATTGTTCCGCCGCCTTGACGACATCCCCCTGCATCATGAACAATTGACCGATCGAGAGACTGGCCGAGTCCGCGATCGGGCTGGCCCCAAAAGTCGCCTGAAATCCGTCCAATTCGTTGGCGGCCGCCTCCGGGTTCTTTTCCTCGAGGTAGGAGCCGACCACCAGGTAATAAGCTTGTTCCTTTTCGTTTTTGGCGCTGTCGAGCGCCAGGTCGATCAAATGGCGGCAGACAATGCGCGCTTCGTCGTAGCGATGCAGTTTGTAATATGACACGGCGATTTGCAGATACGCGGAAATCATCAGGTCGGGAGATTCCGCCACCGCCGCGCGCTGGGCCTTCAACTTATCGATGTCTTTTTTTAACAGGGCCGCGCCGCGTCCGTGTCCGATATCGTCGGCCTGTTGCGCCACAGTCTGGTCCAGACGGAAATCCAGGTTTTTCAACACATCCTGTTTGGTACGCACTTCCCGAAAATAACGGATGGCGCCGCGGTACATCTCGGCGTTGAACCAGGTTTGCGCCAGCGAAAAGACGCTGTTATTGGCCATGGCCAGGTTGCCCTCGTTTTTGGCGAGCTCGTCGAAAAGCCGGCGGGCTTTCTCCATAAAGACCTTGGCCTCCTCCGGTTTACCCGCCTTCATCATATTCATGCCTTGCCGGCTGTACACGTTGGCGAGCAGGTACTGGGCGTCCTTGGCCACCGGCTTGTTGGGGGCTTTTTGCATCGCCGTTTTCAAGTCGGTTTCGGCCTTGTCAAAACGGTCGTCCAAATAATAGCTGTAAGCCCGGCTGTAGATGGCGCCGGGGGTGTTTTCGTTGGCCGGATATTTGGCGATGAACTCGGTGTTTAAATCGATGGCTTTGTCGATATTGGTCTTACGGTCGGCGCTGCCGGGTTCCTTCTGGGCGGCCAGGCGGGCGTAAGAATCCGCCAGGAGAAACAGGGATTGCAGGCGGCTGGCCTCGCTGGGCGAACGGGGTCCGGAAAGGTCGATGAGTTTCGGGATGGCTTTGGGGTAGTTCTCGGTGAGGTAATAACACCAGGCCAGGTTGAAATTGACGGCGATAATGTTCTCGTAGGTTTCGGTGATTTTTTCGAACGCTTTAATGGCTTCGGCGTATTGGCCGGCGTTCAGGCGTTCTTCGCCTATTTTGGCCAGGTCGTTGTTGTCCGCCCGGGCGACGGAAAATCCGACCAGGCACAATAGCGTTGCCGCCCCGCGGGCGCAGATCCGGCTGCGAGTTGACATAATAATTCCTCCCTGGCGAACCGTTGAACCATGCCCGATATTTATATGCCATTATTTTTAATAACGCGAGGTTATTTTTTTATTTTTGCCGTTGACATTTTTGCGTGGGTGCGGGTATCTTTCATCTGCTAAGCATCTAACCGGCGGTCATTCGCGAATTGCCCGGTTTGGGAGTCATGCGTATGTGTGTGTATCTGCGCCATTATGCGGTTGCCGGCGGCATGGCGATCCTCATGTCAAGCGGCATGCTCTCGGCGGCGCTGGCCGAAGATGAGGTCGCGACGCAGGCCAAGGTGTTCCGCGGGCAGGTTCTTGCGGTCGATCCCCAGGGGATTCGGATCGCGCTTACCACCGGCGGGGAAACTGTGATTCCACGCGCATTGGTGGTGGGTGTGCCGAAAGTCGCGCCGCCGCCCAGCGTCCTGCGCGGCATTGAGGCTTACGAAAAAGGCAATCTCAAGGAAGCCCAGCGCAACTTGAGCAAAGTGGCCATGCAGTATCGCGGGCTGGATGTGGGGTGGGCCACGACCGGTCTCGTCTATTATGCGCGCGCCTGTCTGGCCAACGGCGAGGGCGATAAAGCCGGCCAGGCCTTCGACGCCTTTCTGGATGCTTACGAGGACGCCCCCCTGGCGATTGCCGCCCGGATCGGCAAGGCCAAAATAAAGTTGTTCGAGAAGAATTACGAGGAGGCCCTGGCCGGATTGCGCGAGCTGGCGCAAGCCTATGACAAGCAGTTGAAGCCCTCGAACGAAGAACTGGAATGGGCCGCGGAAATTTACTGCGCCATCGGCCAGTGTCTGGAAAACCAAACGCGCGACACCGAGGCTTTGAGCGCTTACTTGAAGGTGACGGCGCTTTATCCGGCGAAAGCCTATTGTCCGGAGGCTCTCTATCGGGCCGCCGGCTTATATCGCAAATTGGGACATCCCCAAAAGGCGGCGGCGCTTTACGCCGAATTGATCGAGGATTATCCGGATAACGCGCTGGTTAAAAAAGCCGTCGAGGAAAAAGCCGCCTTGCCGCGCGCAGAGAGCGCCGCAACCGGCGCGAAGCCGTGAAGTTGGGCCGCGGAGGAATTTTACGCCCGCCTGCCCGCCATAGTTTTATGCGACGGCGGGAGGCGGATCTGTCTATGACGGAAAATCCGATGTAGAGCCGGTTTTTCCGCCAGAGGCGGATCCGCCTACGGCGGAATACCGGCTATTCTGTCCGAAGATAGCCGACGTAAAGTCGGCTCTACATAAAAAGCCGCCCCGCTTTGCGGGGCCTAATTTGAAACATCGAACCGGAGCGGGAGAACTACAATCAATGAGGTGTTGCATGTCGAATCGAAAAGGCGCGGGCTGGCGTTCGTGGATTAAGATCATACCGGTCGTCGCAATCGCAATCTGGATGCTGAGCGCGACAGGATCGCCGGCCCTGGCGCAGGAAGCGGGCCAAGCCAAGGGGCCGCCCACAACTTTCATGGATTATTGGGCGTTGGCCGGGCCGACGAAATGGGCTTTGGTGGGCTCCGCCGTCTGGTGCACGGCGCTCCTGATCGAAATTCTCCTGCGGGTGCGGGTCAAGGTCTTTTGCCCCGTCGATCTTACCCACCAGTTGACGCAGGTCATGCTGGTCAAGGATTATACCAAGGCCTGGCAATTATGCATGGATACCCCGTCGCCCCTCTCGCGTATGATGGTGCCCGGCCTCGATAAAATCCCCAAGGGCGAGGCCGCCGTCAAGGAGGCGATTCTGGACGCCTCCAATATCGAGTTCGATAAGTTCAAAGTGAAAAACTCCTATCTGAACTTGAACGCCACGGTCAATACGCTCCTGGGGTTGTTCGGCACAATTTCAGGCATGATTGGCGCGTTCAATAAAATGGCCTATGCCGGCGCCACGGGCGATCCCGCCAAGCTGGCCGGGGATATCGGCGAAGCCTTGATCGTGACCTGGACCGGTTTGGCGATCGCCATTGTCGCCATGTACCTGTTTTATATTCTGACCAACCGGCTGAAAGCCGTCACGGCCAGCGTTCAGCAGGTCATTAATTCCCTGATCGAGTACATCGATTTCGCCGGAGTCGAACCCGATATGGTTGTCGTGCCGGCGGCGATGCGGGCGGCGTATGAAGCCGGCGGCAAGGGCGGCGGCGCGGCCGCCGGCGCACCTGCGCGGGGCGTCAAAACGGGGCCAATTTCGACGGTCTCGAAGTCGGTCGCCAAGGCGGACACGGAAAAGGTCGCTTGCCCGAATTGCGGCAAGAACATAGCCATGGGCGCCAAGAAGTGTCCGAATTGCCAGAACGAAATAGAATGGGAGTAAACTGCCATGGCCGGTGGAGGTGTCAGCGCCGACGGGGAACGATGCGAGATCGCCTTGGGTCCCATGATTGACTGCTTTATGTTGCTGTTGCTGTATTACATCAGCTGCAGCAAGCTGGAGCAGATTCGGTTCAGCAAGGACGTGGTCCTGCCGGTGCCGCGTCTGGGGCAGGGCATCAAGGAGGAAAACGCCGTCGGCCGCTTTCTTGTCGATATCGAGTGGAACGAAAACCTCAACGAGGCCACGTTCAAGGCCGGAAGCGACAAGCTGGCAAGTCCCGGGGAATTGGTGAATTTGATTAAAAAAGCCGCCCGGCTGAGTCCCAGAAATTTCCGGGTGGTGATCCGGGCCGATCGGCAGACCCCGTTCGAATTCACCCAGCAGGTGATGGCGGCGGTTGCCGAGGCCGACGTGCCGAATATGATGATATCCACCAAGGACCGCGGCGGCCAGGAACAGGCGGCGCTCAAAGAAGCCGGACGATAGCCGGAGAGATTACCATGCGCCTGAAACAGGAAAAAGAGCTCGAAAACTCCATCCAGTTGGGGCCCATGATCGATTGCATGATGATTTTGCTCATGTATTTCATCATCGCCGGCCGAATCGATGTGGAGGAAAAATACCTGGGCTTGATGCTTCCGGGCGGGGCGACCATGGAAAAAAAAGAGGCGTTGATCACGGAAATTGTCGTCTCCATCAACGAGGCCGGCCAGGTGTTTTGCAACAATCAGCCGCTCGGCAATCCCGACGACACGGACTTGGCGATGGTCCGGTCCAAATTGGACCAAGCCCTTAAGTTGTTCGGCGACAAACAGCCGGTGGTCATCCATCCCGAACCCAAAGTCCGCCAACAGCGGATTGCCGACGTGTTGAGCGCCTGCGCCGCGGCGGGCGTAAAGAACCTGTCGTTTAACGCTAATCCACAATAATGGTCAGGTCAGCCTCATGGCCCATAATATTTTCCGATTATTGCGGAATTTCGAACTGCTGGAGCGGGTGGCGGCGACCAAGGGCATTGTCGCGCGTTTTGTCGTTTCGCTCCTGCAGTCGCGCTATTTTATTATCGCGGCCTCGTTCTATCTGATCCTGGGACTGATTCTGGCGCCAATAGCCGTTTCGCATTATCAGGCGGTGCGGGGCACTTTCGAGCAGGGCGATCAATTGTTGGTTCTGCCCCCGCCAGGTCCGCCGCCGCCGCCCATGCCGACAAAAAGCATCTCCGGAAAATCGTCCGCGGCCCAGGGAAATGTTGAACACGCGGTGAAGAGCGCCACCGTCGATTCGACCATGGCGGGCGCCAAGGCCAATGCCTCCGCGCGGTTGACGGTCAGCACGCCCAGCGCCTATATGCAACCCGCCATACCGGTTGTCGCGCCCATGATCGACGCCACCGATATCAAGGTCGGAACGGACATGGGCGCCACGATCGACAAGGCCGAGCGCCAGCGTCTGGCGCGCGTCCGGGATTTTCAGGAAGGATGGCTGGTGAGCGGCAGTGGCGGCGGCCCGGGCAGGAGCTATGCCAGCGGCGGGGGCGTTGCCGGCGTGTATGGACCTGGCGGCGGCAAAAGTGTCCGCGCCAAATTCACCATCTTCCAGGCCAAGTATCAGGATGGCGACTGGAACTGCAATCCGGGCGCGCTCTATAACTTGATGCTCCAAATCCGGGCCTGGTCCAAGGATCGGATCGACGCCCAAATCGTGCCGGAAGTGCTCGATATCGGCACGGACAAGATTTTTACGCTCAAGCCGCCGTTCATCTATCTGACCGGCCACAAGGATTTTCATCTGCTGGATAGCGAGGTCAAGAACCTGCGCGATTACCTGACCCTGGGCGGCGCCATCTGGGCCGACAGCGCCCTGGCCGGGCGCCGCTCCCGCTTCGATATCGCCTTCCGGCGCGAAATGAAGCGCGTCCTGCCGGACCGGGATTTTGAAATTGTCCCGGAAAGTCATGAAATGTTCAATATTTTCTTCGACAATATCGGCTTGCCCACGGGCATGAATAATTATCATGAGCCGATCGAGATGATCAATATCGGCGGCAAACTGGCGGTGCTTTATACGCTGAACGGTTACGGCCATTTCTGGGAGGCGCGCCTCACCAAGGACGGCAAGATCAATTACGGGCTCGTCAACATAGCGGAGCGCGGGAAAAAGCCGCAGTGGGCCTATGTCCACGGACCCCATCTCGCTTACAGCGAGGCCGACATCATCTACCGTGGTATTTCCGACGAGACCACGCGCAACGCGTATAAATTCGGCATCAATGTCGTGGTGCACCTGCTGGTCCGCTATCAGCGCGATTTCCTGTTGTTGCCCAAGGAATTGCCGCTCGGTCCGGACGTTAAAAACCGGGCATCGAGTTCGCCGACGAGCGCCGATGATACTGTCACGAATGCGCCGGCAGAGGAAAAAACCGGCGCGCCGGCCGCCAAACCGGGTGTTAAACATATTGGCACAAAAAAGAGCGATCGTAATTTTAAATAACCATGAAGACACATATGGTAATATCGCTTTTGGCCGCATTGGCCTTGCCGTGGCTGGCGTCCGCGCAAACCAATGCGCCCACGGCGAGCGCGCCGGCATCCAACCCGCCGCCTGTGGTGGCGGCCGGTGGTGTCGGACTGCCGTCCGGCAAGGGCGGCAATCTGTTTCCGGCGGCGTGTAACGGCGAAAAAACGATGCCGCTGGGCAATTACTGGGATGGCGTGGATGCCGACAACGATCTGCACGTTTATGTGGCCAATTCGCTTGTGCTGAACGATGCCGGCCGGATGATGTCCACGCCCATGTCGTCCTGCCCTAACTTCGTGGATATGAATGGCGACGGCCTGAACGACCTGGTGGTCAGCGACACGCAGGGTTTTGTCTGGATTTACCTGAATTCCGGGGAAAAAGGCAAACCCAAGTTCACGACCGGCGCGTTTGTTCCCACATTTATCGGTTGGGGCGCCAAGATCAATGTCTGCGACTGGGACGGGGACGGCGACAACGACGTGCTGTTCGGGACGTATTACGGCGATATCGGGGTCCTGGAGAACAAGGGCTCGCGCAAACAATGGCAATTTATCCGGCGCATGGGTATCCCGCGCTACGTGGACCCGGCCTTTGGCATCGACGATCCCAAGGACCGTGTGCCTACGTTGATGATGGGCAAGCAACCCATGATCCTGGGCAACTATATGAGCCCCTGGGTGACGGACTGGAACCAGGACGGCAAGCCCGACCTGATTGTCGGCGAAGGCACCTATTCGGCCAACAGTGTGCGTCTGCTCTTGAATACCGGCTCGCGCAACAAGCCGGTGTTCCTTGAAGACCGCATGTTCTATCTGGCCTATGGGGAAGGCTACGAACAATTGACCCCCGCGGTGGTGGATTACAACGGCGATGGCCTCTCCGACCTGATCGTCGGCACGCGTACGGGACAAATCCGGCTGTACAAGGGCACCAAGAAAGCCATCGAAGGCAAAGACATGGTGGCCGCCATTCGCGGCACCCTGGCGCCGGCCGTCCTGGAATTTTCCGGCAATGTGAACATCGGCGGCCCGAATGTCTTTGACACGATGTCTTTCGTCTATCCCTGCGACTGGAACGAGGACGGGCTCTTCGACCTGCTCTTGGGTTCCACGAAGGGCAAAGTGTATATCGCCCTTAACCAGGGATCCAAGACCGAGCCCAAGTTCCCCAAGGCCGAGCCGGTCAAGGGCACGGACACGGAGAAGGACATGCTGGCTCCGGCCGGATGGGCCACCGGCATCGGCCAACAGGGACAAGTTGGCCGCTACTGCAATGCGGCCCTGCTGTTAAGCGCCGACAAGGAAGTGATCTTAAAACCCGGCGCCCAGCCGATCCGGCCGGTGGATGGCGACTATTTTCTGTATTTTCGGTATGTCCACAATTACCCGGGCTGGATGAGGAACGGCTTTGGTTGGGTATCTATGCTCGGTTCAAGCGCCGCCCATGTGCCCGGGGCGCGTCTGATTTCCATGTCCGGCGGCTCGTTGCCCCTTAAGATCAGAGGCCAATACGAATTGTCGTTCTCCGCCATCCTGGAAGGCAAGCCCGTGATATGGAGCTTGCATGCGAAAGAAACCGTTAGAGAGGCGACGGATAACGCCCCCTACGCGATGGAAGCGCGCCATATTCACGATACGATTCCGCCCTCCGGCGCCTGGCAAAAACGGACCTATCGCTTCAAAGCGCTCAACACGGTGCAGTCCAATCTTAACTATGGCCTGTCTTTCCAAATGCCGGAAGGCGAGGTCAGGTTTATGCTGGATAACCTGGTCTTGAAAGAAATCGAGCCGCGCTGATCGAAAAAATGCAGAATTAAGAATGCAGAATGAAAAAACGAATTCTGGATAAATTCTGCATTCTGCATTCTTAATTCTGCATTTCATATGACTACACCTTTCGTTCATCTGCATCTGCACACCAGCTACAGTCTGCTGGATGGCGCCTGCCGTATCGAGCCGCTCATGGAGGCCGTTCAGAAACACGGCCAGACGGCCGTGGCCATGACCGACCACGGCAACATGTACGGGACGGTGGAGTTTTACAAGGCCGCCCGCGCCAAGGGCATCAAGCCGATAATCGGCTGCGAAGTGTACGAGGCGCCCGGCAGCCGCAAGGACCGCAAGACGGACGGGCCCCGGACGACGCCGGCGCACCTGGTCCTCCTGGCCGCCGATGCGACCGGCTATGCCAACTTGATTCGCCTGGTCACGGCGGCGCACTTGGAGGGCTATTATTACAAGCCCCGCATCGACCGGGAAATTTTGGCGCGCTACAACAAGGGCTTGATCGGTCTTTCGGCCTGCCTGAAAGGCCGCGTGGCGGAGTGCCTCTTGGCGGGCGACGAGGCGCGCGCCGCGCGCACGGCCGGCGAATATGCCGAGATCCTCGGCAAGGATAATTTCTATCTGGAAATCCAGGACCACGGTTTGCCCGACCAGGCGATCGTCAACAAAGGCATGCTGGCCCTGGCGAAGCGCGTCAACCTGCCCTTGGTTGCCACCAACGACGCGCATTACCTGGAAAAATCCCATGCCGCGGCCCATGAGGTTCTGCTTTGCATCCAGACCGGCACGGTGATGAGCGATCCCAAGCGGATGCAATACGGCTCCCCGGAGTTTTACCTGAAAAACGGCGCGGCCATGGCGCAGCTCTTCGGCTATGCGCCGGAGGCGCTGAGCAACACGGTGGAAATTGCCGGCCGTTGCAACGTGGAACTCAGCCTGAACCAGGAGCCGCATTACCCCGCGTTCGCCGTGCCGGAGGGCTTTGACCCCAAGAGCTACCTTGTTCAGCTCTGCCGCGAAGGCATCCACCGGCGTTATGGAATCGCCGATCCCGAACAGCCCAAGGACGAGCGCGAGCGCGGGATCGTCGCGCGCCTGCGTTACGAGATCGGGGTGATTGAAAAAACCGGGTTCATCGGATATTTCCTGGTGGTGTGGGATTTCGTGCGCTTTGCGCGCGAGCAGAAAATTCCGGTGGGACCGGGGCGCGGCTCGGCCGCCGGCAGTCTGGTGTCGTATGCCATGGGCATTACCAATGTCGATCCGCTGCGCTACAACCTGGTTTTCGAGCGCTTTCTCAACCCGGAGCGCGTCAGTCCGCCGGATTTCGACATTGACTTCTGCCAGTTCCGGCGGGGGGAAGTGATCGAGTATGTGAAGCGCAAGTACGGGCGGGAAAACGTGGCCCAAATCATTACCTTCGGCTCGCTGGGCCCCAAGACCGTGATCCGCGATGTCGGCCGCGCCCTGCAAATCCCTTTGCCGGAGTGCGACCGCCTGGCCAAAATGATCCCGGAAATACCCGACCTGACGCTTAAAGACGCCATGGAGCGGAACCCGGATCTGAAGAAAATCGCGGCGACCGATCCGAACGCCAAAAAGATTCTGGACTACGGCTATGTTCTGGAAGGGCTCCTGCGCAACGCCGGCGTGCATGCCGCGGGGGTCGTCATCGGCCAGCGCCCGCTGGTCGAGCTGGTGCCGCTTTCGCGCGACAAGGATGGCGAGATCATCACCCAGTTCAGCAAGGACCACGTCGAGGCCCTGGGCCTGCTCAAGGCGGATTTCCTGGGACTCAAGACGCTCACGGTCATCGCCGAAACCGTCAAGCTGGTGCTGGAAACCCAGTGCGTGGCCGTGGACCTCGAACATTTGCCCATAGACGACCATAAAACTTACGAACTGCTCCAGCGCGGCGACACGATCGGCGTTTTCCAGCTGGAAAGCGGCGGAATGCGCGACCTGGTGCGGCGGATCGGCCTGGATAAAATCGAAGACCTGATCGCCATGATCGCCCTCTACCGGCCGGGACCCATGAATATGCTCGAGAAGTACGTGGAGTGCAAAGCCGACCCTTCCAAAATCGTTTATGACGATCCGCTCCTGGAGCCCATCCTGGCGGAAACCTACGGGATCATGCTTTATCAGGAGCAGGTCCAGCAGGCGGCGCATAAATTGGCGGGTTATTCCATGGGACAGGGCGATATTCTGCGCCGCGCAATGGCCAAGAAAAAACCGGAGGAAATGGAGAAACAACGCGCCACCTTCGTCAGCGGTTGTCACAAAACCTGTAAAATGCCGGCCCGCAAGGCCGAAAAAATATTCGACAATATCGCCAAGTTCGCCGGGTACGGATTCAACAAGTCCCATAGCGCCGGGTATGCCGTCATTGCGTACCAGACGGCGTACCTGAAAGCCAATTACCCCGAGGAATTCATGGCGGCCCTGATTTCCAGCGAAATCGGCAAGCCGGAGAAAATGCCGGTTTTCATGAATGAAGTCCGCGCCATGGGCCTCGAAATCCTCGCGCCCGATGTCAATGTCAGCGCCGCGCGTTTCGCGCCGCAAAAGCTCGCCATCCGCTACGGGCTGGCCGGCATCAAGAACATCGGCGAACAGGCCGCCGCCGCCATCGTCCAGGAACGGCAGGCCAACGGCCCGTTCCACGGATTGATCGATTTCTGCGTGCGCATGGATGCCCGCGTGGTCAATCGCAAGGTGCTGGAAACCCTGATTCGCTGCGGCGCCTTCGATTTTTCCGGGGCGCACCGCGCCCGGCTGTTTGCCGGCATCGACCTGGGCCTGGCGCGCGCGGCGGCCATCCAAAGCGATCGCCAGACGGGACAGGGCAATCTCTTCGCGCAGGCGGAAGCGCCCGGGCGCGGCGGCGAATCGGAGACTGTGCCGGACTGCCCGCCCTGGCATGAGAACGAACTGCTGGCCGCGGAAAAGGAACTGCTGGGGGTTTATATGAGCGGGCATCCGCTGACGCAGTATGAGCCGCTCCTGCGGCGTTATCGCTTGGCGACTGTGGCGGAATTGGCGGCGCTGGAAAATGGGACCGTCACGCGTGTGGGCGGGCTGGTGGCCAGGGTGGATAAAAAATTTACCAGGGCCAAAAAAGAGCCCATGGCCGTGATCCAGATCGAGGATGTCGAGGGCGCCCTGGAGGCGGTCGTCTTTCCGGGGCCCTATCAGGAATACCAGGCGTTACTGGTGGAAGGAACGCCCGTGCTGGTCTGCGGCCAGGTTGACAAAAAAGAAGACACCGTCACGATGAAGATCCATGAAATTTATGCGCTCGATCAGGCGCCCCGCTGGTTTACCGAGCGCATCGGCCTGCATTTGCCCGCCGCCCACGTTCAGTCGGAAATGCTGGCGACCATCAAGAACCTGCTGAAAGCCAACCCTGGTCCTGTGCCGGTCGTCTTTTGTTTGCAGTTTCAGAAAGGCGAAGAAGTGTTCGTGAACACCGAAAGCGCTTACAATGTGAACCCATCCGACGCTCTCGTCCGGGAACTCCAGCGCCTGCTGGGCGAGGAAGGCGTTTACGTGGCGGTCTCCCCCCATCCCTGCCGCAAGGCGCCTAATGGGAGAAGATAAAAAAATGCAGAATGCAGAATGAAGAATGCAGAATTGGGATCGGAGAAAACGCTAAATTCGGATTTCCAAAATCGGATTGCTGGTTTTCATTCTGCATTCTACATTTTGCATTTATTTTACGGCTGCGGGATAAACAGCTTCCGGCCTATTTGCAATAGGTAAGGGCTTTGCAGGTTATTGGCTTCGACAATGGCGCCGGGCTTGACCTTGTAGGCCGATGCAATCGCTGACAGCGTGTCGCCTGTCTTGACAACATGCTCGTAACCGGTCGTGCCGGCGGCGCCGGCCTTGATTGCCGTGGATTTGCCTTTTGGGTTGGATTTGGCGGCGGGTTTTTCGCCCATGATGTCGGCCATCTTGCCGCTCAATTGGTCCACAATCGCCTGCCGGTCCTTGGCGCGCGCGCTTTCCAGCATGTTCAACCGGCGCTCCAACTCGTCCATGCGGGCCTGTGTGGAACTCGTTGCGCCCTTGGAGCTTTCGGCCGTTCCCTGCATGGCGTCCAGCTCGCGCACAAGACGCTGGTATTCCATCTCCAGAGTTTCCAGTTTGCCCTTCGCGCGGGTAAGGTCTTCCTTGAGCAGCAACATGTCCTCCTGCTGTTGCGTCGCCTCGCTGGAATCCTGCATGCTGACACAGCCGGACAGGACTGCAAGCCCCGCTACGATGCCGATAATTGCAAGGTATTTCCGCGCGATATTATTCCTCATAACTCCCATGCCCCCATACTCCTATACTACGATTGCCGACCCCCGATTTGCGTCTTCAGCCATTCGAAGGCCATGCCGCCGGCCTGGCCGCCGTTCACAAATTCGTCGAAGGGCGCTTCCCGTCCGGTATTCGATACCGGTCCGCTCAGCACGGCCACCGGCACCGGTTCCGCCGTGTGATTGCGCACGGCCACTGGAGTGCGGTGATCGGTGGCGAGAATGAGGCGATACGGCCGGCGCATGGCCTCCAACCCCCGCCAAACTGGGCCGACGACCTCGCGATCGAACGCCTCGATGGCCTTGAGCTTTAGTTTCAGGTCGCCCATGTGCCCGCATTCGTCCGGCGCTTCCACATGCACGAACACAAAATCGTCGCGATCCAGCGCGTCCAGCGCGGCCTGGACTTTGCCCGCATAGTTCGTATCCAGGAACCCGGTGGCGCCCGGCACGATTACGGCGTTCAAGCCCGTCAATTTGCCGATGCCGCGCACCAGGTCCACGGCCGAAATGACGCTGCCGGTCAGGCCGAACAGGTCACGATAGGCCGGCAGGGTTGTCCGCAGGCCCTGGCCCCACAGCCAGATTTGGGTGGGAACCGTTTTGCCGGCCTGCCGGCGCGCCACGTTCGCGGGGTGCGTGGTTATGATCGGCTTGGATGCTTCCATCAGGCGCCGGACCTCGTCCTGGCGCGCGCCGGTCGGCAGGTTCCGGGCCGCCGGTTGGCCCAGGACGTCGTGGGGCGGGATGGTCACAAGCTCGCTGGGTCCGTTTTCCCAGATCAATAAATGCCGGTAACCCGCGCTGACATGGAAAGCGAGCCCGGGCCGGCCCAGGCGTTCGTTCAGCGCCGCAATCAGCGGGCGGGCTTCCTCGGTGGTAATATGGCCGGAGGAATGATCCTTGATCAGTTCCTGCTCCACGGCGATTAAGTTGCATCGGAAGGCGACATCGTTGGGGCCCATGGCGATCCCCGCTCCGGCGGCCTCGATCGGCGCCCGGCCGGTGTAGTATTGACGGGGATCGAAACCCATGATACTCAGGTTGGCCACGTCACTGCCCGGCGACATGCCCGCCGGCACGGTGTTGACCAACCGCACGGCGCCGGCGCCGGCGATGGCGCGCATGTTGGGAATGGCCGCCGCCTGCAGGGGCGTTTTGCCGCCCAGTTCCGGCAGGGGATAGTCGCCCATGCCGTCGCCGATTAAAACCGCGATTTTCATGCAGGTTCCTTTGTTCGCCTGGACTTCTTGCCAACAATCCATCGGCCTATTGATACCCGTTCCCCGTCTGCCGGTCAAACACGAATCGCGGGAATGTGTTGAATAATCGGCGGCGAATGGGTTAATATGCCGCCAGTGGCCAACGGAATCCGTATGCAAACCATCAAAGACATGCCGGAATATAATCGGCCGCGGGAGAAACTGCGCGAGAAGGGCGCGGCGGCGCTGACGGATGAGGAGCTGGTGGCGGCCATCCTGGGCATGGGCACGGCCGGCATGGACGTGCGCGCGATCGCCAAGGCCGTGGCGCTCCTGATCCGCGAGCACAAGACCGGGTTGACGCTTGATCATTTACAGGCCGTTCCCGGCGTGGGGCTCGCCAAGGCGGCCCAGATTCTTTCGGCCTTCGAACTGGCTCGGCGTCATCTGCTCAAAGACACGGTGAAGATTTCCGGGCCGAAGGATGTCCTGGCGCAAATGGCCGATATCGCCGGCAAACCGCAGGAACACTTTGTCTGTCTCTCGCTCAACGGCGCAAATGAGCTCATTGCCCGGCGCATCGTCACCATCGGGCTCCTGGATCAGAGCCAGGTGCATCCGCGCGAAGTGTTTGCCGATGTCATTGCCGATCGCGCCGCCGCCGTGATCTTCGCCCATAATCATCCCTCGGGCGAGCTCAAACCCAGCGAGGCCGACATCGCCACCCACCGCCAACTTACCGAAGCCGCCAAAATTCTCGGCCTCCGCGTCCTGGATCATGTGATCGTGAGCCGCAAAGGCTTCACCAGTTTTCAGGAATCCGGCCTGATGCCGGGCTGAGGGTCGAAAGCTATGAACGACACTGCAGAAAAAGCGCTGTTCGAAACCTGCGGCGTGGACAATTCGCTGTCGCGACTCTTTGAAAATGTCCCCTTGTAACTCGTTAGAAATGTCCCCATGACTGGTTCTTACCCGAAAGGGAAGGAGGCCAGATGGAGACAATCGAGATGAGCACAAGGGAGCGCAAGCGAAT
>JBAZEM010000013.1:0-74304 GCA_041653875.1 Kiritimatiellia bacterium
ACCAGTGGAGTAAGAACGGGGAGGAGATTGCCGGCGCGGTCTCGGCCACTTACACGATCCCGGAGACGGTGTTTGGCGATGACAATGGCGCGGTGTATAGCGTGGTGGTGACGAACGCGCTGGGCAGTGTGACGAGCACGAACGCGGTGTTGACGGTGAACTCCGCGCCCGTGATCGCGGGCCAGCCGGTGAGCCGGACGGTATTGGCGGGCCAGGCGGCGACGTTTGGCGTGCTGGTGAGCGGCACCGAACCATTGGCGTATCAGTGGCGTAAAAACGGGACGAATATTCCCGGGGCCACGGCGGCGGCTTACACGACACCGGAGACGGTGTTCGGCGATAAGGGCGCGGTGTTCAGCGTGGTGGCGATGAACGTGTTCGGCGAAGTGACGAGCGCGGAGGCGACCCTGACGGTGAATTTTGCGCCCGTGATCGTGGTTCAACCGGCGAATTTGACGGTGCGAGCGGGTCAGCCGGCGACGTTCGATGTGACGGTCATTGGCACCGAACCGTTGGCCTACCAGTGGCGCAGGAACGGTGAGGAGATTGCCGACGCAGTGGCGGCAACGTACACGATCCCTGCGACGGTGTTTGGCGATGACGCGGTGTATAGTGTGGTGGTGACCAACGCGTTCGGCGGCGTGACGAGCGCGGATGCGGCGCTGACGGTGGCGGCTTTGCCCGAGATCATGGGCCAGCCGGCGGACCAGACGGTGCTGGCGGGCCAGGCGGCAATGTTCAGCGTGACGGTGAACGGCGCCGAACCACTGGCGTATCAGTGGTGCCGGAACGGAACAAACATTGCCGGGGCTACGGAGGGCAGTTATACGACGCCGGAGACGGTGTTTGGCGATAATGGCGCGGTATATAGCGTGGTGGTGACAAACGTGGCGGGCAGCGTGACGAGTACGGATGCGGTCCTGACGGTAAATTCGGCGCCCATGATCGTGGTGCAGCCGACGAACCAGACGGTCAGGGAAGGACAGGCGGCGGCGTTCGGCGTTACAATCACGGGAACCGCCCCCTTTGCGTATCAGTGGCGCAGGAATGGGACGAACATCGCCGGGGCCACCGCGGCTAATTATACGACGCCGGCGGCGGTGTTGGGCAATAACGGCGTGACGTATAGCGTGGTGGTGACGAACGCGCTGGGCAGTGTGACGAGCGCGAATGCGATCCTGACGGTGAGTTCGGGCGGGGGCGCCTCGAACCTTATTAACGTGGCGGCTCAAGTCAACGGCGGGGTGGCAAGCGCCTCCTCGGTCTATGGCGCCGGCTATGCGCCTGCGGCGGTGAACAACGGCGATCGTAAAGGATCGATTTGGGGGAGTGGCGGGGGCTGGAACGACGCTACGTACAACGTTCGCCCGGACTGGTTGCAAATCGATTTTGCGTCGGTGTACAGCATTAGCGAGATCGATGTGTTCACCCTGCAAAACAACTACGCGAACCCGGTGGAGCCGACGCCCACGCAGACCTTTGTCAATTATGGCCTGACGGCTTTTGACGTTCAATACTGGGACGGTGCCGCCTGGATAACGACGCCGGGCGGGAGTGTGACCAATAACAACCTGATCTGGCGTAAAATCACGTTCCCCGCCGTGGCGACCGACCGGATTCGAGTGCTCGTTAATAATTCGACGTGGCCTTACAGTTGCATCGTCGAAGTCGAGGCCTATGCTTCAACACTGGAAGCGCCGCCCATGATTACGGCCCAGCCGGTGATCCAGACGGTGACGGCCGGTCAGACGGCGACGTTCGGCGTGGTGGTGAGCGGAGCCGAACCACTGGCGTATCAATGGCGCAAGAACGGGGTGAATATTGCCGGCGCGACGGCGAGCGTTTACACGACGCCGGCGGCGGTGGCCGGCGATAACGGCGCGGCGTTCAGCGTGGTGGTGACAAACGTGGCGGGCAGTGTGACGAGCGCGAGCGCGACGCTGACGGTCTGGAGCGCGAACGAGAGCGCCGGGGTCGGCGTTCCGGGGTCCACGAGCTATGCGGACGGCCAATATACGATCGACGCCTCCGGCATAGGCATCGGCGGGACGAGCGACTCGTTCTACTTCGCCTACCAGAGCTTGACCGGCGACGGCCAGGTCATTGCCCGGGTGGCCTCGCTCCAGAACACGAGCGCCGGGACGAAAGCGGGGGTCATGATGCGGACGAGTTTGGCGGACAATGCCCCCTGCATGTTCGCCGGCCTCACGCCTACCGCATCTTTCTTCTTGCGCCGGGTTACAACCAATGCTTTTGTGACGGCCGATTCCGGCGCCGCGGCCTCGGCGCCGTATTGGGTCAAGCTGGCGCGGTATGGCAATTCGGTGAGCGGGTTCGGCTCCGTTGATGGGACGAACTGGGTGTTCATAGGCACGGAGATCTTCCCGAACCTGCCGGGCACCCTTTATGTGGGCCTGGCGGTGACCAGTGGGAACAACAGCATGCTGGCCACGGCGGCCTTCGACAACGTTACGATCGGCGCCAGTCCGGCCGATGTCATGCCGACGGTGACCTTGAGCAGTCCGCAGGTTGGGGCAACCAACACGGCGCCGGCGAGCGTAACGCTTACGGCGAATACCACGGCGGATGGCGCGCGCGGCGGGCGGATTATCCGGGTGGCGTTCTACTATCAGACTATGGCCTTGATCGGTCTGGACCAGAGCGAGCCGTTTACCATCGAGCATAATTATGTCCCGGCCGGCAATAATATTTACCGGGTGCGCGTGACGGACGACCTGGGGGCCACGGTCGAGTCGGCGCCGATCACGGTGACGGTGACCGCCGATTACGGCGGCGCCTTGCCGGGCGGCTGGACTTACCAGGATATCGGCGCGGCGCCGGTTGCCGGCTTGGCCGGCTATTCGGAATCGGACGGCAGGTACACGATCAGTTCCTCCGGCTATGCGGTATATAGCACGAACGACGCCTTCGGGTTTGCCTGGACAAGCTGGTCCGGCGACGGCCAGATTGTGGCGCGGGTGACCAGTAAGCAGGGATATGGTCTGGCCGGGGTGATGATGCGCGACGGGTTGGCGCCCAACGCCCGCAATGCGCTGATGTGTTTGCACTCCTCGGCATCGTATTATGATTATCGAACCGAAACCGGGGCCGCCACTATGATGGGATATGGCCCGACGACGACGGCGACGCCGCACTGGGTGAAGCTGGTGCGATCCGGCAATTCGGTGAGCGCTTTCCGCTCCGCAGATGGAACGAACTGGGTGTTCATGGGAACAACGGTTATGGATTTGCCGGACACGATTAACGTCGGATTGGCATTTACCGCCGGGGGGGCTTCGTTGTACACGGCCACCTTCGACCATGTCAGCATCGGCGTTAACCCCGCCAACAATCAGCCTACGGTGAGCCTGGGCAGTCCGCAAGCCGGCTTCACCAACACGGCGCCGGCCAGTGTGACGTTGAACGCGGCGGCGGCGGACTCGGATGGTGCCGTGCTGCAAGTGGCGTTTTATCAGGATGGCGCTTTGGCGGCGACGGATAAGGTGGCGCCATACAGTGCGGTGCTCAACAATGTGGGGGTGGGCGCGCATGTGTACGTCGCCCGGGTGACGGACAACCAGGGCGTCACGGTGGCTTCCGCGCCCCTGACGATCCAGGTCATGGCGCTGAACATCACGGCCCAGCCGGCGAACCAGACGGTCATGACGGGCCAGACGGCGACGTTTAGCGTGACGGTGAGCGGCACGGCGCCTTTGAGCTATCAGTGGCGCAGGAACGGGGAGAACATAGCCGGCGCGACGGCGGCCTCTTATACGACGCCGGCGTTGGTGGCGGGCGATAACGGCGCGGTGTATAGCGTGGCGATGTCGAATGCCTTTGGCGCTGCGACGAGCGCGAGTGCGACGCTGACGGTCTGGAGCGCGAACGAGAGCGCCGGGGTCGGCGTTCCGGGGTCCACGAGCTATGCGGACGGCCAATATACGATCAACGCCTCCGGCATAGGCATCGGCGGGACGAGCGACTCGTTCTACTTCGCCTGGCAGACCTTGACCGGTGACGGACAGATCGTGGCGCGGGTGACCTCCCTGCAGAGCATAAACACCTATACGCGAGCGGGCGTCATGCTGCGGACGGGGCTGGCTGACAATGCCCCCAGCATGTTCGCCGGCCTTACGCCGAGTGTTGCGATGTTCTCGCGCCGGATTGCAGTCAATGCTTGTGCGACGTCCGATTCCGGCGGGAGCGCCGCGGCGCCGCATTGGGTGAAGCTGGTGCGGTATGGCAACTCGGTGAGCGGGTTTGGCTCCGTCGATGGGACGAACTGGGTGTTCATAGGCACGGAGATCTTCCCGAACCTGCCGGCCACCCTCTATGCGGGCCTGGCGGTGACCAGTGGAAATACCAACATGCTGGCCACGGCGGTCTTCGACAACGTTGCGATTGGGGCCAGTCCGGCCGATGTCATGCCGACGGCGACCTTGAGCAGTCCGCAGGTTGGGATGACCAACACGGCGCCGGCGAGCGTGACGCTTACGGCCACGACCACGGCGGATGGCGCGCGCGGCGGGCGGATTATCCGGGTGGCGTTCTACTATCAGACTATGGTCTTGATCGGTCTGGACCAGAGCGAGCCGTTTACCATCGAGCATAATTATGTCCCGGCCGGCAATAATATTTACCGGGTGCGCGTGACGGACGACCTGGGGGCCACAGTCGAGTCGGCGCCGATCACGGTGACGGTGGGCGTGGATTATGGCGGGGCATTGCCCGCCGGCTGGACTTACCAGGACATCGGCGCGGCGTCGTTTGCCGGCTTGGCCGGATATTCGGAATCGGACGGCAGGTACACGATCAGTTCCTCCGGCTATGCGGTATATAGCACGAACGATGCCTTCGGTTTTGCCTGGACAACATGGTCAGGTGACGGTCAGATCGTGGCGCGTGTGACCAGCAGGCAGGGATACGGCATGGCCGGGGTGATGATGCGCGACGGGCTGGCGTCCAACGCCCGCCATACGCTGATGACTTTGCACTCCGGATACGTCTATTATTATCATCGGACCGAAGCCGGGGCCGCCACGACGGGGGTCTTTGGCGGGTATTCGTATCCCGGCGCGCCGTACTGGGTGAAGCTGGTGCGGTCAGGCGACTCGGTGAGCGCCTTCCGTTCCACCGACGGCGCGAACTGGGTGTTTATGGGAACAACGGTTATGGACCTGCCGAACACAATTAACGTCGGATTGGCGTTTACCGCCGGGGGCGGGCCGTTGTACACGGCCACCTTCGACCATGTCAGCATCGGGCCCTGACGGAGCCGTGTTGCAGAAACCAAGAATTTCGACAGGATTAACAGGATTGAGAATAAAACTAAAAAACGAGCATCATGGTCTTGTTCGTGACACAGGTTTTTAAATCCTGTTAATCTTGTTAATCCTGTCAAAAGACTTTTGGGTTGCGAGCCTGCCCGCGTTAGACTATCAGAGGCGCCGTCACCATCTCAATGCCGGTCCGCGTTTGTTTCCCATCCGCCCGGAATTGACCCTCCGCAAAAACCAACACTTGACTCGGATACTGTGCAATCATATTGTATCTGAAGTAATGCAAGGTAGTCAGAATTCAGAATAAGAGCCCCAGCGAAGACATGTTGCCCAGCTTGCGGGGCCTGATTTGATGCATAGGGAATTTTCCGCCATTGGCGGATCCGCTACCCGCCGTCGCCCAAGGGGCTATGGTGGGCCAGCCGGCGGACAATCCGATGTAGAGCCGGTTTAATACCGGCTATCCTATGCCGAAGATAGCCGACGTAAAGTCGGCTCTACATGAAAAAGTCGGCCCGTTCCTCGGGGCCTGATTTTCAATCACAAACGGTTGACATAAAATTCGGTCGCGGATTTAAAAACAAACGAAGGAGTTATGCCATGCAAAAAACGATTCAACGATGCTATGCGTTCTCGACAAAGATTGTCGTAGCCGCGATGCTGGCCTTGACGGCGGCGACCGTTCACGCGCAATTCACCGGCAGTTACCAGACCATTACCATTGATGGCGTGATCAGTAATTATCCCGGCTATGATTACTATGTGGGGAGTCAAGGTGCTGCGTATCCTAGATGGAACGATACGCTAATCATCATCAACGGAGGGGGGCTGTTCGTTACGAACGGCGCTACGCGCATAGGCGATAGCACCGCCAGCAGCAATAATGCCGTCGAGGTCACTGGGGTAGGCAGTTTCTTGACCAATAGCACCGCTCTCTATGTTGGTAGCGTCGGCATGAATAACACATTGACGATCGCCAATGGCGGCACTGCGTATAGCAAAACCTATGGTACGGTCGGCTATTCTGGCGCCAACAATATGGCGCTGGTCACTGGGACGGGCAGTGTCTGGAATGCTCTCACCTTCACCGTGGGTAGCTACGGCGTGGGTAACCAAGCGACGATTTCCAATGGCGGCGCGGTGGTGAATACTGGGGAAAGTGCAATCGGCGGTACGGCCAGCGCCTCCAACAACGCGGTGCTGGTCACCGGGCCGGGCAGTGTTTGGCGCAGCACAGGCAACATCACCATTGGCACCGGCGCCGGCAACAGTGGAAACCAACTGACGATTGCCAATGGCGGCGCGGTTTATAGTGCCGGCCACACCATGATAGGCGCGGCTGGCACAAGAAGCAACACGGGGCTGGTCACCGGCGCTGGCAGCGTTTTGAGCAATACCATCGTCTATTTTTATGGCGCGTTCGGCCAACTGACGATCTCGAATGGCGGCACGGTGTATGCCGGCACGACCCGTATCGGTGACAACACGAGTGCCAGCAACAATGCGGTGCTGGTCACCGGCGCTGGCAGTGTCTTGACCAATAGCAGCATTCTCTATGTGGGTGTCCTCGGAACAGGGGGCAACCAACTGACGATCGCCGATGGCGGTGCGGTATATAATTACGCCGTCGCCGATGCCGGCATTATCGGCTATGGCGGCAACAGCAACACGGTGGTCATCAGCGGGCGCGGTTCGGTTTGGCGCACGACCGGTGGTTTGCTTGTGAACAACGCCGGAACCGGGAGCGGTTTGATCATGAGCAACGGCGGCGTGGCCTCGGTGTCGGGGAACGTCACGATAAAAACGACCGGGTATATCACGAATTACGTGACGGGAATCGCCGGCGGGCTGGACATGGCGGCGGGGAAAACCTTGACCCCGACCAACATGGCCGTCATTTTTGTCGCCGAACCGACCGAGACCGGTCCTTTCTGGGGATTGCGCTGGCAGGGAACCAATGCTGTTGCCACCTTGCGGGGTTATACGAATTCCGGCGCGTTGAGGATTGACTTCACGGCCTTGCCGGAGTATTGGCGCAAAAAAGCCTCGGACCCGATTTTCTATGACGGCGCGAACACATACATCGGTTTTAACGTCACGCATATCCCGGTGAAAGGCACCATCGTCTCCGTATGGTAAGGCGGCGTTCATCCCTCTATGGCAACCTATGCCCGCAACCTAATGATGTTTTTTCCGTGGCAGTGTGGCGAATTTGGTTCGAAAAAAGCTGCGGCGATCTTGATGTACAGGAGTTTTCTGTCTGAGGCGGAGTTGCCTATGGCGGACAATCCAGGTAGAGCCGGTTTTCCTCCAGAGGCGGATCCGCTTTTGGCGGAATACCGGCTATCCTATGCCGAAGATAGCCGACGTAAAGTCGGCTCTACATGGAACAGTTGCGGCGTTAGCCTAATTTGAATGCTAAGGAAATTTCCTCCACAAGCGGATCCGCCTCCGGCGGACAATCCGATGTAGAGCCGGTTTAATACCGGCTATCCTATGCCGAAGATAGCCGACGTGAAGTCGGCTCTACATGGAACAGTTGCGGCGTTAGCCTAATTTGAATGCTAAGGAAATTTCCTCCACAAGCGGATCCGCCTCCGGGGGACAATCCGATGTAGAGCCGGTTTAATACCGGCTATCCTATGCCGAAGATAGCCGACATAAAGTCGGCTCTACATGGAACAGTTGCGGCGTTAGCCTAATTTGATGTACAGGAATTTCAATCCACACGGCGGCAAGCGGTTCTATCGAACCGCAACTACACCGGCTCGTTGTAGCGCCGTTCGAGAGAACGGCAAAGTCGCGGCCTTTGGCCACCTAACTCGATCTAATAGGAAATTGCTTTTGGGCAGGGCTCAGCCTCCGGCTGAGCCGGGAACGTTTTTAACAGTCACTTAAAAGGTGACTCCAATCCAACGAGAGTGAATATGTTGCGCGCGCGCCGGAAAACTCCGTCACCTCTGCCTTACGGCTTCTATCCGTTCTGGTTCTGGAACGATCGATTGTCCGAGACCGGGATTCGGCGGCAGATTGGCGAGATGGCCGCTCAGGGTGTCCGTGGTTTTTACATCCATTCCCGCCAGGGTCTGCGCCAGCCGTATCTCTCCGAGTCGTTCTTCAGGATGGTCAAGGTCGCGGTGGAGTGCGCCGGACAGCATGGAATGACGGTGCATCTTTACGACGAGTATCCGTACCCCAGCGGCGCCGCCGGGGGCGAGGTCGTGCTGGGCAATCCGCATTTCCATGCCACCCGGCTTGTCCAAAAGACGTTCGATGTATCCGGCGGCCCCGTGCGGCTGGCCCTGCCGGAGGGGAAAGTGTTGTGCTGTGTCGCCTGCCCGCTTCAAGACGGACGCGCGCGTTGGCGCGGGCGCATCGACTTGCGCGATTGCGTGGGCATGGTGTTGATGGACAACTCCTACGTTCTGATGGGCCTGACGGCCTATAACCGCAAGCGCTATTTTGCGAGTCATCTCACCCCGATTTTGGAGGCCGATCTGCCGCGCGGGCCCCACCGGATTTTCGTGTCGGTACAGGCCGAGGTGGATCGCCACAAATACTGGGGCCATTTTGTCGATGTTTTGAATCCGACTGCCATCCGTCATTTCCTGGACCTGACCCACGCGCGCTATTACAAGCACCTGGGCGGGAAATTCGGGAAACGCATCCATTCGATCTTTGTCGATGAGACAGCGCCCCATTGGTCCGAACGTTTGCCGTCCGCCTTCCAGGCGGAGTACGGATACGATCTCGCGTCGTCGTTGCCGGCGCTTCAGGACGCTGCGCATCCTGATCATCTCAAGGTCGCCCTGGATCTTCGGCGTCTTCAGTACAAACTCTTCTGCGAGACCTTCGAAAAGCCCATTGCGCGGTGGTGCGGCGCGCATGGTTTGCGCTATTCCGGCGAGAAACCGAGCTTGCGGCTTGCGCAGTTGCGCTACATGGATATTCCGGGCTGTGAGCCCGGGCACACCAAGGCCGGCGCCAAAATGGATTTGCTCCAGCCCTCGATCCGGGGTAATGCCCGCGCTACAGCTTCGGCCGCGTATTTTTACGGGAAAGAGGGGGCGCTGTGCGAATGCGGCCACAGCCTGGGCTGGGCCGCCACACTGCAGGACCTCAAGCTCATTGCGGAAGGCCTGCTCCTGATGGGAATCCGATACCTCGTGCCGCATGGTTTTTTCTACAGCACGCATGCTTTGAAAAAACATGACGCCCCGCCCTCCTTTTTCTTCCAGTCGCCGTATTGGCGGCTCTTTGGACGTCTTTCGGAGCGGGTCGAGCGGATCGGACGTTATTTTGAGGGAACCCATATCGACGCTCAAATCCTGGTGGTGGACCCGGCCTCCGGCCTTCCGGACGAGGCGGACCTGGATGCTTATCGCCGCCTGCTGGATCTTCTGATGGGCGCCCACCTCGATTTCCTTGTGGTGGATACGGATATCCTGGAGTCTGGCCGCATGACCGGCGGACGCGTTCATATCCGCGAAATCGCGGCCGGGCTTGTCCTGGTTCCACCCATGCGCGTGATTGAAAAACCCCTTGACGCATGGCTGGCCGCCTTCGAGAAAGCGGGCGGCACGGTGATCCGCTGCAAACCCGCCTTTGACGACGAACGCCTGACGCGCCGCATCCTGACGACGGCGCAACCCTCGTTGCGCCTGCGGGCGAAGGCGGGCGATGCCGGGCAAGTGCAGGTGGTCGCGCGCACCGATGGCCGCCGCAGGCTCTGGTTCGCGCTCAATACCGGCCGGGCCCGGGTGGACCTGGAGCTTGACGCGGGTTGTCCACTGCGGGAAATCCCGCTCGATGACAACCCGCCGGCGTTGGCGACCGACCAGGCGGGACGGCATACCCGCGCGCTTCAGCCTTTCGAATCCTTCCTGCTGACCTCGGCGGAGCGGGCCGCTCCAACGGCGTCGTTATCGCGCCTTCGCATTCCCGTGCGCGGAGCGATGAAGGTGACGGCGGGGAACCGGAACCTGTTGCGAATGGATGACTGGGAGATGGCTCTGCTCGATGAGCAGGGGTTGCCCATGCAGACGGAGCGGGTATCCGCGATCCCGTTGATCAATCAGTTGGCGCAGGCAAAATTTCGCTATGCGCCGGCGAGCGAGCTGTTTTTCGGCAGCATGCCGGAATTGCGTCTGCCGCCGCTCCACGCGCGCTACCGGTTCTCTTTCCTGAACGCCTATGCGGGGCCGGTACAGCTTGTAATGGAGCCCGGATCGATCGTGGGAGACTGGCGGATTTGCGTGAACGAGCGGGGCGCCATCCGGCCCGCTCAATTCCGCCGCACCGCGGCCCACGTGCGGGGAAGCCTGGGCGTGGACATCGCCCGTTTCCTACGGAAAGGACGGAACGAAATCGTCGTTGCCGTCACGACCGATCGCCCGGATGGCGGTCTTTTGTCGCCCCTCTATCTCGCCGGCGATTTCGGTGTGCGTTGCGAGCCGCTCGGGCTGATCCATCGGCGGGAAAGCGGCGGATTCGAAACCTATGCGCCGAACGGTTTGCCATACTATGCCGGCCTGCTGGAATACGAAACAACGCTCCATTTGAAAGCCGTTCCCGGGGACAGGCTCGTGATGGGGGAACTCGATTTCGGCGTTCCCTTCGAAGAGGCCTGCGAGGTTGCGCTCAACGACGAACCGTGGCAGGCGGTCCCCTGGACGCCGCGCCGCTTTGGCATCCGCTCCGCCGCGATCCGGAAGGGGCCAAACCGTCTGCGCCTCCGTGTCCATACGACGCAGAGCCGCGCCTTCGAGGGCCAGTGGTTCGACAGCAAGCGGCATGCGTACCGGGATGTGCGGACGTCATGACGGACGAAAACAAGCGGATTGCTTGGTGTTTTGAGGGCGGCGCTCCCTTGCCGCCGGGGGCAAAAGGACTTTCCCAAATCTTCGCCTAAGACCGGCGGACTGTTTTACGCCCGCGCGGCGGTCGAGGCCGCCCGCCCTCCAGAAGAATCATCGCGTGAATCTCGATAATGGTTCATGGAGGGCGACGGGCCCCGTCGCCGTACGGGCTTTTTTCAGCGGTGTTGACAGCATCGCCTTGCAGGGTTAAATTGCACGCATAAACACGCATAAACACTTCGCTCGAAATGTCCGAAAAAATGGGGCAAGTCGCGTTTCAAGCGTTTGACCAGGAAGAAACAAGACCACACCCATGAGAATCAAGAGCGCCATGTCATGTGCTGAGTACAGAACCTTATTGGAAACGATGATGTTGCATTTAACCAACCGTGCCCAAGTGATTACACGACATCCGATAATCACACTCTGTGTATTATTCGTATTCATGGGAACACTGCATGCCGCCTTGCCCGTTGATCCGGTGTTCGATCTGGAGGCAATAATGACCGATCCGGCCGGGGTCGTAGTACTCGAAACGGAGGTTGACAACGGTGTGGTGTTCGAAACGATCGAATTTACCAGCCGCATAGTGGACGGGAAGCCGGAACGGATCACGGGCATTTACGCTTACCCTGAAGGCGGGCGATCGTTACCGGCAGTATTTTGGAGCATGGGGGGCATGGCGCCCGCAAACCGGTTTTTCCCCGGCATTTTTGCCCATAAAGGCTATGCCTGCCTGGCAATCACGTTGCCCAATGCGCTCCGGCAATCCTACAATATTCCCTTTGATGCCGCGAATCCGAAAACGGCCAACATGACCCTGCTGGCACGCGATCAGTTGCGCGGCATCACGGTGTTATCGCAACGTCCGCAAGTCAACCCCGATCGTATTGCCGTGGCCGGCGCCTCATACGGCGGCGTTTTTGCGACGCTGATTGCCGGTGTGGATCCGCGCGTCAAGGCCGGATTCTCTTTCTTCGCTGGCGGCAACCATGCGATGGGCGCCAGCCTGCCGCAATTTTTGAATATGAAATCCCGCGATGATGTCAAGGTCTGGAATCAGACTTTCGATGGCGCCTTCCGGCTGAAGAAACGGGCGATCCCGTTTATGTGGGGTGTCGCCTTCAACGATAATTGGTTTTACTTCCCGGCTGTCGTGCAGACATTCATGGACGCGGCCGGCACGGAGAAACGGATTGCCATTCTGCCGCACTGGCAACATGGATTTCTGCCGCATGTTGATCAGGCATTACTCGATTTTCTCGATACGACGCTGACGAAAACTCGCCCAGCCTACAATTCCCCCGGTCCGCTGAAGGTTTTCGCATCGCACGGAAAAACGTATGCCGAATTCAGTTGGACCGGTGATAATACCGTCACCAAAGCGGAAGTCATTGTCAGCTATGGCGAAGCGACGCCCTGGTTGGGGTGGACACAGCGTGCTTGCTTCGTGCTGCCTGCGGTAATAGAAAACGGACGCGCGCGGGCGCGGTTGCCAATTCCCTCGCGCACACTGCCGCTGATAGTATGGGGCAATCTTACTGACGACAAAGGGGTCGTGACCTCGGCGACGCCGCTGACATTGGAGATGGATGCGTTGACAGCCTTGCCGGTAGATGCCAGGGTTGAGTTGAACACCTTCATCGACGGCAATCTGGGTGACGCAGAGCTGGATTTCTACCTTCGGCATCACCAGCCATTGGGCGGCGAGGTGGATCGCCTGGTAAAACATTCCGGCGCCCAATCGTTGCGTTTCAGCCAGACGGATGCAAAGGCGAAAACGGCATCGGCCCTGACCATCCCACGGTTGTTCACTGTGCCCGGGCTGGCGCACCGGCTCAGTGTGTGGGTGCGTGCCGGGAAACCGACCCAGCTGACAGTCACGCTGACCCCGGTGCGTCCGCCAACCATGCGTTGGGAACTTGTCCGCCAACTCGTCGCCAATGACCTGCGCTTGGCGCCGCTGATCCCGAAATGGAACGAGCCGACGCCGCCGCTGACCGCCACGGCGACCGCCGATCTACATTGGCGCAAAGTTACGCTCGATATCCCGGCGCCCGACGCTCCGGTCGAAGGCTACAAACTCGACATTCGTCCAACCGTAGAGACCGGCGCCACCTGGTGGGTTGATACTCTGTGCATGCAACCGGTTTTCCAGTAAACCTACAGCCTACAACTGCCTAGAAAGTATTGGGGTCAACCCTTGATAATTGATATTTAGCTTGCGTTTTGTCATTATCCTGCCCTATTCTGTCGGACATATGGCAAGGAAACTACGAGTTCAATTTGAGGGCGCAATTTACCACGTCACGATTCGGGGAGTGGAGCGGCGGACAATCTTCGACGATAAGGACGACCGCGAGCGTTTTCTGGAGCGTCTGGGAGAGGCGGTCGAGGAATACGGAGTGCGTCTGTATCTATTCTGCCTGATGACGAACCATGCCCACCTCTTGGTTGAGACGCCGCGGGGAAATCTGTCGGCGTTCATGCATAAACTCCAGACGGCGTATACGGTCTATTATAACCTTCGGCACAAGCGGGTGGGGCACCTGATGCAGGGACGCTTCGGGACCAAGCCAGTCGAAGGCGACGCATACCTGCTCACGCTCAGCCGATATATCCACCTGAATCCAGTATTCGCCGGATCCTTGATGGGGCAGCCATTGGCCGGTCGCCTGGCGGAGTTCCGAGCCTATCCTTGGAGCAGTTATCGCGGATATGCAGGATTGGCGAAGCCCAATGATTTTGTTGATGAAGGGCCGATTTTGGCAATGATGGCGGCGCCGGAGAAGAAACGGCGGCGGGCGTATCGCCGGTTTGTGGAGGCAGGGATTGCGGAGACGGATGATGAGTTTCTGGAGGTGTTGCAGGGATCGGCCTGGGGTATCGGCGGGGGCGAGTTTCAGGAACGTATCCGTGATCTGCACAGCGACATGGCCAACCAGGTAAAGCGGCCGGAGGATGTGTCGTTTCGCCATGCCGTTCGGAAGGTCAGCCCGGAGGCGGTGCTTGGCATAGTGGCCAATACGTTCGGGATGAAATCGGCTGACCTCAGAAAGCGGCGTTACGATTGCGTGGCGCGAGCCGTGGCTGCCCAGATGATGGGCAAGTATGCAGGAATGAATCAGCGTGATATCGGCGGATTGCTGAACATGGGCACCGGTTCAGCGGTTTGCCGGCAGTTGAAACAGCTCCGTGACCGCCGGGGGCGTGGTCCGGATTTGGATGCTCACATAGTAAAAATTGAGTCCGTCCTTGAAAGGTGCAAAGCCCCCTCAATATCAATTATCAAGGGTTGACCCCAATTGCGCCCCGAAAATGCAAAAAGGGTGACTCGATCCCGCGCATCCATGCGGCAGCTTGTCAATTTCAGGAAAAGTCTTATGCGAATTGTCCTGTTGCGCGCCGCCGCGATCCGGGATGGATGGAACCGCCTGCGCCTGCGAGGGCCAGTGGTTCGACAGCAAGCCGGGATGTGCGGGCGCTGTGACGGACGGACAAAACAAGAAGGGAAGACACGGGGGTCCACCTGGAGCCACAGGAGATGTCGCCGGGGCCGAAAGGACTTTTCAGCGGTGTTGACAGCATCGCCTTGCAGGGTTAAATTGCACGCATAAACACGCATAAACACTTCGCTCGAAATGTCCGAAAAAATGAGGCAAGTAGCGTTTCAAGCGCTTGACCAGGAAGGAGCACTCCATGAAATCCCAAGACGTCTTGCCTCACGGTTTGAGCGATTGTCGGGTTGGCAATTCTAATGATATGGTGATTGAGCGCAGAGCCTGGTGCGTTGCGCCAGGTGACGGGCCGGCGTACGCGCGAGAAGTGGTGGATCTGTTGCGTTGGGGGGTGGAACGGGGCATTAACGGCGTTGACATCCACCAGGGAGAAAACCGCGCATCTGCCAACTCCTGGGGACCTCTGTTGGAGGAGGAAGCCTTGCGGCTGGGATTGCCTTTCACCTTTGGCGGCCATGTGCGGCATGCCTTCCCGCACTGGGGTGCGCCGGAGTCCATGTTTGAGCGGCGCCCCGATCTGTTCCGCATGAACGCCGAGGGAAAACGAACGCCGACGGGGAACTTCTGCACGGCAAATCCGGAAGCACTGGGGCGGGCCGTCGGGGAATTGACCAAGCTGCTGGATCGCCATCCTCGCGCCCGCCTGATTCAGGCCTTTCCCGATGACGTTGTCGGCGGGTCGTGGTGCCGCTGCCCGCGATGCCAGGGCCGCTCGCCGACGGACCAGTATGCGACCTTGATCTCGGCGGCGGCCGGAGCGTTGGACGCGCGAATGCCCGGCGTTGAGATGGGGTTTCTGCTCTACCACGACACTTTAACCGGATTGCCGGACAAACCCGTCCTGGCCGATGGAAGCAGGTTTCTTCCGCCGAACGTGTACGCTTTGTACGCTCCGAGGGAACGCTGTTACGCCCACGCGCTCGATGATGACGCCTGCCCGCGCAACCGTCTCTACTGGAAAAGCGCCTTGCGCGCCAAGGAGGTCTTCGACGGCCGTGTCGATGTCTTCGAATACTATGGCGACACGATTCTCTGGCAAAACTTCAACGTGACAATCCCGCACGTGATCGCCGACGATCTGCGCGCCTACAAGAGGCTTGGCGTGCGAGAGGTGCAGGCCCTGGTATTTGGATCCCATTCCATGTGGGCACACGGGCTTAACCTGGCCGTCTTTGCCTGCCTGTCATCGGGGCTGGAGTCTGACACGGACGCGGCGATATCCCGCTACGCGCGCGAGAGATTCGGCGGGAAGATGGAGCGCCGCATGGTGGAGTACTATCTCGCGCTTGAGAAGGCTCAATCCCAGTACCTGGGGTTCTGCCATTATGAAGACGAATGGCTGTGCGACCTGCGCGGGTTTGGCGCCGCCCTTTCCCGAGGCTATGCGGAGCACCGGCAACGGGTCGCCCGCTGCGCAGAACCGTTCCGGGACCTGGCCGAGATGCTCTCGCAGGCGTCCGGCCAGTGCGAAAGCGGCCCATTCCTGGCGAATCTGAAGGCCGAGCAAGCGAGTCTCGAAATCACTCGGATCGGGCTGGAACAACTGGCTCTGCAACTGGCCATCGCCGACGAGAGGATCGTAAGCGAGGGAATCCGCAAGTGGACGGAAGAAGAGACTGCACGGCAGTTGGCCGCCCGGCGGCGGCAGTGGGAGATTGCCCAAACGGTTCCGGTTGAGATTCGAGGACAGGCTTTTGCCGGCCCGCCGCCCTCTGCAACGTAGAACGGGCGCGGCCGCCCGCATTGAGCAGGCAAAAACGTAATTACTCGGAAGGCACAAAGGGGCAGAGGCACAAAGTTTCCGTGATAACATCCAAATATTGTAATCGAATGTCCGCCGCATATCATTTTAAGGTGTTTTATGCCAAGCAAAAAGGTCGTTTTTCTTGCGATTATTTCGCTTTGTGCCTTTGGTGCTCTGTGCCTGTGTGCCTGTCTGAGCAGTTACGCAAAAACAATCACAAATGGGAGACACGCAGTGAAGCTTTCCTCCATTTTCGGCGATAATATGGTTCTTCAGCGAGGCGTCCCGGTTCCCTTGTGGGGCTGGGCCGCGCCCGCCGAAAAAATCGCGGTGACCTTCGCCGGCCAAACCGTCCGCGGCGCCGCAGATGACGCCGGCCAATGGCGGGTTACGCTCGCACCCTTGCAGGCGGGCGGGCCGTTCGAAATGTGCGTTGAAGGCAACGATGCCTCCACCGTGCTGACCAACGTCCTGGTCGGAGAAGTGTGGCTTGCGTCCGGCCAGTCCAATATGCAAGCGCCGATGTCGTGGGTCAATAACGCGGAACAGGAGATTTTTGACGCAAACTTCGACAAAATCCGGCTGTTCACCGTTGCCCAGGCGGCGGTGGTCGAGACCCCGCGGGAAGTGCAGGGGAGTTGGAGCGTTTGTTCGCCCAAGACCGCCGGCAATTTCTCCGCGACGGCCTATTTCTTTGGGCGGGAACTGCACCGGAAACTGGGCGTGCCGGTGGGCTTGATCAATTCCTCGTGGGGCGGCACGCCCGCGGAGTCCTGGACTAGCCGGGAAGGACTCCGGTCTTTGCCGTCGTTCAAGGAGGCCGTGGACAAGTACGAGCGCAACCTGGTGAATTTCGAAAAGGACATGGCGGAATACCAGGCCAAGCTAAAGGCGGGTGAAGTGGAAAAGCATTATCCCGCCGATCCCGGCAACATGGGCTTCGAAAAAGGCTGGGCGGCGCCCGAGACGGATCTCGGCGATTGGGGGACTATCAATGTGCCGTGTTACTGGCAGGGGCAGGGCCTGGATTTCAGCGGGGTGCTCTGGTTCCGGCGGGAGGTCGAGGTTCCGGCGGAGTGGGCCGGGAAAGAGCTTCGCCTGAACCTCTGTCCTTGCGATAAATTCGACACGACCTATTTCAACAATGTCAAGGTCGGCGAGATGGGCCGCGAGAATCCCAATGCCTGGAGCACGCCCCGCGCGTACACGATCCCGGCCGGCGTCGCCAAGCCGGGCCGCAACACCCTGGCGGTGCGCGTGTACTCGCATAGTTACTCCGGCGGGATCATGGGGTCGTCCGCGGACCTGAATCTCGGTCCCGCGGAAGCGCCGGAGTCCGGCCGTATCCGCCTCTCCGGGGCCTGGCGCTACAAAGTCGAGCACAACTTCGGCAAGGTCATTCCCTTCGAACTCCAGCAGCCGCTCGGTCCGGGCCATTCCCATTCCCCCTACAGTCTCTTCAACGGGATGATCGCGCCGTTGATCCCTTACGCGATCCGGGGGGTCATCTGGTATCAGGGCGAGAACAACCGGGCGGAGGCCGGAAAATACCATGCGCTCTTTTCCACCCTGATCGGCAGTTGGCGCAAGGCCTGGCGGCAAGGCGACTTTCCGTTCCTGTTCGTCCAGCTCCCCAATTATCTGCAAACCTCGGACCAACCGGAGGCATCCCAATGGGCGGAACTGCGCGAGGCCCAGTTGATGACACTGCGGACGCCCAACACGGGCATGGCGATCGCCATCGATATCGGGGATGCCGCCGATATTCATCCAAAGAACAAACAGGATGTCGGCAAGCGCCTGGCATTGAACGCGCTGAACCGCGTGTATGGGTTCAAGGACGTTGTGCCGTCCGGCCCTCTTTTTGCGGGGGCCCGCGCTGAGGGAAACGGCATCCGCATTCGTTTTACGTATGCCGAAGGCGGCTTGACGGCGAAAGACGGTCCGCTCAAGGGCTTTGCCGTCGCCGGCGCGGACGGCCGGTTCGTTTGGGCGGAGGCCGTTATCGAGGGTGACACCGTTTTGGTTGTGAGTCCGCAAGTACCGAAGCCCGTTGCCGTGCGCTATGCCTGGGCCAACAATCCGGTCTGCAATCTTTACAACAAGGCCGGTTTGCCGGCCTCGCCTTTCCGGTGGTCAACGCGTTAAAAGTCAGATTAACAATCATAACATAGAAAAACCCGAAGTATTGGGGTCAACCCTTGATAATTGATATTTAGCTTGCGTTTTGTCATTATCCTGCCCTATTCTGTCGGACATATGGCAAGGAAACTACGAGTTCAATTTGAGGGCGCAATTTACCACGTCACGATTCGGGGAGTGGAGCGGCGGACAATCTTCGACGATAAGGACGACCGCGAGCGTTTTCTGGAGCGTCTGGGAGAGGCGGTCGAGGAATACGGAGTGCGTCTGTATCTATTCTGCCTGATGACGAACCATGCCCACCTCTTGGTTGAGACGCCGCGGGGAAATCTGTCGGCGTTCATGCATAAACTCCAGACGGCGTATACGGTCTATTATAACCTTCGGCACAAGCGGGTGGGGCACCTGATGCAGGGACGCTTCGGGACCAAGCCAGTCGAAGGCGACGCATACCTGCTCACGCTCAGCCGATATATCCACCTGAATCCAGTATTCGCCGGATCCTTGATGGGGCAGCCATTGGCCGGTCGCCTGGCGGAGTTCCGAGCCTATCCTTGGAGCAGTTATCGCGGATATGCAGGATTGGCGAAGCCCAATGATTTTGTTGATGAAGGGCCGATTTTGGCAATGATGGCGGCGCCGGAGAAGAAACGGCGGCGGGCGTATCGCCGGTTTGTGGAGGCAGGGATTGCGGAGACGGATGATGAGTTTCTGGAGGTGTTGCAGGGATCGGCCTGGGGTATCGGCGGGGGCGAGTTTCAGGAACGTATCCGTGATCTGCACAGCGACATGGCCAACCAGGTAAAGCGGCCGGAGGATGTGTCGTTTCGCCATGCCGTTCGGAAGGTCAGCCCGGAGGCGGTGCTTGGCATAGTGGCCAATACGTTCGGGATGAAATCGGCTGACCTCAGAAAGCGGCGTTACGATTGCGTGGCGCGAGCCGTGGCTGCCCAGATGATGGGCAAGTATGCAGGAATGAATCAGCGTGATATCGGCGGATTGCTGAACATGGGCACCGGTTCAGCGGTTTGCCGGCAGTTGAAACAGCTCCGTGATCGCCGGGGGCGTGGTCCGGATTTGGATGCTCACATAGTAAAAATTGAGTCCGCCCTTGAAAGGTGCAAAGCCCCCTCAATATCAATTATCAAGGGTTGACCCCAATTACGCGACTCTCTGGGAGGCTGGGATCGCCGGGCTGTTTTTTTTGTTGTAATATTTCTTGAATGCGGCATTATTGTCGCGTATTGGAAATAAAAATGAACTGGATCGACTTCAGAAAGAAACTGTTCGACGCCGCCTGCTTTAACATCAACCAGGTTTATGCATGGCAGTCCGGATTCGATCGCAGCAACTTCGTCCGCTGGACAAGGAAGGGGTATCTTGTGCGTTTACGGCAGGGGCTGTATGCATTTCCCGAGTACAAAGGCAAGCCGGATATCGCCGCGTATTTCGCGGGAAGGATTTACAGGCCATCGTATATCAGTCTGCATTCGGCGCTATCGTTTTACGGACTGATTCCCGAATCCGTTGTTCAGATTACGAGTGTGACGCCGCTGAAGACCGCCGTGTTCAAGAACGATTTCGGCGAGTATTCGTACAAGAGCGTCCGGGATGACCTGATGTTCGGTTATGTTCAGCGGCCGCTTGCGGATGGCCGCGCGACGGCCTATGCCACGCGCGAAAAGGCGTTGCTGGACCTGCTCTATCTGTACCCGTTCTACAACACGGAGTCGGAACTTGCCGGCCTCCGGCTTGACGAGGATGTTCTGCGCGAGGATTTCAATCGCGCCGAATGGGAATCGTTGGCGGCTCGGTTCCATTGTGCGGCGCTGGAAAAGCGCATGGGTTTGTTGTTCAAGGTGTACGGCTTATGATCTCGATCGACCAGATCAGGAACTTCCACCCTGACATGGGCGGGAATGCGGCCTTCCTGAAGCATGTCCTCAAGGAATATGTTCAGTTGCTGGCGCTCGACTATCTTTCCGCGACGCCGCATGTGCGGAAGATAACCTTCATTGGCGGGACAAACCTGCGTCTGGTCAAGGGGATCGACCGGTTTTCCGAGGACTTGGATTTCGACTGCAAGAATCTGACTGAGGCTGAATTTGCCGGGATGGCCGACGATGTCCAGGTGTTTTTGCGGCGCAATGGATTCGTGGTGGAGACTCGCGACAAGGTCCGGGGCCGATTGACGGCGTTCCGCCGGAGCCTCCATTTTCCCGAACTGCTGTTCAATTTGGGGCTTTCGGGACATAGGGACGAGCGTTTCATGCTGAAGCTCGAGTCCCAGGATCGGGGGGTTCCCTATGCGCCAACCCTGGGGTTCATCAAAGGCTGCGGTTTTTTCTTTCCCTTCCCGGTTCCGCCGGACGGAGTGCTGTGCGCCATGAAAATCGCCGCCATGCTCGCCAGACGCAAGGGGCGGGATTATTACGACACCATGTTTCTGCTGTCGCAGTCGAAGCCGGATTATCCGTTCCTCGCGGCCCGTTGCGGCGTTCGCAACCTTCCGGAGTTGAAAGCGGCGGTCGCGGTATCGCTGCAATCGGTGGATCTGCGTCAAAAGCAAAAGGACTTCGAGCACTTGCTGATCCATCGCGACAACAGCAGGCGCATCCTGAGCTTTCGCCAATTCATCGACTCGTTGTGAATCATTAGGAACCTCTAAGGAGAAGTTGTTTTTATGAAAAACATTTATAAGAACCTTGTTCTGACCCGAACGGGCGATGCGGACGCCGAGGCGGCCTTGTTTTCTTTGCCTTTGCCGCGCGGCAAGGGCGGGCGCCTGGCGCCCGCCCATCCCTGCGCGGGAATGGCGCCGCTGGCTTGGTGGAAGCGGGATGTCGAGCCGCGCCGGATGCTGACGACGCTTTCCGCTCCGGAAGGGAAGCGCCTTCCCAAGACGCTCAAGCTCAAATCGGCCCGGCCGGCGAAGGTCCCGGCCGAGCCGTCGCCCTGGACTTTGTCCACGCCTCTGACCACGGAACGAATTCCCTACGTGGCGCACAATTTCCCCGACATCGACGGTCTACGCGGCGTGCCGGCGGCGGACTGCTCGACGCTCGAATACGCGCTGGACCTGGCGTATGGCGGGCGGACCTTGCGGTTTCAGCCCGGCGCCACCGGGCCGGGCCAGGCCGAATGCCTGTGGCAGAACGTGCAGATCGACCGGTTGTGGCGGAACGCGGCGGCCGAGGCTCTCCGGGTGGGCGGTATCATCTACAACGAGGACACCTACCTATGGGCGGACCTCTATTTGATTTTGTTTGCCAACGGGGTGGTGTCCGCCACCTTGCACTTCACGAACACGAAACTGCACATCAAGGGTTACGATTTCCGGGGATTCCCGTATCTTAAGATCATGGGCGCCGGGCTGAAGGGCGTGGAGGCGGACATGCCGCGCGACGGGTGGCGGCACGATCTGGGCGCGGCGGCCTTCAATTTTGCCGACACCGCCATCACGTGCGGCGAGGCCAATCCCGCGCGGCTGAGGGAGAAAGCCGGCGCGGTCTATTACACGCCCTTCGCCCGCATTGTCAATCCGCAGAAGCCGGAGGGGCCGTCCGATTTGTGGGAGCCGGGGTTCGCCCGCACGATCCGGTTCCAGTTCAGCCTGTCGAAGGCCGCCCCGGCCGTGGCCCGCTACGTCGTGCCGGCCTGGTGGTACGGGGTGTGCGGCGAGCCGTGGCCGGGCGGTTTGTTGCCGGTCAGCGGACGGTTCACTCCGGTGTCCGTCGCCGCCGGCGATTACGTGCGGGGCGGCATGTGCCGGGGCGCCTTCGACGGCGGCTCGGTCGGCGCCCTCGGCGGCGCCGGCAACGACGGCGGCGCGGGCGCGGGTCTGATGCAACAAGCGTATCTGACTGGCGACCCCGGTTTGTACCGCGATGCCTTGGATTACTGCGCCTACTGGGCGGACCTGGCGGTGGACCACACCGACTTCACCGTGCACCAGTGGCTGGGCGGTTGGGGTTGGAAGACCTGCGCTTACAATAAATTTCGCGATGTGCTCTTCGCCTGGTTGGAGACCGGCGATCCTTGGATGCGCGACACGCTGGAGATGACGGCGGAGGCGTATTGGGTCTGGTTCCGCGCCAACTGGCCGCGCAACGCGATCGGGCGCGACGCCTTCGAGGTGAGCGGCTGGGCCTTGCTCTGGCGGTATCTCCGGACGGAGCACGCCCACGACCGCCTGCGCGAGTTGGCGCGCATGATTGGCGCGGTGTTGGAGTCGCGCGGGTCGGTCGGGGGCCAGATGGGGGCGGGCCCGCATCCCGGCTGGCATGCGTCGCTATATATGACCGGCGTCGCGATGGTCAGCATGGTTGAGGCGCTTGAAGCCGAAGAGGAGGCGGGCGAAAAAACGGATGCGTTCGTGGCGCCCCTGAAAACCCTGCACGACCATTATATTCGCGATGACGTGGAATTGTTCCCAATCAGTCTGGGCAAGTCCTCGCGCGCCAACTTTTCGATCGGACAGAATCTGACTTGGTCGCTTTTCGGCCTGCACATTTATGCCGGAATGGGGCGTTGCTTCGGCTTCGAGCATCCCGCCGTGCGGGAAGGATTTGCCAAACTGCTCCCCTGTTTGAATTTTGACATTAAGGAATGGAGCGGCCGGGCGGGCGATAATCATTTGCATCCCCGCGCGCACGACGCCTTCATGCTGGCGGCCCGCATGGCGGAGGATGGGCAGGGTGTGGACCTGGCGCCGGCGTTCGGGGCGGCGACCCTGCCGTGGCCGGCGATGCAGATCGTGGAGACCCCCTGGGGCGCTTTGAGCATTGCCGCCGCGGAAACGAAGGACGGAGTGATCCTGACATTGGCCGCGCCGGCCGACTTTCGAGTGCGGATCAGGACTGGCGGCGAAACGGTCGAGACCAACAGCCGCGGCGAAACCAGGATTCCGCTGAATACTTGAACTGGAAGCCCGCAGAGCGCGGTTTACGCGCTCTGCGATAAATGCATGTTAAGGAATTTCAATCCACACGGCGGCAAGCGGTTCTATCGAACCGCAACTACACCGGCTCGTTGTAGCGCCGTTCGAGAGAACGGCAAAGTCGCGGCCTTTGGCCGCCTAACTCGATTTAATAGGAAATAGGTTGCGGCGTTCGTTGGAGCGCCGCTTACCGTCCCGTCCGCCATTCCAGGATGCGATGGCATGGAGCGGGCAATTCGATCCGCACGCTGCCGTCGGCCCGCCGGGACAGCGTCTTGCCGGTCACCCATTCGCGCGCGACGCCGTTTCCTTTTTCGGCGGGATGGACGGTGACGGTCTTGGCGCTCTCCGAGTTGAGCAGAAAGAACAGCCGCTTCCGGCCGCTAAGTCCCGTGCGCGCGGCCACGCCGGCCAGGTCCGGGTCGCCTGCGAGCCGCCAGCCCGGCAGCGCGCCGGAGGCTGATGTCATGCTCCAAATCAGTTGTTCGAATCCCTCGTAAGCTTTCTCGCCATAGGCATGGGACGGGAAGGAGCCGGACACGATCAGACGCCCCTTGCCGGCGCGAACCTCGATCAACATGGCATCGCCGATCGCATCGCGGGCCAGCACGCGGGCGGATTTCGGCGCATCCAGCGTCAGGCTCCACAGCGCTCCCTTTAACGCTATCCGGGGGCTTTTGGGCCAGGCGCCCGCCGCGATCTCGCAGGAAGCGTCAATATGGTTGCCGCGCCGGCGCAGTGCGCCGATGCCCAGCGCGCCGAGCAACGCCCGCCGCTCCGGCCGTTCCACAAAGAATCCGTTCTCCAGGAATGTGCCGGTGCCGCCCTCGCAATAAACCCATCCGCCGCGGGCCATGAATTTTTCAATGGCCGCCACCGCCGCCGGTTTGAGGCAGAACGCCGCCGGCAGGAGCAGTAGTTTTATGTCTTTGGGGATGGCCAACCGCCGTCCGTCGAGCAGGTCGAAAGCCAGTCGTTGCCGTTCCAGCGCCGCCAGGCAGCCGTTGAGGCCCATTGTGGCCGCATTCGAGTTCCGCTCCCGGTTGACGATGGCGAGCAGGGCGTTGTCGGTGTCATACACCACGCCGACCGTGGCCGCATCGGGCGTGTAGGCGTTGAGATCGCCGGCATGCGTGTCGAGCAAACGGCGGGTTTGGCGCAAGGCGCGGATGCGGCCGCCGGCCATCCCGTCCTGTCCGTCAATCCCATATCCGCCGGCCTCCACGCCCCAGGTCTCGTCGCGCCAGGACCAATACAGGACAGCCTTCGCGCCCCGGCTGTAAGCAAGCCACGTCCAGTATTGTTGAAGGGCGCCGCTGACCGCGATGCCGTACGTGAAACCCTGATTAAATGCCGCCCCCTGCATCTCGCTTTCCCACATCGGCTTGGGCCGCGCCGCCGAGCGCGTCACCTCCATCCAGATGCCGAGCGAGGCGTTGTCGAAGCCGAACCAGGCCGGGAAAGCGCTGGTGCCGAAAGCGTCCAACTCCGGGCCGGTGTCGAAATCGTTGCCGCGGGCAAAGGGCGCTTCCTCCTCGGCGCCGCCGCGATTGTTGGTCAAGGGACTGCCGGCATGGGCCACGATGGTGTGGTCCGGATCGCCCGCCCGGATGGCGTCGCGCCGCCAGCGGCCCATGTCATGCGCGCGGTGGATGATAAAGCGCAGCCAGTCGAGCAGGGAGGGGTTGAGAAAACTGCGGCTGCGCGCCGGGAGCACGTCCTCCCAGTTGGCCAGGCGTTGGCCCCAGGCCTCGCCCAACGCCTCCAGCGTCGTGTAGCGCTGTCGGAGATAGACGCGGAAAGCGCGGATCGAAGCGTCGCAATAGCAGACCCATCGGTCGCTGCAGACCGACCAGCGTGTCTCGTTCCAGCAATCCCAACCCGCCAGCGCCGGGGCGTTGCGGTAATGGGCCGCCAGTTCCCGCATGAAACGCACGGAGAGCGAGCGCACTTCCGGGTGATCGGTGCACTGGCCGGGCGTCAACCCCGGCAGGCATTCCTCGCGCGGCGTGCCCCGGATACTCTGGCCGAACTCGTCGAGCATGCCGGTATGCGGATAGACCCGCGGGAGCCAGAAGGGCTGCAGGTCCGTGATCGTGCTGAAGACCACCTTCAAGCCGGCTTTATCCGCCAGTTCGACCAGCCGGTCGTAATCGTCATAAATGAACCGTCCTTCTTCCGGTTCCACCCAGCCCCACACGGCCCATAACTGGACCGTGTTCAGGCCGGCGTCCTTCATGCGCTTGATGTCCCGCGCCCAGTTCTCGGCGGTCGGGGTTGGCGGGCGATAGTATTGCGAGCCGATGATAATCGGATTAGTCATTTATCATGCCTTTCTTGGTTTGCCCCGCATGGCGGGTGTATAGGAATTTTAAAACACAGCGGTTCTAACGAACCGCATCTACACTCCCCGTCCGAGTTCGGAGATCGGGCGCCGGTCTTCATTGTCATTTCACCGCCACCTTGACCACGACTTTGCGCACCGGCGCCGGTGTGCCGCCGGCGATGCAGGGCATGTGGGCGTCTTCCGGGAAGAAAATGGCGAATGTTCCGGCGCGGGCGGTGACGAAATCCCCCGTGCCGGCGAATAGCGCGTAATCGTTTTTCGGCGCGTAAGCCCGGGTCTCCTTGAGATTCCCGATGGGGGCATATCCCATGGACTCGATGCCCTTCGCCACGTATTGAACGTCGATGTAACGGCGGTGCGCCTCCCACAGGCCCTGTTCCATGGGCTTGGTGATATACTGCTGTACCAGCGCATACACGCTGTTGCCCTCCAAGTCATGCCGTCCGGGCGTCATTGTGGCAAAGTCCGTCTTTGCCAGGTATTCAAGCGCCGTCCGAATCCCGCCGTCCAGTCCTTTGTAAAGCGCCGCGTTTTTGATCAGGTCAACGATCATCTTCGTCTCCGTTATCGTTTCGCGTTCCTCCGGCTCATTCCGCCAATGAGGACCGCATCAATCCAATTTAACTTGAATGTTAAGGAATTCCAATCATTTTGTGGAACCTCAACCTCGCTTAACGCTGGATGTTTTAATCCGTTCGGCCTTGAAAAATATTGAGTCAGGCCTTATTATAACCGAAAACCCCCATAAGGAAGACCGCGCATGAAAAAAGATCCGACCGGTTACAATAACGATGCCCAGGCGCAAATGAAGCGTCTGGGTGTGAACTTTTCGACCGCCCGCGAGTTGATCGAACTCGCCGACAGCCATAAACCCGCCCTGCAATTTTCCGCCCGGACCCCAGGCCAGTGGCGCGTTTGGCGCCGGAAATTTCTCGCGCAGGTCAACCGCGCCCTCGGCCCCGGTTTGCCCAGGGTTGCGCCCGCGCCGCGGGTCGTTGAGAAAGCCGATGGCGGCGATCATTGGCGCTACAAGCTGGTCTATCGCACCACGGCGCGGATGTGGGCGCCAGGTTATTTGCTGGTCCCGAAATCGGTTGCCCGTTCCGGCGCCAGGGCGCCGGCGGTGCTGACCATTCACGGCCACGGTTATGGCGGGGTCGATCTGGTTGGGCTTTCCCCCGAGGAGCGGACCGGCGGCAATCCCCACCACAATTACGCGCTCAGCGTGGCGCGCCGCGGCATGGTGGCGTTCGCGCCCGAACTGCGCGGGTTCGGCCAGCGGGCGGTCGACGAGGACCAGCTCGGCCGCATCATCCGCGAGCGGGGCGATCCCGAGGCGGCCTTTTTCAGGCGGGACCTCTGCAACGTGCAGAACCTGAAAGCCAACCTTCTCGGCTACACGTTCATGCGCCTGCAACTGCACGATCTTTCCGTCGCGCTCGACGTGTTGCAGGCCCGCCCGGAAGTCAACCCGGCCCGGATCGGCGCCTGCGGGTTATCGACCGGCGGCATGATGACGCTTTTCCTGACCGCCACCGACCGGCGGATTCGGACAGCGACGATCAGCGGCACGCTGACTTCTTACCGGTCGTACGCATTTCGGATCGAAACGACCTGCGGCAGCCAGTTGCCGCACGGGATCCTGCATTGGGGCGACCTGGCCGATGTCGGGTGCCTGATTGCGCCGCGGCCGGTGTGTTTCGAGACCGGCGCGGCCGATTTCGGGTTCCTGCCGGACGTGGCCAAGCGGGAATTTCGGCGGATCAAACGCTGTTATGAAGTGGCCGGCGCGCCCGAGCGCGCCGTGCTCGACGCGTTTTCCGGCGGCCACGAATGGCATGGCGCGGTTGGCCTGCCCATGATGGAAGCCTGGCTGAAACGCTCCTGATGTTCCGCCCCAATGCGGGCTATGCCCGCAACCAAGTATGGGAGTGTGGGAGTAGGGGTGTATGGGAGTAGGGAGAAGAATCTTTACGCCCATACTCCCACACTCCCATACTTGCCTCGCCTTCACGCATTGGCGGCCATGACGCGCTCGATCGTCTCCCGGAACAACGGCAGGCCCGAGGCGGGAATAATGACGGCATCCCGGTGGCCGCCGACTTCTTCCGTAATCTTCAGAAAACGGCCGTTGGCGTTTTCCTTGAAATCGAAAAGGAATTGCTTGCGTTCGATCTGCACGCGTTCGCTGAATAGTTGCGTTTCCACCCCTTGATCCTCCTGGTTTGGGCGACTACGGCGCGCTGACGACCATGGCGTAGGCGTTATGGTTATGGATGCTTTCCATGTTTTCGCTTTCCACCTGGAACCAGACGATGCGCTTATCCTGCCGGAGTTTGTGCGCGACCGCCCGGGCCATATCCTCGGCGAAGCGCGGCCGGGCATAGGCTTGTTCGGTGACATATTTTTCGTCCTCGCGCTTGAGCAGGGAATACAGTCCCGAGCTGGCTTCGGACTCGGCAATGGCGATCAGTTCCTCAATCCAGACCAGCTCCTGACTGCGCACGCGCAGGGTGACCCAGGAGCGCTGGTTGTGCGCGCCCTGGTCGCTGATTTCCTTGGAGCAGGGGCAGAGCGTGGACACGGGAACCACGACTTCCACGATCAAATCCTGGCCTGCCCCAAGCGCCGTCGAGGAAGCGCGCGATTCGTGCTTCCGGTCGAACGAGGCTATGAAAGCGCACTGGTAATCCATCAAGGAGCGGGTCTGCGAGACTGGCGCGGTTTTTTCCACGAAATAGGGGAAGCGGATTTCCAGGTGCGCCGTGGTGCAGTCGAACCGGTCGATCATTGTCTTGAGGATGGCGCCGATATTGCGCAGGGAAATTTTGCCGCGCTGTTCGTTGAGGATTTCCACGAAGCGCGACATGTGGGTGCCCTTGAAATGATGGGGCAAATCCACGAACAGGCTGACCTGTGCGACGGTATGCTGTACCTTGTTCTCGCGGTCCAGGACGTCCACAGGATAGCGCAGGTTCTTGATGCCGGCTTTCCAGATGGGAATCCGCCGGTCGTCAGACTGGTTTTGGGTGTCTTTCAACATGGAAATAATATTAGCACGCGCCTCGGCCGGGTGGCAAGTCTGGAGTCGCGGCTGGATTCGGGCGGCGACAAGAGCCACGCCGTCACCGGCGCGGCTACAGATCGTATTGGCGCTTTAAACCTTTACGGACGCATCTGCCGGGCGGCGGCGGCGTGCGCCTCGTCGTAGTGCTGGATCAGTTTTTTCCAGTCGAACTGCTCGGCCAGTTCCTGGGCGCGGAACCGCAGTGTAATGCGGTCGCGCAGTTCCAGCCGCGCGAATTTGAACAAATAGTCGGCCAATTCGCCGGCGGCGTCGGTGTCGGCGGTGTTTTTGCGTTTGACGACGAACAATCCCTTTTTTTCACAATCCGGGGTATGCGCCAGGATGTAGTTGCCGAACCCGGACAAGTCCGAGGCCACCGCCGGAATGCCGCGCGCCAGGCATTCCACCGGCGTGTAGCCCCAGGGCTCGTAATAACTCGGGAACAGACCCAGGTGGCAACCGCGCACAAACTGATCGTAATCCAGGCTGAAGAGCGGATTCGTGGTGGTGATGAAATCGGGATGATACACGACTTTGACGGGATCGTCGGGCTTGTTCACCAGGTTGGAACGGCGCAGTTGATTCAAGACCTCGTCGTGTTCCTGGTCCAGCAGGTCGTGGGTGACGATCATGGGCAGGCGCGCGGTGCGCAGGGATTGCATGGTGCGCCGCAGACGCAGGCGCCAGTAATCGTCCATCAGCGCGTTCAAATCCGGCATTTGACCCCGGGCGGCGGCCTCGAACAGGCGCTCGCCCATCTGATTCTTGATGGCCATGCAGGTCTGGTGCAGTTCCTCGGTCATGGCCTTGTTGTTCAGCACATCCGCAAGCATGGATCGGAAGGGCTTGCGCGAAACGAGAAACATCACCACCGTGAGGTCCGTGCCCGCCTGCTTCAGCTTGTAGTTGAGGCGCGCCAGGGCTTCGAGCGTCAAATCGAAGCCTTTGTTGCGATATTCATAGCGGCCGGACGTGAAGAAATACAGGGTGCGATCCAGGTTGAAACTGTAGCTGGGGAAAAAGTGGCCGGTCACGAATTGGTGAATCTTTTCCTTGTACACCTTGTGCAGGTTTTCCGACTCATGGCGCGCGATAAACCGCTCGATATTGAGCCCGTTCGGCAGGACCGCATCCACCTCCCGGCTGAGCAGGTGTTTGCATTCCAGCGCCGTCACGTTGCTGACGGTCGTAAAAACATGGGCGCCGTGCGCGGCGGCGCGCTCGATTTGGACGCGCGTTTCGATGTTGAACCGCCGCGCATCGTTTTGCCAGTTGACGAACGGGAGGTGGTCGTAAAACCAGGGATCGCTCATGGCCAGATAGCGCCCCAGCAGTGTCGCGTGGGTCGTGAAGACAATTCCCACCGGCAGGTTGTCGCGCCGCATTTCCGGGATGGCGGCGCCGCCCATCCATTCGTGAAAATGGGCCGTCACAGGCGCGGGGCGCGGCGGCGGTTGGTTGGTCAGCGCCCGGAAAAATTCGCACACCATCAAGCCGAAGGCCAGGACTTCATTAATCTCGTGGTCATCCTTGGGCGTGCTGATCTTGTGATGCTCCCAGAAAAAATACTTGAATTCGATCAGCCGGGGCATGGCGCTGTGGAAATCCAGCAAAATCACCTGGGGCCGTCCCGTGACCAGCCAGTGTCCGAAATGCGCCTGGTAACCCATGGCGCGCAAGGCTTGGAGCGCCGGGCGCAAAAATTCCGGCGCTTCGGCCTCGTCGAATTCGATGGACGCCGTGGCCGGATTATAAGGCCCAATCAGACAATAGCGTTCGCCCCAACGTTCGATCATGCCGGGGATCTTGGACCGGATTACCGTATAGATGCCGCCCAACTGCCGGCATACTTCCCAAGCCACTTCGAATAAATAACCCTCCGCATCGGTACGCGTCCCGGTTGGCGGGAGCGGGGATCGTTTTTCAGCGCCGATGTTCGACATGATGAGTATCCTCCGTATGCGGGTTCAGCGGTTCAACGGTTAGGAAAGTAGTTCATTCTTCCATGACCAAACAAGCCTAAATATAATGCGCGCGATATTTATTGCTTGACTAATTTCAGTTAGCAAGGTAACTTAACTTACATGAGTGCGAAAAAGGTGTTTCCTGTTGAACTTGATGAAACCCTGCATCGTCGGCTGAAACATGCCGCGATTGATGAGGGAATCACGCTTCATGATTTAATTTTACGGGTTTTGGATGAGCATGTCGGTCATAATGGATTAAAGCAAGATAAGGGGCGCGGAAATGATCAGTCAGCCATCCGTGGTTGTTAAGGGAAAAAAGACGGAAAGAGTTGCGAACGGAATTGCAACAAATAAACTTGTCTTTTCCGCCAGTCAGGGGACCAACGACGAGATCTTTCCAAATGTATTGGCGTTACATGTGCCGAAGGGCAGTCTTGTTGCCGACGTAACTTTTGGGAAGGGTGTCTTCTGGAAACGGATCCCGTCCGGCGATTACGACCTGCGAAAATCCGATTTAACAACGGGCGTGGATTGCAGAAAACTGCCGTATGGTGACGGCATGTTGGACTGCGTCGTTTTCGATCCGCCGTACATGCACACGCCGGGTGGAACAGCGCACCAGAATCATCAAAATTACGAACAATACTATTACAATAACGGCACGAACCATTCGACGAAAAAATACCATGAAGCGGTTTTGGATTTGTATTTTGAGGGGGCAAGAGAGGCTGGTCGTGTCTTAAAACCGGACGGTGTGCTGATCGTGAAATGTCAAGACGAAGTCTGCGCCAACCGGCAGCGTCTGACTCATGTTGAAATCATCAATGAGTTGGCAGGCATGGGATTTGTGATTGACGACTTATTCGTCGTTCTTCGTAATAACCATCCCGGCGTAAGCCGGATCATCAGGCAGGTTCATGCCCGTAAAAACCATTCCTATTTTTTGGTTTTCCACAAAATCAGGCCGTTAAACTATCGAGTTCAAAAAAGAACTGACCAAATGGTTTTACGTATAGCGGAGGAAAAACGGCGTTTAATTTATCGTAGCTCACGGGAACGTCGAGGTAGTAAATCCGCTTTAGTTGGGCGATGTGCATCTGATAAATCCGCCACTGGTCGGGCAGGCAAATCTCGATAACCTCCTTCTTTCTCTGGTCGGTCTTTGTTTCGGCGAGTATCACCGGAGTGCCGAGAAACCTTCCTGTTCCGTAAACGCCATCAAGTACGCGCTGATGTGCCCAGACTTGGATGACCCGTTCGCGGGTGGATGTTTTGATTGGCAGATGAAATTTTGGTTTGTCTTTGCCAAGGTTGAAAACAAAATCCGTTGGCAAGGTCGTATCCATGTCCAGATTCAACACCGGCAGTCTGTTTGTGGGGTTCACTCCAAGACGCCATGCGAAAAGATGGCCGATAATGTATTCGAAAAATGTGCCAGGAGTTTTCTGATCTCCATCCTTGATTAAATCGACAAAACAACAGAAACTTATTGTAGCAGAGTAGATCGTTTTTGTGATCGATTCCGGCGACAAGCCCTCCAATTTGTTATTTGCCAGCGCATTACAGAATTTATCCCATTCTTTTTGATCAGAGACAAAAAGCGCGGCGTTGACGGCGCGTGAAATTTTTTTCTCCCCGGCAAAGGCGAAGTAGGCCTTGTTTGGGACGTGGGATTTTAGTTCAATCCTCTTAAAATTACGCAGTTGCCTGAGCGAAGCGCGGACGCACTCCGTCAATAGTTCCCGGTTGTCATCGCCACGCACGTCGTGCGCAAAGATTTTTTGAAGGCGCATGTATGCTTGTATTGGATCGTTCGCCATGCGGGGAATGATCGCAGATTTGGTGATTCCATTCAATGTTTCTTTTTCTGTCTGTTATTGTCTTGATTGTGGGTAATTTTGTCGCTATGCTCTGTGACAAAATATCACGCAATTGTGGTGATTACCATGAAATCAGGATTTTTAGACAAGCTGATCGAGCGGTTGGCGAAACTGGACCCCGAGAGCCTGCAAACCCAGTTCTTGCGATTAACGCAGGAAAAAGGGTTGCTGGAGGCTGTTTTTAACGCCTTGCATGAAGGCGTGATCGTGCTGGACGGCCAGGGGTTCATCAATTACGCCAATAGCGCCGCTGCGAACCTGCTTGGGTTTTCCCTGCAATCCGCCGTCCGGCAACCCATCGCGCATATTCTCAAGGACATCGAATGGGATCGCATCCTGAGCCTGGATGAAAAAGCCTGGTCGGAATTGATCAGCCGTGAAATCGAAATCACGCATCCCGTCCACAAGATCCTGAATTTTTATGTCATGCCCATCGCCCTGGCGGCCGACCGGAGCCGCGGCGCCGTGGTGATCCTGCGCGACATCACGGGCGCGCGCGAAAAGGAAATGCGGGTGCTCAGCTCCGAGCGCATGCATGCGCTCACGGTGCTGGCCGCGGGGGTGGCCCATGAGATCGGCAATCCCCTCAATTCGCTCCACATCCATTTGCAGCTCCTGGAGCGTGAGCTTCAAACCCTGCCGAACGAAACCGGCGATGCCTGCCGGGATCTGGTCGGCGTGGCCCGCAAGGAAGTGGAGCGGCTCAACCTGATCGTCACCCAGTTTTTGCGCGCCATTCGGCCAAGCGCGCCCCACCGGGAGGTTTGCCGGATCGAAGATATCCTTCAGGAAACCTTGACTTTCATGCGCCCCGAAATCGAGAACCGCGACGTCCTGGTGGAGGTCAAGTGTCCGGATCCCGCGCCGAAAATTTCGGTGGACCGCAACCAGATCAAACAGGTGTTTTTCAACGTGATCAAAAACGCCTTGCAGGCCATGACTCAGGGCGGACTCCTGACCATTACTTTGTTCGGCAACGACCGTTATCTTGGGCTTTCCTTCAAGGATACCGGCAAGGGGGTGTCGGCCGACGACCTCAGCCGCCTGTTCGAGCCGTTCCGGTCCGATAAACCGCGGGGCACCGGCCTGGGCCTGATCATCGTTCAGCGGATCATGCAGGAACATGGCGGCAAGATCGAGGTGCACAGCCAGCCGGGCAGCGGCATGACCTTCACTCTTTTTCTGCCGCTGGACGAGCGGCGCATTCGGTTGTTGAAGGCGCCGCGCAAGCCGCGCGCGTGCCGCTCGCATCGGAAAATCACTCAATCACTCAATCACTCAATCACTCAATGAATATGATCCGCCGCCCGACCATCCTGATCGTCGAAGACGAGAAAAACACGCGCGAAGGTTTGGACCGCGCCTTGCGCCGGAATTACCATATCCTGCTGACGGACAGCGGCGAGCGCGCCTTGCAGATGTTGGACGAAACCCCCGCGGATATAATTCTGAGCGATTTACGCCTGCCGGGCATGGATGGGTTGACGCTCATCAAGCGGGCCCTGGCGCGCGATTCCCAGCCCATCTGCATTCTGCTGACGGCTTATGGCAGTATCGAGTCCGCTGTCGAGGCCATGAAAGCCGGCGCCTACGATTTCATGACCAAGCCCGTCAATCTGGACCAACTGGAACTGGTCTTGCAGCGCGCCCTGCGCTCGCGCCAGTTGGAATCGGAAAACAAAAGTTTGCGCACGCAATTGGAGGGCAAGTTCGGGTTGGAAGCCATCATCGGCCGGACGCCGGTCATGGAGGAGCTTTACAAGGTCATCCGCCAGGTGGCGCCCTCGCGCGCCACGGTGTTGATCCAGGGCGAAAGCGGAACCGGCAAGGAACTGGTGGCCAACGCCATCCACGGCCTCAGCCCGCGCGCCCGCGGGCCTTTCATCGCGGTGCATTGCGCGGCCCTGCCGCCCACCTTGCTCGAAAGCGAATTGTTCGGGCACGAAAAAGGCGCGTTTACCGGCGCGGTGGAACGCCGGCGCGGCCGTTTCGAACTGGCCGAGGGCGGCACCCTGTTCCTCGACGAAATATCCGAAATCGAGCCCGCCACCCAGGTCAAACTGCTGCGCGTGCTCGAGGAGCGCAAGTTCGAGCGCGTCGGCGGCCAGGAAACCCTCGATGCGGATATCCGCCTCATCACGGCGACCAACCGCGACCTGCGCCAACTGGCCCAGGCCGGCAAATTCCGCCAGGACCTTTTTTTCCGGCTCAACGTGGTGACCATTACGGCGCCGCCGCTGAGGGAGCGGGTCAACGATATTCCGCTCCTGGCGCGGCGTTTCATGGGCGAGTTCGCGCGCGAAAACAACAAGCCGATCGACGACATCACCGCCGAGGCGCTCAACGCGCTCATGGCCTATGCCTGGCCGGGCAATGTCCGCGAACTGCGCAACGCGATCGAGCGCATGATTGTGATGGCGCGCGGCGTCAAGCTCAGCGTGCACGATTTGCCCGGCATTATCCGCGAGCAGACGCCGGGCGCGCCCGGCGTCGATATCAAAACCAACGCCTCGCTCCGCGACGCGAACCGGCAGATGATTGTCGCCGCCCTGGAAACCGCCGGCGGCAACCGCACCAGGGCGGCCCGCCAATTGGGCATCAGCCGCCGCACCCTGCACCGCAAGCTGAACGAATTCGGCCTGCCCGCCCGCCGGACCAACCCGCCGCCGGCAAGTGCGGCGACATGTTCATAGCGCCTGGCGCGCGGCCCCTACACCGAGCGGCCTGCTGTCTGCAACCGAGCCGAGCCGAGCGCCTTGGCCGTCCGCAGGTCTGCGCCGCGCGCGTGGATTAAGAAAACGGCGCAATCCGGTCTATACTCCCGGCGCCCGTTCTGTTAAATTGCATCCGTCAAATGAATCGATGTTCGCAGAGGACACGGCGCGGCGGGTTAAACTTGCCGCCGGTTAATTAAAGGGAAAAAAATCAATGAACGAAAATATCGAGCAACAGATCGCTCAACTGCATGCCTGCAACCGGGCGATGATGGAAGAGTTCGACAAGGTCATCGTGGGCCAGCGCGACGTGCGCGAGGAATTGTTGATCACGGTGTTTGCGGGCGGACACAACCTGCTTGAGGGTGTGCCCGGCCTGGCCAAGACCCTCATGATCAACACCCTGGCGCAGATGCTCTCGCTCCAGTTCAAGCGCGTCCAGTTCACGCCGGACCTGATGCCGTCCGACATCACGGGCACCAACGTGATCGAGGAAGACCACGCCACCGGCAAGCGCGTAACGGTTTTTCTCTCCGGCCCGATCTTCACCAACGTCCTGCTGGCCGACGAAATCAACCGCACGCCGCCCAAGACCCAGTCGGCCCTGCTCCAGGCCATGCAGGAGAAAGAGGTGTCGGCGGGCAATAAAACCTATGCGCTCGACCCGCCGTTCTTCGTCCTGGCCACGCAGAATCCCATCGACCAGGAAGGCACCTATCCCCTGCCGGAGGCCCAGAAAGACCGTTTCCTGTTCAACACCTTCATCGGTTACCCGGCGATCGGGGAAGAGGAAGAGATTGTGGAGCGCACCACCGCCAATCTGGTTCAGACCGTCAAGGCGGTCTGCTCCCGCGATGCCCTGATGGCCTACCAGAAATTGGTTCGCAGCCTGCCCGTCTCGCGGCATGTCACCGGTTATGCCGTGGACCTGGCGCGGGCCACGCGGCCCACCGATCCCAAGGCGCCCGATTTCGTCAAGAAACAGGTGGCCTGGGGCGCCGGGCCGCGCGCCAGCCAGGCGCTGATCCTCTGCGCCAAGTGCCGGGCGGCGCTGGCCGGCCGGATCAACGTCTCCTGCGACGACGTGCGTTGCCTGGCCCTGCCGGTTATGCGCCACCGTATTTTGCCGAGTTTTATGGCGGAAGCGGAGGGCATAACCTCCGATGCGATCGTGAAGAAGGTGCTGGCCGCGGTCCCGGAACGCGCCCAATCGTAACCCATGAAATCAGTTGCGAATCCAACGCGGGATACCGGCGCGGCGGCCTGGGTTGCGGCGCGCCGCGCGGTCGCAAGACGCCTGCCGCTGGGGCATTGGTGGGATTCCGCCAAGCGGCGTCTGGCGGCGCGGGGCGACCTGCAGGTCACCACCGACGTGCTGCGCGACGCCAATCCGCAACGCTATCTCGATCCGGCCGTGATCATGCGGTTCGGCCAGTCCTCCCTGCTGCTGGCCCGCCGCGTGGTGAAGGGCTTCATCAGCGGCCTGCACCGCAGTCCTTTCCACGGTTTTTCCGTCGAGTTCGCCGACCACCGCGAATACGTGCCGGGGGACGATATAAAATTCATCGATTGGATGCTCTTTGCGCGCACCGACCATTATTACATCAAGCGCAGCGAGGAGGAAACGAACGTGCGCTGCTTCATCCTGCTCGATCGCTCCGCGTCGATGGCCTTCGGCACGCGCGGCCTGACCAAGTGGGATTACGCCTGTTTCCTGTCCACCTGCCTTGCCTACCTGATGCTGAAACAGCAGGATGCCGTGGGCTTGGCGCTCTTTTCGTCCCAGCCGGACCTGATTGTGCCGCCGCGCTGCCGCAGTCTGCACCTGCACCAGATCATGCGCGCCATGATCCGGCATCCGCCGGCGGGCCCATCCAACGTGGCCGGCAGTCTGCAGACGCTGATCCAGCGCCTCAAGCGGCGCAGTCTGGTGGTGATTATAAGCGACTTGATCGACGACCCCGCCGAAACCTTGAAGGCCATCCGCCTGGTCGGGACCCATCAACATGACGTGGTGGTGTTTCATGTCCACGATGCCGCCGAACTCGAATTCGGGTTCGAGGGCGCGGCGCTTTTCCGCGACCTTGAAACCGGCGAGGAGCTGGAAGTGGATCCGGCCTCGATCCGCGCGAGCTATCTTGAAAAAGTCCGGGAACTGGCCGAGTTTTATCGGGGCGGGTTGAGCGAGGCCGGCATCGATTATGAGCCGATCGATACGCGCCAGCCTTACGACCTGGCGCTGGGCGCCTATTTGCGCCGCCGCGCCGCATTGCGAGGATGACAGTTATGTTCGTTTTTCTTGTTCCAACTGCATTGTTCGGATTGGCGCTTTTGATCGTGCCGATCCTGCTGCACCTCTTCAAGCCGCGCAAGGTCCGGGTGGTGCCCTTCAGCAGTCTGCGCTGGCTGAGGGCCAGCCAGCATCGCCTCTCCCGGCGCCTCCGCTGGCATCAAATCGCGCTCTTCCTGCTGCGCGCGGCCTTGATCGTCCTGCTGGTGATGGCCCTGGGCCGGCCGGTTTTTTCCGCCGGCCGCGGCCAGGGCAAGGCGGAGCGTTTTATCATTCTCGACACCGGGCGCAGTATGCAATACGAGAATCCCGACGGCACCGTTCCGTTCGACACCGCCCGGGCGCTCGCCGAAAAACTGCTGCTCAGCGGCCTGGCCGGGGACCGCAGTACGGTGCTGTTGGCCGGCGGCAATGCCGGGCCGATCGGGCCGCTGCGGAGCGACCCCGCCGGCTATCTCGGCCGCCTGCGCGCGGCGCGCGCCGGCGCCGGCGAAAGCGATCTCACCGGGGTACTCCAATTCATCCCTGCGCTGTTGGCGCCGCGCCGGGCGGGGACGGTGGTGGAGTTGTTTTTCATCACCGACAACCTGGCCTGGAGTTGGGCCCAGAGCGGCATCGCCCGTTTCCTGGGGGAAGTGGCCGCCCCCGTGCGCGTGCATGTCTTGAATGTCGGGACGGACCATCCGCGTAACGCCTGGATTGCCGCGGCCGAGTTTATCAAGTCGGACACCCCTTCGCGGCGCTCGCTTCGTGTCCAGCTTGCGGCCGTCGGCGATAACGGGCAGGTCCGCACTCTGCGCCTGGCGCACATCGCCGGGATGCCGGAATTGACCCGCAAAGTCACGCTGAAAGCGGGCGCGCCCCAGCAGGTGGAATTCGAATTGCCGGCAGCCTTGAATCTCAAGGGCCAGGTTGCGCTTCTCAGTCTGGAACCGCGCGATGCGCTGGAGTCCGATGACCGCTATTGGGTGAACCTCGACTGGCGCGGATACACCCGCATCCTCGTGATCGAAAACGAGGCCACCCAGATTCCCGAACTGCAACCGGGCTTTCACCTGCGCACGGCCCTCGAGGCGCTGGCCTATGCCGATCCGGGCGCCCTCAAGTTCGTCCGCCGCTCGGATACCGCCGTCAAGCCCGGGGATATTTCCGAGGCCGACGTGATTATGATGGCGGACGTGCCCGCGCTCTCCGACGACTGCCTGGCGCAACTGGAAAATCGCGTCAAGGCCGGCGCCGGGCTGGTAATTTTCCTGGGGCCTTCGATCCGGAGCGATTTTTACGGGTCGAAATTATTCAATCCCATCCGGGCTTCGACCAGTCTGTTGGCCATGCGGATCGGGAAACTGGTGGACCTGCAAAAAAGCCGCGGCGACTTCGCTGTTTTTGGCGACGTGCAATGGGATCATCCCCTGCTGGCGCCGCTCTACGATCCGACTTTCAGCGATTTGCCGCAGGTTCGTTTCCGCGCCTATCATCTCCTGGCGCCGGTGGAGGGCCGCAACGATGTCCGTGTCATCGCCGCCATCCAGGGCCAGGCCCCGGCGATCGTGGAGAGCGGCGCCGGCGCCGGCAAGGTCCTGCTCTTCAATACGACCGCCGGCGATGCCTGGAGCGATTTGCCGCGCCGCAAGTGTTTTGTGCCCTTGATGGACCGCGTGCTTCAATATCTCGCCGGCGGATTATGGCGCGGCATGTTCGCGGTCGGCGAAGCCGTGAACCTGCCGTTGCATAATGCGCTCACCAACGGGGCGGTGACCGTCACGACGCCCGGCGGGCAGAGCCTGCGGCCCGAAATCCGCGCGGTCGCCGGCCGCGCCGTCATGCAGTTGGCCGCGCTACGGGAGGCCGGTGTCTATCAGGTTGCCTATACGACCGCTTCCGGGATGGAGCGCCTGCCCTTTATTGTCCAGACCGGCCGGCGCGATAGCCCCATGCTCCCGGCCGACAAGGGCATCCTGCAACGCTGGTGGAAATCGGCCGAGTTCGAGATGACGGCGCCCGATCCCGGCCTCCGGCGCAGTCCGGTGACGGAAAAACGCTTTTCCTTGGAACTGCTGCTGATGTTGCTGGCCTTGTTCGTGTTTCTGGCGGAGATGTGGCTGACCCATGAATATTGCCCAAAAGCGCATCCGCGCGTGGTGTCAAGCTCCGTGGTGGCGCAGGAGGGATTCTTCGGCGGGCGGAAGGAATAATTTGGACAAATCATGACGCTGACCTTAAATCCGATTTTTCCGGTTTGGCTGGTTGTGCTGGCCGGGGCGGCCGCGATCGCACTCCTGTTCCATTGCCTGCGGGTGCTGTTCTGCGAAAAAAACGTTCCGCGTTCCTGGGTTGCGTTCCTGGGTTCGTTGCGCTTGCTGGCGATCGTGTTGTTCCTGCTCTGCCTGCTGCGGCCGGGTGTAACCTATGTGCGCGCGCTCGCCCAGGCGCCGGACCTCTTGGTGCTGGTCGATACCTCGCGCAGCATGGGTCTGCCCGGCGCGGCGGCCGGGGCGTCGCGCTTGGACCAGATGCTGGCGCGCTTGCAGTCCGGCCGTTTTGCCGGCGATTTCCTCAAGCGTTTCAATGTCTATTGGTTCGCCTTCGATCGCGCGGCCCGTCCGCTGGCGAGCCGCGATGTGTCCGGCCTGAAGGCCGATGGGGAAGACACCTGTTACGCCGAAAGTCTCGCCACGGCCTTGAATTTCTATCGCCAGAACAAGACGCTCGAATCGGGCGCCGGGCTCCAGGCCGGCCGGGTGTTGCTTGTCAGCGACGGCCGTGACCGGAGCGACCAGGATGCCGCGGCGCAGGCCCGCCGCCTGGGTTTGACCCTGGATGTGCTTGCGCCTCCGGTCGAGGAGGCGGCGCATTCGGCGCCGGCGGTCAGCATCGTCGGCGTTCAAAGCCCGCGCCGCGTGCTGCTGGGGTCGGAGTCGCGTTTTCTTGTCACCGTGCGGCATCGGAACGCGGCCAGAATCCCGTTGCGCCTGACGCTGGCCGAAGGGGGCAAGGATATCCTGCGGCGCGATTTCGAATTTGCGCCCTCCGAGAGCGAACGCCGGATCAGCCTGGCGTACCGCCCGGTCAGCGTGGGAATCAAGCGCTATGACCTGCGCGTGGCGGCGCGCGCCACGGCGGCGGCGACCTCCGCGCCGCCCTGCGAAGTCAGTGTCAAGGTGGAAAGCCGTAAAAACGAGGTGCTCATGTTGGAGGACACCTGGCGTTGGGAGTTCAAATTCCTGCGCCGTGTTTTCGAGAACGATCCGAGTTTCACGTTCACCGGATTCCTGGCGCGCGGACCCGGCATCTATATGCAATTCGGCGAACCGGACCGGCGGGTCAGCCTCGGCGGTTTTCCGCAGACCCGCGCGGAACTCTCGTGGTTCGACACGTTTCTGGTGGGCGATGTCGATCCGGCCCGCTGGCCCAAGGCGTTGGCGCCCGCGCTCTACGACCTGGTTGTGGAGGAGGGCAAATCGCTGATCGTCGTCGCCGGTCCCAACCTCAACCGCTTGCGGCGGGTTGGCGAACTCGATGCTCTCTTGCCCGTGGAACTCGCGCCCGATTCGTCCAAGCCGATCCGCGGCCCCGTGGCCGTTCGGATCAGCCCGGAGGGCGCCGCTTCGCCGCTCTTTTTCTATGGCGGCGACGCCGGCCGCAAACGCCGGCTTGACCTGCCGCCGCTGGATCAAATCTACGCGCCGTTGCGAAAAAAGCCGGCGGCCACCATCCTGCTCGAAGCGGCGAACCAGGCCAACGAATATGGCCCTTTGATCGTGGCGGCGGAGCATACCGTCGGGCGCGGACGCGTGCTGTTCCTGGGGACCGACAGTTTCTGGAAGTGGCAGATGATTCCCGCGCCGGATGCCGACGGCAATACGCCTTATAATATTTTCTGGCAGCAGACCCTGCGCGCCTTGCAGCCCAGCCGGCTGGCCGCCGGCAACGTGACCCTTTGGATGCAAACCGACCGCAGCAGCTACATCGCCGGGCAGGCTGTGACCCTGAATTTCGAGATTCGATCGGACCGCCCGCTGGAGCGGCCGGGCCTGGAAGCCAATGTCACCATTCCCGACGGCCGCAAAATTCCGCTGGCCCTGGTTCCGCATCCGGCGCGCGGCGGCCAATACCAATCGGAATTTCAGGCGTCCGCCGCCGGGCAATATCATATCGATGCGGCGGTCCTGCTGGAAGGCCGCGTCGCCGCGGATGCCGAAAGCATCATTGACGTTCAGGCGCCGGAGCCGGAGGCCGCGCCCGGGGCGCTGAATATGGCCAACCTGGAACGGCTTGCCGCCGCGACCGGCGGCCGGCTGATCGCGCCGGACGATCCCGCCTCCTGGCCGCCCGACGCCGGCAAGGATAAAGTCATGGTGCGGCAGGCCCGCGCGCTCGATTTCTGGGCCGGCTACGAACTGCTTCTGGCGTTGATCGCGGTGCTGGGTTTGGATTGGCTCCTGCGGCTCCTGCGTGGATTCGTGTGATCCGGCGGGATGGCGTTGGGCGCGGCATTATGGTATCTGTAGCATTTCTGATTGCTGATTTTTGATTTCTGATTTAACAACAACTCGCGAACAGGCGTGATCGGACATATTGCCGTGAACGAAAATAAATCCAGATCCACCGCGGAAACCGCGGCGGCGCCGCCCGGCTATCCCGCCTCCAAGGCGGCGGAAGAATTGCGGCAAGTGGTGCGCCGCAGCAATCGCCGCTGGCAGCGGCTGATCCTGCTTCAAACCGTGGCCTGGTTGATCGCCGCCCCCCTGGCGTATCTCTGGCTCGTTTTCCTGCTGGATAACATTTTGCATCTGCCCGTCGTCGGGCGGGTTCTGGCCATCGCGTTTTTCTTCCTCGTCCTGGCCGGGTTCCTGGCGCATTGCTTTCGCCAATGGCGCCGGGCGCGTTTTAGCGACGACCAGGTGGCCCTGGCCATCGAACGGCGCACGGCCGTTCCGATGGAAAACCGCTTGATCAATTTGATCCAACTCGCGCGGGATGCCGGCAGTCAGCCGCTCAGCCAGGCGGCCATCGACGAAAACTACCGCCATCTTCAGCGCATCCGCCTTGAGCAGGCGGCGCGCAGTTTCCCGGCGCTGATTTATACCGGGACGGCGTTGTTCCTGGTGTTGGTGGGGGTTGTGTTCTGGGCCTTCCAGCGCGAACGGTTCGCCAATGCCGCCACCAGGATTTTTCTGCCGTTTGCCCGTGTGGCGCCCGTCTATCGGACGCTCCTGACGGTGGAGCCCGGCGATATCCGGATCAAACAGGGCGAAGATGTGACCATCCAGGTGCGGATCGAAGGCCGCGTTCCCGCGACGCTGGCGATCTTCCGGCAACTGAACGATCGGCGCAGTTCGGAGGAAATCCCCGTGCCCGCCGGCGCCAAGCGCGTGGCCTATACCTTCAAGGCCGTGGCCCAGTCGTTCGCCTATGCCGTGCACGGCGGGGATTATGTGTCGCCTTTCTACACCATCGAGATCCCGGTGGCCTGCGAGTTGAAACGGCTGGAAGCCGTCTTGCGCTATCCGGCCTATACCCGCCAACCCGAGCGCAAACAGGAAAGCGCCGCCGGCGACCTGGAGGCTTTGGTGGGCACGCAGGCGGAACTGCGCTTCACATTCAGCCAACCCCTTGAGGCCGCGGCCATGCTGGTGGAGGTTCTGCCGAACGCGGCGGCCGGGACGAATGCGGCGAATCCCTCCGCCAATTTGCGAAAGATCCCGCTGGCCAGGATCAGTCCGACCGAATTTTCCGGCGCGCTTGTGTTCCAGGATGCGGTCGGATACCAGTTGGAGATGGTCGCGTCGGGCCAGCCGACCGGCCGCAGCCGCAAATACGATCTAAGAGCGATGGGCGATCTGCCGCCCGACCTGCAACTGACCGGCATCGATGACCAGACCGAAATGCCGGCCGATTCCACAGTGCCCGTGACCATGCTTGCCAGGGACGATTATGGGTTGACTGAAGCGGGGCTGTTTTTCCGCGCGGGGTCGGCGCCATCCGGCGCGGGCGCCGCGGAGCCCGGCGACTTGTCCGCCGCGACTCCCGCGAAAGAGGAAGCCACCAATGCCTGGCAAGCGCTGCGAATCTGGCCGGTCGCCGATCAGGCCCTGTTGTTCCAGACCAATACGACGGTTTCCGCCACGGCGCTGAGCGCCGTCGAGGGCGAAACGGTGGAACTGGCCGCGCGCGGACGGGACAACGATCCGCTCAAGCAAGGGCAATGGACCACCGGGCCGTCCTTATCCATTACCATCGGCGGCGCCGGCGCCGTTCTCCAGCGCATCTACGAGCGGATTCTCCAAACCGAAGCCGGCCTGCGCGCCTTGATCCCGTCCCACGAGGAGGAGGTGGCGCGCAACGGGCAATGGGTCCGCAAGCTGGATCCCGATTCCGGTCTGCGCTGGGACGACAAGAAAAACAACGAGGAGCTCGCCGCCGCCATGAAGGACCAGGCGCGCCGCCAGGCGGAACTGCGCGAAAAAGCCGCCGCCATCGCGCGCGGCATGGTGGAAGAAGCCGGCAATTTACGCCTCTCCGTGGGCATGCTGGCCGACACCGAAATGGTCCGCGCCGTGCGTATCTTTGAAAGCGTGACGGGCCGGGATTCGCCGCAGGAAAAACGGTCCACATTGGCCGATGCGCGCCTGGCCCAGGAGCGCATTGTCCGCAGTCTGGGCGAAATGCTCGCTCAATATGTTATCTTCCGGCAGGATTGGGAAATGGCGAACATGGCGCCCTTTATCAAGATGCTGGCGGAACGGCAACAGCGCATGGCGGGGGAATCGAGCGCCTATGCCGGTTCTCCGGCCGCCATGGACACTGCGATCCGGAATGGCGCTAATCGCCGCCAGCTTAAACTCCTGCAACTGGCCGGACTGGCCCAAACCGCGTTTGCCGGCATCGGCGGGCGGATCGCCGGGCTGAATCCCGCGCTGGCCCAAGCCTTCACCGGCGCCGCGGCCGATTTCGACGCCGCCGGTTCCGGGGTAAAACCGGCGATGCGCAAGGCCGCCGATTGCCTCGAAGCCGGGCAATGGGCGGAAAGCGCCGCCAACCAGCAGGCCGCGGCGGCGGCGCTCGCGGCAATTCACGCCCGGCTGCTCAAGGTGCAGGCCGATGCCGCGCAACAGGCCATGGCCGAAGTGAAAAGTCTGGCCGCCGAAAGCGTGGAGGCCCAGAAGGAAATCGCCAAACTCCAGGCCGGCGCCAATCAGAGTACGTTGTTGTTTAACCCTGCCCAAGCCGATCTTGGCGAAATCATCCGCATGCAGAAGATGGCCGAGGAGTTGAAAAAGAAAAAGCAGATCCGCGGCCAGGACAGCGTATTAGACAGTCTTTTCAGGAAGGCGCTGGATTCGAACTACAATTCCAGGCCGACCAACACCGATTTTTCCGTCCTGAAACTGGCCGCCAAACCTTCCGGCCAGGTAAGCAACCCGAACTTCTCCGATCGCGCGCCCAATGCCGCCAAGATCGATCCCATCAGCGAAAAGTTCCAGGACCTGGTCGGCGACCTGCTGGAGGAAGCCGACGACCTGCGGGAGAAATACGAGACTTACAATATCAGCCTGCCCGGGCAAGGCGTCGAGAAGGGCGAGATCGGCAAGCAGGCCGGCGGACTTAACGCGATTAACGCCGCCGCCGCCACCGGCAACATGAAACCGCCGACCCAGAATATCGGCGGGGCCTCCCGTTCCGGCCGCCAGGGCGCCCGCGCGCACGGCACGGTGATCGGCGATGAGTCCGTCAACCGCCGCGGGCGCGACGAAGTGCAGGAGGGCCAGGAAGAGGTCCCCGACCAGGCCGGCAAACTGAAGGAGACCAAGTCCGGCGATGTCCAGAAAGACGCCTCCACCGGTGTCGGCGGCAAGGAGGTTGACGCGAAAGAAACCTCCTTCAGCGTGAAAGACGCGGGGGAATGGAAGGACGACATGGTCGGACGCCTGAAGCCGCCCAAGGACACGGAAAAGATCGTCGAACGCCAGGGCAAGCCTTTGCATCCGCAGGTGGCGGAGATGATGCGCGACCTGACCAGCAGCCAGGAGCAAATGATCGAGCGGATCAAGACCATCAAGAAGCAGTTGGACAACCTCTATCTGCCCACCGATCAGCTTGACGAACTCGCCGCCCAGCTCAATGCCAACCTCGACCGCTTCCGGCAGAATCCGGATCCTGAGGTTTTCCGCATGCAGTTGGAGACGCTGGATAAATTAAAAGGCGCCATCGTGGTGTTCAATCGTCCGGCCTCCGTCTTCCAGCCCAGCCTGGTTCAGCCCCAGGTGGTGCGCGGCCAGATTCTGGATGAGCCGCCCTGGCCGACGACGCCCGGATATGAGGAAGCCGTGAAACATTATTACGAGAAACTGGCGGCGCCATAAAGAGGGATGCGAGCGGATGAAAAAGTTACCGCTCAGGTAGTCAGAATTCAGGAGTCAGGAGTCAGAATGAGAGCTCCAGCGAAGACATTTGAAGATTTGGTGGTTTGGCAGAAGGCCCACCAATTCGTGATTGCCGTTTACCGTTTGACGCGGACGTTCCCGCGGTCGGAAACAGTTACTGGAGTCGTATTCGCAGGCCATTCTGAATTCTGAATTCTGACTCCTGACTCCTGAGTACTTGGGTGGTTACATGAAAAATATTATTCCAAAGCGATGCCTGCTCCTGACGATGCTGGTCGTGTTTTTAAACGGCGGGCTGCCCGGCCGCGCCCAATCCGTTTTCAGCCGCGTGATACAGGTGGCGGCGCCGGGCGCGGTTTGCGCCGCGGCGCAGGATGACACCGCGCGCCTGGCGGTCGGCGTGCGCGGCACGGGGGAGTGCCACATCGCCGTGTTTCCGCTCGGTCCCGCCGGCAATGTTCTTACCGGCGGAGTGGCGCGGGTTGGGCTCCCGAAAATCGCCGCGCTTAAGGATTATACCCCGTATCCGCTGGATATGGCCTGGCATCCGCGCTTGCCGCTCCTTTATGTCTGGCAGGATGCCGCCGGGCCGGGGGCGGCCGTTCCGGCGAACAGTCCCGTGTTCCGCGAATTCGATCACCTGGCGGTCTATAGTCTGACTGGCGGAGTTTTGCAATGCGTCCGGAGCTATGCGCGCGGCAGTAATTATGTGTGGGGCCAGACTACCGGCCGGATCGCGTTGGACCCCGAAGGAAAAAGGCTGTTCCTGCCCAACTTGCGGGATGCGAAAACGGGCCGATCCCAGATCGGGTATCTGGTCCTGGACACGAACGGGTTGCCGGTTGCCGTGGAAGACCGCGTTGAGCCGGTTGCCGTGGATGTCGGGGACTTGCGCGCGAATCCCTCGGGGTTGGGTTTCGTGGTTGCGACGCCCCGGGCGGCGATTTTTTCCGGCATAGCGGGGCCGGTGACGTGGGACACGGAAAATCGCCGGGCGGCGCTGAATTGCCTTATGGTTCGCGGCGTTCCGGCGGATTGTTTCGTCGGCGCCGGAGCGCAATCCGCCGCGGTCTTTGGCGCGGCCCGCAACGGCAACTTTGTGTACCGGGTGGCGCAGGTCGATGGATTCCTGACCATGCTGCCGCAGGTCATGACCGTTGCGGGCGCGGCTTTTGCCGCGCCGCCGGTGGCGATGCCGGGTAAACCGGACCGCCTGGCGATCGGCGGGGCGAACAAAATCCACTTCCTGCCGCTGGATGCCGCGGGAAGCCTGACGGAACCCGTCGAAGAATTGGCCGTGGCCTGTCCCGCCGTCCGGGCGCTGGCCTATTCGCGTAAATTCGACCGGCTCTACGTTGCCGTGGAGGAACTGCCATGATCGAAAATATTCTCCCGAAATTTTGCGTGTATCTGGCGTTGGTTTTGACCGCGGCCGCGCGCACCATCGTGCTGGACGCCAACGAGGCCGACCAAATGGCGGTCATCTCCGACGTTGCGCCACGATTGAGCTGGGCGGCTTGCGAAGCGTGGCCCGCGGTTTATAACACCGGCAATATCGACCTCATTCCCGGTCGCGGATTTTTAATCAGGTTCGCGCTGAATAAAGTGCCGTCCGGCCAGCGCATCGCCTTCGCGGAACTCATCCTGCCGGTGCAGTCCTGCAGCGGGTCCGAGCCGCGTTTTTATCTGTGGCGGGTTCTGGCGGAATGGGGCCCCGGGGTGTCGCACCTCCACCGCATGACCGCGCCCGCAAAAGCGGCCTGGGCCGTGCCCGGCGCGCGCGGACTGGCTTCGGACCGCGCCCTGCGGCCCAGCGCGGTGGTTCGCGTGCTTGCCCCCGGCGAACAGGCGTTGAACGTCACCAAGGACCTCGAGTTATGGCACACCGGCGCGGCGCCGAACTGCGGTTGGCTGTTCACGGTCGAGGATCCGGAAATCTCCATCCGTTTCGCTTCGCCGGCCTGGGACGCGCCGGCCGCCTGGAAGCTGCGGATCACATACGAGCCGGAATGACGGGTATGAAATTGGTTTTGTGGGGATTTTACGCCAGAGTCTGGTCCGCCATAGGCGGATCCGCTTTTGGCGGAATACCGGCTATTCTGTCCCGAAGATAGCCGACATAAAGTCGGCTCTACATGAAAGAGGCGCCCCGTTCTGGGGGCGATAAGTGCTCGAACGGGTTTCAGCCGGCATAAATGCGGGTGGGTAAGAATATGTCACAGAGCGACTCTAAAATTATCGGCCGCGCGCTGTCCGGCCTGCTGGCCGTTCTGGCCGCGGCGGCCTCGGCGGCCGAGCCGGTCTGGACCATGCAGGATGGCCGGACGGTTGCGGCCGGCAACGTCTTTTTCCAGGACGGGATCGTCACGCTGGCCGTCACCAATCCGCCCCGGAAAGTTACGATGCCCTTTGCGGACTTGAGTGCCGCGGAAAAACAGCAGTTGCTCCTGCTGGAAAACGCGCCCTATCCGCCCCATGCCCCCGCCTGGCTGTCCGGCTATCGTGTGCGCTATCCGTTGCGCATCGCCGGCGACCTGTTGACCGCCACCTCCCGCACGGTTATCGCGCGCCTGCCCACCGGCGGCTGGCTGAAGACCAATGCGGCGGATATCGTCGTCCAGACCGTCACGGGCCGGCGCCTGCCCACGGCGGTGCTGGCCCACGATCCCATCGGCAACACGATCGTCCAGTTCGAACGCAACGGCTATGATCGCTGGTACTGGGCCTATGCCTTGAACGCCAATCCGCCGCCGGCCGGCGATCCTTTGCTGAACCAGCGCTCGGCGGAAGACGCCGCCAGGGCCGCGCAACTTGCCAAGATGAATGCGCAGAAGGCCGCCGCCGACGCCGCCGAAAAATTGGACAGGCTGAACGCTGAAATCGCCAGGGCGCAGACCACCGTTAACGATGCCGGGAGCGAAATCGCCCAATGGGACAAGTTGTTGCCCGAGCGCGGCGCGGCCGTCCGGGCGATTGAGGAAAAAATCGGCGCCGCCCGGGACGTCGCCGCGCAAGCCGCTTCCGCCGCGGCCGCCGCCAAGGCGCGCGCGGACGAACAAGCGGCCGCGCTTAAGAAGTCGAACGACGAAGTTGATGCCGCCCGTAAAACGGCGGGAAAGACGGCGTTGACGGTCAAGGGATCCGCGTTGAAAGCCGCCGAAGAAGCGGCGTTGCCGGCGCGGTTGGCCGCCGCCAAGGCCGCCGCGGCCGCGGCCGACGCGGATAAACAACTGGCCGATCTCGCCGCCGCGCTCAAGACGGCGGCGGCGGCCTTGGCCCAGGGACAGGAGGCCCGCGCCGCCGCGGAACAGTTGAAAAACAAATCCGCCCGGACCATCGCGGAATTGACCGCGCAAATCCAGCCGGCCACGGAAGCCGTCAAGGCCGCCAAGGTTTTCGCCGGGCAGGCCCTTGAGACGGCGCGGCTGGCCACGGAAGCCCATCGTAAAATTGTGGCCGATACCGATCCGACCGTTTGGCAGGAGGGGTTGACGGTCGAATTCCGGCAATGGGCGGGCGATGAGCTTGCCGACTGGGCGGCCGTGGCCGCGGGCCTGGCCAGGAGCGACAACATCCTTTTCGACGCCATTGTGCCCGAAGTGATCCAGAATGCGAACCCGGCCCGGCGCGGCGACCCGCGCAATTTCGCCGCGTCCTACCGCGGGTTCCTCCGCATCGCAAAGCCCGGGGTTTACCGCTTTTTTGTGAACGGCGATGACGCCGCCTACCTGTTCATCGACGGGTTCAAAGTTTATTCGCGCCGGGGGACGAACCGGCCGTTGACCGGAAGGGCCCCGGTTTTTTCGGTCGGCGAGGACGTGGAAATGGAAGCGGGCGTGCATCCCTTCGAGATCCACCATGTGGTCGGCAACACGCCCGGCGCGCAGGGATTGTGTTCGTTCTTATGGCTGCCGCCCGGCGCCAAAAACTGGGCATTTGTGCCGCGCGCGGCTTTCCCGGAAGCGTTGCTGGCCGCGCCGGTGTCGATCGAGGAAAGCGGCGGCGCCCAAATCGCCGGTTTCCAGTGCGGCATGGACGACACCTTGAGCGCGGGCGGTGTCACGCTTTATCTCGTGTGCTTCGAGGCCCAAGGACAGGTTACACGGCCGCAACAACTGACCTGGGATTTTGGCGACGGGACGCGCGCGACCGGCCGATCGGTGAAGCACGTTTATTTTCGGGAAGGCGATTACGAGGTCGGCTTGAAGTCCCTGGATTCCCTGCCGGCCTTCCGCCGCCGGGTGCATGTCTGGAGCGCGCCTGTTCCCACCAGTCCTTTTGCGCTGGCGGAGGCGGTGGATCTGTTGGCCGGCCTGGACCTGGCGCGGCTCAGCCCGGCGGATTTGAACGCGATGTTCGCCTATCTCCTGATCTGCGAACAGCCCGCGCGCTGGCCCCTGCTGGAAAAACTTTGCCGCAACCTTTTGAGCCGGAAGGGACTCGACATCGAGTATCGTATCCAAATCTATACGGCGCTGATGGAGGCCATGGCCCGGCAGGGCCGCGCGGCGGAATCCATGGCGCTGACGGCGCAAGCGCTGGCCGAGGTGCCGCGCCTGACGGGTATGCAACTCGCGGTCCAGCGCCAGGCCGCGGATATTCAGTGGAAGTACGGGAAGGATTTCAAGGCGGCCGGGCGCATGTATGAAGAGATCGTCGCCGGGCGCCGGAGTCTGCGTTATCCCTCGGTGCGGCAGGCGGCGATCGCCTGGGGCGATATGTCGCTGGCCGCCGGGGACCAGGCCCGCGCCGGCGAGGCTTACCGGCTGGCGGCGACGCTCGGCGGCGCGGGCGCCGCCGGCGAAAAATCCGGGGATGCCACGACGCGCGGCGCGCTCCTGCGCGTGGCGGAACAACAATTGAAAGGCGGCCACACCTTCCAGAGCCGCCGCTTGCTGGAGCGCATCGAAAACGAATTTCCCGAGCAGAAACTGGAGGGTCTGTATCGGTTCCTGCGGGCCGAGGCCGACCGGACCTCGGGCCGTTACGAGGATGCGGCGCGCAACTACGAGTTCCTGCTCCAACTCCGCCAGTGGTCCGGCTATCGCGCCCAGGCGCTGCACGGGATCGCCGATTGCTGTTATCGCAACGGCGATTATGCCGAGGCGCTCGAGTGGCTGAAGGGCTTGAGCGAATCGTTCCCCGATTATTACGCTCAAAAGGGGCTGACGAATTACCAGGCCATGATCGTCGGAATGCTCAAACGCCGGCAGGAACTGGGCGGGCCGCAAGGGATGGCCAAAGCCATGTTTCCGGGCTGGCGCTGGTCGGCGGCATCCGGCGGCACGGAGCAATGCAGTCTGACAGGCCTGCGCGCCTTGCCGTCGCTGGGCATGCGTGGCGGAACCACGGCTTTCGTCGCCGCTTTGCCGGCGCCGGCCAAACGGTGCGCCATTGAGGTGAAGCTGACTAATGTCGTCAGTGAAGGCGTTTTCTGGGTGGAATTCTGGTATCGCGACACGCTGGGTGTGGCGCGCGATTATCCGAGTGCGGTGATCGAGTTTTTTGGCGACAACAATCGGTCCGGCAGCCGGGAGACTTTGGCGCTGGAGCCGACCTTTGGCGAATGGCGCAAACTGGCGGCCCGGCTCAAGGCCCCCGTGACCAAGGATGGCAGTGTGCGCTTGACGTTCGACAACCTGCTGGGCCTTTATGAGTTTGACGGCTTGCAGATTCGCCCGATCGCCGACCGGCAGGATGAAGCGTTGCGCACATATATCGAAGGAGCAAATCCGCCATGACGCGCCGAGGATATTCTAATCCGATGAATTTTAATCTTTGTAGCCGCGCCAGTAAGGGCGTGGATTCCTTCGGTGGCCACGGCGTCACCGCCGCGGCTACATGGAACAGTCGCCGCCTTTGGCGGCTTAACTCGATCAAGGATAAGGCGCGTTTTCTGCTGTTAACCTTCTTGTTTTGCGCCGGGTTTGCGACGACAGGTTGGGCGAAGGAAATCATGTCCAACGGCCGGGGGGGCGGACTGTGGTCTTCGCCGGGCGCCTGGCGCGGCAATGCGGCGCCCGGTCCGGCGGATACGGTGATCGTCAAGACCAACGATACGATCGTTTTCGACGGCAATTATCCCGAGCGGACCGCCTGCGGCCGACTGCAGATCGATGCCGGGGGGCGCTTGAATTTCAAAGAGGAGACCGCTCCGCATATTTTAAGCGTAGCCGGTCGCGTTGAAGTGCGCGGCCAGATTCATATAAATTTAACGCGCTTTCCACAAGGCATGGCGGAAATCCGTCTGCTCGCGGATAAGGAAGCGGAGCGGATCGTTCACGTTGCCAGCAACGCCGTCTTCGATGCCGCCGGGACGCCCGGTCTGCCCGACGGCCGCTACAACGTGATCATCTCCACCGGTCCGCGCCGGCCGGGGAAGCCGCAGCTCAAGGCCTTGTTCAAAGCCGATCCCGGCGGCATAGCTTATCTCGCGGATGTCGGCTTTGCGCATATGGGCGAATACCATTCCAACGGCGTCGGCGGCGGCAACTGGAGCGATCCGGAAACGTGGCGCGAAAAAATTGCGCCCGCCGGCGCCGATCTCGTGGTGATCGCCTCGGATGACACCGTGGTTTTCGACGGACATTCCCCGGAGCAGCCGAGTTGCCGTAAAATCCTGATCGACCCCAGGGGGATTTTAACGTTCAAGACCGACGAACAGCCGCACGTTTTGAGTGTGGCCGGGGCGATCGAATCCTACGGCACGATCCGCATGGATGGCTCCAAGGCGCCGCTTGGCGTCATGGAACTGCGTCTGATCGCGGAGACCGATGAGGCTTGCGCGATCCGAATGTTGCCGAATTCAGCGCTGTTGCTCAACGGCGCGGAAGGGGTGGGGAGGCGTAAAAACGTCGTGTTGAGCACGCTGACGCCGCACAAGGAGGCTTCGATCGTCGTGCAGGACGAAGCGATGGTCGATATCCAGCGGGCGGAATTGCGGGACATCGTCTTGCAGGTGTCCAATCTCGATAATACCGGATTCAAGGCGAATGAACGCCTGAACATCGTGGGCAATCGTTTCACCGGCCAAGCCCGCCTGGCGCTCTCCAACTGCGATACCCCGGCGGTGCGGGAAAACGTCTTTACACATGAAGGCGCGCGGCCGCTGGGCGCTCCGGCCCTTGCCGTCGACGCCTGCAAACTGGTCCAGATCCGGAACAACGTTTTTGTGGGCCTTTACGCCGCCGCCATCCAGGCGCAACAGGACGTCGATTCCTCCGCGATCGGCAACGTCGTCAGCAATGCCGCGCGCGGGATCTGCTGGTCCGGCCAGAACGCCATGCTGCGCGGCAATACGATCGCGGGATGCCGGGCGGGGATCGTACTGGAGGGCGCGACCGGAGTGGTGGAGAGCGCCACCGTGCGCGGGTCCGATCCGGCGCTGGATTTGCAACGCTCCCGGGCGCAATTCACCGATGTGCGCGTGGAGGAAATGCCGGCCACTGGAACGGCCCTGGCCCTCGCCGATTCCGAGGCTGTGCTGTTAAATTGCAACATCGAATTTGCGCGCATCAAAGTTGGCGCCAAGGCCCCGGCGAAAGCGCCCTGGGTGCAGACGATGAATTATCTGGTCGTGCAGGTGAAAGGCAAGCGTCCGCCCCATACCACTGTGAATGTGCGCACGGCCTTGGCCTCGGGCGGTCCGCCCCGCGGGGGCGCCGCCGATTTGAACGTGCGCAACTCGCCGGCGCGCCTGAATGCGGAGGGTTTCAGCCCCCTGCCGCGTTCGCTCCGCGCGCTGATTGTGCGTTCCTGGGCTCTGGGACGCGACGGCAAGAAAATAGATGCGCCTTTTTATGACCTGGTTATTGCCCGCCTGGATGAAAAAAGCGGCGCGCCGAAAACGCTGAAAAGCATGGTGATCGAGCCGAAGGATACGTGGTACCGTCCCGATCCCAATCAGTTGACGGCCACGGTGGAGGCGGTCTTGCCGTGAGGATGAGCAATGCCATAATTGTATTCCTGCTGGGTCTGGCGGCCACCCTGGCGGCGCTCCCGTCCGGCGCCCAGCGCGTGGTGAATTTTCCCCCGGCCGACAGCAAGCCGCCGCCGCCGATGAAGACGCCGCCGCGCACGCAGGCCAGCGGGGAAGACACCGGCCTCATTCCCGACGCGGGTCCGAGTATGCGCAAGACCCAGGAGCGCCAGCCGCCCCCGCCCACCGCCTTGACCGTGATGTACAAGGTCGAATATGGCGGAAAGCTGAAGTATGTCCATCCCGACGGCGCCGTGCAGTCCTTCGAGCAGTGGATGAGCTACAAGAACGACGGTTACAAGCTCATTACCTTTGTCAATGAGCGCTTGATGGACGGCAACAACTACCAGTATGCCACCAAGCCGCTGGCCAGCGCCGGGTTCGATCCCGTGGATATCCCCTTGCTTTACATGACCGGCGATTACGATTTCATCCTGAAGGCGAACGAAGCCGCCAACTTGCGCCGTTTCCTGCTCGACGGCGGCACGATCGTTTTCAACGCCGCGCGCGGACGGGACGAATTTTCGCAGGCCGTGATCCGGGAGATGCAGAAAGTGTTTCCGCAGAAAGCCTTCATGAAAATGCCGCCGGACCATCCGGCCTTCAACACCCGCTACCGTGTCGAGCAGGTCATGGTGATGGTCAACGGCGTGCAGTTCATGCAGCCGCCTGAGCTGTATTCGCTCGATATCGGCACACGCGCGGCGGCGATCCTGATCCCGGGCGGCCTGGGCGCGGCGTGGAGCGCGGCGCCCTACCATCCGGAAGGCAGGCACATCGTGGGCGAATCGGCCATTCGGCTGGGCGTGAACCTGGTGGCGTACGTCCTCGGCAACACGGAGTACGGCCGGTTCCTGGCCCAGCAGTTCCCGGCTTATGCGGGCGCTTCGCGTCCGGGGGATGTCTTCCGCTTCGCCCTGGTCCGTTACGCCGGCAGTTGGGACGTTAATCCGGCCCTGCAGAACAGCGTCCAGCAGGGACTGAAGGAAAACACCGGGGTGGACGTGGATTACGCGCCGCACGGGATCGACCTAGATAGTTCGGAGCTGATGAATTACCCGCTGGCCTTTATGACCGGCCATTACGATTTCGAACTGAGCCCGAAAGAAATCGAGAATTTGAGGGCTTACCTGACCAGGGGCGGAACGATCGTCGCCAGCGCGGCGGCCGGGCTGAAACCTTTCGATGCCGCCTTCCGGCGGGAATTGAAACGGGTGTTCCCCGGCAACGATCTGATTAAACTGCCGCCCAGCCATCCGATCTTCCTGGGCGGCTGGAACCCGGTGGACAAGGTGGAATATACGCCCCGCGCCGCGCGGGATGACCCGACGCTTGACCGGCCGGATTTTTACGGCTTGTTTCTCGACAACCGCCTGGCCGTGATCTACACGCCTTACGATTTTCTTGGCGCGCTCAACCGCGAATCCAACGCCTACAGCAAAGGTCTCGTTCCGGACGATGCCTTGCGCATTACCGTCAACATCATCACCTATGCCTTGAGCCACTGACGTAGAGCCGGTTTTTCCGCCAGAGGCGGATCCGCCTCCGGCGGAATACCGGCTATGATCGGCTATGATAGCCGACATAAAGTCGGCTCTACATGGAACAGTTGCGGCGTTAGTCTGAACTTGCCTATAGCAATTTGCTCAATTATTCGTCTTTTGATAGCGCAGGCGCGGGATGCGGTATTGCGCGGCGATCCGCCGGTTGGCCTCGTCCATGGCGGTTTCATTCAACACCAGGTCCACGCCGCATCCCAGGAGCGTCACACGCCGCAAGCCGCCGGCGTCATCCACGGCCTTAAAAACATCGGTCATGTTGCGGATCGGCCGGCCATTGACGGCGGTGACGACCTGGTCGTGGAATTCCTGGTAGCCGATGTTGATGGAATCCGGCAGGACCATCGAAAGCAGGACCACGTGGTCCCCGGGCCGGCGCGCTAATTTATCCTGGTGCAAATAGTAATACACCAGGCGCGGGTTCATCTGGATTTTCCAGTTTTCGCCGGCGGCGCGCAGGTAGTCCCCGGTCAGTTCCTGCAGGACCAAGCCGCCCGCCACCAGGTATTCCGTGCCGTCGCCGCCGCCAGGCGCGATGGTTTCCGGAATAAACTCGTCGCGCTCGCGCTGGCGTTTGAGCAAGACCTGCGCCACGCATGGCTTCCGGTCCCGCACGAATGCGACCGGGACGCGGTCGCCCGCCGCGCGGCGGCCGCCGATGAGATAGGCCAGCCGCAAGCGGCCGAAGTCCGGATCGGTGTAATAGCCCTGGGCGTCGATCGGAATTCCATCCCATGCCGTGATGACGTCGCCCGCCTGGAGGACCGCGGCGGCGCCGGAGCCGGGCGTTGTTTGCGTGACCACAATGCCGCCTTGCGCCGCGGGCACGCCCAGATAACGGCGTTTGACGGGGTCCAGCAGCGACTCGAACTGGAACCCGGCCCAAGCCAGGCCTTTATATGGCGGCGCATTGGCGTCGGCGATAAACCGGCGCAGAGTGACGCCGGGGATGAACAAGCCCGTCTGCGTTTTTTTATCGTATGCCACGCTGAGGCCCGCCAGCTGCCCGTTGAGCAGTGCCGGCGTGCCGTTGCCGTCGATGCTCGCTTGGGTCAGCACCTTGAGCGCCAGCGGGCGGGGCGCGCTGGAGGCGGACAGCTCCACCACTTGTCCCGCGCTGGTCTGGAATTCGCCGGTCTTTTCCAGTTTCACGATGGTCAGCTGGTCGTCGCGCCGGATGGCGCCGGCGGGCGCCAGGGGGAGAAACGCATTGGCGGCGGCGTTATTGCCGAATGTCAGCAACGCGGTGTTGAGCTGGTTGTCGGCTTCCAGCACTGTGGCCGCCAGCTTGACGCCGCTCCTGGCCTGGCGCAGTTCCACCTGGATCTGGTTGCGCACCAGTTCCTCGGTGGTCAGGACTTGATTCGCGCCGATGACCACGCCGTAGCCATGGCGCACAGCGGCCGCTTTTTTACGCCAGGGAACATGGGGGTCGTGGTCTTGGTAAGCGACGGTGATTTCCACCACGCTGGCGTCGTAATCCGGCGCCGGCGCCGCAATCGCCGGCGCGGACAGGTCGAGGAGGAGGCCGGCCATGAACGCGAAGAAGAGAATATGAAGCAAACGCCGAACGTCCAACGCCGAACGTCCAATGTAAAACGAAAGTGAACGAACGACGGCTAAGAATTGCGGTCCCTGCTGGCAGGGCAAGTTTTCGACCTGTCCCGCGCTACGCGGGATTGCTGATGATGGATTTTCATTAATCATTGACCATTTTCCATTAACCATGCTTTATTGGCGCACCCCCGCCGGTTCTATATGCGATATCTCCGGAATATTGTATTGGCGTTGGATGACGGGATCGGCCCGCGCCGTTGCGGCGGCATCCAGGATCAAGGGGTCCGGATCATCCAGGAAACGGATGACATGAAATTCGCCCGGCGCCGCCGCAGGGCTTTGCCCGGGCGCGTTGGTCGGGCGAGAAAACGCAAGGGGCAGGTCCCGCATGTTGCGGATGGGAAGCCCGTTGATTTCGCGCGCGATTTTATTCAGGTAGGGCTCGTCATACGCATTTGCCGGGTGGGCCAGCCGCTTGCGCAGGACGACGAACTGGTCGCGCCCGGCAATCAAGCCATCCACCTTGGCGAAGGTGGCGTAATACAGCAGATGATGGGCGTACCACTGGTTCAGGTCCCCGCCTGCGGCCATCAGCAGGCCGCGGCTTAATGGTTCGAAGACCAGCCCGCCCAGAATGAAGTATTCCGGGCGGCGTTCGTAGGCATACCGGAACGCGAAGGGATCGTTGCGGTTTGCCAGGGGCATGGAGATATCCAGGGTTTGCCCGCTGCGCCAGACCCTGAACGCCACGGTTTCGCCGCATTGCTTGCGTTCCAGGAGTTCCACGTATTCGATCGTCTGGCCGTCCAGGCGGACCGTGCCGTCGCTGGCGATGGGGTGGCTGTCGATGGCCAGCAACGTGTCGTTGGTTTGCAGGATGCCGACGGCGCAACCGAACGGGTCGAGAAAAGAAACAACCACGCCCGCATCGTTGTCCGGCAACCCTAAGCGCCGCCGCATGGCCGGGTTCGGGGTTTCCAGATGGGAGATGCCTGTTTCCGGGTAGCCATTATACACGCCATCCTCGATGTCCGTCAAAAAATGCCGGATAACCGGCAGGGGGATGGCATAGCCCAGGTTCTGGGCATTGGCAATGCCCTGGAAGGCGACGCCCACCACGCGGCCGTTGAACAGCACCGGGCCGCCGCTGTTGCCCGGATTGATGGCGGCATCCACCTGCATCGCGAGATGGCTGTCCACCTGGCTGTGGGTGTAAAGCTGGTAATCGATCCGTGAAACCACGCCCTTGGTCAAAGACAAGCGTTCCCCGCCCATCGGGTAACCCAGCGCGATCACTTCCTCGTTCAGATCCGGCAGACCGTCGCCCAGTTCCATGGGCGCGGCATCGGCGTAGAATTCGGGATCGCGGACCGTCAGGACCGCCAGGTCGCAGTCGTGGCCGATGAAGGCCGTTTCGGCCGGGTAGCGGCGGGACTGGCCTTCGCGCTGGACTTCGATGAAGCGGGCATCGGAGACGACGTGGGCGTTGGTCAGAATCCGTTTTTTGCCGATAATGAATCCGGAGCCGCTGGCCGGGGACGGCGCCGCCGGCTGCCAGGGCCAGGCGTAGTCCTCGCGCTGAACGGTGACATAGACCTTGACCACCGACTCGCGGAACCCATGCGCGCCAAACCACGCCGCCTGGGCCTCGGGCCACGCCGCGATCGCAAGCCAGGTTATGACCGGCAATATCCAGCAACGCATCGTTTGCATGGGCCGAATCTATCGCAAAGACGCCAGGACGCAAAGGAAGAAATTGACGCAAGAAATTGACGCCCGCTGCATGGGCCCCCGCCATTGACAGGTGTCACGGCGCGGGGTAGAGTACCGCCAAGAAGTCAGCGGTCAGACGACGGAAAAACGAAGAACGAAGAACCAGGAACGAAGAATTGATGAGAGCTGATTGCCGGCTGACTTCTGACCGCTGACTTCTGATCTCTGGTGTTTTATGTCCACACCTTCCACAACGCGGTTGGCGGACCTGCTCAAGCGCACGGGGCTGTTTAAAGACGAGCAAATCGCGGCCCTGCTGGAACAAAAAATAGAAGGCAATACTTCCATCACCCGCCGGGTGGTCGAGGCCGGCGGCGTGCCGGAGGAAGAGTTCCTCACGGCCGTCGGCAAGGCCATGGGCTATCCTTTTGTCCGCTTGAATGAGGTCAAGATCGAAGCGCCCGTGCTCGCCTGCCTGCCGGCCAAGGTTGTTTTTCAGTATAACGTCATTCCTTTGCAGATCGAGAATTCCGTTCTGCGCGTGGCCACCAACGATCCCTTCAACTCCAACCTGGCGGATGCCCTGCGGATGGTTGCGGGCCTGCGCATCCGCCTGAGCCTGAGTTTGACGGCCGATATTGCCAAGGCCATCAATAAGTTTTACGGCGTCGGCGCGGACACCATGGAGCGGTTGATCGAGGACAACCGCATCGAGGCGCCGCAGGAAGAAGTCATGACCAAGGTGGATTTGAGCGACTTATACCATGAAGCATCCATCGTCAAGTTTGTCAACCAGGTCGTTTGGGAGGCCTACAAGGACCGCGCCACGGACATCCATTTCGAGCCCATGGAAGACGAACTGCGCATCCGCTACCGCGTGGACGGCGTCCTGCATCAGACTTCCATGCCGCCCCAGCTCAAGCGCTTCCAGGCGGCCATTGTCTCGCGCATCAAGGTCATGGCCAACATGGATATCGCCGAGAAGCGCTTGCCCCAGGATGGCCGCATCGGGCTCAGCATCCACGGCGAGGACCTCGATATCCGCGTGTCCACCATCCCGACGGTGTATGGCGAGAGCATCAGCTTGCGGCTGTTGACCCGTAAAAGCGGCCTGCTCGATCTGGAAAGCGTCGGCATGAATCCCAAGGACGAGGCCATCATCCGCAAGCTGATTTACAAGCCCAACGGCATCCTGTTGGTGACCGGCCCGACCGGCTCGGGCAAGTCCACCACGTTGTATGCCTGCCTGCATACGATCAACTCCATCGAACAGCGCATCATCACCATCGAGGAGCCGATCGAGTATGAAATGACGGGCATTAACCAGATTCAGGTTCGCCCGGAGATCGGATTGACCTTTGCCATGGGCCTGCGCCATATCCTGCGGCAGGATCCCAATGTGATCATGGTGGGTGAAATTCGCGATTTCGAAACGGCGGAAATCGCCATTCGCGCCGCGCTGACCGGTCACCTGGTGTTCAGCACCCTGCATACGAACGATTCGGCCGGCGCCATTACGCGGCTGGTGGACATGGGCGTGGAACCATTCCTGGTGGCTTCCTCCGTGGAGGCCATCATTGCCCAGCGCCTGGTGCGCATCCTGTGCGACCATTGCAAGCGTCCGCTCAGTGTCGACAATCATGCGCTGAAATCCATTGCGTCGGTCAAGGATATGGCCGGTTCCACGGTGTACGAGGCGGTGGGCTGCGAGAAATGCCGGCGGACAGGATACATTGGGCGGCTGGGAATTTTCGAGAATCTGCTCGTGACCGATGCCATCCGCCACATGATCGTGGCCCGGGAATCGGCTAATGTGATCAAGCGCAAAGGGCTCGAACAGGGCATGCAGACCCTGCGGGACGACGGTTGGCTGAAGGTCCGTAACGGCACGACCACGATCGAGGAGGTTTTGCGCGTGACCGAGGAAGAAGATGTCTGAAGAATTTCGGATTGCGGATTTCTGATTTCGGATTTTTCGGACAATCCGCAATCCGAAATTATAAATCCGCAATCCGCAATCAACAATCCGCAATCAACAATCATCAACAAGGTGGTCCTGATGCCCATGTTTATCTATACGGCCCGGTCGCGGACGGGTGAAAAGGTGGACGGCACGCTGGAAGCCGCCGACCGCCGCGCGGCGCTCCTCTGCATTGAGCGCCTGGGCCAGATGCCGGTGAAGGTCGAGGAAAAACCCGCCGAGCCGGCCGGTCCCAAGGAATCCGGTTGGCGCGCGCTCTTTGCGCGCCGCGGCCAGCGCCGGCGGATGGGCGCCCGCGACCTGCTCAACTTCACGAGCGAGTTGAGCGACCTGCTGTCTTCCGGCATGAAGTTGGGCAATGCGCTCAACACGCTCTCCCGCCGGCGGACCAACACGGCCAGCGATATGATCGTGCGCGCCCTGCGGGATGACATTATCCGCGGCGCCAGTCTCTCGGATGCCATGTCACATTTCAAGGAGACGTTCTCGACTTTATACGTCAGTCTGATCCGCGCCGGGGAAGCCAGCGGCAATGTATCGGAAGTCATGGCGCGGATTATCAAGCATTACGAGCGGATCCAGGAAGTCAAGGAAAAGGTCGTCATGGCCTTGGTGTATCCGTGCATTGTGATGGTGGTCGGCATTTGCACCATGATTTTCGCCATGGTGTTCGTGATCCCGAGCTTTGCGCTGATTTTCAAGGACATGGGCAGTACTTTGCCGCTGCCGACGCGCATTCTGATTGGGATCAGCACGGTCATGATTCATTACGGCTGGCTGATTGCGATCTTGCTGGTCGTGGGCGTGGTCATGTTCCGCCGCTATCTGCGCACGGAAATCGGGCGGATCTGGTGGCACGGCCTGCAACTGCGCGCGCCTTTGATCCGCGACATCGTCACCTCCAGCGCGTTTTCCCAGTTTGCCCGCACGCTGGGCATGCTGATCGCCAACGGCGTGCCCGTGCTGGATGCGCTCTCCATCGGCGAGCGCACCGTGCAAAATGCGGTGCTGGCGGCCGAAATCCGCAATGCCCGGGATCGCGTCACCGATGGCACGACCATCTCGGGCCCGCTGGCGGCCGGCAAGGTGTTCCCGCCCATGCTGACCGACATGCTGGCCATCGGCGAGGAGACCGGCGACATGAGCGGGGCCTTGGCGCACATTGCCCGGCGCTACGAGGCCAATCTGGACCGCAGCGTCAAGATTTTTACCACCGTGCTGGAGCCGATCATGATCGTGGTGATCGCGATCATGGTCGGATTCGTGGCCATCAGTATTTTGCTCGCGGTCTTCGATGTGACCAACGGATTGAATGTGTAAGGGCGGAACACGGACGACAGACACCAGCGCCGAACGAGAGAAGGACAGTAGCCGCGGTGGCCCGCGTCCGGCGGCTACAGGAAGCGTGAAGCCATACGAAACCGATTCGACAATGCATCGCATGAAAGGAGCCATACAATGAGTGCCGTTAAAGAAAATGAATCGCACGCCTCGCCTCGGCAAAGCCGATCGGGGTTTACGCTGATTGAAATCATGCTGGTGGTGGTCATTATCGGCATCTTGGCGGCGGTGGTGGTGCCGAAATTTACCGGGCGGACCAAGGAAGCCAAGAATTCCGCCGCCAAGAGCAGTATCGCCAGCATCGGCCTGGCCTTGGACCTTTATGAAACCGATAACGGCAATTTCCCCGCGAGCCTGCAGGCCCTGCTTACCAAAGGCAGTGAGCAGAACTGGCGCGGGCCGTATCTGAAAAAGGCGGAAATACCTCTCGATCCCTGGGGCCATGAGTTCGTCTATGCGATCAAGGACAATGGGTACGAGATCAAGTCGTTGGGGGCGGACGGATCGGATGGCGGCGGCGACGATATCACCAACTGAAAGAAATTCACTGATTCAGTGATTCATCGATTTGGGTCGAAGGCTGGATTATGCCTCTGTATTGCCATGAAACGACAAATCAACTCTCTTGTTGAAAATCGCTCAATCGCTCAATCGCTCAATCGCTCAATTTCTTCCTTTACTCTTGTCGAGCTGCTCCTGGTCATCGTGATAATGGGGATTGCCGCGGCGATTGCCATGCCGTCCTTTGTGCGCTCCATCCAGGGGCAGCGCTTGGGCTCGGCCGCGCGGACATTGACTTCCGCCGCGCGCTATGCCCGCAGTATGGCCGTGCTGAAGCAGAGCGACTTGGGGCTGGTCTTCAACCTGGCCAACGGCCAGGTTGATTTGCTCTCCACCAACGCCGGCATGCCGAGTTTTTCCCGCGCCGTGGATGGCGTCCGTCTGCAGGAGGTGGCGATCGAGGGCGCCGCCCCTGTAACCGAAGGCGTCTGCAGTGTGCCGTTTCTCCGCAACGGGGTCTGCGTTCCGTTCGCGGTCACCATTGCGGATAACAAAGGCAATTATGTGGTGCTGAAAGTGGATGCCCTCGGCAGTGTGAAATCGAAAGTGTTCGGAACGCAGTAGAACCTGACGCCGGACGACAGACGCCGGAGGACGAACTCTGAAACAGAATGAAATCCGCAATCGAAAATCCGCAACCCGCAATTCAGCCAAGGGCCTCCCTTGGCTTCACGCTGGTCGAAGCCTTGCTGGCGCTGGCCATCTTGAGCATCGGGATTTTTGTGATTGTCGAGGCCACGGCCCGCTGCCTGTCCGTGATCCGCGTTTCGCGTAATTACCAGACCGCCCGCGCCGTGCTCGATCAGGGCGAGGGCGAATTCCCGCTCCAGTCCTCCAATGCGGTCGCGGATAACGCCGTCCAGGGCGAGGAATTGGTCCCGGGCTACACTTTTTCGCGTGAATTGGAGGCGGTGGCCGGCGAAAAAAAACTGTATATGGTTTCGACCCGCGTAACCTGGTCGGAATCCGGCCAGGCTTCCGCGGAAGAGGTTGTCAGCTATCTTTATTTTCCGAATGAGGAATGAGATGCAAGCAATCAGCGATCAGCGCTCAGCGCTCAGAGGTCGGCAGTCATATCCAGGCTGTTGTCTGTCGTCTGTCGTCCATCGTCAGCCTTGCGTCTTCTCCGGGCTGTCATCCGTCGTCTGGCATCCGTCGTCTGGCTTTCGTCGCCAGGCGGCCGCCTTCACCCTCATCGAAATGCTCCTGGCCGTGGCGCTTATGGCCCTGGCCATGGCCATGACCTTTACGACGTTCTATAGTGTGTCCAAGGCGTGGCAAAGAGGCACGGCCATGGCGGACGACCTGGATCACGGCGAATATGTGATGCAACAGATCGCCTGCGGTCTGCGCTCTTCTTTTTTCCCGCCCTCCGCCGGGCAGGCTTCCGCCGCCGTCACTAATGCCAATACCAATGCTGCGGCGGCCACGCCGGCCTCGAGTGGCGGGTATGGGTTCGTGCTGGAAGATAACGGCAACGGGGCGGACGCCCATGACACCATCAGCTGGGTCAAAACCGGCACTGCGCTTCTGAAGTTGAACGACCCCCTTTACAAGGGCCTGCACCGGGTGCGGCTCTCCATTGAAGACGATGGCGAGGCGGGCCCGGCGGTGGCCGTGCGGGCCTGGCGCCCCTACGCCAATTCGATCGCTTTCGATCCCATGGAAATCACGCCTCATTTCATATCGGGCAAAGTTGTCGGCTTGGATTGCCGGGTGGCCAAGGCAGTGAAGGACGATAAATGGGATTGGCTGGAAGTCTGGGAAAATGAAGCCACAAACTGCCTGCCTCTGGCGGTGGAAATAACTTTGTACCTGGATCCCCTGGGGCGCAACGAGCCGCCCGTTGAAATCCGGCGCACTATCGAAATCCCCGTCGCTCCCTTGTCGTGGACCGGCAAGAATAGGACGCTATGAAGATCGAAACCAGAGATCAGAGGTCAGAGGTCAGAGATCAGAGGTCAGATCGGAGCCTGGCATATGTTCTCTGTTGTCCGTTGTCCGTCGTCCGTCGTCTGCCTTCCGTCTTCCGTCCGTCCTCCGATGTCCGTCGTCCGTCGTCCGTCCTCCGTTCTCCGGCCTCCGGCTCGGCGCTCATTGTCGTGTTATGGGTCATCGGGCTCCTTGCGATGTTCGTGATGGCCTTCGCTTTCGATATGCACGTCGAGGCGCGGATCACGTCCAGTTGGCGCAAAAAGCTCAAGGCCGAATACCTGGCCAAAGCGGGGGTCGAACTGGCCCGCATGGTGCTCTCTGAAACCGCCGATCCCGACATCAATAACCCGGATATTTCCGTCTATCTCGCCAAGGGGGCGGACGAGAAAATGCGCGGGGCGGCCATTTCCATAGTGCGGGGCGGTGTTGCCGAGGTGACGCGCGAGCTGGGAGCGGGCACGTTGGACGTCACCATCCGTCCTGAAAACGCGCGCATCAGCCTGAAGGACATTATTGATGTCAACAATCCGGAGAAGACCTCTGCCCTGTGGGAACCGCTCTTTGAATCTGCCGGGATTCCCTTCGAAAAGCGCGATGCGTTGATCGACTGTCTGCTCGATTGGGTGGATCAGGACGAGATGACCTATCTGAACGGCGCCGAATCCGAATATTACGAAAGCCTGGATCCGCCCTACGAATCCAAGAACGGGCCGATTGACACCGTGGACGAACTGGCGCTCATCAAGGGCTTCGATGAAAAACTGCCGGAATCGGAAGTCACCATTTACCAGGCGTTGTCCGGGTTTCTGACGACCTATGCGACCGACCAGAAAATCAACATTAATGCCGTGGACCGCGGCACGGTCATGGGGTTTCTCGGAATCGACGCCCCGTTGGCCGATGAGATCATTGCCCAGCGCCAGGGCCCGGATCTCAAGGACGGCACTGACGACGATATGCCGTTCAAGAACCTCGCCGACCTTCTTGGGCGGGTGCCGGGACTGCCGCCGGATGTGGCGGAGCGCATTTCCTTCGCCGCCATGGGGCGATATTCAATCCTGGCGCGCGGCAAGGTGGGGGATGTCGAACATGCCGTCGCCTGCGTGGTGCAGTATGACAATAAAACACTGGCCATCCTGCGCTGGATCGAAGGCGATGCGCTCCAGGAGAACCTGATAAGCCATTGAGCTCCGCGCTCAAACGCGCGGAGCGGAAATGGTCAATGGTCAATGGTTAATGGTTGATGATTAACCTGGAATCGTTTATGGTTCATGACAACTGCTTTGAGTGTAACGAACATTGCGGGGTTTCTTCATTAACCATTTATCATGGACCATTAACCATCAACCATTGACCATTCTTCTTAATCCAGATGTCCCGAAATTCCATAACCGGCTTGCGCGTGCGCGATAGTTCCCTGGAGTGGACCACGTTGGGTTCGGGCAAGAAGGGCGTCGAGATTCTTGCCGTCCGGCAGGTCCAGCTGGAAGGCGATGCGGCGACACTCGCCGCGCCGGGGCAACGCGCCGAGGCGATCCGCCGGCAATGTCCCGATCTGATTGGTCCGGTGACCGTCGGCCTGGCGCCCGGCCAGATGTTGATGCGGGTCGTTGAGCTTCCCACCACCGACCCCGCCGAGATGGCCGATATGGTCAAGTTGCAAGTGGACCAGTTTTCGCCCTTTCCCGAGGACCGCATGGCGGTGTCCTGCGAAGTCCTGCGCGCGACGGACACGACCTGCCGCGTGCTGATTGCGGCGGTGCCCAAGGAGCAGGTCGAATCGCTGGGCGAATTGTTCCGCCCGCTCGGCGTGATCGTCCGGCGGATCGACGCCGAGATCATGGGCTGGTGGCGCCTGCTGGTCGATGCCGGCGCCATCCCGGACAAGGGCCGCCATCTTCTGCTCCTGCTGGAACCATCCGGCGGTGTGTGGATCGTCGCGCAGGATGGCCTGCCGCAGGCGATCAAGTCCGTCAGTCCCATGGAGGGCTTGACGCCGCAGGAATATGCCGAGGAACTGGCCGGCGAAATGGGCGCCCTGATCGTATCGCTGGACCTGGAACACGGCGTGGCGCCGGTGGGCGGCTTGGATTGCTGGAGCCGCGACCTGGATGTGACCGTGATCGTCGCGCGCTTGCAGCAGGAGTTGGGGGCCGTGGTGCGCCAGCAGTCGCTGGAGGCTCTGCCGCCCCTGAGCGAGGGGTTGGCGCGGCGTATGCTTGTCCCGCCGTTTATGGCGCATGCCCAGGGCCGGCAGGCTGTATTGGACCTGGTGCCGGACGCCTGGCGCGCGGCGGCTACTTCCCGGCATTTCCAGAAGCGCCTGATCGTGGCTGTGGGCGCGGCCATCGGTGTTTGGTTGGTGGGAGTCGTGGGTTTTTTCATCGGGTTTCAATGGAATCGGCTGCATTTAAACCGGCTTGAGGCGCGCTTGGTGAAACTGCATAAACCCTCCGAAGAGGTGCGCCGGCTGCAACGCCAGGTTAATGCGTTCGAGACCTATCTCGACCGCCAGCGTTCGGCGCTGGAGTGCCTGCGCGAAATCAGCGCCGTGTTGCCTCAGGACGTGGATCTCACCTCTTTTCAGTTCAAGAAAGGCAAGACCATTTCGCTCCGCGGCGAGGCGCGGGCCGTGGAGCCGATTTACGATTTCAAGAAATCGTTGGATAAATCGCCGCTGTTCAAAAGCATCGAGATGGGCAGTACCCAGCCCAGTAAACGCAAGGACCTGACCGTGCAGACCTTTCAGCTGAATCTTCAACTGAAGGAGGATAAGCCATGAAACTGTCTTCCCGGGAAGCGGGGCTCGCTATTGCCGCCGCCGCGCTCGTGCTGTTCGGCCTGACTTTCCTGGTGGTTGCGCCGAAAATCAAGGTTTGGCGGGAGCGGATCGAGACCCAGAATGCTCAAGTCCGGCGGATCGAGGTCTTGCAAAGGCTGGTCGAAGACCGGCCGCGCTGGGACAAGCGCCTGGCGGACTTGCGCGCGCGCTTGTCGTCGTATCCGGCCGCTGTGGACGTCACGGCCGACTATCTTAAGATTCTGGAACGGGTGGCCAACGATAATAGTATCACCCTGGTCCAGCGCCGGCCGCAAAAGGAGAAGCGGCAGGGTGACTGTTATGAAATGCCCATCGATTGCACCTGGGAGGGCGACCTGAACGGCCTGGTGCATTTTTTGTATGCGCTGGAACAGGAAAATGTGACCATGGACATGGAAGACCTGAGTGTCTCGCTGGTGGCCGGCGGCAAGGGAAAGCTCAAGGGAAACTTTACCCTGATGTGCATATACGCGCGCGAAAGATCCGGTCCGCCGGCGCCGGCAACCAACGTTCCGCCGTCAAAACCGGGATCGCCGCTTGCTATTTCACCGGAGATGTGACATGCTGATACTGTGTTCAGTGTTCGGGTAAGAAGCTGTCAATCGAAACGCATTCGCCAGAGATGGGTCGCCATCGGCGCAGGAATGGGATTACGATTCTTGCTCTAATTACAAACTTGCGAACAAAGAGCAATCGCCATGCATCATAAATACATATGGATGCTGATCGCCGGTTCGATCTGCGCGCTATGGCAGAGCGCCGTCTGTGGTCAGGCGGTTGCCCCCGATCGCGGGGAGTCGCCGGCGCCGGTTGTCGTCGAATCCCCGGCGCCCGGGGGCGCCAAGGCGGTTGCCGTGCCTGGCCGGAACCGATTCAAAGGGTTGATGCCTGCAAGCACCAGCGCGGTTGCCTCAACGGAGCGCAGTCCGTTCGCGGGGTCTGTTCCTGTGACCACCGGCACGTTTGTGGCGGCCGGCCAGAACCCGTTCAAGGAGTTCGCCGCGGCAAGCACGGGCGCGGTCACCGCGCCGGGCCGGAACCCATTCAAGGGATTCGTTCCCGTCACCACGGGTTCGATCCCGTTGGCGGTGGCGGGGGATGACGAATTGGAAAATTCGACCCTGGAGGACAATTTTGAATCCTCCGATACGAACCAGCCGGCGCTGGTCCCGAGCGTGCCCGAGTCACCCTCGATGGACACGCTGGTGGGTCTTAAATACGAAAATATGGATGTCGAGGAAGTCCTCAACCAGTACAGCGTCTGGACCGGACTGGCCCTCATGCGCGCGCCCGATGTGCCTGCCGTCAAAATCACGTTGAAGTGTCCCAAGCGTCTGCCCAAGCGCGAAGCCCTGCTGGCCATTGAAGGGGTGCTGGCCATGAACGGCATTGCCCTGGTGCCGATGGGCGACAAATTCCTGAAGGTCGTACAAATCGGCGTTGCGCGCCAGCAGGGCATGGCAACCGGCACCGGTCCCATGGACAAGGATATCGTGGATACCGACCGCCTTGTGAGCCGGATCGTCGAGCTCAAGCATCTTGAGATTACGGAAGCCCAAGCCACGATTCAAAACCTGCTCCATGCCTATGGCAAGGTCATTCCGCTGGAACGGGTCAATTGTCTGTTGATCACGGAAACGGCGCTGAACCTTAAGCGCATCCTGGAAATCCTGGCCATTATTGACCAGCCGCTGGAATCCCGCGAGGAATTGTGTATCTTCCCCATTGCCTATGCCAAGGCCTCGGAAATCCAAGCCAAAATCGAGTCCATTATTGCCGATGTCCAGGCCAAGGAATCCAAGAGTAAAGTCGTCCGGCAACAGCTCGCCACGCGCATGCCGGCACAACCTTTTCAACCGCTCCGCTCCGGTCAGCCGACCATGGCCCCGACAACGGTTGTGGACGTGAGCCAACCGTCCCTGAACCGGGGCTTGATCCAGAGCAAGGTCAAAATGGTGGCGGATGACCGGATCAATTCGTTGATTGTCATTACCCGGCCCGAACAGCTTTCGTTTTTCACCAACATCATCTCCGCCTTGGACCGCAAAATCGAGCCGGAAGTCAGTATCAAGGTGTTTTCATTGGAATACGCCGATTCCAAGGACGTGGTTGCGGTGCTGAATAACCTCCTCGGCGGCGCGGCATCCAAAACTGCGGCCGCACCGACGACTCCCGCGCCCGCGCCTGCACCGGCGCCCACGTCAACTTTCGGGTTCCCGGCGGCCTCGACCACGACGGAATCCAAGAAGAGCGCTGCCACCACGGGGCCGGCCGGCGAAATTCAGCTCACGGGCAAACTGTCCTCCGACGTTAAAATCATCGCCGACCCCCGCATCAACTCGCTCCTGGTCATGGCCAGCCGCTCGGATATGGTCATTATCGAGGACGTCCTGCGGCAGGTCGATATCATGTTGTCGCAGGTCTTGATCGAGGTGGTGATTGTCGAGATCGGGTTGAGCGACCAGATCAAGGTGGGGATTGACTGGTTGCAGCGCTCCATGATCGCCTACAATGCCAAGCAAGGCGGCGGCAATCGGGCGTTCCTCGGTTTTGGCGGCGCCAGCCGTTCCGGGGCGAACGGGACGCTCACCGACGGCTCTTCGATGAATACAATTTCGGCCGTTCCCGCCGCCGCGGGCTCGGGCTTGAGTTACTATTTTACTCTTTTCGATTACAATATCGACGCCGTTGTCAATATGCTCGAGACATCCTCGGAAGCCAAGATTCTTTCCACGCCGGTCGTTTTGACTACCGACAACAAGGAAGCCAAGATAAATGTGGGTGAGAGCCGTCCCGTTGTGACCGGCTCCAGCCTTTACAGCGGTCAACAGTCGTCCACTTACCAATACATCGATATTGGCATTCAACTGGAAGTGACCCCGCGTATCAATAAGAAGGGCTTCGTCAACATGGATATCAATCAGAAGATCAATGACACAAGCGGTGACGTGACTATTGACGGCAACAAGGTGCCGATTATCACAAAGCGTGAATTTAACGCATCTGTCGCCGTCAACGACGGGCGCACGATCGTCATCGGCGGGATTGTTTCCTCCGACAACAAAAAGAGCCGGAGCAAGATTCCCTTCCTGGGCGATATTCCGTTCCTGGGCGTGCTGTTCCGGTCGGACGATAATGCAGCGACTCGGCGCGAACTGATCGTGCTCATGACGCCCTACGTGTTGAATACGCCGGAAAAAGCCTATGCCGAAAGCGCGCGCCGCCACGGCTATATTTCGGAAGCTTCCAACCTGTGGGCCCGGGGCTGGTCGGATAGTTCCCTGGCGGCGCCGAGCGCCAAGGAACGCAAGGAGATTCAGAAGCAAAAGGACGCGCACGCGCGCGACCAGAAACCGGCGTCCGCGTCCTCCTATAAATCCCGCGAAGTTGACGTCATGCCGGAATCGCCCGCGGGTGGAGCCAAGCCGGCCCCGCTGAAAGCCAGCGAGCAAACTTCCCCGACTTTCACGCCGGCGAGTTCGTCGCCAACCACATTCATCAAAGACGCGCCGGCCGAATAACGTTGACTTAAGGAGTTTCTGTATTTGTAGCCGCGAGACGTTTAGGCTCGCGTCCGGTCCTTGATCCGTATTCCGGCGCCGTATTTCCGGAGCGTCGGACTAAAACGTCCGGCGGCCTGCCGGCAGTGCTACAGCGTTGCAGGCGGGCTACAGTATAAAAGCCGCCGCAACTTGATGTACGGGAATACCGGCTATCCTGTGCCGAAGATAGCCGACGTAAAGTCGGCTCTACATGAAACAGTCGCCGCCTTTGGCGGGGCTCGACTTGATTTTTCATTTATGGTGCTCATTCGTAAAATATGTTCGCGCGATACGCCCCAGGTCAAACAGCTCATTCGCGGCATCCTGGACAAGGAGTTTGCCTCCGCGCGCCAGGCCTACGGCGGCATCCCGGACCTTGACGATCCCGCCTGTTATTACAGTGGTCCGAAAGATATTTTTCTGGTGGCCGAAAAAGACGGCGCTATTATCGGCACCGTGGCCATCAAGGAGGATGCGCCGGACACGGCGCTCTTGCGGCGGATTTTTCTGAACAAGGCCTTCCGGGGCAAGGGGTATGGCGAGAAGCTGTTGCAAAAGGCCCTGGCGTTTTGTTTCGAACAGCAATACCAGAACGTAACCTTCCGCGGCACCGCCGCCATGCAGGCGGCCCTGCAGCTCTGTCTCAAAGAGGGATTCAAGGAGACGGACGTGGCCGAGACGAATGCGTTCGAGATGCATGTCCTGACCAAGCGCTTGAAACCGCCCGCCGGCAAGACATAAGTAGGGGAGTATGGGCGTTTGGGAGTATGGGCGTACGGATCAAATCCTTTACCCCCATACATCCATGCTCCTCTACACCCATACTCAGTTTGTCTGCGACAACTTCTTTAATTCGTCCCGCAAGGCGGCGGCGTCCTCATAGCGCTCTTCGGCCACGGCCTTGGCCAGTTTCTGTTTCAAGGCTTCCGCCGGCGCCAGACGTTTGTTCAGCGGCTCGGCGTTGGGGCCTGCGCCCGCCTCGGGCGTTTCGTTGAAAATGACGCCCGCCGCCTCCATGACCTCTTCCGCCACGTAAAGGGGGGCCGTGAAGCGCAGAGCCAGGGCGATGGCGTCGCTGGGGCGGGCGTCAATTTCCGATTCCACGCCGTTCCATTCCAGGATCAGTTTGGCGAAAAAAGTGTTCTCGCGCAGGGCGTAGATTTCCGCGCGCTTCATGCGGCACTCCAGATTGTCCATGATGGTTTTCAGCAGGTCGTGCGTCAGAGGCCGCGGCACGGCCACGCGATCCAGGTACAACGCGATGGACTGGGCTTCCGTGGCGCCGATAAAAATTGGCAGGGTTCGTTTCTCGGCTTGGGTCCCGCTCTGCAGGAAGACCACGAATCCTATGTTCGAAAGCGATACGTTCATGCTGTTGACCAAAATCATAAATGCTCCCTCCGTGTTAATATAATCATCGTAGCATGTCTCGATATTCAAGGCAAGGGGGCGGACAGAGCGCGCGGGGCGGGCGGCTTCATCAAGGCGGCCATGCGTTCTTTCAACGCGCTTAGGCCCTGGCGTTCCAGCGCCGAAATTACCATGGCCTCGGGATATGCGCGCTGGAGTTCGGCGATGCGCCCGGCCGCTTCCGGGCGGTCGGCCTTGTTGAACAGCAACAGGGATGCAATCCCCTCGGCCTGCATCTCCTTCAGCGTGGCCTGTACGACCTCGATTTGTTCCCGCGCGTAACGATGGCCGGCGTCCGCCACGATCAGGAGCAGGTCGGCCGCGCCGATTTCTTCCAGCGTCGAGCGGAACGAGGCCACCAGCCCGTGCGGCAAATGCCGGATGAACCCTACGGTGTCCGTCAGCATGATCTGGCGTCGGTCGGGCAGGTACACCAAGCGGCTCTTGGTGTCCAGCGTGGCAAAGAGCCGGTCGTCCACGTAGGCCTCGGCGGCGGTCAGCGCGTTCAGCAGGGTGGACTTGCCGGCATTGGTGTATCCCACCAGGCAGGCCACCGGCCAGGGGCGCCGCTCGCGCGTCAAGGCGCGCCGCTTCTGGATTTCCTTGAGTTTGCGTTTCAAAATCGTGATGCGCGCCATGATGGGCGCGCGGCGCAGTTGAAAGGGGCTTTCGCCCGGGCCGCGCATGCCGATGCCGCCCGAAAAGCGCGCCTGCTTGACCGAGACCGGAATGCGCGAGGCCAAATATTGCAACTGCGCCAGTTCCACCTGGATTTGGGACTCCGCCGTGCGCGCGCGCCGCGCAAAAATTTGCAGAATCAGTTCCGTGCGGTCAATGACTTTGATGCCGACAGCCAAGTCGAGATTGTTGACCTGCACGGGGGAAAGCTCGTTGTCGAAAATCAGCAGGTTGGCCTTGGTTTCGCGCCCGGCCAACTGGATCTCGGCCAATTTGCCTTGGCCGATGAAAAACGCGGCGTCCGGTCGGTCGCGCCGCTGGGTGATACTGCCCAGCACGACGGCGCCGGCGGTGTCGGCCAGGCGTTCCAGTTCGGCCAGCGAATCGGCCGCTTCCTCGCGCGACTGGCGTCCGTTGATCAACTGTACCAGCAAGGCGCGTTCCCCAAGTTTGACAGATTGTGGTTTCATCGTTTGTGTCCGGTGGTTTTGCGGAAGCGGTGGATGCGCGCAACGGAGGGGGGTGGACGGAAGGCTTCACGGCGCAGTTGCTTGGTCGTTTTGACGTGCGGCGCCGCCTGCCATTCGCGGAATTGCCGGTACAGCGCCTCGTTTTCGAACCCCTGGCAGCGCCCCCGTTCCCATTCCCGGCGCGGGCAAGCGAATTTCCAGCAAGTCGCGCCCAGGTTCAACAAGCAGGCATTGCACCGGCGAATCGGCTTCGGAGTATATCTCATGTTTATATTATAGCACCTGCCGCGCGGCAGGGTAAGCGAAAAAATCTTGACCCTAACATTGCGGCCATTATAGTAGGAGCCGCTGGTTGCCGAAAAAGGCCGCCGGCGCATCCACTGCCGGATTGTGTAATGGTAGCACAACAGACTCTGAATCTGTTTGTCTAGGTTCAAATCCTAGTCCGGCAACCACCTCTACAAGTCAGCCCCTCGTAAATATGGCAATGGCCGTATTCCTGGGGATGTGCCGTCAATTGTTAAAATTGGATAGTTTCCGATTTACATTTCTCTGTGCTTTTCCTCTCCGATCCGAACTTTTTAATGATCCTTTTGGAGTGTCCCGTCACCCCGATTATGATCGGG
>JBAZEM010000014.1:0-70128 GCA_041653875.1 Kiritimatiellia bacterium
GTTTTTGATTCCGGGTTTTGCGATCCGCAATCAGAAATCCGAAATCCGCAATTCTTAGGTATTGATTCCGGGTTTTGCGATCCGCAATCAGAAATCCGAAATCCGCAATTCTTAGGTATTGATTCCGGGTTTTGCGATCCGCAATCAGAAATCCGAAATCCGCAATTCTTAGAGAAACTCCCTCGGGTCGGTGATGCGGCCGGTCACGGCCGAGGCCGCCACAGTCAGGGGCGAGGCCAGGTAAATCGGCGCGTCTTTTGATCCCATCCGCCCGATAAAATTACGGTTGGTCGTGCTGATCACCACCTCGCGGCCGCGCGTGCGCCCAAAGGTGTCCGGCGGCCCGCCCAGGCAGGCGGCGCACGAGGGCGGGGCGATATCCAGGCAGCCGGCGTTCTTGAAAATATGCGTCAGGGTTTCGCCGTTGACCTGCTCCGTTTCGAGGCCGGCGGCCACTTCCCGGGTGGCCGGCACGAGGAACGTGTCCACACTGACCCGCTTGCCTTGCAGGATCACGGCGGCGGCGATGAAATCGGTCAGTTTGCCGCCCGTGCACGAACCGATATAGGCGCGGTCAAGCTTGATGTCCTTGAGCGCGCGCGCCGGGGCATACTCGGCGGGCGAGTTCGGTTTGGCCACGCACGGCTCGAAGGTGGAGACGTCGTAGGTATAATCTTTGGCGACGGCGCAATCCGGGTCGCTATAGAGCGGCGTGAAGGGCTTCGACGCGCGCGCGCGCACATAGGCCAGCGCTTTTTCGTCCGGGGCGATGATGCCGTTCTTGCCGCCGGCCTCAATGGCCATGTTGCAGATCGTCATGCGCTCCTCGATGGCCAGCGCCGCGATGGCGTCCCCGCGGAACTCCATGGCGCAATAGGTGGCCCCCTCGAACCCGATGTCGCCGATGATGCGCAGGATGATGTCCTTGCCCATGATATAATCCGGCTTGAGTCCGTTGACCGTGAACCGCAGCGTCGGCGGCACTTTGATCAGCAGTTTGCCTGTGCCCATGACGAAGCCGGCGTCGGTGTTGCCGATGCCCGTGGCAAAAGCGCCCAGGGCCCCATGCGTGCAGGTGTGCGAGTCCGTGCCGAAAATCACCTCGCCCGGCCGGACGTGGCCTTCCTGCGGAAGCGCCACGTGGCAAACGCCCTTGTAGGCCGGCGTGCCGGGATCGTAAAAATAGGGCAGGGCCTGTTCGCGGGCGAAGGTCCGCAGGCTGGCCACGTTGCGATGGGACATTTCGTCTTTCGTGAAGATAAAATGATCGGGAATGATAACCACCCGCTCGCGGTCCCAGACCTTGGCGTTGCGGCCGAATTCACGTTGAAAGACGCCGATCGTGCCCGGACCGCAGATATCGTGGGTCAGCAGGATATCGGCCTTGACCCAGATGTTCTCGCCCGGCCTTACCGCGGCCTTGTCCGCCGCGCGCGCCAGAATTTTTTCCGTGATCGTCATGCTCATAAACCGTGTTCCTCAATCCGTCGTTATGTGCCAAGGGGACGTGAATGCCCAAAAATACACGCGCGTCTCCCCAAGCGCAATCTTAAATAATGGCGCCGCCGCCGAGGACGAGGTCGTCCCGGTAAAAGACGACCGCCTGACCGGGGGCGATTGCCATCTGGGGGCGATCGAATACCACGGTGACGGTTTGTCCGGCGGGGTCGTCCGGTGTGACGGTGGCGTCGGCTGGCTTGTGTTGCTGGCGGATTTTGGCCTGGACCCGCAACGGCGCGCGCAGGGCGTCGAAGGCGATCCAATTAACTTCTGCGGCCCGCAGACGGTCGCTAAAAAGATCGGCATAAGGTCCGACTGCGATCGTGTTGCCGGGTCCATCGATGTGCGTGACGTACAACGGCTCTTGCGTGCCGCTTAACCCCACCCCTTTGCGCTGGCCGATGGTGTAATAAACAATGCCTTTGTGTTCGCCCAGCACGCGGCCGGCCCGGTCCACGATCGGGCCCGGCCGGATAGTTTCGCCCTTGAATAACGCGCCGTAATGCTTGCATTCGATGAAATCCTGGCTTTCCGGCCGCGCAGCTAAGCGCTCCAGGCCCAACTCGCGCGCCAAAGTTTTCACCGCAGTCTTTTTCAACGCCCCCAGCGGAAAAACGAGGTTGCGTAATTGATCCTGGGTCAGGTGGTGCAGGAAGTACGACTGATCCTTTGCGGCGTCGAGCCCGCGTTTCAACACGTAACGCCGGCTGGTGTCATCGCGTTCAACCCGCGCATAATGGCCGGTGGCGAAGCGGTCGAACTTAAGGCCGGCGGCGCGGGCTTTGTCCGGCAGCAAGCCGAACTTAAGCTTCCAGTTGCACATGACGCAAGGGTTGGGCGTGCGCCCGGCCAGGTATGCGCCGCGAAAATAATCCAGCACCCATTGCCGGTATTCCGTTGCCAGCGGGATGGTGACGTGCCGGATGCCCAGCCGCGCGGTCAGCGCGCGGAGTTCCTCCAGTTCCTGCGTTTCGCCCGGGCCGTAACATCCGGAGCGGCGCTCCTCGGCGGGGATGTCAACGGAGCCGTCCCAGGTTTGCATGGTGACGCCGACGACGTCAAAGCCCTGGCGTTGCAGCAGGCAGGCCGCCATGGTGGAATCCACGCCGCCGCTCATGCCGACCGCCACGGTCAGGGGCGGAGAATCGATGTCTGTGGCTTTTGATTTCATTCGGTGTTGGGCCTTTTGGTGTTGCCTTTGACGGCCTGTTTTAATGCACAGGAACTTTCCGCCAGCCTGCCCGCCATAGCTTTATGCGACGGCGGGAGGCGGATCCGCCTACAGCATGACAAAACATAGCGGTTCTAACGAACCGCAACCACACCAAATCGGTGTAGAGGCCGTTCGATAGAACGGCAAAGTTGCCGAAGGCCTAATTTAATGTTAAGGAATTTCAATCCGATGTAGAGCCGGTTTTTCCTCCAGAGGCGGATCCGCTTTTGGCGGAATACCGGCTATCCTGTGCCGAAGATAGCCGACATAAAGTCGGCTCTACATGATAAAGTTGCCCCGTTCCTCGGGGCCTAATTTGATGCTAAGGAAATTTCCGCCATAGGCGGATCCGCCTACGGCGGACAATCCGATGTAGAGCCGGTTTTTCCGCCATAGGCGGATCCGCCTCCGGCGGAATACCGGCTATCCTGTGCCGAAGATAGCCGACATAAAGTCGGCTCTACATAAAAAAGTCGCCCCGCTTTGCGGGGCCTAACTTAATTCGATGCGTTTAAATATTCTCCCAGCTTGGTGTGGCTTGCCACCGGGCCATCCGGAAAATCGCTTAAAGTTCGCAGATAATCGGGCACAGTCCCGGCGCCGGCCCATTGCCGGTATTCATACGCGGCAATGACCGCCTCCGCATAACAGGCAAATTCCATATAATTGTCCTCGCGCCCCAGATCGAGCGGCGTCAAATCGCGCGTTCGGAACGCGCGGACATGCAGGATCGTTTCCGCCGCCGGCGCAAAGCGGAATACCTTCGTCAGATGCGGAAAAGCCGTGATAAACCCGATGCCTTCCGGCGCCATTTGGCGCAGATTGGCTTCGAAGGCGGCGGGTGTCAAGGTCGAGCGTTCCCATTCGTAGCGTTCCGGCTCGTCCCGCCCGATCAGACTGAAAAAATAAAGTTTGAACACCGATCGGTTGTCCGGCAGACGCAACCAGGTTTTCCGAATCATTTTGGAACGATAAGGAAGACACGCTTTAACGTTCATTGGTTTCCTCCAGTTTGCGGTTTAATGCCTTCAGCAAGGCGCAGTGCTCGCACCGGGAACGGTCCGTCAGGCAAAAATCGTGGAAAATCCGGATCAAACCTTGCTGGCGCAGGCCGGAACGGTAGAGGACCGGATTATGGTCCGGGCCCAGCAAATTATGGGCCGTCTGGCGGATGATCCGGTTGTCTTCTTCGGGAGGCAGGCGGCGCAGAAAAGCGGGGGTCATGACCCGCCGGTCGCCCAGCGCCGCGAGGAAAGGAACGCATACGTTCGTGACGATGGCCGCCATGCGGTTTGTCCCCATGAGAGCGATCGTCGCCGTTTGCCGCTTGCCCGCGAAACTCAATCGGCGTTGCCAGTAGGTAGCGACTGCGGGCTGGAATAAGGCCGCCATTTGCCGGAAACATTCGTCGGCCGAGGCGGTATTCAACGCCGTCAAGGATCGGGTCAAATTGTCGGCGCCGGCAAACAGGATGGCGGCCAGCATCAAGCGGCGTTGGGGATGGTTTTGCGGCCGCAAGCCGCACAGCTTCCAGTTTTTGCGGCGCAAGGCCCGCGCGCTCCAGGCGGCCTGATGCTTCCACCAATGATCCCACAGTTGCCGCACAAAAGCGCGGGTTTCCGCGTCCCAGCGCGAGGAAGTCTGCGCCGGCAGGAGGCCGGCCATGCCCATCAGGAGCGCATAAGTTTTCAGAATGTCGCCGCCGGACGCCTTGCGCAGGGTTTCCAGGGGAAACTGCTCGGCCATGCGCCGGCAGGGCGCGCGATTATTTTTATAGCCCAGCGCGGTCATAATTTCTTCATACAGGACCTGGTCGGGCGCCTTGGAGGCGAAGGCGCCGGCCATGCGCGCGGCTTTGCTTTGCAGGCGTTCGGCCCCCGCGGACTCAAGCAGTTCCGCCACACGATCGGGGGGCCATGATTTCAATACCAGCGCGCAGGGTGCGATCGGTTCGCGGATCGTGTAGGGGTAGGCGGCGAGGTCGAGGCTTTCGAACGAAAAAAACGGATTGGCCGCCAGACCGTCTTTCAGCGCAATCTGGATGGCGCCGTCGGGCAGAGTTGCGGCCGGCACGGCGCCGGGGAAATAGGTCACATGCGCGATGACGCGGGCATAGGCCGGGTTCCGGGCATGGCCGTGCCTTTGCCAATCCGAGGGGTGGACATGAATTTCGATGTCGCCCGCCAGGCGGCGCCCGGCGGGACCCACGCGCAGGACGGCATCCAGAAAATCAGGCCCGTCTTCCAGGTTCCATTGACCGGGATGTTCGACGACGATCGTGTCCCCTTGTTCGGTTTTCAAAGCGCCGGGACGCAGGGCGGCATCGAACCACACGCATTGCAGGTGGCGTTCCGTATAGGGGAATCCCCGCGCGCCGGCCAAGGCGCTCGAGGGCTCGGCGATTATTGCCGGCCAGAGGCGGTGTCTTGATCTAAGCGGAAATTGCTCTTTCGTAGCCGCGCCCGTAAGGGCGTGGATTTTTCCGGCGTCCACGGCGTTACCGCCGCGGCTACAAGAGTTCGCCCCGCTCTGGGGGCGCTCAATGCCTGCTTGAGAAAATAAATTCTTTACCGTCGGATACTTTTTCATGTGCTTTCTGCCTTCTGCCCTAACGCGGACAGGCCCGCAACCCAAAGATTTTTTACCACGAAACACACAAAACACACGAAAGTTCAGCAAAATAATATTACAGACTCTATTTTCTTATATTGAAAAACAGAATCTGATCTTCATCCATTTCGTGTGTTCCGTGTGTTTCGTGGTTATCTTGTTATTCTTTGCGGTTCCTGGTGTCTGAGGTATTAAAGCAGTATAGCCCGTTTTTGGAATTGATCAACAGGGTGGATGACGGTAGAGTGAACTTCGATTTCCGAGAGTCGGGCCATGCCAGTTGTTTGCCGCAGCCTGCCATGATTAAAGTGGAACATGTAACCAAGCGCTTTGCCTCGGCTGTGGCCGTGAACGATATTTCGTTCGAGGTTTTGCGCGGCGAGGTCGTCGGTTTTCTCGGGCCGAATGGCGCCGGCAAGACGACATTGATGCGCCTGCTGGCCACTTATCTGGCGCCGACGCGCGGCCGGGTGTTCATTGACGGATTGGACGTGTTTTTGCATTCCCTGGAAGCGCGCCGGCGAATTGGCTATTTACCGGAGAATGCGCCGCTTTACCCGGAAATGCGGGTGGACGAATATCTCTCTTTCCGGGCCAAACTTAAGGGCCTGCCGCGCCGGAAGCGCCGCGAGCGCATGGAGGAAGTGAAGGTCCTGTGCGGGCTAAAAGACGTGGAGCGGCGCATTATCGGCCAGCTTTCGAGAGGTTATGGCCAGCGTCTCGCATTGGCGGACAGTTTGATCCACAGTCCCGAACTGTTGATCCTGGATGAGCCGATGATCGGGCTCGATCCGAACCAGATCCGCGCCGTGCGCGAGTTGATCGGCGCCCTGGGGCGGCGTGTGACCGTGGTATTGGCGACCCATTCGCTCGCGGAAGCGGAAGCCATTTGCCAACGGGTGTTTATCATGAATCACGGGCGCATTGTGGCGTCCGATTCGCCCGGGCGCCTGGCGGCCCAGTTGCAATGCAATGTCAGTGTGGCGGCCGAGATTGCCGGCCCGCCGGACGAAGTGGCGGAGCAATTGCGGTGTGTGCGCGGGGTTCTGACGGTTCAACTGGCGGAACCGGCGGCCGGCAACCTTGACGATGGGGCGGTCCTGTGGCGCCGGTATCGGATCGGGTGTCGTTGCGGCACAGATATCCGTCCGGCGGTGTTCGGACTTGCCGCCGCGCAGGGCTGGCCGTTGCGCGAATTGAGTCTGGAGGCATTCGAGTTGGAAGACGTCTTTGTCGAATTAACCGCGTCCGCAGGTCGGTGAAACCAATGGCCAACATTATAACTCTGTTAAAACGGCAGCTCCGGGCATATTTTCACACGCCCCTGGCCTACGTGATCATGGCGGCGTTCCTGGTGGTGGCGGGTTTGGGTTTCTGCCGGCCGCTCGTCCAGCATCTGGGCGAGCGAATTGGCGTGGGGGAACTCCTGTTCGGCGCGCCCTATTTCTGGGTGGCGGTACTGGCGGCCGTGGCGCTGATCACCATGCCGTTATTTGCCGAGGAGCGCCGGAGCGGCACGCTGGAAATGTTGCTGACGGCGCCGGTGACCGACCTGCAAGTTGTCCTGGGTAAATATGCCGGCGCGCTCATATTCTTCCTGTTGATGACCATGCCCACGGCGGCGTATTTTATCCTGCTGAAAGTCGTGGCGCGCGGCATGGCGGCGCCGGATTGGAGGCCCATCTTCACCGGTTACCTGAGCCTGTGGCTCATTGGCGCTTGTTTCATCGCCATCGGCATGTTCGTCTCGGCCCTGACGCGCAGTCAGGTTGTGGCGGCCGTGGGCTGTTTCGTCGCGGTCAGCATCTTTTTTTTCCTGGACACGGTGCGGCTGGTTGTGCCCGGCGCCGCGGCCCAGGAAGCGCTGACGTACCTGTCGAGCGCCCAGCATGTTCGGGAATTTGCGCAGGGCATTGTGGATACGCGGCCCATCGTGCTCTATCTTTCGCTGGCCGTGTTCTTCGTTTTTGCCACGCTCAAGGCGATCGAGGCGCGGCAATGGAAGCAACTATGAAACACCGCTTCGCATTCAAGTGCTGGCTGACGGGGCTCGGCGTGTGGGTCGCGCTCGGACTCTCGGCGCTCATGGTTCTCATGGTGAATTACCTTGCCGGCCGTCATCCGTTCCGGTTCGACGTCAGCCGCGCGCGGCATTACGCCCTGACCGCGGAAACCAAGAGCCTGCTGGACCGTCTGCCGGCGGATATTCGGGTCGTTGTTTTTATGAGCGCCGAGCAGGAGCTATATAGCGACGTGCAAAGTCTGCTCCGGGAATATGCGTATGCGTCGGCGCGCTTGCGCATCGAATATGTGGACCCCCATCGCGACATGGTCCGCAGCAAGGAGCTGGCTCTGCAATACGACCTGCGCGAGCCGAATCTGATCGTGCTCGATGCCGGGGTCCGGCGCCGCATCGTGCCGGTGACGGACCTGGCCGACTACGATTATACGCCGACACTTGCCGGCCGCGCCAAGGTGCTACGGCGGTTTTGCGGCGAACAGGCGCTTTCGACCGCGCTCCAGGGCCTTTCGCAGACCCGCAAACCCGTGGTCTATTTTCTTGCGGGCCACGGCGAGCGCCAGACGGACAATTTCGATCCCTACACGGGTTATTCCGTCATTGCCCGCATTATGGAGAAAAACAACCTGGAGGTTAAGCCGCTGAGTTTCAGCGGCGTCAGCGCCGTGCCCGCCGACGGCGACGCCCTGATCGTTGCCGGCCCGACCAAACGGCTGACGCATCCGGAAGTCGAAATGATCAAGGCTTACCTGAATAATCACGGGCGTTTGTTGTTGCTGGCGGATCCCGGCCTGGATTCCGGGCTGGAGGAAATGCTCGAACTCTGGGGCGTGCGCGTGGGATCGGATCGCGTGGTGAGCTCGTCCACAGCCGGCCGGCAATTGCTGGCGACATCCTACGGGGAGCATCCCATCACCGCGCGGCTGAAAAATGTTACCACCATTTTCACCATGCCCCGCTCGGTCCAGCCGCTCGTGGGAATCCCCGGCCGGGATCGGACAGGCAACGCTACCGCGGACAAACCGGCGGATAAGCCGCGCGTCACCATCCTGGCCTCGAGCGGCGACCAGGGCTGGGCGGAGCTTTCAGTCAACCAGAATCCGCCCAAATTCGATCCCGGGGTGGACCAGGCCGGGCCGGTGCCGGTGGCGGTGGCTGTCGAAAAAGGGCCTGTGTCCGGCATGGAAGTGGAGCTTCCGCCTACGCGCCTGGTGGTCGTTGGCGATTCGGTGTTGGTTTCGAACGGCGCCTTGCTGGGTGGCTATAATCCCGATTTCTTCATGAATGCCCTGAATTGGCTGCTGGAACGCAATGAGACGTTTACGATCGCGCCCCGTGAGCCTATGACGATCCAAGTGGCCTTGGACCGGGGCCATTTGCGCCGGCTTTCGGCGCTGGTGGTGGCGGGCGTGCCGGGGTTGGCGGTCCTGCTGGGAATTATGGTCTGGGCCCGGCGGCGAAGATAGGATTACTCAATGTACAGGAATTTTCCGCCATTGGCGGATCCGCCTCTGGCGGACAATTCGGGTAGAGCCGGTTTTTCCTCCAGAGGCGGATCCGCTTTTGGCGGAATACCGGCTATCCTGTCCGAAGATAGCCGACATAAAGTCGGCTCTACATGAAAAAGTCGCCGCCATTGGCGGCCTAATTAAATGTATAGGAAATCCAAACCCGCCGGGTCAGGGGATCCGGCCTACAATACTGTAGGCCCGGTGCCCTCACCGGGCGTTATGAAAAAGCCGCCCCGCTGCGGGGCCTAACTTGAGCCATGCATAGTCGAACCACATTTTTTTTGCTGATTTTGACGCTGCTTCTGGGCGCATTTATCGCCATTGTGGAGTGGGGCGCGAAAGACGAGGATGAGCGGGATCGGCCGAGTCCGCGGCTCCTTGATATCGAACCGGAAAACGTCACTTATTGGTCTTTCTCCCGGGACGCCTTGTTCGTGGCGTGCGCGAATGAGCAAGGCCAGTGGCTGATTCATAAACCGGTGGAGGCGCGCGCCGACAGCATCAAGCTCAATCACATGCTGGCCGTCATGGCTAAATTGCCGCGCGGGGAAGTTGTGACGGCCGCCCAGCGCGCCAGCCGCGCGCTCTCCCTGGACGATTACGGATTGGCCAAGCCCCTGGCCCGCATGGTCCTGGGCGATGCGGATCGTCGTTATGCGCTCGCCGTCGGCGGACTATCGCCGATGAAGGACGCGGTCTATGTGCAGGTGGACAATTCCGATGACGTCATCGCCACCGCGACGAACCTGCTGGACGTCATTCCCCGCGCGGCGGCCGATCTCCGCGATCCCTACCTTCTGGCCGGCGCGCCCGCCTATGTGCAAGGCCTCGCCATCAAGCGCCTGGGCGGCCCGCTCGTCGAGATTGTCCGGGAAGGCGCGGAATGGATCATCCATAAACCCATTACGGCCCGCGCCGACTTCTTCAAGGTTTCCAGTCTTCTGGAAAGGCTCTTCAATCTCCAGATTCAGCAATTCGTGGCCGAGCGCTTGGTCGATCCGGCCATCTATGGTTTGAGCGATGACGAAACGATTCTGCAATTCAACATCTGGAAGGATGAGGAAAAAAACGGCGTTAAATTGTGTTTTGGCAATCGGACCGACGAAAAAGGCGATTCGATCTATGCCGCCTACCGCGGAACCGGTTCGGTATTTGCCGTCCGGAGGGATCAGGTTGACGCTTTGAAAGTGGGCGTCGGCGATCTCCGCGATTCGCGGCTTTATTTCATGGCGGCGAGCGCCATCGCCTGGATTCGGGTCGAAGAAGGCGAAAAAGCGTTACAGCTCCAGAAGGCCGCGTCCGGCCTCTGGCAGGTGACGGCGCCCGCGCAATGGAAGGCGGATACCCGCATCGTGGAAGATCTGATCGACCGCCTGAATGCCTTGCGCATCGAGGGATTTCTGAACAGCACCAATCTCCCGGAACTGGGCTTGGATCCGCCCGCCCGTGTGATTCGCATGGCCGATGCCGTGCCGGTCATGAATATCGGTACGCAGGGCGTGGCCGGCGCGGCGGCACCCGCGCTTCAGCCCGCGGGCGCGCTGCCGGCCGGCCGGACGCTGGCCATGAGCCGGCCTCTGCCGGGCAGGGAATATATTTATGCCAAGTTCGAGGATGAGGACCAGATCTACCAACTTTCGGTGGCGGCGGCGGTTACCCTGGCGCTCGATCCGGTCGCCTATCGCGACAGCGTGGCGCTGGCCTTGGACCCCGCGTCCGTTACGAAGATCGTGCTCCGTAAAAAGGACATTGCGCAGGCTGTGACGCGGGAAAGAACCGGGCCGTGGGTTCCGGCGGCGCCATCCATTGGGCCTGTCAATTTGGCGGTCATTACAACCTTATTGGAAAAGATGACGACCTTGCGCGCCGCGCGCTTCGAGCGCTCGGAGCGCAACGATCTCGGCATCTATGGATTGAAAAACCCGCGTGCTTCTTTAACCTTTATTCTGAGCGGTCAGGAAGACATTCAAAAAACCCTCGTCCTGGGGGAAGCTTCCGAGGACCAGGGCGTGTATGCAACCGTGCAGGGGCAGGAGGTGGTGTTCATTCTTCCCAAAGCGCTGGCCGACCAGCTCCTGCAGGATATAACCCGGTGAAGGCATGATTCTGCGCAAAATCAAATACGGCGCGTTTATCTTTTTTGTCGCGGCGCTTGTGGCCGTGCTCTATTTAAGCCTCATCGGCCTGCCGGATGTTGTGGCGCGCAACATCGAGAAACGATTACAGCTCGGCGATCTGGTGGTCACGCTGGAGAAGGTGAAGCTGGGGGTTTTCGAGGGCATTATCGCGACGCGCGTCCGTTGTCACCGCAAGGGCGATATCGGCGTTCCCCTGCTCGACGCCGAAAGAATCGTTTTGCGCCTCCAGCCCTGGGCCTGGTTAATGGGCCAAAACGGCGTCTCCGGCGTGGTCATCAAGAACGGCGTGGTGTCCGTGCCGATTAAAAGCGCGGCGACGAACGATGTGTTGCCCCGGGTGGAACGGTTTAACCTCCAGGTATTGTTTGCGCGGGTCGCCTGGGATACCGGCCGCTCCGCGAACGGGGCGAATGGCGCGGAGGGCGCCACGCTTCTGCGGGTGGAGGAGTGTGCCGCCCGAATGCCCGGGATCAAACTGACCGGGCGCGGCGAACTGGTTTTGCCGCGCGAGGACAATAAGCCGGCCGGGGCGGCGGCGGGCGGCGAAAAGAAAAATAAAGTCAGCTTGGTGAAATTGTTGACCGCCTGGGATCGGTGCGGGCTGAGCACGAACGGCAGCGGCGTCGTGAATGTGGATGTGACTTGCTCCCTGAATCCCGCCGATATGAATGCGCTGGATGTCAAGGTCCAGGCGGATGCGCGGCGCACTTGCATTCGAAAGACGGTGCTCGGCGCCTGGTGTCTCAAGCTGAATATGAAAGGCGCCGGCGGCGAAGGCGTCTTGGATTTGGTCGATGCCGATATCGAGGGCGCCCCGGTGGCGAAGGTTAACGGCCGGTTTCGCTTCGATGAGCAGAACTTCGTTCTCCAGTCGTTGGATGCCACCGTGGGCCAAAATCGTTGGCGCGGCGCACTGCATCTCTCCGGCGCGTATGATTGGAAAGCCCGGCAGTGTCAGGGCGCGATTACAACGGCATTCAATCCCAATGCCTTGTTGCCCATGCTGTATGCCCTGAATTTACCCCAGGCCTTCGTGATCGAGTGGTTCCAGTTCGAGGATCAGCCCCCGGCCGGAAAGGCCGATTTTAAGTTTACCGTGGGGACCAATTGGATGTTCCACCTGAATGGCCGTGCCCAGGGGGACAATTGCCAGTACCATGGGGTTACCAACCTGCTGATGAAATCGGACCTGGTTATAGATTTTTCGCCCACCAACGCCTGGATGACGCTCACGCCCCTGCTGGCGGTGCGCGAGGAAGGCACAGTCCAGGGCGGCGCCTGCCTGGATTTTAACCGGGAGACCGTTCGTTTTAACGGTCTTTCCACGGCCGATCCGCAAGCGGTGGCCAGGATGCTCGCCCCGTTCATTGCGAACGTGGTGGGCCAATTCCGGTTTGAAGGACCGGCCAAGGTGGCCGCTTGGGGAACTGCCGGCTACAGTGATTTGGCGCCCAACGATATGGATATCGAGGTTGACAGTCAGCGTTCCGGCTGGAAACAATTCATCATGGATCGCTGTTCCCTTAATTTGCGCGTGGTGGAAGATACCGCCTATATCAACGATGTGCAGGCCGATTTTTGCCGGGGACTTGTCCGTGGGTCAGGCGAGGTGTACCCCGTGTCGAACGCGACCAATCTGCGCTACCGGCTCCAGGGCAATGCGCGCGAGGTGAATTTTCAGATGCTGACGCGCAACCTGACCGGCCAGGCGACGGACCAGTTCCATGGCTCGCTTGCGGGGCAGTTGGAGCTTGAGGGCTTTCTGAACGATCCCGGCGGTCGGACGGCCACGGGTCATGGGCGGGTCGAGATTAGCGCCGGCCGCCTTTTCCAGTTTCCGCTGTTCGGGGGGCTGACCGAGTTCCTGGGACATATTGTGCCGGGACTCAGCCTGGCTTTGCGGCAGACCGACGCGCGCGCGTCCTTCGTGATCAAGGATGGCAAGGTTCATTCGAACGACGTCATCATCGAAGGCGAGATCATTACGCTCACGTGCAGTGGCGACTATTACTTGAACGGCGACCTGGATTTCGCGGTGCAGGTTAAACTGCTCAAGAAAAACACGCTATTGGGCGGCATTCTTCAGATCGCCATGATGCCCGTCACCAAGATGTTGGAATTCCGCCTGACGGGCACAGCCAAGGACCCCCGTTGGCGCCCGGCCTACCTTCCCAAGGAAATGTTCTTCATCTTCGACTGAACCTGCAACCTAAAGATTTTTAACTACGAAACACGCAAAACACACGAAAGTTTAAAACAAATAAATTACTCGGTGTATTCTCTGTATCCATTTCGTGTATTTCGCGTGTTTCGTAGTTAATCCTCTCTTGCTCTTGCTTTTTTAACATCTTGTTTTTCTTAGCTGTTCCTGATGTGTCAGGTACTATCTACTCCCATACGCCCAAACTCCCACACGCTACTGTCGTTCAGGCCAGCGGCGCCGATCCGGTCTGACGCCAGTTCCCGCGCGTAAAATCGGGGAACGGCAATGGCAGGTTGTCCCATGCCACGGAAATGTCGGAAAGCGGTCCCGGCGCGCTCCAGGCGGCGGCGTCATAAACGTTCAGGTCCGGCGGCAACCCCCGGCGATAGGTCTGCACCAGGCGGTAGTTCATGATATAGTCCATGCCGCCGTGGCCGCCCAGCTTGAGCGCCTGGGCGCCGTGTTTTTTCCAAAGGGGATGCTCGTAGGCGTCCTCGATCGTGTCATAAGAATACCAATCGTGTTTTTTCTGGCCGTCGAAAAAGACACGGGGCGGATAGTCGCTAAAGATGCCTTTGGTGCCTTGAATCAGGTTTAGGCGGCTGTAAGGCCGGGGCGTGACGACGTCGTGTTGCAACATGATCGTGCGGCCATTCGCGGTCTGGATCAGCGAGGTGTTCATGTCGCCGCAGGTGTATTTTTCCAGGCGCCGGGGATCGGCGGCGCTCAGGGTGGCGTCGCGATATTCCGATAGCGCCGCCTCCCGACTGCTCATCGAGACCAGCCGGGCAAAGCGGTCGCCATGATGGATATCCATATACCAAGCCACCGGTCCCAGTCCGTGGGTGGGATAAAGGTTGCCGTTGCGAGTCATGTGCGGCTTGCGCCGCCAGAGTCCTTCGCTCTGCGACGCCACCAGTTCCGAGCGCAGATCGTGAATATAGGCCGCCTCGCCGTGGGTGAGCGTCCCAAAACGCCCCTTACGGACCAGATTAAGCACCGTCAGTTCCTGTTTGCCGTAGCAGCAGTTTTCCAGGATGACGCAATGCCGGCGGGTGCGTTCGGAAACGTTTACCAGGCGCCAACAGTCGGCCAGAGTGGTGGCGCAGGGCACTTCGACGGCGACGTGTTTGCCGCATTCCATGGCCTGCACCGCCTGGGACGTGTGTAACTCCCAAGGCGAACAGATATAAACCAAATCGACGTCCGAGCGCTCGCACAGGCTCTGCCAGTTCTTTTCCAGGGCGGGCGCAAGCTGTCCCGCCTGCGTCACTTTTTCCTTGGCCTTGAGCATCGCCTCTTCCCGCGGATCGCTGATGGCCACAGCCCGCGCCCCCTTAATCGCCAGGATATCGTGCAACTGGTTCGCGCCGCGGTTGCCCATTCCGATGAAGCCGAATCGAACCAGATCCCGCTTTTCAAACGGCACATTCATCATGGTCTTGCCCTGTGCCGGCGGGATCGCCTTGACATATGCCAGAGCCTCTTTCGCGCTCTTGCCGATTTCGTTAATTTTCATGATTCCCCAAAGGTTTAAATGTTTTTGGTCCTTTCATTACCGTATTTAAAAAACATACCATTTCCCGTCCGGGAGTCAACCTGTTTGGTCGCCAGATGCCATTTCGCTGGACGGGATTGGCGCAGCTTGCTATCGTCGAATCCATACGTATATTCGTCAATCTTGCGCGTCGCAGGCATGGAAAGGAGCTATATGATCCGCAAAGCGTCTCAGATGGAAACGGAAGTGCGGAATATCCGCAACGGCATCGGCAACGTCACCGTGCAGCATTTGTTCAAGAAGGAAGAAATCGGCGCCCGCACACGGATGTGTGCGCGCCTGACCGTGCCGCCCGGCGCGAGCATCGGCATGCACAAGCATGAAAATGAGGATGAGCTGTTTGTCATTACGCGCGGCATGGGCCTGATTGACGACGGCAAGACCAAGGTGCCTGTCCAGGCCGGCGACGCTACTTTGACCGGCAAGGGCGAATCCCATGCGGTCATTAACAACGGCCAGGAACCGTTGGAAATGATTGCCGTCATTATGCTGTACTCATGAAAGTTTGGGTGTGCGGGGGTATGGGTGTAGGGGAGTAAAAAGAGTTTGTTCCATACACCGATACTCCCATACTCCCCTACGCTCATACTTCCATATCATGACCATCCTTCCCGATAAAATCGTATTCCCCGGGCGGACGTTGATCGGCGCGGGCCGGGTGCAGAACCTATTGGCGGAATGCGCCCGTTATGGCCGGCGCGGCCTGCTGGTACACGGCCGGTCGCTGGCCGCTAACGGGGTCCTTAAGGCGCTCCGCCGGAACCAGCCTGGCGGTATGACTGTGGCAACGTGGGAACATGCCGGGGGCGAACCAGCGCTTTCCGATTTGGAGCGACTTCTGGAAACGGCCCGCAAGCATCAGGCCGACTGGATCGCGGGGATCGGCGGCGGGAGCGTCCTGGATTTGGCCAAAGCCTGCGCGGGACTGTTCCACGCGCTCCAATCGCCCGAAGCGTATCATAATGGCGCCGCCATCGAGACGCCGGGTCTGGCATTCGCGGCCGTGCCGACCACGGCCGGCACGGGCTCCGAGGCGACGGTGAACGCGGTCCTGACCAACAACGCCACCCATCGTAAAAAATCGATTCGCGACGATGCCCTGATGGCGCGCTTGGTAATTCTCGATCCGGCCCTGCTGCAATATTGTCCCAAGCGGGTGATTGCCCACGCCGGCATGGATGCCTTTACCCAGGCGCTGGAGGCGTTTACCAGCCGTCATGCGGTCTGGTTGAGCGATGAACTGGGCTTGAAAGCGCTTACGTTGATCGGCGCGCATCTGGAGGCTTTTTATTGCGGCGCCGACCCAGCCGCGGCGGAAAAAGTTTTGATGGGCAGTTATCTGGCGGGTTTAAGCTTTGCCATGGCGCGCCTGGGCGTGGTGCATGGGATTGCGCATCCGCTCGGGGTCCATTATCATGTGCCGCACGGATACGTATGCGGCGTATGCCTGCCGTATGCCGTGGAACTTAACCGGGAGGCCATGGGCGGGAAATACGAACAGGCCAGCCGGGCGCTGGGCCGGGATCTGCTGGATCTCATCCGGCATCTGTTGATCCGGCTCGATATGCCTTCGCCCTTCCGGGGCCGGCCGATCGTGGAGAAGGAGGCCATCATCCGGGAGACGTTAGCCGCCTGGTCCACGCAGGCCAATCCTAAGCCCATCACCCCTGCCGATGTGGAATGGCTGTTGGAACGGTTGTTTTTACCTTGATGCTAAGGAATTTTCCGCCATTGGCGGATTTCTGGCCTGCTATATTTTCTGGCGCACAGGCAGGGAATGAAGTAAAAGAAGCAGAAGTTTTTTCCAAGCATCTGCGGCAAGGCTGAGTGCGCAGGCAATTGCGCTGAAGCGCCACGGCTAAACGGCGGAATAATCGGATTCATTATGCAACCGCAACATACAGTATCGATTGACGATCCCCATATTTCGTCCAAAGACGTAATCCACGCGGCAGGATTGACCAAGATCTTCCGTGATTTCTGGCATCGGCCCAAGGTGCGCGCGGTCAACGCCATCGCTTTTGACGTCCGGGCGGGCGAAGTGTTCGGCCTGCTGGGGCCCAATGGCTCCGGCAAAACCACCACGTTGCGCATGATTCTCGGCCTGCTGGCGCCCACCCGCGGAACGCTGGCCGTGTTCGGCCGCTCGCCGCGCGATGTCGAATCCAAGGCGCGCATCGGATATCTGCCGGAAGAATCATGCCTTTATCCTTATCTTACGGCGCGCGAAATACTGAATTTTTACGGTCGGCTGTTCAATCTTCCCCGCGCGGCGCGGCGAATTTGCATCGACCAGCTCCTCAAGATGACCGGGCTCCAGCACGCCCAACACCGGCCGGTGGGCGAATTTTCCAAGGGCATGGCCCGCCGCGTCGGCCTGGCCCAGGCGCTGATCAACGATCCCGATCTGATTGTCCTGGACGAACCGACCGCCGGGCTCGATCCTGTCGGCTGTCGTCAGTTCAAGGACCTGATCCTGGCCCTGGCCGGCCGCGGTAAAACCGTGATCCTCTCCTCCCATCTCCTGGCCGATGTCGAACACGTTTGCGATCGCGTGGCCATCATGGGCGACGGCGTCATCCTGGTCCAGGGCCGGGTCCGCGATTTGCTCGAACAGCATGACCGCTGTCGGCTGACATTTCCCGCCCTGGCCCCCGACCGTTTGGAACCCGTTTTGCAGGCGCTTCGCCGCGAGACCGGCGCCGACCCCGCCGTTGACCGTCCCACCCGCACCTTGGAACAATTTTTCATTGAGACCGTCGGCCAAGTTCGGCCGGAATCGACGACGCCCACCGGCGTCGCGCCCGCCGCAGGCGTGGCGGAGTTTCTGAAGAAGGATGCGAAGCAAACGCCCAACATCGAACATCGAACATCGAACATCGAACAAATTCGGAACTAACGGCAAAACTATTTCAATCGCTGGCTTGTTTCTGCATTCGATGTTCGGCGTTCGATGTTGGGTGTTCGATGTTTTCCGAGATTTTGCTGATGAAAATTCTGGCCATATCCGGATTGACCCTGCGCGCGGCCATTCGTTCGCGGGTCTTCGGCCTGCTGATCGCCATGGTCGCAATCTGCATCGTCGGTTTGCCGCTTGTGATTAAAAGCGACGGCACGGCGGCCGGCCAGACGCAATTGTTCATTCACTACGCCTTTGGTCTGACAATTGCGCTGCTCTCCATTGCGGCGGCCTGGTCGGCGGCTGGAGCCGTTTCGCTGGAAGTCGCGGGCCGCCAGATGCACGTGTTGGTCACCAAGCCGGTGCACGCCGCCGAGATCTGGCTCGGCAAATGGCTGGGTTTGATGACGATCAACCTGGTTATGCTGGGCCTGGCTGGCGGCCTGATTTACGGGCTCCTGTGCTGGACTACGCGCAGTGCCGCGCTGTCGGCCGATGAACGGGCCAGCCTGCGCGAAGAGGTTTTGACCGCCCACAGTCTTGTCGCCCCCGATCGACCGGTTGCAAAGCCGCCCCGGGCCGGGGTGGGACGCATAATGTATGTTGTCCCACCGGCCGGAATGCAAGTCTGGAGCTTCCGGGTGCCGGAGCGCGTCCGGCCGGACGATGCGCTCTTTCTGCAGTTTCAGTTCGCCACGTCGCGGATCGACCGCCAAATGCCGGTGGCCGGTCTGTGGCTGGTCGGCGCGGACGATTCTCCCCCCCTGCGCCGGACATACGGGGATCGGACAAAGCCATATCGCACGCTGGCTTCCTACACGCCGCACGTCGGCCATGCCTTGAAACTGCCGCCGGCCGCGCCGGGGCAAAGGCTGACAGTCACCTACAAAAACGTGGAAACGGAGGCGCCGGCCACCGTCCTGTTCGCCGCGGATGGCGGCGCGCAATTATGGGTCCGGGAAAGCGGGTTCGAAAGTAATTTTATCCGCGCACTTCTGCTTGTCATGGCGCGGCTGGCGTTTTTCACGGCGCTGGGATTGACGTTTGGCGCGCTGTTTTCGTTTCCGGTCGCCGTATTCACGGCCTTTGCCTTCCTGTTTATTACAGGCCTGAGCGGCTGGGTCGGCGTCGAGGCGCCGCTGGCCGGATGGGATCTCGCGCCGGCCTGGCTGGCCGCTCTGTTGAATGCCGCGGCCGATGGAATGATCCGGTTGGCCAATTCAGTTGCGCCGCCGCTGGCGCGCTTCGAGCCGTTGAATTTCCTGCCGGCGGGCGCGTTTATTCCGTGGACGCTGGTGGGCGCGGCCTGGGGCGTATTGGCGTTTGGCTATGGCGGCGCGCTGGCCGTTTTGGGAATCGGATTGTTCAGCCGCCGCGAAATGGGCATTGCGCCCCAGTAGGGGCGATGGAAAATAGGCAGGCGCTTCAGCGCCTGAACATTTAAAAGCAAACGGCATCGCGTCCTGTAGGGACGCATGAAAAAACACAATGGACCGTACGGCGGATGGTATATGGGGGCAAGCATGGGGCTCCACCGTCCCTACGGGACGGGCTGTTCTTTGTTATGATTGGCCACCGGCGCTGAAGCGCCGGCCTATTATCGGATGTTCCTACGGGACGCAGAACGATTTCCGCCAAAGTCCAGCGCGCTGTACCCAGGCGAGGAGGATGTATCTGCTATGGATTTAAAATTTTTATATTGACGTTACGAAAGACCTGTCATGAAGAAAGCTCCGTCAATTTTCTTGCTGCTGGCGGCCCTGCTCGGCCTGTGGGGCGCCGCCGGACTGCATGAGCGCCTGTGGGCTTACCGGGCGCGGCATCAGTTGCTTCCAGCCGCCCCGCTGGAGAACGCGTCGCCGCTGATGGTCTTCACCACCGTGGCCCTGGGCGGGTTCCGCGGGCTGATCGCCGACCTGCTCTGGCTCCGCGCCATTCGCCTGCAACAGGAAGGCCGGATATTCGAGATCGCCCAGTTGGCGGACTGGATCGCCAAGTTGGAGCCGCACTTCACCACGGTGTGGGCCTTCCAGGCCTGGAATATGGCTTACAACATCAGCGTGCTGTTTCCCGACGCCGAAAACCGCTGGCGCTGGGTTTGCAACGGCATCCGGCTCCTGCGGGATGAAGGGCTCGTGTATAATCCCCGCAATCCGAGCTTGTACAAGGAACTCGGCTGGCTCTACCAGCATAAGATCGGGTACATCATGGATTCGGCGCATCCCTTTTACAAGCGCAAGCTGGCGGAAACCATGCAGGCGGCGCTCCATGGCGCGCGGCTGGGGGCCGATCCCAAAGAGGCCGATCTCCAACGCCTGCGCGAGGAATTGAAACTGGATCCGGCGCACATGCGGCAATTGGATGCCGAATGCGGGCCTTTCGACTGGCGCTTGCCGGAAACACATGCGCTTTACTGGGCCTGGCGCGGGCGCCACATGGTGCCGGAAACATCCGCGCCGGCAACCGCATCATCGGGCTGGTCCGGTGTGCGCGCCTGCGACCAGATGATGCTCCAGTGTCTTGCGACGGCGTTTCGCCAGGGGCGGCTGGATTTCGACCCGGCCACGGATTTATATGTGACGACGCCCCGGCTGGACCTGCTCCCGCAGGTAATGAGGTTCTATGAGGAAACCATTGCCCGTTACATCGGAAACGCCGGGAGCGCCCGGGACGATGAGCGCTTTATTCGTTCGGTTTATGCCAATTTTCTGGGCGAGGCGATTATCGTTCTGCACTGCTACGGCCGCGATGCCCAGGCCCGCGAAATTTACCGGCAGGTGCTGCGCCAGCACCCTGACGTTGACCGGACGATAAGTTATGACGATTTTATCGGCGCCAGTTTCAGCGCGATGCAAAAGGATGTCATCGACCTGCCGCCGCCGACCGCCATCGCCGTGGTGGAAGGCCTGTTGTTCCAGGCTTGCCGGCAGAGGGCCGCCGGCGATTCGGCCACGGCCGCGGAAGATGAGCGCCGGGCGCGCGCGTTCTGGGATCTCTACATGCAGGCGCGCGTAAGCGAGGATCATCGCCAGCGCACCGGCCTGCCTGAGTTGGATATATTACGCCGCCAGGCCGAGCGGCGCTTACGGGAACCGGAGATGACAGACGACGGATGACGGACCGGAGAAGACGGAAGACAGACACCTGAATAAGCAAACATCGAACGCCCAACATCGAACATCCAACATCGAACGCCTAACACCGAATGTCGGCAATCAGTCAGAAATTCTCCCGTGCGCTTCCATCATCAGGCCGTTCAACACCCGAATGACGACGCGGCCGACGATCCCGAGGCTTTCGGCGCTCAGCTTGTCGAGCGTATCCTGCGGGGTGTGCCAGTAATCGTTCCGGCCGGGCGCCGAACCGTACTCGAAGTCTATCAAATCGACGGCCGGTATGTCCGCCTCCAGAAACGGCAAATGATCGTCCACCATCGCGCCGGGCATAAGCGCAAATTTGGCGCGGACTTTTTCCGCCTCCGCCGCGCGGAATACACGGGTCACCAGGTCCGACGTGCTGTTGCGCGGCAACGTGACGGTCAAATCCTTGTCGCCGATCATATCGAGGATGATCACGGCGCGGACCTGGTCCGCGCGCCGGTTCAAACACAGCGCCCGCGCCGCATGCCGGCTGCCGTGCAGTCCGTCGCGCGCGGTGTAGCTGTCCCGGCATTCCTCGCCGTCGAAAAAGGCGATGCCGATATTGACGGGCAACGGGCCGGCCGCCTGCAGGACGCGGGCCAGTTCCAGGAGCAGGCCCGAACTGGAGGCCGAATCGTTGGCGCCCTCGAAGCGGTCGCTTATGCCCGACTTGGTGTCGAAGTGCGAGCCCAGAAATATCCAGGGCGCTTTGTCCGCCTGGCGGCCGGAGGCGGGAATAACACCCATGACATTCCAGAAGGTCGTTGGGCCGGAGGGGGTTTCGTCCGTGAAGGCATCCAGCGAGGCTTGGACACCCGCGGCCTGCAGGCGTAACAGGAGATGGCCGGCCGCCTGGCGCGCGCCCGGCGTGCAGGCGATGCGGGGTCCAAGCGCCACCAGCGCGCGCGCTTCCGCCAGGGCGTTATCGGCGTCCAGAACGCGGGGCGCGATGGGTTTAAAACCCGCCGTTTTTGGCGCGGCCGCCGGCCGGCAGCCGGAAGCGGCAAGTAGAAATCCGATCAACACGCCGAGAATAAGGTGTCGAGTCATAAGTTTACCCCAGCATCCCGGCCATCAGGGCTTGCACTTCGGATTCCGGGTTGCGCTCCCGGGCGCGCCGGACGCGCCGGCTTTGGGAAGCGATTATTTCCTCGCGCAAGGCCGCATCCGTCAGCACGCGATCGAACAGCGCGCCCAGTTCGGCCGGCGCAAGATCGTCGTACAGCACGCCGGCGCCATCCATGGCCTCGGGCGTGCCGCCAGCGGCGCGGGCAATGACGGGAATTCCGTGCGCCATGGCCTCCACCAGCGGCAGGCAATAGCCTTCGTGCGCGCTGGCGGATACGTACAGATCGGCCGTCCGGTAATAAGCTGAAAGCCGGGCGGACGAAACAAAGCCTTCAAAGCACAGATTGGAAAGGTCCAGATCGCCTGCCAGCATTCGCAGCATCGTGTAATAGCGCGCGGCGCTCCGCTTGGAGCCGATAATAATCAACCGGCTGAAGGGATTGAGCGCCCGATGGTACCAGGCAAACGCCAGGATCAAATCCTCGATCCGCTTATTGGGCGCAATCCGGCCCACAAACAAGATGTTTTTCAAAGGGCCGGCAAACTTTTTAAGGATCAGCGGATCCGGCGGCAGGTCCGGCGGGGTTGGCGGGAACAGGAGCGGAAACACCTTGACGTTGGCGATGCCCGCGGCCTGTAGTTCTGCGGCGTTGAATTGGGACACCGTCCAGACCGCGTCCGAACGCCGGGCCACTTCGGGCAGGGCCAGGCGCGCCGCGCGCAGTTGCGCGGCCACGGCGTCGTCGAACCCGCCGAAATATTCGGCCGGCGTGATGTTGTGATACACCATGATTTTTCTGGCGGCCGACGCGAGAAACACTCCGGTCGCCGGCGAGGCGATGCCGTAGTGGTGCAAACAAATGTCGCTTGCTCCGGCCGTGTAATCCGCCAGAGCGCGGCAATCCGTTGTCAGACTCGGCGATACCCGGGAAAGGTCCGCGTAAATCTCGGACTTATGCCCCCAGCGCCGGAATATTTCCCGCAGCAGCGCCGCCTCATTGGAGATGGCGTCGCCATCGGCATAGCCGGCCAGGATTTGGTGAATTTGCATTATGCTTTGCAATTGCCGCCTTTTTTTTCCAGTTCGGCCACGCGCCGCTTCAAATCGTCCGTTTCCCGCCGTCGTTGGGCGAACTCGAATTCCAGCGCGCTGGTCAGCTGGGTGTTGATCAGGTTTTGCCGGAACACGATCCGGTCATGCTGGTAGCGCAGGAGCTTCCAGAGGAACGCTTTGAGACGGGGCATAATCAGGCTGGTCAGGCCGGGCTTCCGGGGAATGTCGAAATCGAGGGTGTCCACCGCGTCACGGTAGCCGATCAAGCGGATAAGGCGCTCCATGTATTCGGCGTCGGATCCGGCTCGCGCCAACGCCAGCGCGCCGATCTCCGGCGGAAGCGGCGCCAGTTTGCGGCCGGCCGGACTGCGTTTCATGGCCTCGGCCCGCCGGCGCAGGTCTATGCCCAGATCCTGGGTTCTATCTTGACCGGCAACGCTGAGTTTCATGGGTTAGGCTGGTGCTCCCAGACGCAGTTCAATTGGAAAAGACCCTTGTCGTCGCCCGCATCCTTGATCAGGAACGGATGCAGGTCTTCCTGGCGGTGATACTGGGTTGCATGGTCCCACGAATGCACGGCCAGCGACAGGAAAAACCGGCCCTGTTTCAGCGTCAGCGGCTCGATCCGCAAACGCACCCGTCCATCGCCCTCGATGGCGGCGATCGGAACTTTCGCAATCTGGGTGTTGGAGCCGAAGACATAAAACCCGTTGCCGGTCTTGATGTTGAAGCCGAACACCGGCTTCTCGATGCGCCGGCGCGCATGGTAGCCGATTTCGATTGTCATGGCGCCGCCGGTGTAAAACGTGGCGGTTTCCGCCCCGGTTGCGTCCAGCAAGCGGATGGAACGCATCTCGACCTCGCGGGTGCCGTGTTCCTCCACGTTGAGCATGCCGATTCTGACCATGTATTGCTTGAGGTAGGCGAAGATCACGTCGGAGGGATTCCCCTGCATGATCAGCCGGCCTTCGTGAATCAAGAGCACGTCGCTGCAAAATTCCTCGACCGTCTCCAAGGCGTGCGAGACGAACAGGATGGTTTTTCCTTTTTGCTGGAATTGACGGATGCGGTCGAGGCACTTCATTTGGAAGGACATGTCGCCGACTGCCAGGACTTCGTCAATGAGCAGAATGTCGGGATTCATTTCCACGGCCACGGCAAACGCCAGGCGCACGTACATGCCGCTGGAATAGTGTTTTACGGGCATGTCGATGAATTCGCGCAGTTCGGCGAAATCCACGATGTGGTCGAACCGCCGCCGGATGTCCTCCCGCGGAATGCCCAGGATCGCCGCGCTGAGGTAAATATTTTCGCGCCCCGACAGGTCGGAATGGAAGCCCGCGCCCAGCTCGAGCAGGGCCGAGATGCGGCCCGTTGTCCGCACCGCGCCTTCGGTCGGCGCCATGGTTTGGGCGATCAAGCCCAGGAGCGAACTCTTGCCCGATCCGTTGGGCCCGATGACGCCGACCGTTTGGCCTTGGCGGATGGAGAAATCGATGTTGCGCAGGGCCCAGAATCCGTCAGCTTTTCCGCCGCTCAGCCAGCGCGGCAGGGCGCCCACGAGCGTCGGCAGGCCGACGCCTTGTTTACGGTACCATTTGCCCAGTCCTTTGGCTTCGATCGCGTTCATAGAAAATCCGAAAAATAGCGTTGGGCGCGCTGGAAGATGACATAGGCGATCCACAGGATCGCCAGCGGCATGAGCAAGCCCGCGATGCTGGCCGCCGTCCAGGGGAAGGAATCGCCCGGCATCTGCATGGCGCGGTAGCCGGTGATGATCACCGTCATCGGATTCAGCAGATATACGCGCTCGATCCACGGCCCGATCCACGGATGGGCGCGCGCCACGGTTTCCACCAGCGACAAGGGGTACATGACCGGGCTCATGAAAAACCAGGCGCTCATCAGCAGGCCCACGATATGCTGGGTGTCGCGGAAATAAACGTTGGCGGCGGCCGCCAAGAGGGCCAGCGAAAAATTAAACAGCAGATGATACAGGCAGAAGAGCGGCACCCATAACGTGGTTGCCTCCAGAAAAGCGCCCTTCATCATCAGCAGGATGGCCACCAGCGCCCATTGCACGATCAATGTCAGCAGAAAATTAACGAGCCCCGATATATTGACCGAGAGCGGCAGGATAATGCGCGGAAAAAAAACCTTTTTGACCAGGGAGGAATTTCCCGTCACACAGTTTAAGCCGGCATTAACGCATTGCGCCGTAAATTGCCAGGCGAAGACCCCGATGATGATGTCCTCGTTGGGAATCCCGCGCCCCACCAACAGACGCAGGAAAACGATGTAAATGACCGCCATGAAGAGCGGATTCAAAATGGTCCACAGCAGGCCCAGGACGGAGCCCCGGTAGCGGATCTTGAGGTCCCGCGCCACCAGGTTCCAGATCAGGTCTCCGTGACGGGTGATGTCTGTAATCATTTGGATCATAGAATCGTCACTTTACTCGATTGCCGCGCGGCGGTAAAGCCCTGATCGAAAGCCCAGAGGTCAGAGATCAGAGGTCAGCGGTCAGAGGTGTTATCTGATCTCTGACCTCTGTACTCTGTACTCATTTCAGCCGCTTTATCGTAATCCGCCGGATTTCCAGATCGGCGTTGGCGTTATAGTTCAGCGCCAGATTGAACGGCAGGTTTTCGTGCTGCCGCCAGCGGAATCTCGCCGGCCGGCCGGCTAAGATCGCGCCGAGCGGCCGGAGCGCATCCGCGCCTTTGATGGGCGCCCCGTTCTGCTCCAGGCTGATTACGCCCAGCTCGATGCCGGGCGCCGCCGGTGAAGCGAAAGCGATGTCGATTTCATACGTTCCCCTGGAGAGCGGCAGCTTGGGTCCGTACCATACATAGCCTTGCCGGTCATAATCCCGGCGTAAAACCACGCCGCCGGATTTCAGATCCGTGTAGCCCGCGTGGAAAAACAGCGGGGCCGGTAAATTCACGGATTCGCCGGGATTCAAAAATTGCCACGGCCCGGCCGTCAGCAGGCTCAGGTCAAGATCCACAGCCCCGGCTTGCAGCGCCAGTTTCAGGCCCAGGGCGGCAAATCCCTGATAGGTTGGGGCGGGAATGTTCAACCAAATCCAATCGTCGGCTTGAACCGGCATCGGCGGGAGCGCGGTCGCGCGGTCGTCAACCATCAGCGCCCCGGTCAAACGGCCGTGTCCCCGGACACGCGCCAGCCAGTGCAAATTCGAGACCGCCGCCACGCGGAGCGGGGCCGTGCGCAGACTGGCGTTCGTTTCCGCCAACGCCACATAGGCGCCGCCGCCGGCGGATGGGTTTCGGACGAGGGTGACATGGCGTTCCGCGATGATGGTCTCCATTTCGAAGCGCCACGCTGGGAACAGGATATTCCAGGCCGGCGGCGCCGGCTTTGCCCGTGGCGCATCTGAAATCTTGAAAGCCCACACACTGCCGTCCTGGCGGAGCAATTCCAGGCGCGGATGGCGCAACAACTGCTGGAGTGTGGCCGTCACAGGGAAGGGGCTGACTTTTTCCGGAAACAGGTCTTCGTGCAGGAGAATATAACGGACATTCATGCCGAGCAGGCCCTTGACCTGGTCCTCGGAAAGTCCGCCCTGGTTCACGCTTTCGAACCGGCGAAACACGTTTTCCAAATAGCCCGCCTTGATAAACGGGTTATAGCCGTTGACCATGCGCACCCGGTGGAGCGAGGCAAAATATTGATAAATCGAGGCATAGTGCGAATCGCCCGGCCAGAGCGGGAGCACCAATACATGCGGGACGGCCTGGCCGGCGGCCGCATCGGCGGCCACCGCCGCATAGGCGCCCTGTTTGTTTTCAAGCAGGGAAATTGTGGGATGGGCGCGGGGGGCGTAGTCCCAAAGGATTAAGCCGGCGAAGATCGCTGGTATCAGGATGCGCCATGCCCTTCCGGAACGGAGCCGAACCACGGCCGTCAGCGCGATGACCGAGGCCAGCGCCAGGAACGACGGCATCAGGCAGAAAATCTTTGCCGGCTGGCGGATCATGGCATAGGGCGGAATAAGCCGGCGGCATATTCTGAAAAGCAGCCCGTGTTCCGGACCCCACGGCCCCAGCGCCAGAAACACGATCGCCAGCATGGCCAGCATCATAAGCGCCAGGACCGGAACCATAGGGTCAGCCCTCGAATTAGAACTTAAGGCGCGCTTATCTTTTATTCTAAGGGCTGACCCTGCCAGTGCCGCTAACACCAGCCAGCCGGTTATGATAAATGCCGGGATAAGCGCGCCTATGTAGATGTGCGTCGAAACGCCCTCTATGCGCATTCCGAATAAACCTTGCCAAGCCGGGGTAAACAACATGATTTCGTAAAGTGTGCGCGGCCCGATGGCGTGCGCCGCCGGCGCCAGCCCGGTCACCGCGCGATAGAGGGCTTTCATCAGGACCGGGAACAGGAGCGCCACAGCGGCAAACAAGACGATGGGCAGGAGCGCCAGGGCCAGGCGCCGGTAACTCGAGCCCTGACGCCATTGGAAATCCGGTCGCCCCGCGAACGCCATGATGCCCCAACCCGGTATTGCCAAAGTTCCGAAAAAGAAAACATGGCTATCGCCCCAGGAAGCCAGGAGCAAGGCCGCCCCGGCCATGACGCCGCCCCGGATCCGATCCTCCCTGACAGCCAAATCGACCCCAAGCAGGATGGCTGGAATCCAGGCCATGGCAAAGCCGGCCGGACTGCCGCCGAAAAGGTTGATCCAGCGAAACGGCAGAACGATCCCAACCAGGGCGGCCGCAACGGCCACCCATTCGGACTGTGTCCAGCGCCGGACAAGCAACCACGTCAGCAGATAGGTAAGCCACAGCGCGATGAACCCCGTCAGGTTCCACCCGAATGCCTGACCGCATAATCCCGCCAGCGCCGCATAGACCAGTGAAAACGGGATATAATAGGCATACGGTTCGAAGCGTTCGCGGTCGTTGCCGGTATTGAATTCGTAAAGATTATAAAACAGAGGAGTTTTACCGGCGGCCATGTCGCCGGCCAACCAGCAGTAATACAAGAACTGCAGGTGATCGCCGGGAATCATTTTTTGAATATTGGCGGCTTTCCGGTGGGCGGCGACGGGAATTCCCGAGTTGACATAGCGCGGCAGGGGCCAGGAAACAAGCAGCCAGACGCCCAGCGTTACCGCGAACGAGATTCCGGCGAGTTTCCGGATGGATAAACGGGGTTGACTGTCGGTCATGCGTAAAATTTAACGCAAAGGCTCATCGGCGCAAAGCACGAAATGCGCGGGACAGGAACGTTGTGTTGTGGGGCGCGCGGCTTAATGGGCGCTTTGCGCCTTGATTTAGGTCCGGCAAGAGGACAAACTGAATGGGGTTTATCGTCGGCGCGGATATCGGGGACCTGGAGCGAATGCGTTCATGAAGACCAAACGTCAAAGGTTGGACCAATTGCTGTTGGAACGCGGCTTGGCGGAAAGCCGCGCCAAGGCCCAGCGCCTGGTCCTGGCCGGCGCTGTGCGCGCGGATGGCCAGCCGGCGCTTAAACCGGGCCGTGAGTTTCCGGCGGAAGTCGTTCTTACCGTCGCCGCGCCGGAACGGTTTGTCGGGCGCGGCGGCGAAAAACTGGAGAAAGCCTTCGAATTCTTTGGCCTGGATGTCCGGGATAAAGTCTGCCTGGACGTGGGCGCCTCCACGGGTGGGTTCACCGATTGCCTGCTTCAGCACGGGGCCGCCAAAGTGTTCGCGGTGGACGTCGGCAAAGGACAACTGCACTGGAAGCTCCGGAACGATCCGCGCGTTGTGGTCATGGAGAACGTCAACGCCCGTTACCTGCGCGCCGCCGACTTTCCAACGCCGGCGGATTTTGCCGTAATGGATGTGTCGTTTATCTCTTTGACAAAGGTCCTGCCCGCGGTTAAAGATATTGCGCGGGTGGCGGCCCAAATTGTCACGCTCATCAAGCCTCAATTCGAAGCCGGGCGCGAGGAAGTTTGCCGCGGGGGCGTTGTGCGCGACGCCGCCGTGCAGGCGCGAGTCGTGGCGCAAATTCGCGCTTTTGGCCAGGCGGAACTGGGATTAACATGGCGCGGCGTTTGCGAATCGCCCATCAAGGGGCCCGCCGGCAATATCGAGTTTTTAGCCTGTTGGGAAAAATCATGAAACCCATTGGAATATTCGCCAATGGCGCCAAACCCTCGGCCCCGGAGATCCTGAGTCGGTTTTCGGAAACCGCCCGGCGCCTTGGCCTGCGGCTGGCGGCCGAGCCGGAAGCCGCCCGTTTTCTGCCCGGCGCGCGCCGCCTGGCGCCGGAAAAACTGACCCGCTCCATTTCGCTCCTGATGGTGTTTGGGGGCGACGGCACCATGCTGCGGGCCATGCGCCTGCTCGGTGGCAAGCCCATTCCGGTGCTCGGTGTTAATCTGGGAAGTTTGGGTTTTCTAACAAGCGTTGCCCAACAGGATGCCGGGCGGGCCCTGGAATGCGTGGCTGCGGGGCGATATACCGTGGAAGGCCGCGCGCTAATGAATTGCTTGGTTACGCGCGCCGGACGGATCGTTGGCCGTTATCGCGCGCTGAATGATGTCGTCATCGACCGCGGGGCGTGTTGCCGGATCGTGACCTTGGATATGCGGATTGACGGCGAGGCGGTGTCGTCCTTCATGTGCGATGGGCTCATTGTCTCCACGCCCACGGGCAGTACGGGGCATTCGCTGTCGGCCGGCGGACCGATCGTGCACCCCGGCGCCGCCGCGTTCATTGTCAGCCTGATCTGTCCGCACACGCTCAGCTCGCGCCCGCTGGTGGTTCCGGATGAAAAGCGGATTACCATCCGGGTGGCCAAGAGTGTGGGCGATCTCTTGCTTTCTGTGGATGGCCAGGTGGGTGAAAAGCTCGAGCCGGGCGACCAGGTGGAAATTCGGCGCAGCAAACAAAACGCCCGCTTTGTGCATCTGCCGGATTACAGCTACTTCACGGTTCTGCGCCAGAAATTGCACTGGCGTGGTTCGACCCTGGCCTGAGCGCTGGGTTCATTATGGACATCTTTTCCGCTGATCACAAGGGTTATCCCGGATTTCCCGTGACAATTAACGGGCGCTGAGGTATATTGAACCGAAACTATTTGGACGGTTATCGAATTCACATTAAGGACAGGAGGCGTTATGCAATCTGTGCGCAAAGGGATGATCGTCGTGGTGTCATTGGCTATGTTGGGAGTCTGGGCAACGGCGCAGAATAAGGACGCGCCCGAGACCAGGAACGTCAATGTGACGGTGGGTGAAAAGAGCGGTGTCAAGGAAAGCGTGACCGTGGTGCAGCCCGGGCCGGGCGGCGCGACCCAGGTTTTAAGAAAGGAAGTCATCAAGAACGACGACGATAAAAAGGCGGAGCAAGCCCGCCCGCCGGCGGTGGCCGACGAAACGCCGCGCAAGGCGCGGGTAGTCGTTGTTCCGGCAGTGTTCGCCCAGGCCATGCGCAACAAGGCCCAGCGTGAAATCAATGAAATGTTCGGGCTAACCGATCCAGCGGCCCTGGAAAATCCCGGTTACACCAGTTATATTATTGACGCGCTGGTCAATACCCGCAAATTAGACGTGCTGGAACGCGAGGATTTACGTTCCGTGAAAAAAGAGATTGATTTCGGCGAGTCGGAATACGTTGATCTTGAGAAAGCCGTCAAGATCGGCCGGATGCTGAACGCCGACTACGTCGTGCTTCCGGAAATCCGCGTCTTCACGGTTTGGCGCGACAACCGGCCGGCGCCGTATGTGGGGCAGGATCAGAAACGGATTCGGGGCAAGTTCGAAACCACCGTGCGCACGGTGGACGTGGCCTCATCCAAGATCGTGGCCTCGCGCGTGGACGAAGTGGAACGGACGGCGCGAATTCGCGAGCGGGATAATCCGCGCGTGGTCGTGGAAGACCTGATCGGCGGCATGTACAAGGATTCGGCGCTGAAAGAAGGTGCGAATATCATTGACGTGGCCTATCCGATCAAAATCATTTCGTTTATTGACGACGACCATGTCATCGTCAATCGCGGCCGGGGCGCCATTATGCCGGACGAAGTGCTGAAGGTGTACGAAACCGGCGAGATGATGACCGACCCGGACACCAAGGATAACTTGGGATATAATGAGGCCTATGCCGGTTCCGTTAAAATCACCGAGATCAACGAGAAAACGAGCAAGGCCGTGATTGTGGAGAAAAAAGGCGTCATCAAGAAATTGTCCATCTGCCGCCGGGATCGGGCGCCAAGCACCGCCGCGCCGATCCAGCAGCCGGCGCCCAAACTTGATTGAGCGCATCCGGAATCCGGGATTACCGGCCGCAAACGGACGCACACATTATGAAAAAACATACGCTGTTATCGGTTGTCGGGGTGGTGGCGCTCATCGCGCTGGGCGGCTGCCGCACGCCGCCCTCGGCGGGGATTACGATAGAGTCGTATCCCCAAAATTCAATGCGGGTGAATTCGCGGATCTTGGGCGGCTGGCTGAGTGTGGCGGAGGTTAATACCGCGAAGAAAAACGATTTGCTGGTGGGACAGGTCGCCGCGCAGAACTCAACCCAGAAAGACTGCCAGTTCGAATACCGGTTCCGCTGGCTGGATGAGGACGGCCTGGAACTGACGACCACCATGTCCGTATGGACGCCCGTGAGCGTCGCGGCCATGGAAAAGAAAATGATGCAGGGCATCGCGCCCAGTAAAAATGCGGCCAATTTTGTGTTCGATGTGCGGTTCCGCCGCCCCAGCATGCGCTGGACTCGGTAGAATCGGCCGCTTGAACGGGTGCGCCCGACATCCGGCAATCCGGACCGGGCCAAAATCGGTCTATTGAATGGAGCTCAAACTATGCATGCAACATTGCGCGCCGTACGGTGGACAATGGCGCTGGGATTGGCGGTCGGTTTGGCGGGTTGCACTACGCCCCCGCACAGTGAATATGTGCCGGCGGAAGAGGCTGGGGTTGTCACCATTGGGTTGGACGATCATGACTATGACTTGGCCTGCGAGGGGATCGCGCGGGAAATGCTGACCCGGGGATTACCGAAAGGGTTTGTGGTCGTATTGGGGCCGGTGGACACGCGGGAATGCCCGTACGATGTGCGCGTGCGGCAAATGCAGAAATCATTGCAAGTGATCCTGAATAAGGAAGGCACGCTTAAATTCATGGCGGCCATCGACGTCATGGCGGCGGGCGGCGATGCCGGCGCGGAAATTTACCGGCTCATCGAATACAACTGGCTGAACCAGAATCCGATTGACGCCGAGGATTTGCAGAAATTCGGCAAACTGGGCAAGGTGAGCGGCATCCTTTTCGGACGGGTCTCGGCATTGGAACGGCGCAAACCGGGCAGTCCGCGCGAAATCACCTATCGCTTCGTCTGGGAACTCGCCAATACGGAGACCGGCCTTGTCGAGCTTTCCCACGAACAGAAGATCCGCAAAAATCTGTGACCAGAGACGCCATGCAAGCTTATAGCTTCCCCGCTCGAATCCCTTTTTCCCGGCTGTGTTGCGCGGTTTTCATTGTGGCGGCCGTGCTTTCCACGGATGCTAAAAATCGCCGCGATGAGGAGCGTCCCGAATGGATCGCCCAGCCCAAGAGCGGTGACTCGATGTATCTTTATGTGGTGGGCCATGCCGCCGGCCAGCCCTCGGAAACGGAGGCGCAGGACGCGGCCTACCGGAATGCCCTGCAAAAAATCGCCGCGCAAATTCCCGCGCCGGACGGCAAACCGGCGCCGCCGACCAGGATTCAGCGCGCGGAAGTCGTGCCGGGATGCCGGTATGTCGAGAAAGCCGGTTCCCGATACGAAGCCTGGGTCCAGGTGAGTTGGCCCGCGGCGGAAAAACAGAAGCTGATCCGCCAACCGGCGCCGGCGCGCTCTTCGTCAGGTGCCGGGGAACGGCCCGAATCCATCGGACGGGAAGGCGGGGTAGTGGAAGATCGGGGATTGGGCGTGACCGTGACTATCCCGCCAGGAGCTGTAGAAGCGGCTGTCCCGATCACTATCCGCCGCGCGGAAAATTCGCCGCCGCCGGCCGGCGCGCCGATGCCATCCACGCTGGCGTCCCGGCTTTATTTGGGGCCGATCCTGGATTTGGGGCCGTCGGCAACCCGCTTCGATCAACCGGTGAATGTCCGCATAAAATGGCCGGAACTCGCCGGACTGGATCCGGAACAATTCGCGCCGGAAGTAGGCTGGTATGATGGCGCCACGTGGCAACCGTTGGAAACGGTGAATTTCAAAGACGGCGAACTTTCTTTTAACACGGATCATTTTTCGTTGTTTTGGCCGGTGGTGGGTGTGGTGGGGGCGGCGGTCGCCTGGTATGAATTACAGCAATGGGCGAATGTCTGGAAAACACCGGAGATTCTGATCACTCCGGATAAGATGCCGCAAACTCATCTGGATAAAATTAAATTGCCGGGAAAATTGGAGTTCCCCCTGAATCTGCCCCAGTGCGGGTTTAATACCTTTAAAGGGGTCAAACGGCCGGCGGTATTTCCCGCCAATGGCGCCACCATGGTGACCCGCAAGAGCGCCAACTGCTGGGATTGCTGCAATTATGTGGCCTCCGTGCTCTTGGCTAAAAATGACGCGCGCTTCAAATTCTTCAAGATCGTGCAGGGCAAAGTGACCGTAACGAACCGCGCCGGTCAACGTGAAACCGGCGACCATGCCTGGATTGAACTCAAGGTGGGCGGCAAAGTGTATGTGCTGGATACCACGCATCCGAACGATCTTGTATTCATACCCCGGGCTGAAGCTTGCCGGCGCGACAATCTTGCGCCCGTTACCCAGTGGGACTGCCATCCGAATTCCAGCCGCCCTTATATGCCTTGGGACGACGAACAAACTGCCGCCTCCAACAGTCCCGCAGCGCCCTCCGGGGCCGGTGGCGCCTCGGGCACCTACCCGGCCGAGCCTTTCAATGGCATGCAGATAACGTACACCCTTTCCGGCGTAAAGCTCGGGGCTTCCAAGGACAAATCGGGGTTCACCTGCACCCGCACACAGGACGGCGAGATTGCCGGTGACCGGATACAGCTTTCCGGAACCTCCAAAATGGGCGGTGGGTTCGGCGCCGACGTAACCGTCCGCCTCTGGGCCGGGAACGAGGAGAAAACCTATACGAACTATGTCGCGAGCGGATCGCCCGGATTCAATTCCGTGAGCTATAACCTGACCGTCCCGGTGGCGAACGGCGCGGCAACGGGCGGATTCAGCATCCAGATGGACGGTCATTACTCCATGGGCGGCGGACACCGGGGGCTCGTGGTCAACGGCACACTGAAGAGCTCGTCGGACAGTCAACCGGGGAATTCCACGCCGGCCTCGGGAACTCAACGCGACGATCCCACCACGGTCGTCAAGGACAGGCCCTGATCATAGATGCGTATGCAATCCATCCAACCCGGGCCGATCTTCAACGCCTTTCCTCCGGCGCCATGATATTTCCGCATACAATCCGCACCTTTCCGCACGGCCGGCGGGTCTTCCTGCCGTTTCTGTTGCTTGCCCTCTGCTACAGCGATCCGGCCTGGGCCCGGAAGGAAAAAATCGTTCGCCCCGAATGGATCGCCCAGCCCAAGACCGACGACAGTCTTTATCTGTACCGGGTCGGGCATGCCACGAACCAGCCTTCCGCCGATACTGCGCGCGATGCCGCTTTCCAGGATGCGGTTCGGCAGGTAGCCGGTATTTTCATGCCTGCGATCAGGGGAAACCTGTCCGTCACCCAGGTCATGGCTGCCGTGTCCCTGCGGAACGTGGATATCCTTCCCGACTGCGTGCACACGGAGCCGGCCGCCCGCGGCTATGAGGGCTGGGTCCAGGTCAGCTACCCGCTGGCCGAAAAGCAGAAAATAATCCGCCGGATCGAACAGGGGGAAAAGGCCGATCAACTGTGGACGGAAGCCAATTCCGAGGTCACGCAGGGCCATTACGAGCCGGCCCGGAAATTATTGAAACAGATTGTCGAGGGCCGGGGCCAGGCCCTGTTCATGACCGCGGACATGGACGAAGTCCGGCTGGTTCTCGGCGACACCTATCGCGAGCAGAACAATGCGCTCGATGCCCGCTGCTGGTACGAAAGCGTCTTGCATACGACCGCTTCCGACCAATGGAAAACAAAGGCAGCGGAGGCCCTTGGCCATTTGCCGGATCCGCCCAGATTCTGGCCGCTTCAGGATCGGTGGAATGGCCGGAAAGTGGCGCTCCTGTGCGCGATTCGGGATGACAAACCCTGCCGGCGTTTTTTGGACCTGGCCAATGTGCTGACCAAAGACTGCGGCGAAGCGCGGCTGGACAGCGCGGATATCGCCCGGGGGCTGGACGAAGAAAGTTTGGCGGCTTGTTTCGACAAAATGGATTTTTCCGCCGCCGGCAAAGCCGCTTTGGCCCAGCAGGCCGGTGTGATTTTGGCCGTGCTGTTCGATATCGATCCGCGGAAAAGGGGGACAACCACCCAGATGTATGGCGTAACCATCCCGGCCATGGATTCCATGGTGCGTTTCTTTGTCGTGCGCGCAGAGGATGGCCGGATTATTTACAACGGCCAGTTCAAGGAGACGGCGGGAGTTTTTGCCGAATCGCGTCTGGCCGACCGCGCCGCCGCGATCATGATCGCCAAATACCTGGCGCCCCAGTGTCCGGTCATCGGCATGCCGTTAAAGGCCGGCCCGGACAACGGCAAATGACAAGGGAAGCCGCGGGCCACCGATTGATTTGTAGCGCGTCACGGTGTGACGCGGTTTTTTTCCGCTCGGGACAGGCGCGCGGCGCTGCAATTAAAATCCAGCCACCACCACGCGAAAGCCAAGGTCGTCGCTGGTGTAGCCGCCATGGTGGTCGTCGCTGTATTGATGCGCGAAATGTGAAGGGGCATCCTCGTAGGAGCCGCCTCTGACGAGATATTGCTTGCCCCAGGATTGGATCGGGGTGTCGCACCACTCCCAGACGTTCCCGTGCATGTCGTAAATCCCCCAGCTGTTGGACTTTTTCTCGCCGACCGGGTGGGTCGTATCGCCGCTGTTATCGGCATACCAAGCCGCCTGCGCCAGGTCCGGAAGGTTGTTGCCTGTGTTGTATTTCGTCGCGGCGCCGGCCCAGCAGGCATATTCCCATTCGGTGGCGGCCGGCAGGCGCACCGTGAGCGGCGCGCCTTCTTTCGACCGGTTTTTTGCGTTACAAACGGCCTCCAACCTGTGACAAAACTCGGCGGCGTCCCGGAAACTGACGTTTTCCACCGGATGCTTCGGCCCTTTGAAACGGGACGGATTATTTCCCGAAAGCGTGGTCCACTGTTCTTGCGTGACTTCATATTTGCCCAGCCAGAAGCCCTGTATGGGAATAATCCGCCGCGCCGAGCGACTGCCCTCATTGAGCACGACCAGGTCTCCATCCGGAACCCAGACAAGTTCAAGGAGAATGCCCTGGCCCAGATCGATGGTTAAGGGCTGCCCCGGTTTGGCGGCGGCGGACTGGACAGCGCCCGTTGCGGCGCCGCCTGTTCCGGCCGTTGCAACGGTGGTGAGGATGGCTGCATCCACCGACAGGCCGAGAAGTTGCCGCGCGTTGTTTACGGCGGCGACACGCAGCAAGTCTTCAAGCCGGCCTTCATGGTCGGTTGTGGCCATGGCTTCCACGTAACCGCTCTCCACGCTGACCAGCCGGCTGTTGATGGTGAAGAGGTCGCCTATTTTTCCCACACTACCGATGACGATGTGTTGGGCGGCCAGGATCTTTCCGACCTCAATGGCGCCGGATGTGTCGGTGGCGCTCAGTGCCACCTGGTTCTCCTTGAGAACCTGCTCCGCCTGGGCGCGTTCGATCATGCGATACTTGTCGGTCTTGCCGATTTCGCTGAAAATACGTTCTGAAACCAGGCGCGCTTGCCCTTCGTTGACGCCGCTCAGCGGCTGAAAGGTCATGACTGCGCAGGTAGGCTTGTCAGCGGCCCAGGCGGCGAGGGTGGCCGTCAATAAAGCCGGGAAAAGCAACCACCGTTGGCGTTGAGTAGTGAATATCTTCATGAGATCGGCATATCTTATGCGGGGCCTGTCGAATATTCAACGATAATTTGACGTGACAGTCGCCGGACGATCGATATAATAATGAAATTGCAAGGTTGATTCCCGGGGCGTTGCCCGCTTCGGCGGGACACATTGGCGCGGCCGGGGGCGCGATCGGCAGGCAATGTAAAAAAGGAGGCGGCAAATGCGCGGCATACGGAAGACAATTGGCGTCGGGTTGATGGGGGGTTACATTCTCGCGTTGGCCGGTTGCGCTCATTTTCCCGGCGGCCTTGCGCCGTCGAGCACGCCGCTGGAAGGACGGAAATATACCGTGCTGGGGCGGACGGAGGGGGCCGACAACTATGTTCTGCTCTTCTGTGTATTGCCGGTGACCGGCGCCAACACGATCCGCCGCGCCATGGATCGGGCTTGCGCGAAGGCGGGCGGCGATGCCCTGATCGATGTCACGGTCGAGAGTCATTCCGAGTTCTGGATTCTGTTTGCGCGGTACGTAACGACGGTGGAAGGCACCGCGATCCGATTCAACAAATAAGGGGAGGGACGATGAAATATTCATGGGCTTCCGTGCTTGTCGCCGGCGTTATGCTGGGGTGGGGGTTTCAGGCGTCATCGGCCGCCGAGTTGGGCCGCTGGAAACCGCGGGAACAGGCGGGGGCAACCCTTTCCGGCGCGGGCGCGACGGCGTTGCAGTTGTCACTCTGTAACCCGCTGCAGCTGTTTCGGGAGGACTTCGATGTCTATGGCTTGCGCTTAAACCTTCCCTACGGGAAAAACGCCTCGGTCTATGGCGCGGATATCGGCGTGTTCGGGTGGGCGGCCAATGAAGCGGGCGCCCTTCAATTGGGTGTCGTAAATCGGTGTGGATCCTTGGCCGGCGCCCAGATTGGCGGGTTGTGCAACTTGGCGGACAAGGAAATGTCCGGCTTTCAACTTGCCGTTTTCAGTATGGCCGGCCAATTGGGAAATGGATTCCAGCTCGGGCTGGCGAATGTGAGCGGGGAAAATTACAGCGGGGTCCAGATCGGTGGCTTCAATTATGGCCGGGGCGATGTGTATGGATTGCAATTGGGAGTGGTTAATGTCGCCACGACCATGACGGGCCTCCAAATTGGCCTGTTAAATTTCATCTGGAAAAGCCAGTTTATCGCGTTTGCCCCCATCATCAACGGGTATTTCTAAGGCTGGCGATGCCCGCAACCCGGCGCCGGCGGCGCGGCGATGGAGGCCCATCGCCCTCCAATAATTTATACATGAAAAAACGTGTATAAATTTCAGAAAGGTTCTAATATGGCCGCGGTCAGCGAATGGATTGTCAGGGAATATTTCGAACAGCAAGGTTACATGGTCGTTCAGCCCTGCAAGTATTTCGTCACCGGCCGGCCCAAGCGGATGGACGAGGAAATCGACCTGATCGTGGAGCACCCGCTGATCGCCGAACTGCGCCGGCCGGATACCATGCTCTGGTCCGCCAAAGACCTGAAAACCGTTCCGCGGGCGGTCGTTGGCGTGTATGGCTGGCATACGGAACGCATCTATCCCGCCATGCTGGAGCATATTCCCGAAATCGCGCGCTTCGCCGGCGCGGACGCGGTGCGCTCGGCGGAGCGGCGGACAGGCCGGTCGGGCTTCGTCAAAATTCTCTGTCTGCCCCGGCTCCCGGTCTCGGAAAAACTGCGGCTTGACACCCTGGACCTGCTGAAACAGAAAGGCGTCGATGGGGTCCTTTCTTTCCGCACGATGCTTTTGGAGCTGCTGGAGGGCGTGGATACCAAAAAAAATTACGAGAAGTCGGATCTTCTGCAAATCCTGCGCATCCTGAAAAACTACGATCTGCTGAAGGCGCCGCAACTGGAGCTGTTTGCCCTTCGCAAACGCCGCCCGCGCCGGAGCGCCGCCGCGCCGGCCAGCTAAATGAATTTATGATTTTTGACTTGCCTGGGCGAAGCGCTCCGGCGGAGCCTGGTTGCGGATTGCGGATTTCAGATAGGACAGAGCGCAATACACAGTCAGCATCGAGTGTTTCATCGTGATATTGGACGGTTCTGCAATCATCAATCCGGAATCAACAACCAGGCTTCGCCGGAGCGCTTCGCCCAGGCGAGTCCGCAATTCTTAATGATGGATTCCCGCACAGCCTATATTGCGCTCAATATGATGGCGGACATCGGGCCGGTCAGCGTCCGGGCCCTGGTGGCCGCGCTCGGTTCGCCCCAGGCCATTTTCCAGGCCGCCAAAGGCGATTTGCTCGGGGTCGAAGGCATCGGCCCGGCCCTGGCCGCAAAGATTGTGAGCCGGCGCGGACGCCTTCGGCCGGATGAGGAGTTGGCGCGCGCCCGTAAACTGGGATGCGACATCGTCACGCCGGCGGACGCCACCTATCCCAAACCGTTACTGACGATCCACGATCCGCCGCTGGCGCTCTATGTCTGGGGGACGCTGGCGCCGGGCGACAAACGCGCCCTGGCTGTGGTGGGATCCCGGCATACCTCCCTGTATGGCCGCGAGACGGCCGAAAAATTTGCCTTCCATCTGGCCAAGTCCGGTTTTGTCGTGGTCAGCGGGCTGGCGCGAGGCATCGACACCGCCGCGCACCGCGGCGCCCTGCAAGGCGGCGGCCGGACGCTGGCCGTGCTTGGCGGCGCGCTGGATTGCCTGTATCCCGAGGAAAACGCCGCGCTGGCTTCGGGCATTGCCCGCCAGGGCGCCGTGCTGAGCGAATTTCCGTTGGGCCGCCAGCCCGATCGAACCACGTTCCCCATGCGCAACCGCATCGTCAGCGGCCTTTGCATGGGCGTCCTTGTGGTCGAAGCCGGCTCCACCAGCGGCGCGCTCATTACCGCCCATCAGGCGCTCGATCAAGGCCGGTGCGTGTTTGCCGTTCCCGGCCGGATCGACTCGCCGGCCTCCAAAGGCAGTCACCGCTTGATCAAACAAGGCGCGCGCCTGGTCGAGAGTGTGGACGATGTCCTCGAGGAATTCGAATTCCTGATTCCGCCGGCCGGGCCCGGGGCCTTGCCAGGGCAAAGCGCTCTTGTCTGGGCGAAGCCTGACGCCGCAAATCTTCCGCCGCTGAACCCGGACGAGGAAAAGATCGTGTGCGCCCTGGCCGAGGAGGAACTGGATATGGATGTCCTGACCCGGACAACCGGCGTGCCGGCCGCCGCCCTCAGCGTGTCGATCCTGGGGCTCGAAATGAAGCGCGTGGTGCGCATGTTGCCCGGCCGGCGCGTGGCGCTGATCAGAAGATAAGTGTGCGGTGTTCAGTGGTTCAGTGTTCAGGAAGATAATGGCCGCATTGGCCAAAAAGTATGGGTGTAAGGGAGTTTGGGTGTATGGGCGTAAAGAATTTTCTGTATTTCACCCCTTACGCCCCTACTCCGATACTCCCATACGCATTCTTATGAATATAAAGGATGACCCCTGTATCGCGCATTTTGTGCGTCACCTGGATGGCGAGCGCAACGCTTCGAGGCATACCATCAGCAGTTATCTGATTGACCTGGAGCAGTTTGTCCGGACCCAGTGGGGCGCGGAAGCCAAGCCGCCCTATGCCTGGCCGGACGTGGATAAATTTTCCGCCCGCAAGTTTATCGTGCACTGCCAGCAGCAGGCGGCCGCGGCCACGACCGTCAACCGTAAACTCTCCAGCCTGCGGTCGTTCTTCAAGTTTCTGAGCCGGGAGGAGCGCGTTACGCAGAATCCGTTTGCCGGTGTCATCTCGCCCAAACGCGGCAAACCCCTGCCCAAGGTGCTGACGCGCCAGGAAGTGACCCGCCTGCTGGAGGCGCCGCGCCAGGCGGCCGCGGAAGCGCAGGCCGAGTCGCCGGCTTCGGCCGGGGATCCGGATGCCGCCAAGCGCTTGTGGCCGGATTATGCCGCCAGCCGCGACACGGCGATCCTGGAAATCCTTTACAGCACCGGGATGCGGGTCAGCGAGCTGGCGGGCATGAATGAAAACGACATCGATCTGCTCGCAGGCGTGGTTAAAGTCCGGGGTAAAGGCAAGAAAGAGCGCCTGTGTCTCTTGGGCAAGCCGGCTGTGAAGGCTATGCAGGCCGCGCTGGAAAAGCGCGCCATGCTGGCCGGGATGTTCAAGCGTGCCCGCCTGCATCGTTGCGCGAAGCATTGCGGGCAGGCCGTCGCCGCGCTCGTTTTCGTTAGCCATACGGGCGGCCGGTTGACCACGCGTTCGATCGAGCGGCTCATGAAACGGTACCTGATCAAGGCCGGCCTTGATCCCCGCATGTCGCCGCATGCCTTGCGGCATTCGTTTGCCACGCATTTGCTGGATGCCGGCGCCGACTTGCGCAGTGTCCAGGAATTGCTTGGGCACGCCAGTCTTTCCACGACCCAGATTTACACGCATGTCACGGTGGAGCGGCTCAAGCAGGTTTATGACGAAGCCCACCCAAGGGCCTGAAGAAATGAAGAATGCAGAATGAAGAATGCAGAATTGAAGAAACAGAAAAGCCTTACGGGTTTACGGGCCAGTGGCCCGACGGTTGGAAACTAAAAATAAGATTGAACAAGAAGCGTTAGGCAGGCATTGTTCTCTCCGTTCAAACGGTTTTAATTCTGCATTTTTCATTCTGCATTCTGCATTTCTTATTATGCTCTGGTTTTTTTACAACTGTTTTTTCCCCGTCGTATTTTTGCTGCTCCTGCCGCGCTTCCTGCTGCGAATGTGGCGGCGCGGCGGCTATCGCAGGGGATTTCTCCAGCGCTTTGGCCGCTATGAGGCCGACGTGCGGGAACGTTTGCGGAATCGGCCGCGGGTTTGGATCCATGCCGTCAGCGTAGGCGAGGTCCAGATCGCCCTGCGGTTCATGCGCGCCTTGCGGGAACTCCGGAGCGGCCTGGCCTTTGTCTTGACGACCACCACCTCCACCGGACACGCCCTCGCCGCGCAACGCCTGGCCGCGGATGATGTCCTGCTGTATTTCCCCGTGGATTTGCCCTGGGTCATGGCGCGGGTGCTGGAGCGCCTGCGTCCCTTGGCGCTTGTGCTGGTGGAAGGCGAACTCTGGCCCAATCTCCTGCGCTTGGCCCGCCGGCGCCGCGTGCCGATTATGCTCTTGAATGGCCGCTTGTCGGCAAATTCATGCCGGAACTATCGCAAGGTGCGGCGCCTGGTGAAACAAGCGCTGGCCTGCTTCGATCTCTTCTGCATGCAGAGTTCGGAGGATGCCCGGCGGCTGGGGGAACTGGGCGCGCCCCCGGAAAAAATCAGGGTCATGGGCTCGGCCAAGTATGATGTGACCGAACCCGCGTCGATGGATTTGGGCCCTGTGCGCGCGCTTCTGCTCCAAGCCGGGTTCGCGGCCGACACACGCTGGCTGGTGGGCGGATCCACCTGGCCGGGCGAAGAAACCATCCTCTTGGAGCTGTATAAAAAATTGCGCGCCCGGGATCCGAAAATCAGGTTGGCGCTGGTTCCACGTCACGCCGAACGCCGCCAGACGGTCTTGGCCGATATCCGCAAAGCCGGCCTGGCGGGCGCGGCCTGGAGCGAATTGAAAGCCGCGCCTACGGCGACTACTTCCTTCAGCCGCGCCGACTTGTCCGGCGCAGCCTTGGCGAAGCCGGATGTCTTGCTGGTGGATACCACCGGGGAATTGAAGTTTTTTTATGCCCTGGCAACGGTTGTCTTTGTGGGCAAAAGCTTGATGTCCCACGGCGGTCAGAACGTGATCGAGGCGGCCGTCCTTGCCAAGCCGATCGTAATCGGCCCGCACACCGAAAATTTCGCCGCCGTCATTGCCGATTTCCGCGCCGCGAACGCGCTGGTCCAGGTTCCGGATGCCGCCGCGCTGGAGCGGGCCGTGGCGGAACTATGGTTCGACAACCAGGCGGCCAAAGCTTACGGCTTGCGGGCCGAGCTGGTGATGCGCGCCAAGGCCGGCGCCATCCGCGCCGGCGCCGAATGTTTGCTGAAGCTGCTTCCTTGCCTGCGCGGATCCGCCGTAATGTCCATCAACCCGGCCAACGCGTCTGGCGCAAAAAATCCTTGAGGATCGGACGTGACCGGGCTACAGTACCTCGCATTGCGAACGCGCCCATTCGGGGGTAAGCGTCTATTTATTTAGTATTGGTTGTGCATCGCGAAGGAGCCTCATTATGAAGACAGCGCTTGTTTGCGGGGCGGGCGGATTTATCGGCAGTCACCTGGTGCGGCGTCTTAAAAAGGAAGGCTATTGGGTGCGCGGCGCGGACATCAAGCGCCCTGAATTTTCGCGCACGGCGGCGGATGAATTTCTCAAGCTCGATCTGCGCCTGCCGAAAAACTGTCTCAAGGCCGTGGCCAGGGATGGCGGCGCGGTGGACGAGGTGTACCAGCTGGCCGCCGACATGGGCGGTATGGGCTTCATTCATTCGGCCGAGTGCGAGATCATGCACAACAGCATGTTAATCAACGTCCATATGACCGGCGCCGCGGCGGCGCTCAAGGTCCCGCGCTATTTCTTCTCCTCCTCCGTCTGCGTCTATCGCGACATGATGCCGGGCGAGCCGGAAATGCGCGAGGACCAGGCCATTCCCGCCAACCCGGACAACGAGTACGGCTGGGAAAAACTCTATTCCGAGCGCATGGCCCTGGCCTATGGCCGCAAGTATGGCATCAAGGTCCGCATCGCCCGGTTCCAGAATTGCTACGGGCCTGAAGGAACCTGGCGCGGCGGCCGCGAAAAGGCCCCGGCGGCCATCTGCCGCAAAGTCGCGGAAGCCGCGGATGGCGGCACGATCGATATCTGGGGCGACGGCAGCGCCATCCGTTCCTATACCTACATTGACGATATGACCGACGGCATCTACCGCCTGATGCAGTCCGAGATCGACAAGCCCGTCAATATCGGCTGTCCGCAGTATGTGAGCGTCAAGGAGCTGGTGGACACCGTCGCGGCCGTCGCCAAAAAGAAAATCGCGATTCGCAGTGTTCCCGGCCCGGTGGGCGTGCATTCCCGCAACTTCAGCAACGACCGCATTTATTCCACCGGCTGGAAATCGCAGTTCGATCTCCAGAAGGGCATCGCCTTGAACTATCCGTGGATTCTCAAGCAGGTGAAGCGCAGTAAAGCTATGGAATCTCATGTAAATGTATAGGAGTTTTCCGCCAGAGGCGGATCCGCCTATGGCATGACAATCCAGGTAGAGCCGGTTTTTCCGCCAGCCTGCCCGCCATAGCTTTATGCGACGGCGGGAGGCGGATCCGCCTCCGGCGGAACACCGGCTATTCTGTCCGAAGATAGCCGACATAAAGTCGGCTCTACATGAAAAGTTGCGCGCCTTTGGCGGCCTAATTTGATGTTAAGGAATTTCAATCCACACGGCGGCAAGCGGTTCTATCGAACCGCAACTACACCGGCTCGTTGTAGCGCCGTTCGAGAGAACGGCAAAGTCGCGGCCTTTGGCCGCCTAACTCGATGCATAGGAAATCCAAACCCGCCGGGTCAGGGGACCCGGCCTACAATACTGTAGGCCCGGTGCCCTCACCGGGCGTTATGAAAAGTCGCCCCGCTTTGCGAGGCCTAATTTGATCTAATAGGAAATTCGATCCCGCCGGGTCAGGGGATCCGGCCTGTAAAGATGCTGTAGGCCCGGTGCCCTCACCGGGCGATTTTTCACAGTCTTCTGAGGTTACAGTCTGGTGCGCAAGGCGCTTTACTTCGGCGCGTGTTTTGAGTAGATTCCGTCAGCCATAATAAAAGGACCATTGGTGTGCGGGCCGAACGCCTGCGCAAGGAGAACCTTATGCCGACCGATCCGCAACGGAATGCCGTGGAAACTCGAACCGTCAGCGCCTTGGGCGCCGGCGAGCTTGAAGAATTTCTGTCGCTGCGCGACATCCTGGTAATGATTCTCCGGCATCGGCGCGCGATTAGCCTGTTCGTTCTGCTGGTCACGCTGGCGGCGGGTGTTTTTTTCGTCACCCGTCCGCGCCAGTATGCGGCCGAGGGCTACCTGCAGGTCATTGCCCCGGTGTCGCCGGAAGGCCGCGTGGATAAGGAATTGTTCGAGACCATGATCGCCTCGCACCTGCAGAAAGCTTCCTCGGCCTATATCGCCAAAAATGTGGCCACGCTGCTGAGTGATCAGGGCTTAAAAATTGCGCCATTGGAATTGGAAAAGCAAATCAAAATTGCGCGTCCGCCCAAAACCGATCTTATCCGCCTGGTAGCCGGGGGATCGTCGGCCGATAAGGCGCTGTTGATCGTGCGGCTGTGGGTTCGGGAATATCTGGCCAGCATTCAAAAAAATAATATTCACGCGGCCTTATCGCAAACACGCTCGCTGTTGAAACAGGCGCAGTCCGACCTGATGGAGAAGCAGGCGACGGCGAACATAATGAAAGCGCAGGTTGCGCAATCTGCGCCTTTGATCACGCTTTCGCGTTCCGTGGACGACCGCCAAATATGGAACGATCTGAGTCAGAAGGCGACGCCCGACCCCGAAGCGTTGAAAAAACTGTCGGACATCCACATCAAGGGCCAGGAGCAAAGCACGGAATATATCAACCTGAAACTGTCGATGCTCTCCGCCGAACAGGCTTTGTCGGCGGTGCTGGCGCGGCGCAACCTGTATCAGGAAGTGGAGCGCATTCTCGACGCGAAAATCGCGTTAAACGGCACGTATCAAGCGGATCGAACGGTGTCCACCAATGCGTCTCTCTCGGAGGCCGAGCGTTACGTCAATGTATTGATGAAAAGCAGCGAGATCGTCCAATTCGGCGAGCCGGGCCTGATTTCGTCCTCGCGCGGGGCGCTCAAGAAAACCGGTTTGTTTTTCCTGGCGTCGTTGGCCGCGGCCTGTTTCGGCGCCTTTATGTGCGAATGGGGCAGGGGTCTGATGTCATTCCGCTAACAATCCGTAAACATAGGAGCTATATATAATGAGCAAACAATACAAAATTGCCGTACTGCCCGGTGACGGCACCGGGCCGGAAGTGATTCGCGAAGGCCTGAAAGTGTTGGACGCCGCGGCCAAGCGCTTCCAATTCAAGCTCGATCTGACCCACTATGACCTGGGCGGCGACCGCTATCTGCGGACGGGCGAAACCTGCCCGGACTCCGTGCTGGCGGAACTGCGCCAGTTCGATGCCATTTATTTGGGCGCCATTGGGCATCCGGACGTCAAGCCGGGCATCCTTGAAAAAGGCGTTCTGCTCAAAATCCGCTTCGAACTGGACCAATACATCAACCTGCGGCCGGTCAAGCTGTTTCCCGGCGTGGACTGCCCGCTGAAATACAAAGGTCCCGAGGAAATCGATTACGTCGTGGTGCGGGAAAATTCCGGCGGTTTGTACACGGGCACGGGCGGGATTTCCATGAAGGGGTCCCCGCATGAGGTGGCCATCCAGAACATGGTCTATTCGCGTTTCCAGGTGGAGCGCTGTTTGCGTTATGCATTCAATTACGCGCGGCGCCGCAACAAGCGCAAAACCCTGGCGCTCAGCGGCAAGACCAACGTGTTGACCTACGTGTTCGATTTGTGGGAGCGCGCCTTCAACGAATTGGGCGCGGCGGAGTTCAAGGACATCAAACGCGAATATTACCACGTGGACGCCACCTGCATGTGGATGGTGAAGAACCCGGAATGGTTCGACGTGATTGTCACCGAAAACCTGTTCGGCGACATCATTACCGACCTGGGCGCCATGACCCAGGGCGGCATGGGCATTGCCGCCGGCGGCAACATCAATCCGGAAGGCGTCAGCATGTTCGAGCCCATCGGGGGATCGGCGCCAAAATATACCGGCCTGAACGTCATCAACCCGCTGGCCGCCATCTGCGCCGGCGGCATGATGCTGAGCGAACTGGGCGAAAACGCCGCGGCCCAGGCCGTGGAGCAAGCGGTCATGAGCGTCACCGCGCATAAGGTGAAAAATTTGGGCGCCGGCAAGATGGGCTACTCCACCACGGAGGTCGGCGACCTGGTGGCCAAAGGCGTTGCCGGGTAGGCATGAATAGATGCGAAATACGAAGCGCGAAACTCGAAACAATATCAAAACGATAAAAATCCGAAACGAATTTGTTTAAATTTTGGTTTTAGATCATTCGAATTTGTTTTGAGTTTCGATATTCGGATTTCGGATTTGGTCGCGGGTTGAGAGCGCACAGGCAAAGAAGGAAGTGTCATGAAAAAATATCGGGTTGGCGTTGTCGGTATCGGGGCGGTGGGCGCGGAAATGATCAAGGTCCTGCGGCAGCGCGATTTCCCGGCCGAGGAAATCCGCATCCTGGCACGCAGTGAACGGGACGAGACGATCGACGGCGAGACGTTCCACGTCGTGCCGGCCTCGGCCGCGGCATTCAAAGGTTTGGATTTCGCTTTCTTTGCGGGCACGGAAGGCGCCAAAGGCGCGTCCCAGCAATTCGGCTGGCAGGCGGTGGAGCAGGGCGCCATCGTGATCGATAACGGCGACGATTATCGCATGGATTCGCGGGTGCCGTTGGTCATTCCCGAGATCAATGCGCCCGCCTTGCAAAAGCACCAGGGCCTCATTGCGAATCCAAACTGCAGCACCATCGTCGCGTTGATGGCCCTGGCGCCCCTGCACCGCGTTGCGCGCATTCGCCGGATTATCGCCAGCACCTACCAGGCCGTCTCCGGCACCGGCCGCAACGCCATGCAGGAGTTGGAGGACCAGATGAAGGCTTACGCCGCGGACCGGCCGCTGAAACACAGCGCCTATCCGCACCAAATCGCGCTGAACGTGATCCCCAAAATCGGCGGGCTCAAGCCGGATGTCCCGGGCCATACCAGCGAGGAAATTAAAATGCGGAATGAAACCCGCAAAATTTTCGACGATAAAAAAATCAGGGTGTGCGCCACTTGCGTGCGCGTGCCGGTTATGAACGGCCATAGCGAGGCGTTGAACGTCGAGTTCGACCGCCCCATGGACCCGGACGAAGCCCGCACCATCCTGGCCAAGGCGCCGGGCGTCAAAATCATGGACAACATCGAGAGCGACCTCTACCCGATGCCGCTACAGGTTTCCGGCCAGGACGATGTCTTTGTCGGGCGCATCCGCCTCGATGAAAGCGTGAAAAACGGGCTGGCCCTTTTTGTCTGCGGCGACAACATCCGCAAAGGCGCGGCCACCAATGCCGTGCAGATCGCCGAAAAACTGCTGGAGATGAAGAAGTAGGAGAGTTTCGGAACGTTTCTCGTTCTTGGTTCTTGGTTTAAGTCAGCTGATTCGTAACGAAGAACGAAAAAAGACTACTGCGCGCCGGGCAGGGTGGGGGTGCCTTCCCAGGGCTGAGGCACATTCCAGGGCACATCGGACTGGTCGCCGGCCGTCGAACATCCCGCAAGCATTCCGCCCAGCATGGCCAGCGCCATTACCCATCCGGCGGTTTTAATGCATGACATAGTCGCCCTTCTCGCATGGCATCTGTTGCCAATCGTTCAAGATCTCGGCCACGACCAGGTTGTCCACCACGGCTTGCACGCGCACCTTGCCGACGAGCCGGTCGCCCCGATGAATCAGCAGTTCCAGGTCGGGCATGATATTCTTGATGTTTCCCGACGCTATGCGCATGATCACAAAGTTCCACTCCGGGTTCACGAAGGCCACGATGCCCAATTGACCTGTGGGGACTTCGGCCTTGTGTTTTTCCGGACTGACTATTTTGTCCAGCTCCGTGACCTTGTCCTGTAGGACGGCGTTGGCGTCGGTCAGATCGCGATTTTCCGCTTCCAAATCGTCGGCCTGTTGTTTCAGGGTTTCGACGTTAGCCAGCAGGTCGGTCTTTTCCTTTTCCAGTTTTTGGATGGCCGCTTCTTTTTCGCCGATGGTCGCGTTGCGGGCCTCGATGGTGGCGTTCTGGTCCTTGATGGCGCCTTGGGCGGCGACCAGGCCGTTGGAAGTGGCTTTGAGAGTTTCGCGGGTATCAGCCAGCGTGGTCTTGGTGCCGGCCAATTCCGCGCGCGTATTGTTCAGGCGGGTCAGTTGCTGTTGCGCCGCGTTGACCATCAGGTTAAGCGGGACATCCATGGCCGGCGCGCCGCCGGGTTTAGCCCGGTAAGTTTTGAGCTGATCGTCCGGAAGAGTGAGTTTGACCTCGGGATTGGCGTCGTCTTTTTCCAGTGTGGCCGCCACCTGTTTGGCCGCCAGCTCCAGTTTCTGCGCCCGGCCTTTCAGCGTTTCGCGCTGCTGAAACAGGATAATACCCAGTACCAGCGCCGTGCCGCTCAGTACGAGAAGCAGGATCGCCAAACTTCGCATTATCCATTTGGATTGGAACATGAAGACTCCCGTTGGCAATGGTCCGGTCAAGTCGAAGCAACCATGCCCTTAACTTCTTGTCAAATATATAACAAAGCCCGTTTGCTAATCAATACCTTTTTTCAATTTGTTTTTTTGGGAGGGGCGCGGACGCATGTCGGTTCCACAGGGTGGAGTGGCGCGCGCGCCGTCAAGTCGGCCCCAGCGCCGGGGATCGCGGATGTCCGGAATCTTCAGCAAGGCATAGTCGTCCCAGGTCTTGAGGTGGAACTCCTGGACCTCGCCCAGGTCGCAGACCCCGATGTTTTTCCAGACGCAGCCCCATTCGTCCGTGCCGTTGGGCGGACGGGCATCGGGCGAGGGACTCATGTCGATATCGTAAAAATCGCTGCCGTAGGCCTTGGATAGGTCGTACGGCAGGCGATCGGCGCCCTGGAACTTGATCGTGCGCCGCACTACGTCGCGACTGGTCATAACAGGCTCCATTTGGTGTTCGAATCGATTAGCCGCCGTGACCGCTATTGGTCGGGTAGCTTGTCCATAAGCTATGGCGGCGCGATATGGCTTCACATCCTATCTTTTTGATGTGATGTGGCAAGGACGAAATCCCTGCTTGCCGAAAAGACGGCCAAAAAAAAGATTGTCAAACGGCGGATTCCCCGGTAAGAAGGAGCATCTGTGCAGCCATGACTTGCACGAATTCTATGAAGCCTGGACTTTATATTGTCGGCACCCCGATCGGAAACCTGGAGGATATCAGCGCCCGTGCTTTGGAAACCCTGCGCGGGGCGAACATGATCCTGGCGGAAGACACGCGCCACACGCGGATTCTGCTCGAGCGCTACCAGATCCGCGCCGCGTTGATCAGTTGCCACCAGTTCAACGAGGCTTCCCGCGGCGGCGTTGCGCTGGAACGCATTCAGGCCGGCCAGGCGGTGGCCCTCGTGACCAATGCGGGGATGCCGGGGGTTTCCGATCCCGGCGCGCGCATCGTAAACGCCTGCCGGAAAGCGGGATTGCCTGTTACGGTCATTCCGGGCCCTTCTTCCGTCACCGCCGCCATGGCGCTTTGTGGGTTTGTTGCCGGCGGGTTTCACTGCGAGGGTTTTTTGCCGCGCAAGGAAGGCGCCCGTAAAAAACGGCTGGAACAATTGCGCGACGAACCGGCGCCGGTGGTCATACTGGAATCGCCCTACCGTTGCCTGAAGGTGCTGGCCGACCTGAATGCCCTCCTGCCGGAGCGGGACCTGTTCCTGGCCCGGGAACTGACCAAGCTTCATGAGGAATGTCTCTGGGGCGCCGTGTCCGATATTTACCGGCGGCTGATGGAGTGCCACACGGGCGCCGGCGCGCGCGCCGTGCGGGGCGAAATTGTAATGGTGCTCGCCCCGGCCGGCCGGCCACAGCGAATTGGCGATTTTTGATTGCGGATTGCGGATTAAAATCCGCTCAAAAAATTGTACAATATGAACCGATAAAATGCATTTCGTCATGAACGAAACCCAATCCAGCGACCCTGTGCTTGAAGTTGCCCGGCAAGGCGCCGTTGCCTACCTGCGTGTGATGGGCCGGGCCACCTTCAAAGCCGGTCCGGTCCTCAAGCAGTTCGGCACGGCGGCCATCGAAGATGGGTGTGCCAGGATCGTGCTGGATGCCTCGGCCTGCGAAGGCATGGATAGCACGTTTATGGGGGTCCTGGCCGGCCTGGCCACGCGCCTGGCCCGCCAGACCGGCGGCAAAATGCTCATGCTGAATGTGCCTGATAAATTGTTCGAGGTACTGAGCACTCTGGGATTAGCCCAGTTGATGGAGTGTCACCGGTTGGGCGCGGCGCCGGAGCCGCTGGTGGCGCCGCCGCTCGCCGCGCAAGTTCTCAGCCCGCTCGCCGCGGCGGGCGCCGACTCGCAAACCACCCGGCGCGTGATGCTGGAAGCGCATACAACCCTGGCGGCCGTCTCGGACGCCAACCAGCTCCGTTTCAAGGACGTTCTGGCGTATCTGCGGGAGGACGTAAGACAGCCGGCAGACGGCGGAAGACGGAAGTCAGATGACGGGCCGAACTAAGAACGAAGAACTGATTTAATGCACAGGAATTTTCCGCCAGCCTGCCCGCCATAGCTTTATGCGACGGCGGGAGGCGGATCCGCCTGCGGTGGACAATCCCGCCGGGTCAGGGGGCCCGGCCTACAAAGATGCTGTCGGCCCGGCGCCCTCACCGGGCGTTATGAAAAAGTCGCCCCGCTTTGCGGGGCCTAATTTCAATTCCGGATTGATTTTTATGAGCTGGATCTGTTGGAGCATTATAGCCGGCGCGGTCCTGGCTATGTTCTTGAGCTTGCGGCGCACCCGCAAGGAGCGCGATGCTTTGCTCCAGGAAAAAGAAGTCATCTTCAATTTTGTCCATGACGTCAGCGAGGCCTTTGCCGAGTCCGCCAACGGTGTCCCCCAGATCGATTTTTTGCTGAAGCGCGTGCTGTTTTATGCCCAGCAGACCGCCAAGGCGCGCGCTGGCGCCATCTATTTCCGCGAACCCGATGGCAATACCTTGCGCGTTCGGGCCGCGGCCGGGCTGTTCCCGCCCATCGTCGGCGGCGCGTCCAGCGAGCCGGAAGCGGGCGACGGTTTTTTTCAACGCGTGGAAACGATGGTGCGGGACCAGTCCGCCCTTGCGGGGGAAGGCCTCGTCGGCGCGGTTGTCGCCCAGGGCGCCCCTTTGTTAATCGAAGATGCCGAGCGCGATCCGCGTGTGCCGCGCTTTCGGAGCGATTTTTTGCAGATCCAATCCATTCTGCTGGCGCCGATGCGTTTTCAAAACACGGTGCTTGGCGCGCTCGTGGTCGTGAACCGGATCGACGATGCGCCTTTTATCCAGACGGACCTTAATCTCCTGCAGGCGCTGGCCGACCAGGCGTCCGTCACGATCTACTATGCCAAGTTCAACGAGGAGCTGGACAAGAAACGGGTGCTCGACGACGACCTGCGCGTGGCCCGCCGGATTCAAATGGCGTTATTGCCGACGAAGATTCCCCAGGCGCCGGGCCTGGAGATCGCAGCGTTCAGCGTGCCGGCCCGCGAGATCGGCGGCGATTTCTACGATTTTGTGGCCATTGACGACGAGCATATCGGTCTGACCATTGCCGACGTCTCCGGCAAGGGGGTCACGGGCGCCATTCTGATGTCAATCTGCCGCAGTATTTTCCGGGCGCATGCCCCCGGATGTCTGAGTCCGGGGACCGTTCTCAAAGCCATCAACCGCATTATTGTCGGCGATATCCACGAGGATATGTTCATCAGCATGCTCTACTGCATTCTGAACACCCGGACGGCGGAAATCACCCTGGCGTGCGCCGGACATCCGCGTCCGCTCCATATTTCCACCGGCGGCCAGGCCGTGCCCGTGGAAACCGCCGGGGTCGCCATCGGCCTGGTGGATGCCGACATGTTCGACCGCCGTCTTCAGGAGGTCACCGTCAGGCTTCAGCCGGGCGACCTGTGGGTCCTGTTCACGGATGGCGTCACCGAGGCCATGAACGCGGAGCACAAGGAATGGGGGCTTCTCAATCTCCAGCGCGCGGTCCTGCCAAAAGCGGGCGGCGCGGCGGCCATCGTCGCGCGCGTGCGACAAGAACTATTGGCTTTTGCCGGAGATGTGGCACAATACGACGACATGACCTTGGTGGTTGTAAACCGACTGTAAAGAAATGCAGAATGCAGAAACCGGATTCGGATTAAAATAAAATTTTTCTATAAGAACAGTTATGAGCAAGAACAAAGAAAAACATCATTCCCACGAAGGCGAGGAGAAGAACCGGATGGCGGACTCTCCTGCGCCCGAGCGCTCCGGAGGGCAAGCGCCGGATTTATCTCTGGACGACGGAGGACTGACGGCGGAGGGCGGACACCCGACGACAGACGACGGACACCAGACGCCGGCAGGAGACAAAACCCTGCCGGCCGAGGATGCCGAGCGGGTCAAAAAACTGGCGCAACTTCAGGATCGTTTGTTGCGGCTCCAGGCCGATTTCGATAATTTCCGCAAGCGGACCCTGCGCGAGAAAAACGAGCTGTTCGACAGCGCCAACCAGGCCCTCATGCTGGAACTCCTGCCGGTGCTCGATCACCTGCAACTGGGTATCCAGGCGGCTTCCGTGCACCAGGCGGACCCGGCTTTCCGCGAGGGCTTGACTCTGATTTTCGACCAGCTTATGGGGGCGCTCTCCAAATTCGGACTGAGCCCCACTGAAGCCGAAAAACAGGTTTTCGATCCGAACCGGTTCGAGGCGGTCAATACCTTGCCGTCCGCGACCGAACCGGAAGGGACCGTGCTGGCTCTGGTCCGCCGCGGGTATATGCTCCGGAATAAAATGCTCCGTCCGGCGCAAGTCATCGTGTCCAGCGGACCGGCGCAGGCAGAAATTAAGAATGCAAAATGAAGAATTCAGAATGAAGCGACTGCGTCAATTGGAAGGCAAATCTTTGTTGAAAATGTTTTTTAATTCTGCATTTTTAATTTTGCATTCTGCATTTTCTTTAAGGAAGGATATAAGTGGCAACCAAGCGCGATTATTATGAAGTGTTGAATTTGTCCCGCAGCGCCGGCGAAGAGGAAATCAAAAAGGCCTATCGCAAACTGGCCCTCCAGCATCACCCGGACCGCAACTCCGGCGACAAGGCCGCCGAGGAGAAGTTCAAGGAACTTTCCGAGGCCTATGAGGTGCTCAACGACCCCCAAAAACGGCGGCAATACGACCAATTCGGTCATGCCGGCTTAAAGTCCTCGTTCGGGCCGGGGGGCTTCGATTTCTCCCGCGACTTTACCCATGGCGCCGATCTGCACGATATTTTCGGCAACCTGTTTGGCGGGGCCGGCGGCATGTTCGAGGAGTTTTTCGGGCGCGCCGGCGCTCGGCGCGGCGCGGCAGATGGGTCGCGCCCCGCGCGCGGGGCGGACTTGCGCTTCGATTTGGAAATCGACTTTGAGGATTCGATTTTCGGCGCCGAGCGCGAAATTACCCTGCCTGTTTCGGAGGCCTGTCCCGCGTGCGGCGGAACGGGATCGGAAGCGGGTCATCGCAAGGAAACCTGCCGGCATTGCAATGGCCACGGCGTGGTCGTCACCGCGAGCGGCTTTTTCCATGTCCAGCAGGATTGTCCGTCCTGCGGCGGCCGCGGCGAGATCGTTACGCACCCCTGCCGGGCCTGTCGTGGCGCGGGCTTGGTCAAGAATAGCAAGCAGTTGACGCTTAAAATTCCGCCGGGCGTGGAAACCGGTTCGCGCCTGCGCCTGTCGGGCCGCGGCGAAGGCGGCGCGCGGGGCGGGGCGGCGGGCGATCTCTACGTCATGCTGCACGTTCGGCCGCACAGCCTGTTCCAGCGTCAAGACCGCGACTTGTTTTGCGAAGTGCCGGTGCCCTTGGACGTGGCCCTGCTCGGCGGCGAGATCCAGGCGCCGACTGTCGAGGGCTGGGTCACTCTCAAACTGGCGCCCGGCACTGAAAACGGGAAACTGTTCCGCCTGCGCGGCAAAGGGGCGCCCGGGCTCGGGTCCGAAGGTCCCGGCGACTTGCACGTGCGCATTGCCGTCGAAGTTCCCAAGAACCTTTCCGGCGCGCAGAAACGCAAGCTGAAGGAATTCATGGACATCTGCGCGGCCGACCAATATCCGGGACGCAACCAGTTTCAAAAGCAGGCCGCGGAGTTTTTGGAGCGCCGCAAACAGGCGGGGAAATGATGCGCTGTCTGATCGATGCTGCCCAATGGAGCGCGGATGATATCGAACTGGCGCCGGACGAGTCGCATCATCTGGTCCAGGTGTTGCGCGCCCGCCCCGGCGAACAGGTCGGCCTTTTTACCGGCCAGGGCCATGCCGCGCAGGCGACCTTTATCGCTGTGCGGCAGAAACGGGCGCTGGTTCGGGTTCTGCCCGCCACACGTTGCGCAATGCCGCCGCCGTCCGTGGCCGTGACGCTTATCCAGGCGATTCCCAAACACGCGCTGATGGACGGGATCGTTCAAAAGGCCGTGGAATTGGGCGCGCAGGCCATTCAGCCGTTGATGACCGCGCGGGTCATCGTGCGGCTCTCAGCCGGCGATGGCCGGTCAGCCGGCGAAGCCGAGCGCCGCTGTGTCCGTTGGCAGAAGATTGCGCTGGAGGCCACCCGGCAATGCGGCGCCGTCTGGATGCCGGCCGTGCTTCCGATCCGCTCCCTGCCGGAGATAACGGCCGAGTTGAAGCGTTTCGACCTGTGCCTGGTGGGTTCGCTCCATGCGGCGGCCCGTCCGTTCCGCGAGGCCGTGGCCAAAATGCGCAAACAGTCGTTGCAAAGTATTGCGCTGATCGTCGGCCCGGAAGGCGACCTGACGGAGACGGAAACCACGGCGCTTAAGGACGCGGGCGCGCAACTGGTCAGTTTCGGCAATGCCGTATTCCGGGTGGAAACCGCCGCGCTTTACGGGTTGAGCGTGTTGCATTATGAATTTGCGGATCGAGCACAGGAGGCTGTAGACCGTGGAGCATAGACTGTGGGCGAAAGGCCGACAAAGAACGATTTGTTGCACAAATCCCGGATTTCCAATCTGTAGCCTACAGTCAACAGCCTAAGGCCTTAGTCTTACGGACTGAACAGGCCCGGTATTGGCGCGAACGGTTGTCGGGTCGTTTGTGCCAGTTTTTGGAAACTTTCCATGCCACGCAGGGGGTCCAGACGGGTGTCCTTGCGGATCACGTCTTTAAGCGGCTCGCCGCCGTAGGCGACGGCCTGGCGCAAGGATTGGATGGCGCGGTCGTTCTGGCCCATCTGGACTTGCACGCCGGCCAGTTCCAGCCATACGCGCGGGTCGCTCTTCTCGTGCTGGAGGTAGCGCTGGTAAGCCTCGGCCATCAGCGGCCAGCGGGGCGGATTGGAAGCCAGTTCCGCCACTTTCAGGAAAGCCTGGGGCGGAATATTGGTATTGGGATTGTTCAATACCTGCATGGCCAGTGCCTGGAAGGGCTGTTCGCGACCTGAGCGCTGGTAAAGCGTGGCCAGTTCGAACACCATCTGCAGCGTGCTGTCACTGCCTTTCGCGAGCTGGGCCTGCAACTGGTTGATGCGCGTGTTCATCTGGGCCATTTCCTTGATCTGGCTGATGAACCCGCCGATCCGGTCGTTGTTGGGATCGCAGGTCTGGTTCGCTTCCATGAGCCGGATGGCGTCGCCAAACCGGCCGGTCTGCAAGTACATGTCTGCCAGGCGGAAATTGGCCTCCGGGCTGGTAGGACACAAGTCCACGGCCTGCCGGAAAGCGATTTCCGCTTCGTTTGTCATATGGCGCCAAAGGTACAGTCCGGCAATGGCGCAACGCAGTTTGGAGAACGTCTTGCGCGCCACGACGTCCCGCTGGAATTTCTTGTCCTTCATCAGGCGGTTGAAATACCAGGCCCAGAAATCCATGTCGTTCTTCACCATTTCGGCGGGTAGAGGCCCTTCGGGCAATTTCTCCTTGTTGATCTTCATGATCAGGCCGTGCGGCGAGAGATAGGGATACATCCAGTTGATGACGTAACTTTCCTCGACGTAGAAATCGTGCCGCCACTTGTTGGCCTCGAAGATGGCCTTGCTGATGATCCCGTTGATTTCCATGACGCCCTGCACGCCTTGCACGCTGACCTTGCCGCTCTTGTCGATGGTCACGGCGGCGTTGGATGGAATGCGCCCGGTGCGCACGTCGTTGACGTACGACTGGAAGGCATAATTGGTGTCCTGCGGCGTGGGAATCCAGATCAGGTCGCCGTAGAGATCGCGCATGACGTTCATGTAGGTGTTGTCGGCCAGCGCGTTCTGGGTGATCAGCATCACGTCGGGGCGCACTTTGGGGCAGAAGATCATGTAGGTGGGCACGAAGCGGCCCGGATCGGTGCCGCCGTAGAAGACCGCGTTGGTTGACATGGCCGGCGGGAAAACCGGGTTCGGCAGGGGCGGCTCGCCTGGTTTGAGTTCGCGCGTGATGGCCTCGGCGCCGCACAACTGGTAGTTGCCGAATTGCCAGCCGAAGTCATGGCCGCATAATTCCGTGCCGCCGTTGGCCGCGATCATCTTTTCATCGTACCAGTTCTGCCAGATGCCGCCCAGCGGCGACAGCAGGGTGATGGCCAGCGCCAGGGCCAGCACGATGCGGTGTTTGAAAAACCGTTCCAGAAAGGCCATGCAGAACAGAAACCCGTAGCCCACCCAGACGGCATAGATGGCGGTGGACTGGCAGAACTGGACCTGGGCGATAAAAAGAGATTGGAGATCGTGGGGCGGATTCAGGAGAATCATCATGCCCGGCCCGGTGACCAGGAAGGCGAGAATCGTGGTCAGCAGCCAGGACCAGTGCCGGCGCCAGATGGAGCGGAAAAAGAAAATCGGCACCAGGGCCAGGAGCGGAATCGGGAACGGGAACTGGTCTTCCAGCTCGCTTAAAAACTCCACAATTTGGGTCATGAACGCCCTGGGATCCAGGGCGGGCGCCAGGGCCTGGTACTGTCCGCGCGTGACGGCATGACGAAATCCTTCGAACGTCCGCGGATATCCCCAGTTGATGGGCGGATTGAAATCCGAGGAAATCGGCATGTAAACGAACAACGAAAGGCCCAGGAGCGTAAAGAGGATCAGCGGAACCAGCCGTTTCCATTCCGAGAAAATCTGGCGGGTGAATGCCCACAGGATGAACGGCGAGAGCAACAGGACGATGCCGATGGTGAGCCACAACTCCCGTTGAACAAACCGGCCGAAGGAATATTCCGGAAATGCGATTTGAAAGAGAACCGCCGCCCCGATGACCGCCAGGCCGGCCGCCAGGCAGTCCCGGAAAAGGCGCCGGTCGGCCGCCCAGAAGATCATCATGAGGCCCGGCACCATCAGCACGATCGGCTGGCAGTTGGTGAAGGTTGCGCCGAACAGCGCGGCAATCCAGTAAAGCAGGCGGTCCTCGCGGGGCCGGTGCAGCCAGACATAGGCCAGGGTCAGAATCAAGACGTGCAGGAAAGTGTTCAGGCTGTACACTTCGGCAATGACGCACTGGGACCAGATGAACGGGCAGAACGCCAGGATCAGGCCGGCCGCCAATCCGCTGGCCCAGCTTATGATTTTCTCCGCCGGCGTGGCCGATTCGGGATCGTCCTCATGCCGGAAAGTGCGCAGGAGATCGCGGCCGGAACGGCTGATGAGAATTGTCACTGTGGCGCAACAAAGCGCGCCGAAAAAGCCCGACATGCAATTGACGGCCCAAGCCGGGTTGGGGTGCCCCCAGTATTTGACAAAGAAGAATATCTTGCAGAAGATCCACCCCAGAATCGTCCAGAGCGGATACCCGGGCGGGTGCGGCACGCCCAGATTGGCCGCGCCTGTGACCAGCTCGCCGGAGTCCTCCAGCGTGACCGTGGGCGCCTGGGTCAGAACATAGAACGTCTGCGCGATGACATAGGTGATGGCGAACGCCAGCCAGTCGTACCTTTTAAAGAAAGCAACCGGCTTGGTCCAAACCGGCTCCGACGGCTTTTGGGAAATGGACGGGATTGACGCAGTCCGTTCTTTCGGCCTGGCATTTGCCATGATGCGACTCCTCGTGATTCAAAAATGCAATTGAAAATTAATCCTACAAAGTTGCCGGGAGCAGGTCAATAACCTAAATCTTGCGCCGGCGACCGGCCTAATTTGAATACGGAATTGCTTGGCTGCGCGGGCGGAAGATGGGCATATCCCTGTCCGCTATGCCGGGGATGGGCGCGGGCAAAGCCGCAACGACAGCGCCGCGCCCACCAATAGTAATAACGCCGCCACAATGAACGTCAGTTGTCCGGCCCGGCCGGCGTAATGATCCTTGATGAAAGCGGTCAACTGGGGCCCCACAATGCCGCCAGCCGACCAAGCCGTAAGAATCGCGCCGTAAACCGTGGGCATGACCTCCTGCCCGAACATGACGCCGGTGAACGACGGCATGACCCCGAATCCGCCGCCATAGCATAGTAACACGTAACAGACCAACACGCCGAACAGCCATGGTTCGCGCACAACCACGAGAGCGGCAAACACCAGTACCTGGCTGATCAGAATCAGCCGGAACACCAGGATTTGCCCGAGCTTATCGGAAAGCGCGCCCCAAAACAGCCGCCCAAGACCGTTGAACAACGAGCTGACGGCGATGAGCGTGGCGCCGGCTACGCTCAGGGCCTCGGCCGTCAATTCCGGACTGCGGGCGTGCAAGAGGTCCTGCAACATGGGCGATTGAAAGCCGATGAACATGATGCCGACGGTGATGTTGATGAAGAAGATCAGCCACATCAGCACGAAGGCGCCGGACTGCAATGTGGCCCAGGCGGATGCGGCCGGCTTGACGGCGGACGGCCTGCCGGTTTTGACCGCGGGAACGTTTTGTAAACAGGCGGCCGCCGGCAAGGATACAACAAGGATAATCCCGCACATCCAAAAGAAAACCTGCGATAAATTGTGCCCGGTATGCGCCATCAATACCGGGGCAATGGCCTTGGCCATGATCAGGGCGCCCAGGCCGAATCCCATCACCACCATGCCGGTGACAAGACCCTTCCGATCCGGGAACCACTTGGCCACCGTGGCGACGGGTGTGACGTAGCCCAACCCGAGACCGATCCCGCCGATCACGCCAAACCCCAGATACAGCCAGAGCAGTGAGTGCCCGGCAATTGCCAAGCCGGCGATCAGGTGCCCGAGCGCGTAGAGGAAGCCGCCCGTCAGGGCCAGACGCCGTGGGCCAAAGCGTTCCAGGTTCAGGCCGCCCCAGGCGGCGGCCAGACCCAGAAAACAAATCGCCAGCGAAAATCCCCAGGCGACCTGACTGTTCGAACACCCGTAGGCGGTCACCAGCGGCTTCTGGAAATAACTCCAGGCATAGACCGTGCCCAGACAAAGCTGCAACAGTGTCCCCGTTAACGCGATCCGCCATCTTTTCCAAGATGTGGTCATGATTTGTCGTGAAAGATCAGTTCCTGGTTCTTTGCTCCTCGTTGCCCGCCCTCGGACTGCTGTATTCGATGTGCCGTCGTCTGGCGTCTGGTGTCCGTCGTCCATCCCCTTCGACGCTTATGCCGCGTTTCCCCAGATTCCCTTGAGCAGTGGGAGCTGTGTCTTATAACCCAAAAGCGCAAGGTACAGGCCGCAGTCCGGATAGTTCGCGTGTAATTGGCGAAGGTTCTCAATCGGATCGTAGGGCGTATTCTCCGGGATGGTGTAACCCACGCACTCGGAAAGCAGGTGGATGTTTTTGGACATCCAGGCATCGATAACGATCGGCAGGCCGAAGGGCCGGAGTGCGTCAAGGCGCGCGTCTTTGCCGATCACCGGCTGGGTGCATATAAACTTGGCCCCGGCCTCCACCTTGCGGCGCATTTTTTCCAGTTCATGGTCCTGCGGTTCGTAGGGATTGAAGGCCACGCCGCAGGTGAAAGTCCCCGGATGGCGTTTGTGGATGTAGCGCAGCAATTCGACCGAGGTGACGACCTTGCCGGTCTCGCCGATCGCCTCGGGATTGAGCCGGGGCAATCGCTCGCTGCCGTCGCCGGAGACCACGAGCAGGTACTTGGCGCCCATCTTGGCGGCCGTATCCAGAATCTGGCCCATGGCGTCCTTGGTGTGGAAGGTGTTGAGATGGATCATGAGTTGCTCGGGTTTCACGGGAAGGCCCAATTCCGGAATGATGTCCGTGGCTTGGAAGCTGAGATGGCCCATGGGGTTATCCGTAATACAAGCCACATAACCGGCGCCCAGCACGGCGGTGTGCTTTTCCGCGAATTTTGCCAAATCCTCGTCAAGTTTTTCGGAGTTCTGCTTCGGGGTAAGAATTTCGATGTGATAGATTTTGTTGTCGATATGATGTTGCATGGTGTTCGTCCTCCTCATGAATTCCGCCACGGTTGCTCGGTGCAAAACTCTATGCCAGAATATCGGTCACGCAAACTTGTATATTTCCGCGCCAGAAATACTATATTCGCGCATAAATGCAAGTCGATTTTGATTTGCCGCTATCCCGGAATGAAACGGCATAATTGGGTTGCGGGCATCGCCCGCATTAATACCTTAACCGCGCGGAACCGCTATAAAAAACAAGAAAATTACAGAAACCAAGGATTTCGACAGGATTCACAGGATTGAGAATAAAACCAAAAAAGGTGCATCATAGTCTTGTTCGTGACGCAGTTTTTTAAATTCTGTTAATCTTGTTAATCCTGTCGAAAGACTTTTGGTTGCGGGTTTCCCGCGTTAGAGAATCAGCAGCAGGGCGGCCAGCGCCAGGAACAGCAGGCCCAGCAAACATTTTTCGGCTGCCACATGCCGGCGGCTCCACTCCAGCAGGCGGGCGGTACGCAGACCCTGCCAGGTCAGGCACAGTACGATCGTCAGCGGTAGAATGAACATCAGGTTGTAGAGCGCCAGATAGCCGACCGCCACGCCGGCGCCGGTCCCGCTGCGCAGGACCAACACCAGGGTGGGCACATAGACCTGCCCCGTGCATACGCTTTCAAGCGCCGTGACTGCCGCGCCGATCGCGAACCCGCCCAGCGCCAGATGCCGGGTCTTCAATCCGCGCCGCATGATCGCGTGCGTTGCCAGCATCAGCGGGCGGGGCAGGCGCAAGGCCATGCCGCGCGCGTCGCCCCGCGTTTTAAACAGCCAGGCATCCCGGAAGGATAGCGCCGCTAAAACGAACAGCAGCACGGTCATGATGGCATTGATCGTCGCGCGGGCGTGGGCCATGGCCGCCGGCGGACGCAAGGCCTGGAGCAAACCCAAGCCGATGGCCAGATAGGTCAGGAAGCCGGCGGCACAAAAAGCGCCGCCGGCCAGCAACAACCGCGCCCCGCCGATCCGCGCCACAGCCAGCGCGCTCATGAAAAAGACCAGGGTCGCCATGGCGCAAGGGTTCAAGCCGTCCGCCAGCCCGGCGGCCATGACACTTAGCGGCGTGAAACGTCGGATCCGGTTGCGCAGCATTTCAAGCGTGGCGCGCGCCGGCGCGGCAACGGAATCCGGCGCCGTGGGAGCGATCAGCAGTTCGTCCATGGTGTCGAATATTTTGGCGCGAATTTCCGAAAGCCCGCTCAGGAAGAACCGGCCATCGAGCGCCATGCTAACATCCGCGTTATCCTGGATTTGCAGGCGTTCCTGGTAGCCGGCTATGCGCAGGTAATTCGTCATCTGCGAAACATCTATCCGTTCCAGCCGGTAAAACCCGCGATAGCGCTCGTCGAGTTCGGGCAGGATCTCGTGCTCCACCCGGTTGCAATTGTCACAGCCGCCCTCGAAAAAGAATTCGATGCGCACCGGCGCCGGATTCGACCCCGCCTCCGCCTTGCCGGCTGTAAGCGCCGTGGCCAACAAAGCGAATCCGCCAAGGATTAAATTCGAGAGTATTGTGGTCACGTCTTTGGAAATCGGCCGGAGATATAACCGAAAGTTGTGGATAAAGGAAAAGGGCGTATCCTGGTCTTTGCCGAACGAGGCTGTTGACGGGCGCCCCGGCGCGGCTATTTGCCGTCGCCTGCATCCGGCTTGTTATCTATTCTTGCCTGATTGAATATCCACTCGACCAATTTCTTTTCCCTCCAAGCTTTCAAGTAAGACCCATGACCGACCCCTTCGTAGAGTGTGAGTTTGATTCTGGTTCCGCCGGCTTCCTTTATGGCGTCGGCCATGTCCTGTGAACCGCTGGTTGGAACTGTGGTGTCTTTGTCGCCATGAAATGCCCAGATTGGGACTTCCCTGATGACGTGCGCCATGGCGGGGTCCCCGCCTCCGCAAACCGGAACGGCCGCCGCAACAAGCTCGGGGCAGCGCATTACAAAATCCCAAGCGCCATAACCGCCCATGGAGGCGCCCATGACGTATATGCGGCTTCGATCTACGGACTTATCTTGAATCACCTTGTCGAGGATCATTCTTGCCAGCTTCATAGGCTTGCTGACCGGAATCTTCAAATAGGCATAGGATCCCTTTGCCCATGGGGTGTCTACCCATTGTTGATCCGCTGGACATTGAGGCATGAGGATGAGACATGGATGCTTGCTCTGAACCTCTTCGGTCATCCAACCGGCCACCCACGGAACGAGCTGCTTCAGATTGTCGTGCCCTCTCTCTCCGGCGCCATGCAAAGAAAGCACCAAGGGGTATCTATTTCTGGGATTATAACCGCGCGGGATAAACAAGCGGTACGGCATTGTTTGTTCTGACTCGTCCTTGTAGACGTGGGCCTCCGCATTTTTCGCATAGTATTCCCTGTCGTGCTCGTCGATCTTTTCCGTCAGGGCAATCGGGGTTGAAGGGACCAGGGGAAATGCAGCATGCCCGGATTCGCTGGTTTTGGACTTCATTCTGTTGTCTCCTGTTTGGATGACGGCACGGGTTGACCGCCGGCGTCAGGCGGTAGGCTCGACCCGCTGGTCCGACTTTTTATCCCCAATTGTCTGATTCCATATTGGCAATGCCCGCGTCTTGTGGGCTGAGTAAACCAGGAACGAGTGTTTCCAAACAGGTAGATGAGAAAAGAATCCATACGATCCAAAAAAACACGGATATCGCAAGAAGAAACAGCAACCGTTTCTTGCGTATATTCATTTCATATCGGTAATGTCCCGTCGGTTGTTAAAATAAAGTGACGGTTTCCAGTCTGATCCGATACAATCGGATTGGATAAAAACAAAAGAAAGGAAACCGTCATGAGGGCAGATCTTATCAAAGCGGTATTGGGTGGGCAAGCGGGACTTGATGATTGCAACCATTCCAAATCATATTCGCATTTGAGCGTTGGGCGTGGCAATAGCAAAATAGTGGCGAGTCAAGGGCAGAACTTGGCGGCCCGTGCGCAGAGCGTCGGATAAGAAGGTTGTCGTTAAAGGCAGGCGGGTTCGGGCGGGAGGTCCTGCTACGCACAGATTCAAGCGGACGAGAGGAAGCGGAGCTGGCCGAAGGAAGATACGAGAGGGTTGATGCGCGCCGAGTACAAGCTGACACGCAACAGATCGACCATCTTCAGAACCGTGATTTTGCGACATGCATGCAGGAGGCGTCGAAGCAACCCTTTGGCCAGCAATTGCCAAATGATGTAAGCCACCTAAGCCACCTGCATCATGATGTGATAATTTTGCGATGCCACCGTGTTAGCGCAGAAGGCGTGCTCAAGCCCGAACCCGCCGTTCTTTTCGACATTGAAAACATTCTCGATGCCATTGCGGGCATGGCCGCCCTGATTGGCAATGGCATAGACCTTCTCGCGAGGAAGGTTTAAATTGGTGACCCAGCACCAAAGGGTTGCATCCACCGGACTGATTTCCCCGCTGAACAGAACCGAAAATTCATGCGTGCCAAAGGACGCGTTGTCTGTCCAACGAAGCGTCTGTTCGACCAAGCCATGCTCTCCTTGGCGCTGGCCTTGGAACACATTGGCCGAACTCATCATCATGGTTTGAACCGCCTCGTCCCAGGCCGTGGGCTGGCGACCTTCGCGGAGGGTGGCGACAAATTTCCAGCCATACAGATCGCATAAATTAAAGACCGATTGAACCGGGTAGAGTCCATCCATCAGCAGGCAGATTAAGAGTCTGGGAAACGCGGCATGCAGGCGCTCGGCAAGCCGTCTGAAAGCGTTCAGTTCGCAGTCCTCCTTGTCGCGAACCGGATCGCGCATATCCTCGAATTCCGTCATCAACGGAAACATCGTTCCCTCGGGGCCGACCAACTTGGCCTCGACGACATACCGGTGGCGCGCCTCACCCGTCGGCGTATCATGGCCGCGATCTTGTAGCGTCCCATCAACCGCTATCAGCCACCAGCGGTCAAATAATCTCGCTCTGTCCAGCAAGCGCATGGCCATAAGACGACGAACCATTTTGAGGAGTATCTGGGCAACCTCTTCGACAGGAACCCGCGCAGCTTGATGCTTGGCGTTTTCCGAACAAGTCACCGTCCGGCGTGGGCCCAAACGTTTTTCATCCCATATTTGATCGCAGAGATGCAGCATGTTTTCCGGTCGCCATCAAAAGCGTTCTTGGAACCGCCCCGGAGTATAAAGGTTAACATGATCTGCCACCAAATGTGACGGCCAAGATACACGCATAGCTCCTGACGGCGAGGGTCCGTCAATGCGTCGAGCCAGCGGTTCATCTCCGGGAAACAATGGCGAATGACTTCGAGTAGTTGCCGGCCTATGTTTTCATGCTCAGGCGCTGGGCCCGGTTTGCGGCCCGCCGGGCGGCGACATGGCCGTGGATCAGCGCCAGACTGTTGCGGGTCACTCTTCGGATCAGCGTTTTCAACCGACGGTATTCTCTTGTCCATTCTTTGATTTCCCGGGCCATGTCAACCGGCACATAGACAGTTCGCGTCTTGCCCTTCACTTTGAAGGTCAAACGCCAGGCGACATGCTTGCAGGCGGGATGCCGCACCCCGATCAGGGAGCCTTCCACGAAGGGGCCGATTTTAGCCAGTTGTTTCAACTGGGCCGCGCGTTTCAGTTCGAACCGGTTTTTGATGGGTTTTGTTGTTTTCATGCTAACCAGTATAAGCACTGGTTAATATATGTCAACAAAAAAAACGTCCCGAAGAATCTTTTTTCGATCCTTCGAGACGCCCGGCGCCTTTTCCGCCGTCAACAGCCCATATTCAGCCTTTCATGAACTCGAAGAATTCCTAATTTGGAACCGCTGCATGCTTCCAACGGGACTGTTGACCGGCACCCCGGCGCAGGGTGGCCGGGGATGCGCTTCGCGTACCCGGCCGGCCCGAGCCGGGGCGGAGCCGACGCTTCGGCGAGGAACGTTGTCGGGTCAGACTGAGCGCGTAGCGCGATAGTCTGGATCCGCTGGTTCTGCCTTCCTTCTTCTTGAGACTAAATTGATTATGGACATAATCCATAAGGCTATCAGAGATACTGAACAAAGAAGTAGGGCAATTGTCTGATGGGCAAATTCTTGTTCAAAACTCGCCCATTTAAGATTCGCAAGAGTTAAACCAACAATGGAGATTGCCATGATTCCCATCCACTTGTTTCCGTCCAAGAACATACAGGCGATGTTATAGGGTATCCACATTACAAAGGTGAATAACCCATAAATCATGAACATTGGTAAACGGCCATAGCCGTGATCAGGAGGGGCAGTGATGGCTTTGTACGCAAAGACAAGCGTGACTAATGCCAGCAACACAAATATTGACGTGCGTATGTAGAGTCTTTTTTTCATTGCAGAACGGGCGACCTGACCCCGTCGGGCAACTCGCCGTTCCCGCGGCGTTTCGTCGCGGGAACGATTCAAATCACCGTTCCGAACCCGCCGCGGGCGAAGAATACGGTGCATTTGTTGGTTGTGCATCTTTTGTCTTTTCTGCCGGAATCGCATCACGAAGCCGATAGTCATCGAGAACGGCCAATGCTCTCTCCTGTATTTCCCCGGCTGCCTTTGTGTCATTCAACGCAACGGCGACATCAATCAGGCGAATCGTTTCCTCGATAAAGTGATTCTTGTTATACGCCTTGAAGGATTCGCCGAAATTCTTTCCTCCATACATTGCAACATTCATGTCATACATCGCTTTAACTTTTCCGAACTCGCGCACTGGATTGCCGATGTACTTTCTTGCAAGGTCGTATGCCTTGGCTTTGATTACCGCATCCTTCGCAACATCCCAACACTGCGTTGCCAGTTCTTTCTGGTTGCGATCCAGTTTGCGAAACAGCGAGACCGTCCTGTCATCCTCGCCAAGCGTATTATTGAGTGCCACAACATCGTGAAACAGACTGCGATTGCCTTTCTGATCTACCAGCAGAGCCGTCTTGTCATCTCTGGTCTTCTTCATCGCCGTCATTGGGTCCTTCCGGTACAAGATAAGGCTGATGTTCGCCTGCGTCTGGTGGCCAAACCCGAAAAATTGGCCGCCGACCTACTTGTAAGAATGCAACTGCGGTTGCCAACACGTCCGAAACAGGTTCAAAATGTAGTGGAGAAAACTGACCGAAATGATAGAGTTTCTTAAGAAATTAGCACCTTTTCCGTAAACATACACGTTTTTGCGTGTATAAATTATTGGAAGGCGATGGACCTCCATCGCCGCGACCCCGGCGGCAGGGGCCTGCCGCCCTCCATATCCAGGTCGCAGTTTGGGTTGCGGGCGCTTAGTGCAAACGCCGTTCTAATTCTACCTGAAATGGCCGGTTTGAAAATGGATATAGTTCGGAACCTTTTTTAAAAGATATTCTTATCTGGTTTGCTCGGTATGGCTTTCTTATAGGATTGCCGAAATGGTAGGGCGAGGCGTCCCTGCCGAGCCGTTTGATGAAGAACGGCTCACCCGGAGGGTTCGCCCTACCTGTGAAAATGTTATCGCCTTTGACGGCAACATAATCATATTTTTGATCCATTTTCAAACCGGCGAAAATCGTCCGTTTTTGACCGGCCGCGACACTTAGCCCGCCTTAAAGATTTTAGCCCCAAAACTGTCGAACTTGGGCTAACGACACGGCTCAGCGGCGGCATGCTGCATGCCGTACGCTGAAGCCGCTGGTTCGAGCCTGCTTTTCCTCAAGCGGTCTTTTCTTTCAGCCGTTCGGAAATCCAGACCTTGATGATGGATTGGCGGGTGACTCCCAATTTGTGGGCCTCTTTGTCCAAAGAGTGAATCATCCGGTTGGGAAAATCCACGTTGCCCCGGCGTTGTTCTTGGTCGGGCCTTCTGGCCTTGGATAGGTCAAGGTAGCTAATGACATTTCCACCCTTTTCAAATTTCTCATCAAATTCTTCTTTAGCTTTCATATATCTGCACCTCCTCCGGCCTGGATCGTCTGACCGAGATGATTCTGGTTTTAATGCCTCGATAAGTAATGACGGCTGTCCAGTGTTTCTCGTTTATTGTTCCGATGACCAATGTCCTCGGCTCATCTTTTGTTATGGCTGGGATTTCGACTCGACCGACGTCGTGCCATAGCGTTTGTGCTTCCACAAAGTCAATCCCGTGCTTTTCTTTGTCGAATTCAAATTCCATAACGGTATAAATACTATATCTTTTAGGTGTCTATCGTCAGTGGTTTTTTACTCGAACAGCATCGTCCAACGTGCCTTGGCAAACCGCTGGCTGTAAGAACAAGGGGTTCCCGACATGCGGACGCTATGGATTATTCTTCACTACGGGCCGGAAGCCCGTGTCTGATTGAAACCGCCTGGTGCGGACCCGCATGCCGGGTGGTGTGGGACCCGCGGCTGACCTACTGGGTCAGTCCGCGGGGACCCGATTCGAGGTTCTTTTCTGTCGGCACAGACCTCATGATTTTGTCGTCGTTGGTGGCTTCAATCTTGCAGCCTGGTTCAACAACGAGAAAGTCATCACCCTGCCAGTCGCCATTCACTAACCGTTGAAGCAAGCTCGCATCCCCCGCAAGACGCTCATACTTCCAATGCAGCCAGTCTGCGCATTGCCGAGTGTAATCTTCATATTCGGTTGTATTGCCGACCCCCAAATCAACGTAGGCGGCCGTCGTATATTTGTGAAACCAATCTTGTTCCATCTCCATCAGATACTGCGCGTTGTCCTCCCCATACTTTTCCAAGTATTGCCGGTAGGTGGTTTCGTATCGGTCCTTGCCTGGCGAGGGATGGTTTTCAATCCATCCCGGGGTATACCAGTAGGTGCCGGGATGAGCGTCGAAATAAACCTGGTATTTCTCACGGGATCCGAGGAAGCAGGTGATGCAGTCATGTCCTTTGGTGATGACAAGTCGTGATTGTCGGGCGGTTATCCCTTCAACTCCTTTACTGCAAAGTCCATATCCAAGAATAATCCCGTCAACTGGCTCGGTTGTCCCGTCAATGGCTTTTTGCACCTCGATACGCAGTTGATTGGGATCGCAATGGAGACCGTACGGCAGAAACTGAAACAAGAATTCATTCCTGGACAGGGATGCGTAGTAGCACAATTCCCGCCACATGACATTGCAGGAAACTATTTTGAAACGTTGTTTTTTCATATCACCTTTGAACGGAGCCGCTATTTCGGCGGTGAACGGTCGAACGCATTGTTCTCCGCCGCAAGGCGGATGGCAATGCGCTCGACCGGCGGGCGCATGCGATTGTTGGCCGAAACCTATTACGCCATCTGCTTGCCAGCTTCCGGCCCCACTGACTGGTCGTAGACAGATTCCACCGTGATGCGGACAACATACTGGAGCGGTGGCAACTCCATCGGGGCCTTCTTCAATTCCTCCGCCATCTTCTCGAACAACGGTCCAGACTCCAGCATTTCCGCAGAACCCTTGATCTGGTATCCCTTATGCGTTTCTGCATCAATGACGGTAACTGCGACCTTCGAATTTGCCTTGAGGTTTTCGCGGGTTTTCCGGGAAAACAAGTCAGCGAAGACAAGGTGCTCATCGTCGATAATTTCGATCGAGCCCTTTGGGGTCGTATTGGGCATGCCGTCGGTTGCTGCTGTCGCCACCCATGCCATCTTGCCACGCAGGAATTCCTGAACTTCTTTTGGCATTCTCGTCATTTCCGCGTCCTTTCTTTTGGTTCTATTTAGCTGCTTGTTTCGGTTTCCACTGAATTTACAGATCCAGAGCGAATCGAACAGCTGATTGGACTTCGTTCATCTTGAATCGAGGAAGCGTCGTGATGACGTTTCCTAATTTGTTTTTTAAGACAGTTTGAAGATGGTCGCAATTTACAGCGCATCCTTTAGGCATTCCATCTTCCGTGGATAGATGGGTTTCGCTTGGGATGTCCCGCACTGTTGATGTGATGGGCGCCACCGTGACTTCATTCAAATATTCCATAACCGAATCTCGCGTCAAAATGAGTACAGGGCGATTCTTGGGGGATGTGCCGTCAATTGTTAAAATTGGATAGTTTCCGATTTACATTTCTCTGTGCTTTTCCTCTCCGATCCGAACTTTTTAATGATCCTTTTGGAGTGTCCCGTCACCCCGATTATGATCGGGG
>JBAZEM010000015.1:0-35670 GCA_041653875.1 Kiritimatiellia bacterium
CTGATACAGATTGCAACACAAAAAAACGCCCGCGAGCAAAATACTCACGGGCGTCATTATGGCCCGCCGCCGGTCGCCCTACCTGCGGCCGCTGGCCTCGCTATCTCCCCACTGTCTGAATCGCAGTCGGAGCGTTTTTCGGAGGGTCAGGCCGGGGGCTACTTGTCTTTCTTCTTTTCCGGACTGTTGCCCGTCGACCTGTTGTCCGGCGTCTGGTTCTCTATTCCTTAACAACCGTATCCCGGATCGTTTTTCGAAATTGGGTAAAGACGCCGGTTTCGAGCGCAGTCTGAATGTCACGCATAAAGTCCATGTAACAATGCAGGTTGTGGATCGTCAGCAGTCTGATGCCCAAAATCTCGTCCGTGTTCAAAAGGTGCCGAACGTAGGCCCGCGAAAAGTTCCGGCAGGCATAACACGCGCACCCGCTTTCGATCGGTTCCGCATCCTCCTTGTAGCGCGCGGCCTTGAGCGGATACCGCCCGGCGCGGGTCACCGCGGAACCGTTGCGGGCCACGCGCGTCGGGATCACGCAATCGAACATGTCAACGCCGAGCGCCACGGCCTCGACGATCTGGCGCATGTGGCCGACGCCCATCAGGTAGCGCGGGGCATCCGCCGGCAACGGCGCGAGCCCGGCGGCGGCGCTCGCCAGCATGAGGTCTTCCGGCTCGCCGACGCTCACGCCGCCGACGGCATAGCCGTCGAATTCCATGGACGCCAGTCGCGCGGCGCATTGCCGCCGCAAGTCGCTGTAGGTTCCTCCCTGCACGATGCCGAACACCTGCTGACCGGCGCTCCGCGCCTGTTGGGAGCAAACAGCCGCCCATGCCAGGGTGCGTTCCATGGCTTGGCAAGCATATTCGTAGTTGCAGGGATACGGCGCGCACTCGTCGAACACCATGGCAATATCCGAACCCAGGTCCTTTTGGATAGCCATGGCTTCCCGCGGACCCAGGAAGAGCCGCCGCCCGTCCACGTGCGAATTGAACTCCACGCCGTCCTCCCGGATTTTGCGCATGCCGGCCAGACTGAAAACCTGGAACCCGCCGCTGTCGGTCAGGATCGGCCGGCGCCAGCCCATGAAGCGGTGCAATCCCCCGGCGCGCGCGATGAGGTCCGCGCCCGGACGGACATGCAGGTGATAGGCGTTGGAGAGAATCATGGATACGTCCAACTCTTCCAGTTCGGCCGGCGTCACGGCCTTGACCGCGGCTTGTGTGCCCACGGGCATGAAGACTGGTGTCTCGACCACGCCGTGCGGCGTCATCAACCGTCCGCGCCGGGCCCGGGATTCAGGGTCTGTCCGCAAAATATTAAATGAAGTGTTCACGCACGGAACGGTGTATCGGAGTATGGGTGCAAGGGAGCACAGGAGTGCCGAATATCGCTTTTTACCCCCATACACCCAAACGCCCTTACACCCAACCTTTTTTTTCGCTGGCAATTGACGGTTAATCGGGTAAGTTGCAACATATCGCTGGATTTGTCAAACACACCTGCATTCCCCCGGCAGGATGCAGGCGTGTTCTTGGTGCTTCGTTCCTTGTTATTCGTTATAACGCGGCACGGCCGTAATCAAACCGAGGCATGGATATGGGGCTGCGGCGACGGAGTCCCGTCGCCCTCCGAAAATGTTCTCCGCAAAAACATGCATGTTACGGATAGACAGTATTAACGAAGCACCAAGAACCAGGAACAAAGAACGCCTTTTACGTTATGACCTCCACCCAACTAAAAGTCAAACTATCCGACCATGGCGCGACCCTGATTGCTTTCCTGGCCAACCATCTAAAATTATCCAATCACAAGGCCAAGGCCCTGCTTGATGCGCGCCGGGTCTTCGTGAACGGCCAACGGATTTGGATGGCCCGGCACCGGTTGGAGCCGGGTGACGGCGTGGAAATCCAGGATGGGTTTATCAAGGGTCCGGTGGTATCGCGCGAAGCGGTGTTATATGAGAGCGAGGATTATCTGATTGCCAACAAACCGGCCGGGATGCTGGCCAATGGGCCGCAAAGTTTGGAGTCCGGCCTGCGCCGCCTGTTGGGCAATCCGGCGCTGATAGCCGTCCACCGGCTGGATCGGGACACATCCGGTTGTCTGTTGTTCGCCCGGCAGGCGCAAGCTGAGGCGCATATTCGCCCCCTATTCGTTCAGCATCGGATTCGCAAGATGTACCACGCCATCGTCGGCGGATTTGTCGCCGAACCGGAACAGGAGATCACCCACCCCATTGACCATCGCAGCGCCCGGACACTGGTAAAGACCCTGGACGCCAACAAGCGCGCCAGTCATTTGCGGATCGAGCTTGAAACCGGGCGCACGCACCAGATCCGCCGGCATCTTGTGGCGATCGGCCATCCGCTCTTGGGCGATCAGCAGTATGCCACCCGCCGGGAGATCAGTCCCCAGGAACGCGCGATCCGGCGCCAGATGCTCCACGCCTATGAACTGGCCTTTCGTCATCCCGTGACCGGCAAGCCCGTGCATGCCAAGGCGCCCCTGCCGGACGATTTCACGGACTGCTTGCGGAAATTCGGATTGACCTGAGCGGATAATTTCGCTGGATAGCACGTCCGAGCGTCGGTCAACGCGCCGTGGCATGGTTTCGGATGATGGGCAGAAGGGATCGAAGCGCTTCGTTCACACTACGGGAATTGTGAAACACTTTTGCCACTTCTGGATCAAGAATGGCAATATTCGTTCCTTTGGCATACTCCCTGGCGTATTTGCCACGCACGCCTTGCGAGAAGTCATACTCCGCCTGCATATCCGCATCAGTGGATTTTTTATTTATTTTCATAATTTCGTCGTTCCTGACGCGTTGCACGCCGAGCGCTTATGATTCTGGTTTTATTACCTCGGTCACAGTGCACGACCACGAGCAACTGATTACAACCACTCAACCCAATTGTCACGAACCGTTGTTCGCGGAATAACGAATGTAAAGGATCGCAAATCGTGCGCGAAAGTGTGTCTTTGAACACCGTACTCGCTTCTTCAAATGCAACGCCATGCTTGCGCAGGTTTGATCCGGCCTTTTCTTGATCCCATTCAAACGCAAGTGACATCGGCGCTTATCCCATATCTTTTTGTGTTCCAACAGCATAGAGCCTGCCGCCAGAAACCTGGGCAGGCTATTTCTGCCGGAAGACGATTCGGCCTTTGGAGAGATCGTAGGGGGAGATTTCGATCGTGACCTTGTCGCCGGTGGAAATCTTGATGAAATGCTTGCGCATCTTGCCGGAAATATGCGCCAGGATTTCGCCGCCGGTCTGAAGCTTTACCCGGTACATCGTCGCCGGCAAAACCTTGACCACAACGCCATCCGCGCGGATGACCTCTTCTTTTTGACTGGATGCGTCTGCCATATAAGAATTGTCCTTTATTCCCGCTTATTCGCCAATACGCGAGCTATTCTGACAAAAAAGCGCGCGGATACAAGCATTATTCTTCGGGCTTGCATTCACAACCAGCGTTGCCATAATCACCGGCGTTTTTTTATGTATCGGATTAGGCCGCCAAAGGTGCGCAACTATTTCATGTAGAGCCGACTTTACGTCGATTATTCATGTAGAGCCGACTTTATGTCGGCTATCATAGCCGGTATAAAACCGGCTCTACATGGATGTTCCGCCGTAGGATCCGCCTCTGGCGGAAAATTTCTTGGCATTAAGTTAGGCCCCGATGAGGGGCGATGGTCGCCTCAATCGGAAATCGGCAATCAGAAGCCGGAAATTGGTGACCGAAGCGAAGCGGAGGTTAACCCCATGGCGCACCCCAAGCAAACCCTGGCGACGGCCGAAAGCATGGCCCATAGTCAGCGGGAAATCGCCGTCTCCGAGTTTTTTTTAAAGAATCGCCACCTGCTCGGCTTCGACAATCCGCGCAAGGCCTTGCTCACGACCGTCAAGGAGGCGGTGGATAATTCTTTGGATGCCTGCGACGAGGCCGGCATCCTGCCTGAAATCAGCGTGGAGATAACACAAACCGGCGCGCGCCGGTTCCGCGTCACGGTACTGGATAACGGTCCGGGCATTGTCCGCGCCCAGATCCCGAAAATTTTCGCCAAATTGCTCTACGGTTCCAAGTTCCACCGCCTGCGCATGTCGCGCGGCCAGCAGGGCATCGGCATCAGCGCGGCCGGCATGTACGGCCAGCTCACCACGGGCACCGCCACGATCATTCAGTCCAAAATCAAGAGCGGCAAGACCGCCCATCATATCGAAGTCCAGATCGACACCCGCGCCAACAGGCCGACGATCCTGAAAGACGAGGAACTGGACTGGCGCCCCCTGTTTTTTACGACCGACAAGGACGGCGTGACGCAACTGAGCAAGGAATATGCGCACGGCACGTGCGTCTCAATCGAAATGGAGGCGGCCTATATCCGCGGCAAACTCTCGGCGGACGAATACCTTAAACAATGCGCGATCGTGAATCCGCACCTGTGCCTGCATTACCGCATCGCTGTGCTCGAAACCGCCGGCGCGTCCGCCGCCGCCGATGTGACCCCAGCCACCGTCAATGGCAAAGGACCAGGAACAGAAACCCCGATTGCCGACAAAAAGGCGGCGGAGACCGCCGGTGCGGCCGTTGCCGCCTGGATCACCTTCGAGCGCGGAACGCGCGATCTGCCAAAACAGCCCCTGGAAATCAAGCCGCATCCTCACGGCGTCGAACTGGGCATGCTGATGCAAATGCTTAAGGATACCACGTCCAAGACGCTAAAGGCGGCGCTGGCCAACGATTTTTCGCGCGTCAGCGCCCGCGCGGCGGAGGAAATCTGCCGGCGCGCCGCTTTGGATCCCAAGGCGCGCCCGGCCCACATCGCCCACCGCGAAAGCGAAGCCCTTTTCAAGGCCATCGGCGAGGCCAAGCTGATGCGGCCGCCGACCGATTGCCTCTCGCCCATCGGCGAGGAACAGATTCTGGCCGGGCTGAAGAAGGAAATCGCCGCGGATTTTTACACGGCCGTGACGCGCAGTCCGGAAGTCTATCGCGGCAATCCGTTCCAGATCGAGGTCGGCATCGCCTACGCCAAACCGGACGCGGCGCAGGACGTTTCCACCGATGATCCCGTGCGGGTACTGCGGTTTGCCAACAAGGTTCCCCTGCTCTACATGAGCGGCGCCTGCGCCATGACCAGGGCCGTGACCGGCGTCAACTGGAAGAGCTACGGCCTGGCCCAGCCGCGCGATGCCGTGCCGCTGGGTCCGGCGGTCATCCTGATCCATATCGCCAGCGTGTGGGTGCCGTTCACCAGCGAAAGCAAGGAAGCCATCGCCCATTACCCGGAGATCATCCGCGAAATGACCTTTGCGTTCCAGGAGTGCGGCCGGCGGCTCGCCGTGTTCCTGAGCCGGCGCCGGCGCCAGGCCGAACTGGAGCGCAAGCGCAATTTCATCGAGATGTACCTGCCGCACCTGGCGCTGGGCCTGCGCGAGATCCTGGCGCTCGACGAGAAGCAGGAAACGCAGATTGTCGGCAAACTCCACAAAATGCTGGAACGCACGCACCTGGAAGCGTGAAGAAATGAAGAATGCAGAATGTAGAATGACAAAGCCGGCGACCTGAATTCATGCATAGGAATCTCAGTTTTTTGTAGCCGCGAGACGAAAGGCTCGCGTGATTGGCCGGAAACGCCAGGCTTCGCCGGAGCGCTTCGCCCAGGCGAGTCGGCCTAAACGTCCGACGGCTACAGCAAGAATCGCCCCGCTGCGGATCCCAGTTCAATTCTGCATTTCATCAACTTTGACAAGGAACCCCATGACAAAAAAAAACCAGAACCTGTCAAGGCCCAAGCCCGCCGCTCCGGCGACGGTGACCCGGAAATATGCCGCCGGCAAAATCGTCGGCGTGGCCCAGGAGGTTTACTGCGACATCATCCGCAAAAACGCGCGCCCCACGATGCGTTTCCCCATCCGCTCGTTGAGCAACGTGAAGTACGATCCCAAGAAAGGCCATTTCGAGATTCTCAAGAAAGTGGCCACGCGCACACTCTCCTACAACACGGTTAAAACGTTTGCCCAGTCCATGCGCTTGATGGCCACGACCAAGAAGGATCTCTTGGACAAAGACGATATCGCGGGCAAGCGCGAGATTTATTACAACAGCAAAAGCTGGGGCGAATGCCGGTTCGACGAACAGCCCGAAAGCGATTCCCTGCTGGACGACATGGAAGCCATGCTGGGGATCAATCGGGAACAGCTGGGCTATATCCCCGAGGAACGCGGCGGCGAAGTTACCGGCCCGGTCACGGTGATCGACCGCGATCCCGGCACGGGCGGCGATATCCGCATCAACTGCGAGAAGCTGGGCACGGGCGCCTGGAGCATTCCATCGCAGGTCGAGCACCTGCGCTTCGAATCGAAGGCCAAATTCATCCTGGCGATCGAAACGGCCTCGCTTTTCCAGCGGCTCGTCCACCACCGTTATTACGAGCGCGCCAATTGCGTCCTGGTTTCAATGAGCGGCGTGCCCACGCGCGCCTGCCGGCGTTTTATCCGGCGTTTGTCGGACGACAAGGATCTGCCGGTGTTCGCCTTTACCGACGGCGACCCCTACGGTTACTGCAACATTTACCGGACGCTGAAAGTCGGCTCCGGTCAGGCCGCGCACATCAATCAGTTCTTTTGTGTGCCGCGCGCCCATTATTTGGGCGTGACGCCGCAGGACATTCTGGACTACGACCTCGAAGACGCCACCCATCCGCTGGAGGAAAACGACGTCAAACGCGCCAAGGACGCCTTGAAAAACGACCCCTTCATCAGACATTACAAGGAATGGCAGGCGGCCCTCAACCAGATGTTGACCATGGGAGTGCGCATCGAACAGCAGGCCTTCGCCAAGCACGGGCTGAACTACGTCTTGGAAAAATACCTGCCGGACAAGTTCAAAAAAGGCAGGTTTCTTCCTTAGATATCGATCCGATCGAATTTTTGTCCCAGGCGTTTCCGGTATTCAGCAATGATGGCGGGGATCAGGGACACGCTCACGGCGACAAGGCGCCTCGTGCCGTTCGTGAACAATAGATTGCGCGTTTATTCAGCCGCGCCAAGCTCCAGATTCGGGCAGGCGTCCAGCGCCCAGGCGGCCTCGCCCGTGACGCCCTGCCCGATGCCCGCCAGGCCGGCCACCATCGCGGCGTTATCCGCGCAATGCGCGGCCTCCGGCAGCAGGAGCCTGACCTGCAATCCGGCGGCCATCTCGATCAGCCGGGCGCGTAAGCGGCGATTCAACGAAACGCCTCCGGCCACCGCCAGCGTCCGTACCCGTTCACGTTGGAGCGCCCGCTTGGTCCCGCGCACCAGGACATCCACAATGGCTTCCTGATAGCCCGCGGCCACATCTTCCAAAACCGGCGGACGGACGGCTTCGGGATGGTCGCGCAGGTAATACAGCAACGAAGTTTTCAATCCACTGAAGCTGAAACACAATTCCGGCGCCAATCCCTCCGCAAAGTCGGCTTTCAAGGCGCGGGTTCGCGGAAAGGCAATGCGGACGGCGTCGCCAAGCGCGCTGACGCGATCGATCGCCGGGCCGCCGGGATACTCAAGGCCCAGAAGCTTGGCGCCCTTGTCGAAAGCCTCGCCGGCGGCATCGTCGATGGTCTGGCCCAGGCGCCGGTATTGCCCGGGCGCATCCACGCGCACCAGGCAGGTATGACCACCGGAAACGATGAGCGCCACCAGCGGGCAGGATTCGGCATAGCGCGGGGCATTGCGCGCCAGAAAAACCGAATACAGGTGGGCCTCCAGGTGATTAATGCCGATCAGGGGAATGTTCAGACGCAGGGCCAGCGCCTTTGCCGCGGAAAGTCCCACCAGCAGGGAACTGGCCAATCCCGGCCCGTAGGTCACAGCCACGGCCTGCAAGCGAGGCCATTCCAGGGCGGCCATGGCCTCATCGAGCAACTGCGGCAGGTGTTCGACGTGCTGGCGGGAGGCTATTTCCGGGACCACCCCGCCATGCGGACGATGCAAGGCCACCTGGCTGAACACCGCGCTGGAAAGCACCGTGCCGCCATCGGCCACCACGGCGGCGGCGGTTTCGTCACAGGAGGTTTCGATGCCCAGGACATTCATAAGGCGTATGGGTGTATGAGAGTAAGGGAGTATGGGCGTTAACCTGAACACCGTCGGAAACAAGCAGTCCAGGGTTGTACGCAAGCGCGTATCGGATGAAGCACGTTATGGATGCTTGGCATATTGCGGGGACTGAACGGCGCGGGCTTGAAACAGGCGAATGCCTTTCAGCACATCCATGGCGCGCTCCAACTGGGTGTCGGTCGCATGTTCGAGGTCAAGCTTGATGTCATCCTTTTTGTCGGCGTCGCCCAACTCTTCGCGCGAGCGCTTGATCTGGACTTTCTGCCATTGCTCAGCCGACATTGGAATCACGACATCCGGCTCGATGCCTTTTTCGTGGATCATGCGGCCGCTGGGCGTGTAATACTTGGCCGTGGTCAGGCGGATGGCCGAACCGTCTTCCAGCGGCTGGATGCTCTGGACGGAGCCCTTGCCGAAAGTTTTTTCGCCGATCAAGATCGCCCGGCGGTGATCCTGCAAGGCGCCGGCCACGATTTCCGAGGCGCTCGCGCTCCCGCCATTGACCAGCACGACGATGGGATAATCGAGATAATGGACCTTGCCCTTGGCTTCATATTCGGACTGGACGCCCACCCCCAGACGCCCCTTGGTGGACACGATCTTGGCCCCGCGCTTTAAAAATTTCTGACTGACATCCACGGCCGAGACCAGCAAGCCGCCGGGGTTGTTGCGCAAATCCAAAATCAGGGCATCCATGCCCTTGGCCGTCAACTCGTCCAAGGCCTTTTGCAAGGTGTCGGCCGTCGGCTCGTTGAACTGGACGATGCGCACGTAACCGATGTGGTCGTCCAGGATGGCCGCGCCCTTGACGCTCTCCACCTTGATGATGGCGCGCACGATTTCAATTTCCTTGACCTCCTGGGGTTTGATGCGCAGGATTTTGACCTTCACCTTCGTGCCGGGCTCGCCGCGCATTTTACGGACCGCCTCCTGCAGGGAAATGGTCTCGGTGGATGCGCCGTCAATGGCCATGATCTTGTCGCCATGCATGATCCCGGCCCGGAAGGCGGGCGTGTCTTCCATGGGCGCGATGACGGTCAGGACGCCGTCGCGCATGCCGATGATAATGCCCAGTCCGCCGAATTCGCCGGCGGTATCGTTCTTCATGTCGGAATACATTTCCGGTTCCATGAACTGGCTGTGGGGATCCAGCGACTGGAGCATGCCGCGCAGCGCGCCGTATAAAAGATCCTTGTACTGCGTTTTATCCTCGTCCACGTAATTCTGGCGGATCAGCATCATCACTTCCGTCAGCAACTGCATCTTTTCGAAGGCCACCGAGTCGGTGTCGTTAGTCACATCCGCGCGGGAGGCGATCCTGGCGCCCACCACCAGGTTGACGCCCAGCAACAGCACCCCGACCAGCAGCAGAAAGCGCCGCCCGATAATCGATGCCGACATAAAACATATCTCCTGGATAGGAATCGCCCTGATTTGAAAATGCGTGAAACGTGGTTACTGTATCCGAAGCATGCTGGAATGGCAATGCGAATTAATTGCCGATTAATCGGCGCGGATTTTGGTGTTGCGCCAAAACTCAATCCGTTTATAGTGCATCATTATGCCGGAATTACCTGAAGTCGAGACCGTGGTTTGCGAGTTGCGCGCGGGCGGCCTGGTTGGCCGCGTCATTGACCAGGCGCGCGTTTTTTGGAAGCCGCTGATTGCGCCGCTGCAGCCTTCCGTATTCGCGGCGCGCCTGAAAGGCCGGCGCGTGCAATCCATCCGGCGGCGCGCCAAGTACATCGTTCTCGCGCTTTCGGACGGCGACACGCTCTTGATTCATCTGCGCATGACCGGCCAGTTGAGCCTGGCTCATGCGCGCGCGCCGCGCGACCGGCATCAGCATATCGTCCTGCGCTTGGATGACGGCCGCGAACTGCGCTATCGGGACACGCGCAAATTCGGGCGCTGGCGGTTGACGCGCGCGCCGGAAGCAATTTTGGGACGCCTGGGTCCGGAACCGCTTTCGGAACATTTCGACCTGAAGGAATTTGTCGGCCGCCTGTGCGCGAGGCGGCGGCAATTAAAGCCCCTGCTTCTGGATCAAACGTTCATAGCCGGTATCGGCAACATCTATGCCGACGAGGCGCTCTGGACTGCGCGCTTGCATCCCGGGCGCGTCGCCGCCACACTCAGCGCGGCGGAAGCCCGCCGCCTGCATGGCGCCATTCGCCATGTTTTGCGCCGCGGCATCCGGAATCGGGGGACAACACTGGGAGATGGCCAGTCGAATTTCAAACGGCCCGGCGGCAAGCGCGGACGGAACCAGGAAGGGTTGAACGTTTTCCGGCGAACGGGTCGGCCCTGTTTGCGCTGCGGCCAACCGATCCGCCGGATCGTCATCGGTCAGCGCGCCACCCATCTTTGTTCCCATTGCCAGCCGTTGTAACTATGCGCAAGGTGTTCGGTGTTCAGTGAGGGGGGGGGGATTGTCGCCGTCGGACGTAGGCCGACGCGCCGGAACCGCGGCGTCACCGCCGCGGCTACAATCTTTCGGTCCGGCGTCTGGCGGCCGGCTTTCGCTCCGCGCACTTCATGTGCCACCGGCGGGACTCGTCTCGGCCAACTTCTTCGCCGTTCCTTCGTCCGTCGTCCGTTGTCCGTCGTCGGCTTTTGCGCCTTTCGCGCTTCCGACGGCAGCCGGCTTCTTTTTGGCGTTGACAAACTCGAAGCCCACCTGGCCGTCACGCGCGACAAGGTAGGCGCGGAAAGGACGCCCTTTGCGGGAGATAAACCGGGTCAGCAGGTCGGTTTTGCCGGTGGTCAACAGTTTGACTAATTGGGTCTTGTCCACGATCTGTTTCAGGATGACGGTTCCGCAGCGGAATGTGCAGGCGCGCTTCGCGCCGACCGCCTTTTCGCAGACATAACTGGCGCCGTTTTCATAGACCGCGCCGCCGCAATTCGGGCATTTACCCAGGGGCTCCTTGCCGCTGAAATCGACGATCTCGGCGCCGGAGGCCGTCCCGAAATCGAACTCCACCTTGTATTCGGGGTTCAACTTGACCATGGCCGCGAATACCTTGCCCTTGTGGCTGTGGAAATTATCCAGGGGGCCGACCGATTTTTTGGCCAGCAGGTCTTCCATCTCGCCGACCTCGAACTGCCGCCCGGCCAGCGTCTTCCAGATGAAAAAGTCGCACTTCTGGCACTGGAAACGACGGTAGTTTTCATGGATTTCCCCGGAGCACTTCGGACAGGGCGCCTTCAGGATGCTGAAGTCGCCGGGCACGGTGTCGTGTTCGAACTTTTTGGTTTGCTCCACGATGCGGCGGGTCATGGCCGCGATTTCCCGCATGAACTCGGCGCGCGCCAACTGGCTGTGTTCCATCTGCTTCAATTTGAATTCCCAGTCGCCGGTCAGTTCAGGCGATCCCAGTTCGGGTATCTGCAGGCCGCGCAGGAGTGCGGAGAGCGAAAACGCCTTGGCGGTGGCCTGCAACTCCCTGCCCCGCCGGACCATGTATTTCTCGTAGATCAGGCCCTCGATGATGGAGGCGCGCGTCGCCGGCGTGCCCAGTCCCTTGGCGCTCATGGCTTCGCGCAATTCATCGTCTTCGACTAATTTGCCCGCGCCTTCCATGGCGGTCAGCAAGGTGGCTTCCGTGTAGCGCGGCGGCGGCTTGGTCTGTGTGCCGACACATTCGATGGCGCGGGTCTGAACAATTTCGTCTTTCTGCACGGCGGTCAAGGTGGGCATATCTTCGTTGTGGGCTTCTTTGCCGTAAACGACCATCCAGCCCGGGGCCACAAGAACTTTACCTTCGGTCTTGAAGGGTTCCGCTTCGACGCGCGTAATGCGCGTCGTCACCAGGAACTCGGCGGCCTGGTAAAACACGGCCAGGAAGCGCCGGGCCACCATGTCGTAAATCTTGCCCTCTTCTTCGCTCAATATTTTCGGCATTTGCGCCGTCGGGATGATGGCAAAGTGGTCGGAAATCCTGGCGTTATTGAAAATCCGCTTGTTGGGATGGACCCAGCCCTGCTTCAGAATATTGCCGGCCAATTCGCCGTATTCGGCGGCGGCCATGACGGCGAGCGTTTTTTTGACCGCGCCGATGTAATCCTCCGGCAAAGCGCGCGCATCCGTGCGCGGATAGGTCAGGACTTTATGGCGCTCGTACAACGCCTGCGCCAATTGCAGTGTGCGCTTGGCGGAAAATCCGAAGCGCCCGTTGGCTTCCCGCTGGAGACTGGTCAGGTCGAACAACAAGGGCGATAGCTGGGTGGTAGGCTTGCTTTCCTCGGTGACCACGCCGCTCTTGCCCAGACACTTGGCGCGAATGGTTTCGGCGCGGGCGGCATCCCAGAGGCGTTCCGGCCTGGCATCGCCATCTTCCGATTTGCCCTTGGAAAAGGTTTCGTCGAACCAGCGCCCCGGATAATCGCCGGCCGCGGCCTGGAACGTGGCATGCAGTTCCCAGTAATCGCGGGGAACGAATTTTTTGATTTTTTCCTCGCGCTCGACGACGATCATCAGCGTCGGGGTCTGCACGCGGCCGACCGTCGTGAGCTGGAAGCCGCCCAGTTTGGAGTTGAACGCCGTCATGGCACGCGTGCCGTTGATGCCCACGAGCCAATCGGCCTCGGAACGGCAGACGGCGGCATCCGCCAGGGGCTTCATGTCGGCATCGGCGCGCAACGCGGCAAAGGCCTCGCGAATGGCGCCCTGCGTCATGGATTGAAGCCACAACCGCCGGATGGGCTTGGGTGTGCCGGCGAACTGCACGATATAGCGAAAAATCAATTCGCCCTCGCGGCCGGCGTCGCAGGCGTTAATAAGCCCATCAACATCCGGACGCTTGATCAGCCGGAGCAGGACCTTGAGGCGCGGCGCGCTTTTTTCGATCGGCCGCAGATCGAAGTGCGTGGGAATAATCGGCAAGTTGACCAGACTCCACTTGCCGCGTTTAACTTCCTGCCCCTCCGGCGCCGCGATCGACAGCAAATGGCCGACGGCCGAAGACAAGACGTAGGCCTCGCTTTCGTAGAACTCGCCCTTCTTGCTGAAACCGCCCAAGGCCTTGGCGATGTCGGCGGCCACAGACGGTTTTTCGGCGATGATTAACTGCTTGCTCATGGCAATCACTCGGTGTTCAGGGTTCGGTACGCCGGACAAAGCCGGCGGTGTCGGCGACGCAAAAGGCAAGCGATGAAACCACGTTTGACTTTTTTAATCCAGCAAAATATTTTTTTGCAAGTAATGGGTCAGTGAATGGGGGGCAATGAGGTCGTGTGCTGTGGTGTAGCGGCCGTTCGATAGAACGGCAATCCGCGGTTCTATCGAACGGCAATCCGCGGTTCTATCGAACCGCATCTACACCCTACCCCCCCAATGAGCGACCCATTACTTTTGCGAACGGTTCAGCGGTTCAACGGTTTAAGAGTCAAGAATTGCCGGATTTTGAGCAACAAACCAAAACGGCGAATCGCTTAACCGTAAACCGTGAACCAGCAGAACCTGCTTGCGCTTCAGCCGTTCTCCGGAGTGCGGCCGCCGGGCGGATCGCGGATGACGGTGTCGCGGGGCGGCAAGGCGGGGGTCTTCGGAGGATAATCGAGAGTGTAATGCAGGCCGCGGCTTTCGCGCCGGTGAATGGCGGAACGGATAATCAGTTCGCCCGCGGCGGCGATGTTGCGTAATTCCAGCAGGTCGGGCGTGACGAGATAATCGAAATAATACTGCTGGATTTCGCGGCGCAGGTTGCCGATGCGGCGGCGGGCGCGCTCCAGGCGTTTGTTGGTGCGCACAATGCCCACGTAATCCCACATGCAAGTGCGCACCTCGTTCCAGTTGTGCTCAATGACAATCGCCTCGTCGCTGGGCACCGCCGCTCCCGATTTCCAGGCGGGGATCGCCAGCGCCGGGCGGGCGCGGGGCAGCGCGCCGACGGTTTCCGCCATGGCATGCGCGCAGACCAGCGCCTCCAGGAGCGAGTTGCTGGCCAAACGGTTGGCGCCGTGCAGGCCCGTGCAGGCCACTTCCCCGCAGGCATAGAGTCCCGGCAGGGCCGTGCTGCCATCCACGCCGGCCTCCACGCCGCCGCAGAAATAATGCGCCGCCGGCACCACCGGGATCAGGTCGCGCGCCATATCGATCCCAAAGCGGGCGCAGGTCATGTAAATATTCGGGAAACGCTCCTTGAGGAACGCCAGCGGCTGGCGGCGGATATCGAGATAGACACAGCGCGCGCCGCTGACCTTCATCTCGTGATCGATGGCGCGCGCCACAATATCGCGCGGCGCCAGCGAACCGCGCGGATCGTAGCGTTCCATGAACGATTCGCCGCGCGCGTTGACCAGCACCCCCCCCTCCCCGCGCACCGCCTCGCTGATCAGGAACGATTTGGCTTCCGGATGATACAGACAGGTGGGATGGAACTGGATGAATTCCATGTTTTTTATCGGCGCGCCCGCGCGCCAGGCCAGGGCCACGCCGTCGCCGGTGGCGATATCGGGATTGGTGGTATATAAATACACCTTCCCGCCGCCGCCCGTGGCCAGCACGGTGAACGGCGCGCGAAAGGCCGCGATCGCGCCCGTCTGGGTATTTAAAAAATACCCCCCCACGCACCGGTTGGGCCCGTCCGCGCCCAGCCAGCCGGTTGTGATCAGGTCGATGACCGCGCAGTGTTCCAGGATCGTGGCGGTCGGTTCGGCGCGAATACGGTTGAGCAGGATTTGCTCGACTTCCCGCCCGGTGATATCGCCGCAATGCAGGATGCGCCGGCGCGAATGACCGCCCTCGCGGCCCAGGTCGTAGCCCGCGCCGGGGATGCCGGGCAGTTCGGCGAATTTCAAGCCGAAGGATTCCAATTCCGCGATGCGCGCCGGCCCCGCGCTGACGATCGTCCGCACGACGGCCTCGTCGCACAGGCCGGCGCCGGCCGTCAGGGTATCGCGGACATGCTCCTCGAAACTGTCATCCGAGGTCACGACGCAGGCGATGCCGCCCTGGGCATAATTAGAGTTGCTCTCGGCGCGGTCTTTCTTGGTCAGGATGCCGACCCGGCCATAACGGGCCAGGTGAATGGCCGACATCAGCCCGGCGATGCCGCTGCCCACCACGACGAAATCGAAATCCAGGATATCCATCGATTGCTCCGGCTAAGGCGGGCCTTGCCCGCAATCCAAATTCGAAATCCGAATATCGAAATCCGAAACAAATTCGAATAATCGAACAAACCGAATTCAAACAAGATTGTTTTGGTTATTTAATATTCGGGCTTTGATATTGTTTCGGATTTATTATTCGCTGCCGGGCCTGGCGGCGGGCATACACGACGATATCCACCAGGGCCGCCAGATAGATCAGGACCGCCAGCCCGAACCAGGTCAACACCTTGACGATGGAAATTTCCCGGAAAACATCGCCGCCGCCCTTTTCCGCGAAATCCAGACTGACCCGCAAATTCATCGCCAGCGGCGCGATCGCGGCCGCCAGCATCATGACCAGACAGGCTAAGAACGCCACGAGATACAGCGCGCCCGAAATCCAGCGGCGCTGGGCAAAATGCCCTGCGCCCGGGCAAACCGCCGCCGAAAGAAATATGGCCATGCGCGCGAAGGAGCCGGATGTGCTGTTTTCGATCGGCATAGCGTCTGCTCCCATGAAAATAGCCGACGTAAAGTCGGCTCTACCCTGTGCATCATAGTAGAGCCGGTTTTATACCGGCTATGACTTTGCTTTCAATCCATTAAATTCATCCCCGCCGCAGGCGGCAACTTGTTCATTTCCCCCATTATCCCGGCGCCCCCGCCGCCGGCGATTGATGGCGTTTTTCCACCAAAACCTCGTGAATCTTGGATCGCCTGATTTTGCGCACGACGAACACCAGATCCGCGAACGGGATCGCGCGCTCAATGGGCGGCAGATTCTTATATAAAGCGCACAGCCAATCGTTCAAACTGGTTGGCAGATCCGGCAGATCGAACCTGGTTTTCTGCTTAAGCTCCGCCAGACTCACGCCGCCGCCGGCCAGGAAGCGGATTTCCGAAATCGGGATGACGTGGCCGGGCAGAGCATCGTATTCGTCTTCCAAGTCGCCGACAATGGCTTCCACCACGTCTTCCAGCGTCACCAGTCCCACGGTTTTGGCCTGCTCGTTCCGGACGACCGCCATGTGCTGGTAGCCGCGGGTCAACTCCTTCAGCAGGTCGGGCACCAGCAGCGTGGCGTTCACCGTCAGCACCGGCCGCGCGATGCCCTTTAGCGAGGGATCCGCGGGATTGATCTGCAGGGCGCTGACAATATCCTTGACGTTCACGTAACCGACGATCGCGTCCAGATTGCCGTCCTGCGCAAGGATATAGCGGGTATGATGATGGATATGCGCCTCAATCAGGGCCTCGGCCATGCTCATGGCGGTGGAGAGGAACTTGATTTCGCCGCGCCCGACCATGATATCCCGGACCCGGGCCTGCGAGAGCTTGATACTGCGCGCGACGATATCCACCTGCTCGCGCGAAATCAGCTTGTTGACAGAGGCGTAGCGGGCCAACAGGGTGATTTCGTTCAAGGCATCCGTTGTCGATCTATATATTGCGCCCCGCAGGAAAGGCCGGTTGATCCGTTCCAACATAAACACCAGGGGGCTGAGGAAATGAACCATATAAGCCAATGGCCCGGCGATAATGCCGGCGACAAACCGGTTGTGCAATACGCCCAGCGTTTTCGGAAGATATTCGGACCATTGAATAACCGCCAGGGAAAAAACGAAGGAAAACAAACCGATCCACTTGCTCCCGAACAAATCGCTGAATATGGCCCCCGCGACGGCCGCTCCGATGATATTGGCGAAATTATTGACAATCAAAATGGCCGCAATCGGCTTTTGAACGCCTTCTTTCATCTGTTTCAGGAGTTGGCCGGCCCGCGGTTTTTTCTCGGACAGGGCCGCCAAATCGGCCATGGAAAGACTTAGCAAACAGGCTTCCGAAAGCGAGCACAGGAACGATATGCCCATCGAAACCACAATGGTAATAATCAATAATGTCATCGAATGCCCCGGCCTTCCCTCACGTTAAAACTGCGTCATGAGACTAACATAGCAGGCAACCCGCTGCAAGAAATACGATCAAATTGGCGGTTCCATGAAATGGCAATGGATTATTTCTTTAAGGCGCCAAACAGGTCGCACCCTTTGAGGAGCATGACGACATCGAGTCATTGCCTGAAATCAAGCAGGGAAAAACCGGCGAATCGGCCCGTTTTTAGACTTGCATCCCTGCGCCACTTCCGGCACCTTGATTCTCATCAAGGTAGAATCCCGGTTGATTTTTCAGGACGTTTGTTGCGCCCGTCTTACAGGCGCCTTTTCATCGATCGCGAAGGAGGGTGACGAATTGAGATTGCTGATATTATCGAACCGGCTTCAGGTTACGGTTTCGGAAACAAACAACTCGATTTCGATCCAGCCGTCAAGCGGCGGACTTGTTAGCGGCATGAGCGCATACTTGTCCTCGTTAACGGATGTCGATTATCTCTGGGTCGGCTGGCCTGGAAGCTCGAATTTTTCCAACCCTGACGCCATTAAAAACGAATTGATCGCCAAATATCATTCATGGCCTGTCTTTGTGGAAGAAAGCACGATGGATTTGTTTTATAACGGCTTCTGCAATAAAACCTTGTGGCCGCTGTTTCATTATTTCCCGGGTCTAACGATGTATGACGAAAAAATGTGGGAGAATTACAAGGAGGTCAACACGCGGTTTGCCGAAGAAGTGTCAAGCATCATTCGGCCGGGCGACGTGGTCTGGATTCATGATTATCATTTCATGCTCGCCCCGAAATTGATCCGAAACGCGAACCCGGATGTTCCTGTCGGTTTTTTCCTGCACATTCCGTTCCCGTCGTATGAAATATTCCGGCTTCTCCCGCGAAAATGGGGCAAGGAAATACTGGAAGGACTTTTAGACGCCGACCTTGTCGGCTTCCATACACGTGATTATACCCAGTATTTTTTGCGTTGTGTATTGCGCATTCTGGGGTTCAACCACGACATGGGATTAATTAATCTTCCACACAAACTGACAAAAGCCGACACCTTCCCGATGGGCATTGATTATGAAAAATATCATCATGCGGCGAATCTCAGCGGCGTTGAGCAGGAGAAAGCCGCCTTAAAAAAGAAGCTGCAAAACCTGAAAGTTATTTTCGCGGTTGACAGGCAGGATTACACAAAAGGAATCGCGAACCGACTGGAAGGTTACGAATTGTTTTTAAAGAAGAATCCCGAGTGGCGCCAAAAAGTTCAGCTGATCATGATTGTTGTGCCGTCAAGGATCGGCGTCGAGGATTACCGGAAGGCAAAAGACGTTTTCAATCGGATTGTCGGAAACATAAACAGCGTCTACGGGGATGTATACTGGACGCCCATTATCTACCAATACAAAGCCATTCCGTTTGAACAGCTTATTGCTCTTTACAATATCAGCAATGTCGGATTGATTACCCCGCTCCGCGACGGGATGAACCTGGTTGCCAAAGAATATATTGCGGCGCAGAAAGAAAAACAGGGGGTTCTGGTCTTAAGTGAAATGGCGGGCGCCGCCATGGAACTCGGCGAAGCCGTTATTATCAACCCCAGCAATCGCGAAGAGATCGCGGAGGGAATAAAAACAGCGCTTGAAATGCCGGCTTCCGAACAAGCCGGGCGGATGACGGCCATGCAGGAGCGTTTGAAAAACAATGACGTGTCGAAATGGGCGCGGAATTTTTTAATGGAACTGGACAACGTGAATAGTGAACAAAAGAAATACGGGGCCTTGTTGCTCGAAGGCCCCCCCCTGGACGCGCTGCTTGACCAGTATCGCCGCGCTCAAAAGCGAATCATATTTCTGGATTACGACGGAACGCTGGCGCCGTTTGCCAAAACCCCTTCGGAAGCCGCGCCGAGCCATAAATTATTAAGAATCATCAAACTATGCTCGCTCGATCCAACACTCACCCTCGTGATTATAAGCGGGAGAAATAAAGAAGATCTCCAGAACTGGTTCGGCAAGTTCAATGTAATCCTCGTATCAGAGCACGGCGCCTGGATCCGGAAGCCTAAAGCAGCATGGACGCTTGCAAAGCATTTGAATAACGACTGGAAGCCCGCAATATTAAAGATTCTTAATACGTACAGAGAGCGGCTGCCACAATCCTTTATCGAGGCAAAGGAGTACGGCGTTGCATGGCATTTCCGAAATTCCAACAACTTGCTGAGCGAGATCCGGGTCAAAGAATTCGTGGATGACATGACGCATTTCACCGCCCGAAACGAAATTGAGGTGTTAATGGGCAACAAAGTCGTGGAGATAAAATGTTCCGGGATAAGCAAAGGCGAGACGGCCAGGCAGCTTCTTTCGGAAACTACGTATGATTTTATCTTGGCGGCCGGGGACGACGCGACCGACGAGTCGCTTTTTCATATCCTTCCGCAAGGGTCTTTTACCATTAAAATAGGGATACAAATGTCTTACGCAAATTATTACCTCCACTCCAGCCGCGAGCTGTTAACCGTCCTGGCGCAAATCGTTAATTATAACGACAAAAATGAGTTTATCCGCAAAATCCTGGATTTTTTTAAAAAAGATGGAATATACTAACGTTCTCATAATAGTCCAGACGTGAAATTGCCGCCGGTTTACACCGGCGGCTACGTAGCCGCGCCTGTGAAGGCGTGGCTCTTCCAAGACCATGTCCAGTCTATTTCGGGAATGTTAATAACCGCCACGTCGGGTGTACATATCTCTCTCCAGGACGCGGGGAAGAAGGAAGAAAACGATCCGTTCGGATCAGGGGATCAGAGAAGAAAAAGGATCTTTCAGATCGGCTGAAGAAGAGTCATTTCAAAACGGCGTTGACATAATACCGGATTCACGGGAAAAATCGGCGATCAGCTTCCCGAAAAATTCGATCTCAGAGGGGGCGCCGCCAATCGCAAACGTAACGACCGGCTTTTCTTTTGAGCATCCCGCCAGCATGATCGTTGCAACGCACAGGCAAACAAACATTGGTTTCATTGTCATGAAGGAACTTCCCAAGAAACCGCGCGTTTACAGACTATCGTCCGCCGGTCAATGCCAGCAGGTGAATGACGATCCAGGCAACCAGGGCGCCGGCGGTCAAACACAAGGCGTATCGCCGCCAGTGGGAGAGCGTGGCCGGCTCGCCGGTAACGGTATCGCCGTGAAAGGAGCGGATATCCACCCAGCGTACGGCTGCCATTGCCGCAACGGTCAGCCAGTAGCCGAGATCGACCAGGGTTAGGCCATGCACGCGATTATGGAAAATATACGTCAGACAAAGGAACAGAATGACGTTGCCAACGCCCATCCAGAAAAGACGGGTGAGGCAACCGGCGGCTGAAGTCTGTGGAACAGGCGATTGGACCATGACACTCCTCTGCATATAACGTGCGTTATGCAGATGGCGGCCCGACCATCCAAATGCCTGTGGCCTATAAACAGGTCACACCCTTTAAGTAAAAATGAAAGTATCAGGTCATCGCGCGGAGTCAAGCAGAGAAAATCGGCGCCGGTCAAAATAATTTATCCGCAATCCAAGCGCTCGTTTTCTTCCGATAAGGCAATCTGCGGGATTGGTTCTTCAGCGCAACAGCGACTGAAGATAGGACCAGATCTGGAACTCATTGCCCGCGGGGTGGTAAACCGCTCCCAGATAAACGTAGTAGTTGGGAATGAGAATCCCGATCAAGGCCGCCAGCAGGAGCAGTTTGCGCGTATGTTCGTAGAGCGCGTCCTGTTGGCGCTCGCGCAGCAGGCGGCAGGAATAGAAGATGCAATGGACGGCCGGCGCCCAGGCCAGCAGGGCGAAAACGCGGGTCGTGTCGAGACAAAAGAACGTGATGGCATAGAAGCCCAGTTGGGTCAGCGCAAAGACAATGAAATAGAGCCGGTTAAAACGATAGGCCGCCAGAATACATATCCCCAGGGCGATCCAAATGACATTGTGAAATGAAAACAGTGTCATGGGCAGAAACGACAGGTTTTGGTTGATCCAGAACTTGAAATCCAGGGCCGCCGCGTGGCTCAATCGCGAATAGGTGTTGATGTCGAACAGATGGAGAAAGCCCTGCACCGCCGCCATCCCCAGTCCCAGCGCCATGACCGCCGCCACGGGATGCCACCAGGTAATGCCTTTGTCTTTCGCCAACCGCCGCAGAACCAGGATGGAGGGAATGGCAAACAAGGCAATGGGATGATTGAAAGCGCAGACGACGCCAAGCAAGGCCAGGCCGATGATGGACGTCGTGAACAGTGCCAGGATGGTCGCGATAAACGTGATGCCGTCCGGCATTCCCAGCCAGGCCAGCAGCACCGTCGTTGCCGGATGGGCCTGCAGAAGGGCGAAAACGATAAAGGCCAGCGAATGCTCGAGCCGGTCGCGGCAGAAATACGCGAACAAACCGTAAGCGCCGATAATCAGGGCCAGGCAAAACAGATTGAATGAGAACCGCGAGACCAGCCCCAGGTGATGCGCCACGATCGGCAGGAGCGGGGACTCCTGAAAATAGTTCTGCTCATGGACCTTGGTTTGTTCCACGTAGGGATTGGCGGCCACCTGCCGGTAAAATTCGCGGGGCACGACACCGACGCCATATTGAACGAGCGTAAAACAGACCAAGAGCGAACACGCCAGGAAGAAGTGCGTCCGGGTGAAGTGCTGAATCCAGCGGTCAAGCCGCGAGCAGACTGTAAGTGTTTCGGGCATGGCTGTTAATCCGGTCGTCTAACGCACTCAATCCCGTACACCCGCGCTTCCCCTGAGCCGCCAAAATGCACGCGCGGCTCGATCTCCGTAAAACGCGTGAGAGCGGAGTACCCTCCGGCAACGTCCGCAATGGCAACATGAACAACGGCGGTACCGCGCGGATGCGTCCCCCACACTACGGTTTGCCCCAGCACGCCGTTATTCGAGGGGCGCGCGACATCCAGCGTCACCGGCGCATTGGAACGACAAGCCGTTGTTGCGATATCGAAACGAAAATCATACCGCCCCGGACCCAACCGCAGCGTGCTCCCTGCGGCCATCCAATCGGCGCCGTTTGACGGCGCGCGCGCCACCCGAACCGGCCGGCCGGTCAAGGAATCGTTTTCATTCTGTCCGGTGAAACCGCCCATGTCAACTGCCCGGAAATAATGCCTGGGCAGATCATCGAAATCCACCGGGTGCAAACGGTCCTCGTCGCCGCCACGGAGCATCCACAAGCGATGCGACGGGAATGCTTTCGCCAATTGGCGCTCACATCCAATTTCATATCGCACGACAATCGGGTCGCTGTCAATGCCCCGCTCATTGAACACCGTTTTCATCCCGCTATGGTCGAAGCCGATCCGATCCAATATGACCGCCGAACGCTCCGGCGCGCAACGAAGCGTGGCTTGAATGCGCGCCTCATATCGGCGATCCGCGTTCAACTTACAGCCCTCGACGCGCATGAAGGCCAAAGACAGGCCGGCCGCCGCGAGCGCAACCAGCACAGCGAGGTGCGCGCGCATCCGCGGCCAAGGCGCTCCCCACCGCCATAACCGGTCCACGCCCAAGGCGCTGCCCAGCACAAGCATGGGTAAGGTTTCATAATAATAATACGGCCCGATATTGTCCACGGTATTGGCATAAAACAGGATATAGCCCAGCCACACCGCAAGCGCGCCGGACAGCCACAAAGGCGTCCATTTCCAACGCCATCCTATCGACAACAGGCCGCCCGCAAGCGCCAGCGAACCGGGAAACCCCCACAACCAGCGATTCAAGAGGCGTAAACTTCGGCCAAGTTGCTCCACCCCCAGTTGCCAGGTATGATCCACGACCGGTCCGATGGAACGGCGGGGGCCGAACCCCAGGGCATCGCAGGGGTCGTAAAACAAATAGGCGGGCAAAAACGGATCGCCCGTGGTCCATGCGTTGTAAAGCAGAAAGAGCCCCCCGCCCACGGCGGCTGTCCCCGCAAACAGGGCGCACCCTGTCCAGGCGCTTCTGTCGCGCTTGCTCCAAAGATGCGCCAGCGCCGCCAGTCCAAAGGGCACGGCCAAAAGCACGCCTGTATAAGGACGGATCAGATAAAGCCACCCCCACCCCACGCCCGCCCAGGCGGCATACCGGACCTGACCGGTGGTCATCCATGACACAAGGCCCCATATCGTCAGACACGTCATCGCAAACCCGCTGGTATGACTTAACAAAGTTCCCTGCATAAACAGAAACCACGGCGAAAGCAGGAGGAGAAACCCCGGCAGAAACACGGGCAATCGCAACCGGAGCGCGGCGCCGGTCAGCCACCACATACCAAGCGCCGCCGCAAGGGAACTCATCAGGCGGGGAACGCCTATCGCCGCGCCGGGCATCAACCAGAGGGGATGTCCGGGAGAATAACGCGAAAGCCACCCGATCCGGTCGCTGAGAATGATCATCTCGTGATCGAACAAGTGCGGCAAAGGCGGCAAAGGCCGGGCCAAGGCGCCCTCCAGGAAAAGACGCGCCTGAAACAGATAGCTGTTCTCGTCGGTGGTAAAAGGAGAATCGAGAAAAATGACCCGTCCGATAATAAAAGGGACAACCCCGGCCAGCAGCGCAAAAACAATGCGCAATGTTGTTGAGAACGACAATTTCATGCGTTTGAATTGAGCGGGTGGTTTTCAGGTTGCTCAACGAATTGCCGGCACAGGCGGCAGAAGCCACGGATTGAATAGGCGGTCAAAAGCAGGCAGATCGATAAAGAGCAGGGCGGTGCAAGCCAGGAACGCCGCCAGCACAAGCAATATCAGTTTTTTTTCGCGGTAAAGCAGTTCGGGATATTGCGCGGTGCTGGACGGTTTGTAAGCCAGGTGCAGGTAATAAGCCATGGCCAGCGCCACTAAAGGAGCGGCCAGAACCAATTCGAACCTATAGCGCGCGATAAAATAACCGCTCATCAGGGCGAAAAGCGTCGCATAAAAAAAGATGCTTTCAATAAGGCTCTCTTCCGTGTAACGGGCAAACGACTTGCGATATCGGGATGCTTGCCGGACATCGCCGATCATGCGAAATTCGGCGAATCGTTTAGCCGCCATCAGGAATGCGCCGAACATCCAGTAGGCCATGAACATGGAAAGCGGCGGCGCAAAACCCAACCCCGTCGCATACCAGCCCAGCGCCAGGCGCAACGGGTTGTTGAGCGATTCGCTCAACACATCGCAATAGGGGATATCCTTGAGCCGGATCGGCGGAAGATTATATAGAATCCCCGCCGCCCAAAACAAAAGCCCGACCATGCCGAAGCGAAAATTCAACGCAAACCCTGCCGTCACCCCCGCCAGACTGATGACTATCCAGAGGGCCCAAGCCATGGAAACCCGCGCGGCGCCTTCCACCAGCGGACGGTTATGCTTGACGGGATGATGGCGATCGCTTTCGACATCGAGGATTTCGTTAAACACATAATTGCTTGAGGCAATCAGACATGCGGCGCCAAGCCCAAACGCGATATACCCGACAGTTGCCCAATTGAGCAGATCGGGCCGAAAGTAAACAGCCAGAAGGATGCCCGGCAACATAAATATATTCTTAAACCAGTTGTCCGGCCGCAACAGGCGGATATATGGAAACAGTTGATTCATGAGCGCAATGTCCAAAAAGTATTCTCACGCCCCACGGCTCGATATGCCGTCGGCACCCTGTTCGGCCAACGCCGCAGGCGCACAAGCCTTGGCGGATCGATCTTCAGCAAAAGCCCTCTTAAGTTTCCCCGAACGGCGGCAACCATAAACGCCGCGTTTCTTTCTTGCAATCTTTTTTTGTCGTTTTGCAACATCTTGTTTTTTGCAGCGGTTTCAGGTGTATAAGGCATTAAGGCGGGCTGCCGCCCGCAACCCAAACTGCGACCTGGATATGGAGCCGGGGTCGCGGCGATGGAGGCCCATCGCCCTCCAAAGGCGGGTCCGCCTGTGGCGAAAAATCGAAAAATCTCCAGCATAACGTGTTACGCATGAATTGATATCCCTCGACTCCGCTCGGGATGACATATTAACTGACGACAAAACGCCATAATGAGAATTGCTGGGACGGATAAGTATTGCCTGGCGAAAGACATTTGCCTATAGTCTCCGCATGAGCGCCAACGAACCCAAAGGGCCCGTGGACGACTGGCAAAAACAGTTTCAAGACATCCTGCGCCAGGTGCGCGCCAATCCGCCGGGGCGTCCCGACGCGGCGCCCGCAGGGGCCGACCATGGCGGCGCCGCGCCGGGCGGCGATGCGGCCGCGGCCGAAAAGCTCCGGCGCGTCCGCGAATTCAACCTGAAACCGCGCGATATCCGGGACTATCTCGACCGCTACGTCATTCAGCAGGCGGAGGCCAAGAAAGTGCTGGCCGTGGCGATCTGCGACCATTACAACCACGTGCGGCAGTGCCTGGAAAACCCGGCCTTGCGCGAGCGCGATTACGCCAAGCAGAATATTGTCCTGCTGGGCCCCACGGGCGTGGGCAAGACCTACCTGATGCGCTGTATAGCCCGGCTGGTCGGCGTGCCGTTCGTCAAGTCCGACGCCACCAAGTTTTCCGAAACCGGCTACGTCGGGCACGACGTCGAGGACCTGGTCCGGGACCTGGCGCGCGCGGCCGACGGCAACGCCGACCTGGCGCAATACGGGATCATTTACATCGACGAAATCGACAAGATCGCCGGCACCCCCGGTTCCTACGGCCGCGACGTCTCCGGGCGCGGCGTGCAGGTCAACCTGCTCAAGCTCATGGAGGAAACCGACGTCAGCCTACAGAGCCAGACCGACCTGCTCGGCCAGATGGAAGCCATGATGCAGCTCCAGCGCGGCGGCCAGCCGCCCCGCCGCACGCTCAACACGCGCCACATCCTGTTCATTGTCAGCGGCGCCTTCGACGGCCTGGCCGAGCGCGTGAAAAAGCGCGTCAGTGTCGCGCCCATCGGCTTCACCCAGACCGCCAAAACCGCGCGGGCCGACTATGAATACCTGAAACTGGCCCAGACCCGCGACTTCATCGATTTCGGGTTCGAGCCGGAATTCATCGGGCGCCTGCCCGTGCGCGTGACCTGCGACGCGCTGACCGCCGCCGATCTCCAGCAAATTATGCTGACCTCGGAGGACAGTATTTTGGCGCAGTACCGCCAGGATTTCAGCGGTTACGGCATCGATTTCACGATCACCAGGGAAGCCATCGCCGAGATCGCCGCGCGGGCCATCGGGGAGCAGACCGGCGCCCGCGGGCTGATGACCGTGATGGAGCAGGTCTTCCGCAACTTCAAATTCCAACTGCCCTCGACCGCCGTCAAGAACTTCGAGGCCGATTCCGACACCGTCGCCGCCCCGGCCGGCGCGCTCAAGAGCCTGCTCCGCAAGAACCAGCGCTCCCAGCGCAACCTGCTGAAATCGGAGGTGGCCGAATTCGCGCGCCGTTTCAAGGAGGAACACGCCCTGGACCTGGTCTTCAGCGACGAGGCCGTGGACCTGCTCGTGGAACTGAGCACCACGCAGGACAAAACCATGCGCACGATTTTCAGCGAAAAATTCCGTGATTTCCAGCACGGCTTGAAACTGATCGCCAAAAACACGGGGCGGACGGCGTTCGAAATCACGCGGGCGGTCGTCGAGGCGCCCGACCGGGAACTGTCCCGCTGGGTGGTGGAAAGTTTTCAAACTCCGCCGGCCGATGAGGCCGCGCCGGAGAATGGACGCCATACGCCTGACACCGGACGCCAGACCGGGAAAGAGTGAAGTCGACACCCCGAGAAATTCCTGTTATCTGCCGTCCCGCATGGTCTGTCTTCCACACGCTTTTTTTCCTCGGGGCCGGCATCCGTCATCCGCCGTCTGACGTCCGTTTCGAAAGCGGGTCGGCGACATGCAAGGCATCGAACGCCGCCCGCCGTTCCACGCAAGACGGGCATACGCCGCATGGTTTGTCTTCACCGCGGTAACAGCTCCAGGTCGCGGCGTAATTCACGCCCAGGCCGAGGCCGATCTCGAGAATCTCGCTCTTGCTCATTGCCATGAAGGGCGCATGCAAGACGACCGGCTGACGACGATTGAGCGCCAGCACGGCGTTCATCCGCAGCAGGAATTCAGGGGTGCAGTCCCAGTAACCGTAGCGATCCTGGGTCTGGGCGCCGTAGAAAATATCGGCGACACCGCGGGCCTCGGCAAACGCGGCGGCCAATGCCAGGAACAGCATGTTGCGATTAGGCACGTAGGTCGGCGGCTGGTCGAGCTGGCTATGCTTCAATTCGGACAGCGCCGGCACCGGCAGGTCAGGATCGGTCAGGGCCGAGGCGCCGGCCAGCAGTTCGCCGAAAAAGGGAAAATCGACCTGTCGGTGTTCGGCAACGCCCGCCGCGCGCGCCTGGGCGGCGGCGCAGGCGGTTTCGCGCGCGTGCTTCTGGCCGTAGCGTATGGTCAGGGCATGGAGAGGCTGGCCGGCGATTTTGGCCTTTATATAATGGAGCAACGTGGAGGAGTCCAGCCCGCCACTCAATAGAATGACCGCGCTTTTCATCTTGGGGCGCTTTCCACGCGCTGTAATTCCTGCTGGCGATCGGCGCTCAAATCGATGGCGGCGAAATCGCCTTGCCGGGGCAGGGTCAGATAGATCGAATCGGAGGGGTCCAGCGCCACATCAAGAGCGCTGACGCGCAAGTCCAGCACATGCCCCCCACCCTTGCGGTCATCCGTCAGGAAATGAAAATGCCAGCCCGGCACATTTATCCCTTTTACGAACGCCGGACAACGGAAACCGATCAGCGTGCCCGTTACGCGCTTGAACTCGAACAGCGCCTGTCCTTTGAAGGCCTCAACCAGCGGCCGGTAAGGTTTTTTTTGTTTTGGCACACTGCGGGTCCGAACGTAGTCGAACTCGCCGTCAGCGCGGATGGCGGCAAACAGGTTTGTGGACGGCAGCGCCCGGTCCATGATTCGGCAAAAGCCATCGAGATTTGTGGCGGCCACGGCCTTGAGCGCGATATCCCGGTCCAGCCAGGTCATGACCGCGAACGGCGTCCGGGCGGAATCCGGAACAGGATAGACCCGGCCATCCACGCGGATCTGGAACATCCGGCCATCCACGCAGGCCAGTTCGCCGTCGAGCGCATTGAGCGTGCCAATCCCGATGTCCCCATGTTGTTTCAAGTCGCCGACGGCATAATCCCCGTCATAGACGCCGGCCATCAGGGCATCGATCGGGGCGGTCTGGTAAATCGTATCGCGGTTCTCAGCTCGCGCCGCGGCCGCCAGCAGCGTCAGCGCCAGGAAAATCGATTGACACCGTTTTATTGCGTATGTTTTCCACCACATGTGTTGCACCATACCGCCAACCTTGCTGGGCGTAAAGATTATTTTGCATCGTACGCTTGCATATCCAATCCATTAATTTACAATAGTTCGCAGTCACAGGCCGGCTTATTTCACTTTCAATCGACCTCAATCATGCGCAGGCAACCGACAGCCAGGTATTGGATAACCAAACTCGCGCTTGAGCCGCATCCCGAAGGCGGATATTTCCGTGAGATTTACCGGGCAACGGAACGGATTCCGTCCGCCGCCCTGCCCAAGCGCTATCATGGACCGCGCGCCTTCGCGACCTCGATTTATTTCCTGCTGGCTGGCGCGCAAATATCGACCTTGCACCGGCTGGCATCGGATGAACAATGGCACTTTTACGACGGCAGCGCCCTGCTCCTGACCACAATCGCACCCAACGGCGCGCTCACGGAAACGCGTTTGGGCCATTGTGCGGCCGCCGGCGAACAGTTCCTGGCTGTTATTCCCGCCGGCACATGGATGGGCGCGCGGCTGGCCGCGCCCGCAGTCGCGGCGCTCCAGCGTGGCGGGCGGGAGCGCCACCGTGGTTATGCGCTGATCGGCTGCACCGTGGCGCCCGGCTTCGATTTCCGGGATTTCACCGTGGGGCGGCGGGCCGATCTGCTAAGGCAGTTCCCCCAACATCGCGAATTGATTACAGTCTTGACTATGGCGGGGTGATCCCGCTCCAATCGTTGCCGCGCCATTTTTTATGCATCTTTTATTTGCATTAGCGCGCATAATAGTGCAATATTTTTAAAAGACGTAAAAGCATCGGCATTCGATCTTAACAACCTTCCGCCGCGGGGATTGTCAAACGAAAACAATCATGTTCGCAAGCCTGGAATATGCCACAGTGAGCGATACGTTTGGCGGAACGAACACCATACCGTTCGTTCCGTAACTCAACAGGATTGTCTTCAAATCGCAGGGAGTTATTATGACCATTAGCGAATCCAAACAGGGCAACGTCACAATTCTGAAAGCTCAAGGCAAATTGGATGCCGTGAGTTCTCCGGAGGTCGACAAGCGTATAGTCAGCCTGGTCGAAAACGGGACCAATCAGATCGCCTTGGATCTGGCGGACGTGGACTATGTCAGCAGCGCCGGTCTGCGGGTGTTTTTATCCGCGGCCAAACGCCTGAAACAGGCGCACGGCAAGCTGGCGCTGGCCAATTTGTCCGTCCAGGTTCAGCAGATATTCGACATTGCGGGATTTGAAAGTATTCTGCCGGTTTTTAAAACTATCGACGAAGCCGTCGCCGCCTGCTCAATATGATTTCAGTGTAGAGCGTCGGTCTGATGTGCGGCGGCTACAGGTTGTAGCCGCGAGGTGATAGGCCAGCAACGCTTCGCGGGCAGGCTCGCGCAGGAGGATATAAAAATGCTAAGTTTTGCCGAAGAAATTTTTTTGCTCGCCCTTGACGACAAACAAGGTGTCATCAAACCGTTGCCCGTCTCGGCGCTGGATTACGCTTTGGCCGGCGCGTTGCTCATGGACTTGGCGCTCCAGGATCGGATTGACACGGATTTGACCAGTTTGAGCGTCACTAACTCCAGCCCAACCGGCGATCCCATTCTGGACGACACCTTGCGCGACCTCCAGATGAAACCGGAACCTCAGCCAACCGGCTTTTGGCTGAAGCACTTTGCCGACCAGTCCAAGCGTATTCAGGAACGGGTACTGGCGCGGCTGATCCAGAAAGGCATCCTTAAACAGGAAAACCGGCGAATTCTATGGGTATTTGAAGTGCGCCGCTATCCGCTCATAGACAACCACGAGGTCAAGGAAGTCAAGACACGGTTGCGGGAGCTGATCCTCAGCGACGATATTCCCGACGCGCGTGAAGTCGTGCTGATCAATCTGGGCAACGCTTGCCGGCTTTTGGACGACCTGTTCACGCCGGCGGAATACGAACAGGTGCGTGCGCGGATCGCCGCGCTGGCCCGCCTGGACCTGATCGGCCAGGAAATGGCCAAATCAATCCGTGAAATCGAACGCACGATGGCCATTGCCATGTCCATGACGATGATGGCCTGAACGATCGCGCAAGTGTCCTCCCAAATTCCCCGTTGCGTCATGAGCGACTCTCTCAGTCAAACCATCGGAAATACGCTGGCATCCATACCGCCGCTGATAACCGCGGTCAACAGTTTCCTGGATCGGAAGGCCGTGCCGCGCGAGGCAATCTTTCGGGTCAACCTGGCCATTGAAGAGATTGTCACCAACATCGTCAAATACGGTTACGACGACCCGGGACATCACGACATCACGGTGAATCTCACGCTGTTCCCCGAGACGATTCGCTTGCAGTTGCAAGATGACGGGCGCCCCTTCGACCCGTTGCAGGCCCCCGAGCCAAACGTCCATTTGCCGCTGGACCAGCGCAAAATCGGCGGCCTGGGTTTGCACCTTGTTCGTACAATGGTCGGCCGGATCGCTTACCGGCGGGAAAACGGAGCCAACATCCTGGCAATGGACATTGCGCGGCAGTGAAGGAATAGCGTCGGCCTGTCAGGCAAGCCGCGCCGGCGCGCCGCAGCTGCGAATCATGACAACCGCGCTTAAGGAATAATTCTCTATCGCGGCGCCGCATCCGGAAGGCCGCCGTCCACGGGAATCGTGGCGCCGGTGGTCGGCGTCTGTCGGGTGGCGAAAAAAATTACGGCGTTGGCCACGTGGTCGGGCGTCACCCTGGCCTTCAACAAATTCCGGTTGCGATAATATTCTTCCAGCCCTTTTTCATCGAGACCGCGGGCCTTCATGCGCGAAGGCCCCACCTCGGCCCATAAGCCCGACTTGCGTTGGCCGTCGGAAAAAACGGCGTCGGGCGCCACCATGTTCACACGGATGTCGAGCGGCGCCAGTTCAAGGCTGGCGATGCGCGCCAACTGATGGGCCGCCGCCTTGGTGGCGCTGTAGGCCCCAAACTGCGCCCCGGGGGCAAATACGTTCTTGGTGGAAATCAAAATTATATCGCCGCCCGTCGCCTGGCGGCCCAAACGCCGGCCGGCTTCCGCCAGGGTCAACAAGGTTCCCTCCACATTGACACGCTCCAAGCGCCGAAAGGCCTCCACATCCAGATCGACCAGCGGCGCCACCATGGCAATCCCGGCATTGACCACAATAATATCAACCCCACCCCACGCCTCGGCCACAGCATCGAATCCGCCCGCCACGGAAACGCCATCGGTAACATCCATAAGCACGCTCATGATGCGCCCAGGCGCGACCGGGTTCAGTTCCCGCACCAGATTATCCAAAGCGTCGCGCGCCAGATCGGCGGCGGCCACATGCGCGCCCTGCGCCAGCAAGCCGCGGCAAATCCCAGCCCCGATGGCGCCCGCCGCGCCGGTGACCAGAACGATTTCGTTTTGCAGAGGCGCCCGCGCCGACGCCGCACCGCGCTCAATGCGATAGGCGCGCCCGCCAGGCATGCTGATTCTGTCAGGCCGGACGGCGGACTGCGGCAGGCCGGCCCGCAATTGACTGCGGAGTTCGGCATCCGCCGCCTTGCTCACAACATGCTCCAAGTCAATCGTCACACCGGATGCCCCGGAGTCTGGAGCACAGGACTTGAATATGACTCTCTGCCGGGGGGCGTCGGGGCAATCGGCCGGTTCGGCCAGCAGTCCCCGAAGGATGGCCAGAAGACGGGCATTATTATTTTGGCTGTCCATAACGGCCTTTTGGCATGATTCACCGGTTCACGGTTGTCAAAGCATTCGGCGCCGCGCCTTGGCTTCAACCTTTGAACGGTGAACCGTGAACCCAAGAACCTGCGATTGCTTCAATTCTTCTTGGCGCTCAAGGTCCGATAATATTCGAGCGCCTCGGCGGGCTTCATATTCTCGTGCACGACCTTGCGAATCGTCTTGAGCATGCCCGCCGGACAATCGCTTTGGAAAATGTTCCGCCCCATGTCCACGCCGGCGGCGCCTTCCTGAACAGCGTTATAGGCCATGGTGAGCGCATCCGGTTCGGGCAGTTTTTTGCCGCCGGCCATGACAATCGGCACCGGACAGGAGGCCGTGATGGAGTCGAACCCCTGCGGCACATAATAGGTCTTGACCACGTGCGCGCCCAACTCAGCGCAGATGCGGCAGGCCAGCCGGAAATACTTGGCGTCGCGCACCATGTCCTTGCCGACCGCCGTGACGGCCATGACGGGAATGCCGTAGCGCAGGCCGAGGTCCACCAGGCGGGTCAGGTTATGGACCGAGCGGGTCTCGAACTCGCCGCCGATGAACACCTGGATCGCCAGGGCCGAGACGTTCATGCGGATGGCATCCTCGATATCCACGGCCAATTCCTCGTTGGAGAGCTCCTTTAAAATGCTCGCCCCCCCGCTGGCACGCATGACAATCGGCTGGGCGCAGGCGGGCGGAATCGTGCTGCGCAGGATGCCGCGCGTCAGCATGAGCGCGTCGCAATAAGGAACGAGCGGGACGATATTCAAGTCCACGCGTTCCAACCCCGTGGTGGGCCCCTGAAAATAGCCGTGGTCGATGGCCAGCATGACCGTATGGCCGTCGCGGGGATTGAAAATTCGCGCCAGGCGGTTGCGCATGCCCCAGTCCAGCGCGCCCGAACCCTTCAAGAAAAAGCCCGGAGTCTTCATGGGAATATCTTCGTAAAATTTTTTGCCTTCTTTAAGGGCTTCCGGATCCGGCATGACGGTGCTCCTTTGAATTGTCCGAACTTTCCAAACAGCCAAGGTGAAATTAAATTTATCTTTTCATTTTTCGAGGGGCATGTCAAGCGCCGCCGGCTTGGCGCACCGCCAAAAGACTTGTCACGGTTTCGGACATGGGTATAATGAGGCTGGACATTACGACAAAATTGCGGCACGCAACACAACAAACAACATGCGGCTTCTTCTCTACAATGTGCGTTATTGCACGGGGCATGGCGGACAGTTCCATCTGCCGTGGAGCGGCTATCTGAATCGGACCGCCCGCCGGCTCGACCAGATCACCGCGTTCATCAAAACGATGGCGCCCGACATTGTCGGCCTGCTGGAAGTCGATGCCGGCTCCTATCGCTCGCGGCGGCACAACCAGGCGGCCCTGATCGCGGAGGCCATCGGCCACTATCATGTTTATCATTCCAAGTATTCGGAGCGCTCCCTTGCGCGCCATTTGCCGGTGATGGGCAAACAGGTCAACGCCTTCCTGTGCCGCGATGCCATCCACGCCCGGCGGTTTCATTTTTTCAAGAAGGGTGTCAAACGACTGGTGATCGAACTGGAACTTCAAAATCTCGTTATTTTCCTCGTGCATCTTTCGCTGGGCTTTCGATCCCGCCAGGATCAACTGGGCGATCTCTACACCCTGGTCCAAACGACTCAAAAGCCTTGCATCGTGGCTGGAGATTTCAATGCTTTTTGGGGGAATCGCGAAATCAAACTGTTCCTGGCCGCCACCGGCCTGGTCAGCGCCTGCGCCCAGCCCTGCCCGTCCTTTCCCAGCTGGAAACCAAGGCGCCAACTGGATTTCATCCTGCACAGTTCCTCCATTCGAATCGCGGATTTTTTCATGCCGCAGGTGACATTCTCCGATCACTTGCCGCTGGTCTGCGATTTCGAAATTCAACGACCGGAAACCGATCGAAAAGGTTCGACTCCCGGGAGGCTTAAACGGAAGTAAAACGTCCGCGCGCACGTAACGCCCTTCGGGCGGACTCTTGAGCCGCGGCGCTGGCGCCGTGGCCTGCCCACCCGCCTAAGCACGGAATCAGCCGATGACACAACCGGCATATTTTCGCATAGGATTAATTTTGGGTATCGCCATACTCCTGGCGGCGGACGCCGGAACCGGACCGTTGCCGGCGCCGGAGGATCCGCTGGATAACGTGGACATTTCCTCGCTGGAGCAGGCGCTCATTGAAAATCTACCGCCGGAATTGGAACTGCCCAATACCGCAGACTGGCAATCGTTTTGGAGCCAGGTCGAAATCATCCTGCAATCGCAATCGTTGGATGACATGACCTGGTTCCAGCCCACGGTCAGGCAAGCCTGCGAATATTTGGACGCCGATCCCGCCACCCAGCCGTGGTCCGACTGGCTCAGGCAACGGCTGGATTATTTTGAAATGGCCAATGTTGCCGTCCAGGAAGTTCCATCCGAACCGGCTATGCTGCCGACCAATGCGCCATCCCCCCCGCCCCCCTCGCCGGCAATACCGGAAGCCAAGCCAAGTCTTCCCCAAAAGCCGGTGGTTGCACCGGCCGCCCGCGATGTGTTTCATCTCGTTATGTCCCAGACGCCGCCGGTCAAAGCGCCGGAGTCGTCCCGGGTGGAAACTAAGCGGCATAGCCTGATTCGCAATTTAGACCGGTGGCAAAAGAAACTGGCGCTCCGGCCGGCGCCGCCGAATGCGGCCGCGCTGGTTCCGCGCCTCAAAAAAGTGTTTCAGAGCGAAGGTTTGCCGCCGGAGCTGGTCTGGATGGCGGAAGTGGAATCGTCGTTGAATCCCGCGGCGCGCAGTCCGGTCGGCGCGCTGGGACTATTTCAACTCATGCCGGCCACCGCGCGGCGATTCGGCCTGCGCACCGGTTTCTTCGATGAGCGCAAAAACCCCGAAAAAAGCGCGCGGGCCGCCGCACAATATCTGAAGTTTCTTTATCGCGCGCTGGGATCCTGGCCGCTGGCCCTGGCGGCCTACAATGCGGGGGAAGGTTGCGTGGGTAAATTAGTTAAGCGCAAAAAGCGGGACGCCTTCGAGGACATCGCGGATGACCTGCCGCTGGAAACCCAGATGTACGTCTCCAAGGTCATGGCCCTTGTTTCCCTGCGGGAAAACACGGCCTTCGAAAAACTGCCCGGCCCCGTGACCGTTGCAAGCTTATGCCACGTGTCAAGCAGGACTTCGGCAACTGTTTCCTGTAGCCGAAGGCGTGAGCCCGTGGACGTCGTAGGAATCCACGCCCTCACGGGCCCGGCGACCCAGTTTGAAATCCATGTGCATTCAATAAGTTCCGAGCCAGTTTTTGCCCCGTCCGGAACGACCGCACTCAATTTATGCTTGCAATTCGAGGCCAAACCGACAGAATGCACGAGTTTGTTGGACGAAATATTTTAATTTAAGGTGGGGTACCGAAGTGGCCAACCGGGGCAGACTGTTCCGCCAAAGGCGGACCCGCCTCCGGCGGGAAATCTGCTAATACAACTTGTCCGTCTATGGCGGAAACAATATTTTAAGGTGGGGTACCGAAGTGGCCAACCGGGGCAGACTGT
>JBAZEM010000015.1:35680-69587 GCA_041653875.1 Kiritimatiellia bacterium
CGGGGCAGACTGTTCCGCCAAAGGCGGACCCGCCTCCGGCGGGAAATCTGCTAATACAACTTGTCCGTCTATGGCGGAAACAATATTTTAAGGTGGGGTACCGAAGTGGCCAACCGGGGCAGACTGTTCCGCCAAAGGCGGACCCGCCTCCGGCGGGAAATCTGCTAATACAACTTGTCCGTCTATGGCGGAAACAATATTTTAAGGTGGGGTACCGAAGTGGCCAACCGGGGCAGACTGTAAATCTGTTGGCTAACGCCTTCGATGGTTCGAATCCATCCCCCACCACCCTGTCATGGACCTGACATCTGCGATCGCGGTTGTTCTGCCTAAACCTGCCGCCTATGTCGTTGCTTCTTCCACCGCTGATTACCTGTATAAAGGCTGTTCACGCAATCTACGCGCACGCCTGAAAGATCATCAAGCCGGTCGTGAGCCCCGCACAAAAAACAGACGGCCGTTGAACCTGGTTTATGTTAAGTACTTCGACTCCTATTCCGACGCCACAGCGATGGAACGCTATCTTAAATCCGGCCAAGGCCGGTTGTGGTTAAAGGCATTTTTGCAAGCTTCGCCGGGGCAGACTGTTCCGCCAGAAGGCGGACCCGCCTCCGGCGGGAAATCTGTTGGCTAACGCCTTCGATGGTTCGAATCCATCCCCCACCACCAGCCCGCAAACATTGATTACATTGATGTATTCGACGTTTATCCCGTTTTCCCCTCTCGTACTGGTTTCTTGTCGTATCGCATAGTTTCGCTATTATAACTATCACATAACTACCACACGCGCCCTTGCTCATGTAGCACGTGCATTTCGTAGCGCATGTATTTTGACGGCGTAAATGCACGATCGCCGGTCAGGGGTATCCCAATGTAAGGGTCGGTGTGCGATAGGCGCCGGGAGCGCGTCCTATGCCGTCGCCTTGGCCGTCCCAGGGGATGATGGGCGGGGCGATCTCTGGCCTGTCAATCAATCATGAGGCATTTATTTTCAGAAGCGAAGCATCTTTGCGGAACCCTGCGACTTATCCGGCAAAGCCTTGGCGAAGACGGAAGCCAGAAACGCCATTCTTTCCTGTGGCAAACCACATGGCTTCCTGGCGAAGAAGGGTAAAAGTTTCCTTCCTCCACGCGGTTTTGCAAATCGGTGTGGAGCGTGGATGCTGTCTCTGTTTCGGGATTGGATCGCGCCAATACCTCAATGCTTGGATTGTGGTGTAGGCGCTCTTTATTCCGGGCGGTAAGTCCGTTGCGGTGTTACCGCTCTGATGGATCGAGGGCATTATCCGTCTTATGGTAGAATCGCCCAGGACGTGCGATCACGGCGTAGCCTTTGTCCTGGCATGTGGTAAAATCGAGAAAACACAAGAGGGCAACGGTCAAGCAACGGTTTTGCTCTACACTGAACGGCGGGCAGACCTTCAAGCCGGTACGGCGACAAGAGTTTGGGCGGGGTTAATCTCCCGCTCAATGATCTCGCCCTCCTCATCTCGCACTGTTTCCACCTCGAAGCGCGTTTGCAGGTTCATCCACACGTCAACCGACGTGGCAAAGTACCGCGCGAGACGCAAGGCGGTATCCGCCGATATTCCGCGCTTGCCCAGCACAATCTCATTGATCCGGCGGGGCGGGACGCGAATATCCAACGCCAGCCGGTATTGCGTAATTCCCATCGGCTTCAAGAATTCTTCCGATAGAATTTCACCCGGATGGATGGGCTTTTGTCGTTTTGTATTCATGGTTTCCTCTTTCTCAATGATAGTCCACAATCTCGACGTTCCAAGCATGGCTTTCGTGCCATTCAAAGCATATCCGCCACTGGTCATTGACACGGATACTGTGCTGTCCTTCGCGGTTACCTTTGAGCTTTTCAAGGCGATTGCCAGGCGGCACCCGCAAGTCTTCAAGGGTCTTTGCCGCTTCTATCCATTCCAATTTACGCCGTGCCATACGCTGAATATCAGTTCCCCACCGCCGGATATACTCCCGCTCAAATAACCGTTCTGTTTCTCGACATTTGAAGCTTTTTATCATGTCTGGCCCTTACTATGAACGGAGGCCGTTAATATGTCAAGCATTTAATATGACCAACGCTTCCCGTTTTATTTCCCGCCAATTCTTCCCGTTCAACTTGTCCAGGGCGGCCCGGACTTGCGCCCGGATGTCGGCCTGGGATGGCGGTAACGCAAGGGGTTGTATGATTTCGCCGGTAACAGCCGGCAATGATTCAATGGCGGCGGTGGCGGCCCCGGCCGACAGGTGGAAATATTTTTCAGTCATTCCGGCGGTCGTATGGCCAATCAGCCCTTGCACAACGGAAAGCGGAACATGCCCCTCCGCGCACATGGAAACAAACGCATGGCGCAAGTTAGGCGGCCAAAGGCCGCGACTTTGCCGTTCTCTCGAACGGCGCTACAACGAGCCGGTGTAGTTGCGGTTCGATAGAACCGCTTGCCGCCGTGTGGATTGAAATTCCTTAACATCAAGCTATGATAGCCGACTTCTACAATTCGACGCGCGCCTGGGCCTTTGCGGTCGCGTAGCGTCTTGATTTCGCATGACTCAACGAGCTGTTGAACGCGGTTTGTGATGTTCGTCCGCCGGGTCTCATAATCGCGCGCAATTTCCGGCATAACGTATTCGCGGCGCTTTTCCGGTTCGATCTCTATAAGCACGGCGCGCAATGCCGGATGGATGGATGGGAATTGTCAGCAACCGGCCCTTACGTGATTTGCTTGGCACGCGACGGATGATCCCGCGCACAAGGTCAATTTCGGCCCAGCGGAGCGTGGCGGCATCGGCCAGGCGTAAGCCGGTGTAAATGCCTATGGCAATCAAAACCCGAAGGTCGCCTTGTGCGGCTTGGCATACACGGCGGAGTTCGTCAACCGTCAATTCCCGCCGGCCTTCGTCGTGCTGTTCCCGGCGCGCAATCTTTCCCCAGGGGTTTTCAGCCGTGATATGCCCGTCCGATTTCAGCCGATCATGGACCTCCCATCTGCCATCGCGGTTGTTCTTCCTAAACCTGCCGCCTATGTCGTTGCTTCTTCCACCGCTGATTACCTGTATAAAGGCTGTTCCCGCAATCTACGCGCACGCCTGATGGATCATCAAGCTGGCCGTGAACCCCGCACCAAAAAACAGACGGCCGTTGAACCTGGTTTATGTTAAGTACTTCGACTCCTATTCCGACGCTATGGTAATGGAACGCTATCTTAAATCCGGCCAAGGCCGGTTGTGGTTAAAGGCATTTTTGCAAGCTTCGCCTTAGGCCGACAAGTTCCGCCAGAAGGCTGACCCGCCTCCGGCGGGTGAGCACGACCGCTCCGGTTTTCGGCGCAAACTTGACATCGCGGGCCTCTTTTGACACATTGTCACCATGAGTCTGAAGGTCAACACGCAAATTCCAGGCGGCAATGCCGCGGATGTCGAGATCCTGGAAGACGGCGTATGTCCCGAAGTGCGTTTCGCCTCCGATCCCTATGAGTCCCCCGAAGCGCTCTGGTTCTATTTTCGACTGGTGGAGACGGAAAGCGATCCGGCGCGTCAAACCAAGGTGCGCTTAACCTGGAAGCATTTTGACATCATGCCGGGCTGCACCGACGCCACGGCCTGCCGCCCGGTCTTTCAACCGGCCGGCCATGCGTGGTCCCGGCTCAAGCAGGGTGAAGAAAAACGCATGCCGGATGGCCGGCGGGAATTGTCCTGGCTGATTCCGCATCCTGCGCCGGCAACCGAAGTCGCCCTCTGCTTCCCCTACGGTGCGGCCGATGTGCAGTCGCTTTTACAGCACTATCCCAATTACTGGCAGTCGGCGGCGATCGGGGTAAGCCAAGGCGGCCGACGCATTGCGCGGCTGAATAATGCCGTTGGATCACTGGACGGCAGGCAGCCCGGCTGCTACATCGTGGCCCGCCAATATGCCGGGGAAACACCGGGCTCCTGGGTGCTCGACGGATTCCTCCAGCACCTGGCCCAGATTCGCAAGTCCGGCTACGTTGTCTGGGCTGTGCCGCTTGTGGATGTTGACGGCATCGTCCGCGGACAATACGGCAAAGACGCTTTCCCCTACGATCTCGATCACGCTTGGGGCCAGCCGCCCATGCGCCATGAAACGCTGGTCATCCGCCAAGATGTCCTGCGTTGGAAGGCGCGTTGCCGTCCGATCCTGGCGCTGGACTTCCACGCGCCGGGGGTCTGCGAACATGACGGCGTCTATGCTTATGTCGGCGGCGATACGAACGGGCCCCTGGCGGCCGAGGAAACAAAGTGGTGCAACGCCCTGCGGAACGAATTGCAGGCCGAGTTCGCCGCGCCGGAATTCAAGCGGGTCGCCAACTCTCCGTCACGCTGGACCACGCCCGGGTTCGCGGCCTTCCTGCGCGCTGAACTCGGCGTGCCCACCTTAAGCCTGGAGATCCCCTACGCGCTGGCGGGCGAAAATCTCCTGACGCAGAAGATTTACCGGGAAATCGGACGCCGCCTGGCCGTGGGCTTGCTCCATCGGCATGGGGGCGCCTAACATTGCCACCGGGAAATTAATAGCGCACCCCCATCGCCTTTCGCCCATTCCACTCGACACACAGTGTAAACCTGATAGCATAAACACCGTGATGAACACCCTTGCGGATATTTCAGTAACGGCCCGAAAGGAACTGGCGCAAGCCCGGCGGATTGTGGTCAAGATCGGCAGTCGCATCCTGGTCCAGCGCTCCGGCCGGCCCGAAATGCGCCGGATTCGTTCACTGGTACGGGAATTGGCCAAACTCCGGAACACGGGCCGCGAAGTTGTCTTTGTCACCTCCGGCGCGATCGGCGCCGGCATGGAAGCGCTCGGCATGCAGCGGCGTCCCACCAATTTGCCTGAATTACAAATGGCCGCGGCCGTTGGCCAAAGCCGCTTGATGACGCGCTACGACAAGCTGTTCGCCCGCGAACACCGCAAAATCGGGCAGGTATTGCTGACACATGACGACCTTAAAAATCGCTCCCGGCACCTGAACGCGCGCAACACCATGTTGACCATGCTGGGCGCCGGCGTCATTCCGGTGGTCAACGAAAACGACGCCGTGGCGGTGGATGAAATCAAATTCGGCGACAACGATTTGCTGGCATCGCTGGTGGTTCATTTGATCGACGCCGACTTGCTGATCATCCTGACCACCACCGACGGACTGCGCGAGCCGGCATCTTCCGGACGTTCCCGGCGCGTGGCGTTCCTGGAAGGCGTCACGCCCGAGGTGCTGGCCCTGGCCGCCGGCAAGGGCAGCGCCCTTTCCACCGGCGGCATGGCCAGCAAATTGGAAGCGTCCCACGCCGTGGCCAAAACCGGCGCCGCCGTCGTCATCGCCGACGGCCGCCGAAGCGGCATCATCGGTAAAATCATGGAGGGCGCCGACATGGGCACCCTGATCCGGCCCGCGTCCGACCGTCGCGCCGAATCCCTCACGGGGCGCAAACGCTGGATCGCTTTTTTCCATAAGCCCCAGGGGACGCTGGTTATCGATGACGGCGCGCGGCGCGCCATCGAACGGAACGGCAGAAGCCTGCTGCCCATCGGCATCAAAAAGGTCGATGGCGAGTTCGAGGCCGGCGCGGCCGTGGACATCGGGACTGCGGATCGAACACTGATTGCGCGCGGTTTGGTTTCCTATTCCAGCCGCGACATCCGGTTAATCCAAGGACGGCAGACGGATGCCATCGCCGGAATTCTGGGAGCGGCGAATTACACGGCGGTGGTGCACAGGAATAATATGGCGATCATGAACGCGCCTTCCGACAAGAAGAAAACTACAAACGTCCAACGCCCAACGCCGAATGAAAACGAGGGGCACAAAAATGAGTCTGCACGATGAAATGCTGAACATGGGACAGCGGGCGCTGGCGGCCTCGCGGCAATTGGCGCTCCTGGGCGCCCGCCGTAAAAACGGCATCCTGCTGGCAATGGCCGATCGGCTCCTCGGCGACAGCGCCCTCATTCAACAAGCGAATGCGGCGGACATGGAAGCCGGACGGCAAGCGGGGCTTTCGTCCGCCATGCTGGACCGGCTGCAGTTGACCGGCGCGCGGATCGAGGCCATGGCGCAGGGCTTGCGCAACGTCGCCGCCCTGCCCGATCCGGTCGGGCGCACCATCCGGCGCTGGACGCGCCCCAGCGGAGGTGTCCGCCCCAGCGGAGGTGTCCGCCCCAGCGGCCTGCAGATTGTCAAACGCCGCGTGCCGATCGGCGTGATCGGGATCATTTATGAGTCGCGCCCCAACGTGACGGCCGACGCCGCCGCGCTCTGTTTTAAAACATCCAACGCCGTTATTTTGCGCGGCGGCAAAGAAGCTGCGCGCTCCAACAACGCCATTATCCGGGCCATGATAACCGGCGGCGTCCGCGAAGGCTTGCCGGCGGACGCGATCCAGTTCATTCAAACACCCGACCACGATGCAATCCGCGAGTTGGTGCAATTGGAAGGATTGGTGGACCTGGTTATTCCCCGCGGCGGCGAAACCTTGATCCGGGCGGTCATGGCAAACGCGCGCGTGCCGGTGATCAAGCATTACAAGGGCGTATGCCACGTCTATGTGGACCAGAGCGCCGACCAGGACATGGCGTTGGCCATCATTGAAAACGCCAAATGCCAGCGGCCCGGCGTCTGCAATGCCGTTGAAAAAGTTCTGATTCACGAGGCCATCGCCGGCGCGTTCCTGCCGCGCCTGGTAGCACGGCTCCAGGCCCGCGGCGTGGAACTGCGCGGGGATGAGGCCGCACGGCGGCTCGTCCCCGCCCTGCGCGCGGCAACGGAAGAGGACTGGACGACCGAATACCTGGACTTGATCCTGGCGATCCGAATTGTGCCCTCGGTCAAAGCGGCGGCCGAGCACATCAACCGTTATTCCTCGCACCATTCCGACGCCATCGTGACCGCCTCAACCGCAGCCCAAAAGATATTCACCGCCGAAGTTGATTCCGCCTGCGTTTATGTGAATGCCTCAACCCGTTTTACCGACGGCGGCGAATTCGGCATGGGCGCCGAAATCGGCATCAGCACCGACAAACTACATGCGCGCGGCCCAATGGGGCTGGAAGAACTCACCACATATAAATACGTGATCCACGGAACGGGCCAGGTGCGGCGGTAAAGGTCTATTCGGTTGCAGCGTTCACGGTTCAGCGGCTCACGGTTATCGGAGCGGGCCGAGAACGGCTCAAACCGCCAACGCCAAAACATTCAATGCGACGACTCGGTTCCCGTTCAGTCATGCTCTTTCCACAACCGCTGAACGGTCGAACCTATGAACCGTGAAGATGGGGAGCCACCTTATTTCAGAGAAGGTTCCTTAGTCTTGGACTTGGCAGCCGGTTTCGCAAGCTCCGCCGGAGCGGGGATCTCCGGGGATGATTCAATCAGCACGGCCGGAGGCGTATCGCCTTTCCTCTGTTTAAATTCCTTCGTCGCCAGCGGCAGTTTGGAACGCGGAATATCGTACGGATTGAATTCGCGCAGGGGCGTGTTGACATCCGTGAGGTTCAGGGCATAGCGCCGGGCCAGCCATTCCCATTCGCGATCGGTGAAATGGAACACCGGGTCCATGCCGTTAATCAGATCGGCCAGCGCCATGGTCTTGAGCCGCGTCACATCGGCGCCCCAGGCCGCTTCGTCCTCCAACAGGGCCGGCAGAGCCTGGGTCTCGCCGATCACGACAACCCGACGCGGCCATTCGGGCACGAAGCGGCGTTCGCGAAAATCATCCGGGGTCACGTATTGCCACGCGCCGTTCGTCCAGACAAACAACAAGGGATCCGCCGCGCGCGCGTCCCCGCGGCAGGATAGCACCACCATCGGGCGCATCGCCGCCAAATCCATGGCCAATTGCACCATCCGCGGACGCGCCGGCACAATCATGAGAGTCGTGGCGCGATTGTGCTTGGCGCGAACCGGACCCGCAGATGCGACCAATCCCAGGCCGATGCACAAACCCAGGCAACACAGCACCCGATAAATGCGACGATCCATGACACACCTCCTCGTTGATGATATTCGATAATTAGCGACAGCAGGCAACGCCCATATCTCGAAATTAAACGTATTCTAATTGAGCGCGGCTTTAAAAGCAACAGCGTTTATAATTTCAACAGCGGATCATGCGCCGAAATTGACGGACGCGCGCCTCGATATCGGCGCGCCGGATCGCCCTCAGTTTTTCCAGGCTGAAGGCCTCCACCGTGAAAGACGCCACCATGGCGCCATAGACCATGGCGCGCCGGACCGTCAAGGGCGTAATTCGCCGTCCGCGCGCCAACACGCCCATCAACCCGCCGGCGAAGGCATCGCCCGCGCCGGTCGGATCCTGGACCTCGTCCACCGGGTAGGCCGGAACCAGGACCAGGCCATGTTTGGAGAACACCATGCTGCCGTGTTCGCCTTTTTTAACGATGACATACCGCGGCCCAAGGGCCAGCACGCGCCGCGCGGCTTGCACAAGATGTTCCTCGCCCGTCAATTCACGGGCCTCGAAATCGTTAAGCAGGAGCAGATCCACCCGGCGGATTACTTTTAAGAGCGCGGGGCGCGCTATTTTAATCCACAAATCCATGGTATCGGCGGCCACAAAGCGGGGTGCGCGCATTTGCGAAAGCACCCGGGCCTGGAGTTCCGGCGCGATGTTGGCTAGGAAAAGGAACGGGCTTTTGCGGTAGGCCGCGGGCAAATCGGGCGCGAAATCGGCAAAAACATTGAGATCCGTGGAAAGCGTCCGCCGACTGTTCATGTTGCGCTCATAAACGCCCGACCAGCGGAATGTTTTTCCATCGGCCGCCTGCAGTCCCCGCCGATCGATATGAAAGCTACGGAAAGCCGCACGGCAGCGTTCCGGAAAATCGCGGCCAACCACGCCCACCATGCCCGTGCGCGCAAAAAACGATGCCGCCGCGCAGGCATAGCTGACCGAGCCCCCCAAAATGTCGCGGCGCGCGGCCAGCGGCGTTTTAACGGTATCCAAACCGATGGAACCCACCACCACCAGATCGACCGGGTCGTTTCCGCGTTGTGACATCATATCGCTGCGCCTCCGCACACCGGCACGCGCTGGCGGCGCGCCGGACATGGCCTGACCAATCGTTTTCCCGTGCAAGCATTGTGAAGGTTCGAGTGCGGAAGTCAAATATTTTGTTAGTGCACAATTACGGCGCTATGGTATTATTCTTGTGATCTTGGGGAGCATTGTCGCCGCCGGCGACCGGATGCCACAGATATCAGGAACAGGCGCGTATGGCGCACACTCTTATGGAAAGCAAAAAACTCCGATATGACCGAAGCGCACAAAGCCGGCATTGAGGCGGAACGGGTACAACAGATTGCCTGCGCCGACTGCCACAAACTATTGGACGTTTCGCACCTGCCCTCCTTTTCGGAAGTCAAATGCCCCGTCTGCGGCATGGTCCAGATCGTTCCCGCGCGCTTCGGCGGATTCCTGCTGATTGGCCGGCTCGGTTCAGGCGGCATGGGCGTCATTTACCACGCCATGGACAAGGACCTTGGCCGGCACGTGGCCCTGAAGGTCATGAAAAAGGAATTAGGCGCCAACCAGGAATTCGTGCAATCTTTCAAACACGAAGCCCAGGCCGCCGCCGCCCTGAACCACCCGAATGTCGTGCAGATCTATTCGTTCGGCCAGGTGGAAAACCAGTTCTATATCGCCATGGAACTGGTCAGCGGCGGGCGCCTGGATGAGATGATTGCCGAAGGCGCGGCCCTGGAAGAAACCCGTTCCCTGGAAATTCATTTACAGGTGGTCGCCGGCCTGCGGGCCGCCAGCGATGTGGGCTTGGTGCATGGCGACATCAAACCGGCCAACATTCTTTTTGGCCAGAACGGGGAAGCCAAGGTCGTGGATTTCGGCCTGGCCAGTTTTGTCGGCCAGCAACAGCCGGGTGGCGCCGTCTGGGGCACGCCCTACTACATCGCCCCCGAAAAAGCGCGGGGCAAACACGTGGATTTCCGCTCCGATATTTACAGCCTGGGCGCCACCCTCTTTCACGTCCTGACCGGCCAACCCCCGTTCGACGGCGTCACCTCCACCGACGTGGTCATGGCGCGGCTCAATCAGCCGGCGCCCAATCTGCTGGACATCAATGCGGAGTTGCATCCTGAAACGGCCGCCATGGTGGCCCGAATGCTGGAAGCGGACCCGACCATGCGGCACCCGTCGTATGCCGCCCTGCAAATCGACATGGAGACGGCCTTGGCGGCCTCCGCAAAATTGTTGAAGAAAAGCGCGGTATCCAAGAAGGCCTTGATGGACCCCACGTTCCTCCGCCAGTCTATGTTTGGCCGGAAGTTTTTGGTTCGCGCCGGCGCGGGACTGGCGGCGGCGGTTGTCGTGGCCGTGATCGCATGGGGCGGGCATGCCTTCCACCGGCAAAAACTCCGCATCGCGGCCGCGGCCGCGGAGCTTCAACAGATCGACAAAGCCCGGGAGGATGGCGAAGCCGTCTTCGGGCGCATCGACGCGCTGGCCGCTGTCATTGTCAAAATGGGCAAGGGCGCAACGCCGCTGGCGGAGCGGATCGAGCGGATCGCCGCGGCAAATTCGAATCCAAACCCCGCCGCGGCGCGCGCGGCGATCGAAATCGACAAAACGCTCGAAATCCTCAACGACACGGAAGACGCCCTGGCCATGGCCGATAGCGCGCGCCGGCAATTGCAGGCGGCCACGAATTATGCCGCCGCTCTGGAACAGGTCCGACAATTGGAGAACTATTTCAACACCCTGGTCGAAGGACACAATGTGATTCAGGAATGCAAACCCGCCGCCGAGCGAAGCGCGATTGAGGCCGGCGATCTTCTCGCCCGGGCCAGCGCCGCCGTCCGACAAACACGGGAGGCCGCCGCACAGGCCGAGGCGCGCAAAAAGGCTTCCGAAGCCGCGCAAGCGCAGGCAAAGCAACAGGCCCTGGAAGTCGAGCGCCGGCGTCCCAAGATAATCCAATTGGAACTGGATATTGTGGACCGGGCCCGCGGCGCCAATGCCCCCTTGATCGCCCAGCGAAAATTCGAGAATGCCGCACAAAACATCCTCAAGATCAAAGCCAACCTGACCCAGCCGGAAACGCAGTCCTATTTCACAAACGTGCAGGACGCCTACGCGGCCATGTCCCGACTGAAAGCGTTCGTGATCGGCGCCATTCAAAAAGCGCCCTATCCTAAAGGCTGGACCACCAGCGGCACCCCCCGCGACATCATCAAGGCCAATGCCGCCCAGGGACTGACCATTGCCTTCGGAACGTCCGGCTCCGTCAATATCGCCTGGGAACGAGTGTCCACGGCGCAATTTGTGAAAATAGCCAACTACTATCTGGCGACGGCCAAACTGACGGATACGGCGCGCGCCGACCTGGTGCTGGCCACGGCCGTGTTCTGTTACGAAAACGGCGTTTTTAAACTGGCGGAAACGCAGGCCGCGGCAGCCTGTCAAATCAATCCGGCGCTTAAATCCGAGGCGCAACGGCTGATGCCGGGATTCGCGGAAGAATAAACGGAGGTAAACATTGAATTCGATCGAAGAAGGCGCGGAACTCAAATTGGATTTCACCAAGCTGGAGCGGGCGGCCGCGGCGAGCGCCGGAATTTTGCCGGTTGCCATCCAGCACGCCGATACCGGCGAAGTGATTTTAGTCGCCTACACCAACGCGCAGGCCTTTCATCTGACAATTAAGGCGCGCCGGCTGATTTTGTGGAGCACCTCCCGCAATGAGCTTTGGGAGAAGGGCAAAACCTCCGGTGAAACCTTTGACCTGGTGGAAGCGCGGGTCAACTGCGAACAGAACTCCCTGCTCTATCGCGTCCGTCCACGGCGCAGCGGCATCTGTCATACCCGCAACCGCAACGATCGGCCACGCAACTGCTTTTACCGCCGGATCGACCCCGCCACGCTGGCTTTGGAAAACCTGGACCCGTAAAACTTAAATTTTGCGCTTGAACTATGGGCCTGCCGGTGTAATTATATAAATCGTTATCTGCGATGGTTTGCGGGCAATATAAAAATATGTTGTTTTTTTATTGACTCGCACGTCCTTTTTAAAGATATTGGTTCAGTGTTAAATCCGTGGTTTGAATCCACGGGAAGCGATCGGATCAAGTATGTCAGGCCTGGGCGCCAAGCGCTCAGGGAAACGTAGCGGTAAACCACAATAGGAGGACAGTGTAATGGCCAAGTCAAAAACGAAGAGTGAGATCGTTGCAGCGATTGCCGAGGCGGCGGAAATCACCAAGAAGCAGGCGGGGCTTGCCTTGGAAACCCTGGTGTGCATGGCCTATAAGGGCGCCAAGGACAAGTTCGTGATTCCCGGCTTGGGCAAACTCGTTCTGGTCCAGCGCAAGGCGCGCATTGGACGCAATCCCGCGACCGGCGCAACCATTAATATCCCGGCCAAGAAAGTGGTCAAGTTCCGCATCGCGAAGGCGGCCAAGGAAGCCATCCTGAAGTAAGTAATTTCGGATCGACAAAAAAGGCCGGGGTTCAGCAACCCCGGCCTTTTTTTTTTACATCCGGCCTGTTATGCTGGTCTGCCATGAAACAAGCTTTCTGGAAAATGCACGGCGCGGGCAACGATTTTATTCTCCTGGACGATCGTTCCGCCCGTTTCCCCTGCGCCGATTCGGAGTTTATCCGGCGCCTGTGCGACCGGCACGCCGGCATTGGCGGCGAAGGGTTGTTGCTGGTTCAGTCTTCCACATGCGGCAATTTTCGCATGCGGTTTTTCAACCCGGACGGGGCCGAGGCCGGCATGTGCGGCAACGGCGCCCGCTGTATCGCGCGGCTGGCGCACGATTTGGGCGCCGCACCCGCAGTCATGCGCATCGAAACCGCCTCCGGCCTACTGCAAGCGGAAGTCTTCCCGGATAGCGTGCGGTTGCGCTTGCCCGCCCCGCTTGACTGCCGCTGCCGCCAAACCCTGGCGTTGGGCAGCCAGACTGTTCGTTATCATGCCATTCATACGGGCGTGCCGCACGCCGTGGTTGAGACAACAGCGTTGGACCGCATAGAGGTTGGCCGCATCGGCGCCGCCATGCGCCATCACGCCGCTTTCGCGCCCCAGGGAACCAATGTCGATTTCATGGCCGTCACCGGAGCGCACAGCTTGCGCGTGCGCACCTACGAACGGGGCGTGGAAGCCGAAACGCCGGCCTGCGGCACCGGCATCACGGCTTGCGCCCTGATTGCCGGACGCCTGGGCCGCGTCACGCCGCCCGTGCATGCGACCTGCAAACACGGCGACACACTGGAAGTCAATTACCGGCTGACGGCGGACGGATTCGAGAATGTGACACTGCTGGGCCCGGCGGCCTATGTGTTCGAAGGCGCGGTGGAAATCTGAAGCCAGCGATCAGAAGTCAGAGGTCGGAGGTCAGGCAGACAAAAGCAGCATGCCGAGCCCATCATCTGTCATTAATCATTCGACGTCGGGCGTTGCTTTTCTTCTTCCCCTCCGCCGTCATCTGATCTCTGACTTCTGACCGCTGATCTCTTGCTTACACATTCCGCATTTCCGATGAGCGCCGCGGCATAAACCGCCCTTACGGGCGCCCCGGCGCTTTCGGCCGCGCGCAGGCAATCCTCGTATTCGGGCGAAACGGTGATATCGGCGCCCTTCCAGCGTCCGATTTTTACACGCACGCGGCCGAACGGAGTTTCCACGAATTCATGGCGGCGCGCCAGCACCGTGCGCTGAACGGGATATTCCCGGATGCCGAAGGTTGTGCTTTCGCGAAAGATCAAATCCAGCATGGCCGCGCGCTGCTCCAACCGGCACAAAACCGTCAGCAGAATACCAGGCCGCTGTTTTTTCATCTGCGCCGGCGTCAAAAACACATCCAGGACGCCGGCATCCAAGAGTCGCTTCATCAGACTGCCCGTCAATTCAGGCGTCAGATCATCCAGATTGCATTCCAGCGCCAGACAGGCGTCCGTATCCGGACTGACATCCATGGTTTCCATCAGCATGGCCCGCAGTATATTGGGCCGTCCGTTCAAAGCCCGGGCCCCGAACCCCTGCCCCACTTTCAGAATGCGACTGCCGGACGGGAAGGCATCCTGCGTCTTCCAGGTCGTCAGAAGCGCGGCGCCCGTGGGAGTGACAGTTTCGAACGGTTCGTCGATCGGCGTCACGGGGAATCCTTTAAGTAATTCCACCGTGGCCGGAGCGGGCACTGGCAAAATGCCATGCGCGCATTGGACGGTTCCATGGCCCAGCGGCAAAGGGCCGAGCGAAACGCTCTTCACCGCCAACATGTCCAACCCCAAGCATGCGCCGACAATATCGATAATGGCATCCAGGGCGCCCACCTCATGAAAATGCACCTGATCGGGAGTTGTCCCATGCACCAGCGCCTCGGCTTCCGCCAGGCGCTGGAACACCCGCGCGCTCTCCGCCTTCACGGAGGCCGGGAGCGGACTGCCCTCGATCAAGGCTCGAATTTCTCTCAGCCCGCGATGGGGCATGTGCGCCAAGGCGGGCGAACCGCAGCCACATCCCTGGCCGAGTTCAGACAGTCCATTTGGTGTAGCGGCCGTTCGTGAGAACGGCATAGTGGCCGAAGGACTAACTTGATGGGAGGGCGCCTGCACATTAACCCGCGTGCCGTGCAAGCCCCGGTCGACGATCGAAGCGGCTTCAATCTCGAAAGGCCCGATGGGCAAACCGGCCAGCCGGCGCTGCAAGTCATCGCGGCTGACGCCAAGATCCAAAAGGGCCGCCAGAATCATATCGCCGCTGGCGCCGCCCACGCTGTCGAAATGCAGATGTTTCATAAACTCAGAGAAGTATTCGGTATTCGATGTTTAAGATACAGCCTGGGGGAACGCGGTTCTTCGTTCTTCGTTTCTGCATTCTTCATTCTTCATTCCGCATTTCTTTCCTCCCCCACCCGGTTGATCAGCGCGGCGGCAACGCCGGCGCCAAAGCCATTGTCAATATTGACCACCGTTATTCCCGGCGCACAGGAATTGAGCATCGCCAGCAGGGCGGCCAGGCCTTTGAAATTGACGCCATACCCAATACTGGTGGGCACGGCCACAATCGGGCGATCCACCAACCCGCCCACAACCGACGGCAAGGCGCCTTCCATGCCGGCGACGACAACGAGAGCCCGGGAACGTTTCAAGGTCTCCGAATGCTTGAGGACCCGATGCAATCCCGCCACGCCGACGTCATAGATTCGTTCCACCCGCGCGCCCATGACCTCCGCCGTCAGCGCCGCTTCCTCGGCCACGGGAATATCGGAGGTGCCGGCACAGACGACCGCCACCCGCCCAACGGGGGGACCCGGCTCGACCATCCGCAGGGTTATGGCTTTGGGCAACTCGTGATAAACCGCACGGGTGTGCGCCTGGCGTACCACGGCATATTGTTCGGGCGTAGCGCGCGTGGCGAGCACATTTTGCCCTTCGGCGACCAGCGCGGACATTATGCCGACAATTTGATCGGCGGTTTTACCGGGGCAGAAGATGACTTCCGCCAGGCCGCGCCGGCGCAGGCGGTCCAGGTCCACGCGCGCAAAACCAAGATTGGTTTCCCCATGCGCGCTCAGGATGGTTTCGGCCTCCGCCGCGGAAAGTTCGCCGCGCGCCACGCGCTGGAGCAATTCGCCCAGTTTTAAGTTCATACGTCCTCCCGGTGGGCGCCCGCCCCGATTCCCGCAACTTTAATCATGACCAGCTTCATTGCTTGTGATATAGATTGTTCCGCAGGCCGATACGGAAGTCAACATGGAAACCGAACCGACATTAACTATTCATGGCGCCCGCGGCACGATGGCGGTCTCCGGCCGCGCGTTCAACCGGCACGGCGGCGAAACGACCTGCTTCAGCATGGCCACCCGGCAGGGGATTTTGATTGTTGACGCCGGCACGGGAATTATCGCGTTGGGCGATCGGTTGCTGCGCCGGAGCGAACTTCCGCCCATTACGATCATGTTCACCCATTTTCACCTGGACCATTTGATCGGCTTGCCTCTTTTCAAGCCTCTCTACCAGAAAGGGGCTTCAATCACGCTCATGGCCGACCCGCACCGCAAAGAAAATTGGCCGGATTGTCTGCGAACACTCGCCGCTCCGCCGTTTTGGCCGCTGGATCTGGAGCGTTTCGGCGCCGCCATCCGATTCCAGCCGCTTCCCCGGCGAAACCGGCGCATGCGAATATACGGCGTCGAGATCGCCTGGCATCCGCTGCGGCATCCCCAGCAATGTATAGCCTATCGCTTGAGCATTCCAAAACGCTCCTTCGTCATTGCCACCGACAACGAACTCGACGCCGATCCCGCGGACGGGGGCTTTACCGGTTTTTGCCGCGGGGCATCCGCGCTGATTGCCGACGCGCAATACACCCCGGCCGAATATTCCGCGCGGCGCGGCTGGGGACACGGCACCTGGGCCGCTTGTGCCCGCCTGGCCGCCGCGGCCAATGTGGGGAAGTTGATCCTGACCCATCACGACCGGTACCGGACGGATCTGCAGATCGACAGACTGGTTCACCGGGCACAGCGCATATTTCCAGCCACGCGCGCGGCGCGCTCCGGTATGCCGATCGATTAGCGCTCCCATTCCGATGCGTTTACGCGGCGGGCGGCTGGATAGAGGACTCCACGCGCCGCACTTCCGCCAGAATATCCGCCGCCGGACTCCGTGCGGAGATCAGCGCCTTGAAACTGCTCTGGCGCAAAACATAGGAAAGGCGCGCAAGCAAATGCAAATGAATGCGCGGCGCCGAACTGACCAACGTAAAGAGCGCATAAACCGGCTGGCCATCCAGCGCGTCGAAATCCACCGGCTTGGCCAACAGGCACAGAGTAACCAGCGGCTGGGTCACGCACAGGACGATCGGATTACGCGGATGCGGGATGGCAATGCCGTCGCCGACAGCGGTCGAGGCCAGGGCTTCACGGGCAATGAGCATCCGAAACAACAACTCGCGATCCACACCTTCCGGCAATCGCAGAAGATCGACGATTGCGCGCAGGACGGAGGATTTATCGGTTCCGCCAACCTCGTGAAAGACGCCGCCAATGGCAAGCGCATCCGAAAAGGATGGCAGATGCTCGCGCTCCTCGTTTTCACCGTAAAAGAGCGCCGCCGGCGCCTTTAGTTCATGGGAGGTTGCCCACTCCAGCAGTTCGGCGCGGTTGAAACGCAACTGACTGCCGATCCGATTGGCCGGCAAGTTGTCGTTTTTCACCCAGCGCAAAACAGTTCGCTCCGAAACGTTCAGGCGTTCCGCCACATCGCGTACAGACCATTGCATAATTTACTTACTCCTATCGATATCGCAACTTCCATCATCATTCGCTTTAAGTTAGGCCCGTCATCTGCTCAACCTGAGATGACCATCTGGTTTAATTTGACACGGCCAATGTAAACTTAAAGTTTACAAAATCAACTCTAATCCAAACTTCATGGTAAGGCCGCAGAACGTGTGAAAAAATCGTCCGGTGAGGGCGCCGGGCCTACAACAACCCTCAAAAATATGGGGAAATTGTAGGCCGTGTGCCCTCACACGGTGTCCGGATTAATTTTTTGGCTCCTCTCCAATATTCATGGGTCGCAGAAATGATAAAAAAGGCAATTACTAACGTTCTCATAATAGTCCAGACGTGAAATTGCCGCCGGTTTACACCGGCGGCTACGTAGCCGCGCCTGTGAAGGCGTGGCTCTTCCAAGACCATGTCCAGTCTATTTCGAGAATGTTAATAAAGGAAAAACAGCGGTCATTTTCGCGCAAATGCGAATGCTTGCCATTAAAGTTACATTCATCCGGGCTGTCATAGGTCAATCCCTCTCCGAGAACATTCCAACATTCTGCAGAATGTTGGAATGTTGTTCTGGGATTTTCGAAAATACGGGCTGGTTTTCCCGCCGATTCAGATGGCGATTGTCGAGACACAACCCTGTTTCCCTGTGTTGGCCGCGGCCCTGTGACGCACCCACTCCGCAGGTCACCCCTGAACCCCGCAGCTGCGAACTTTGCCTCATGCTAAACCGGCTTATTCGCTATTATTAGGACTGACCCTCGGGGGATCAAGAGAAATAATCCGCGCTCCGCGCGGAAGGGGGGGGCACTATGTCTATTGACACCGAGCCTTTGATGAGTGACCCTCGGGGGATCCAACCTTCACGGCCACCGCTTGGCATCGGGGCGGGGGGATTTTCCGCCAGAGGCGGATCCGCCTTCGGCGGAGAACCCACAACCTTCACGGCCACCGCTTGGCATCGGGGCGGGGGGATTTGAACCCCCGACTTCCAGCGCCCAAGGCTGGCGCGCTACCAGGCTGCGCTACACCCCGTTTTAAAACCAAAAGTCAGAGGTCAGAAGTCAGAGGTCAGAGGTCAGAGGTCAGAGGTCAGAGATCAGAAAATCCAGTCAGTCAATCGGTCGCTTCTGTCGTCTGCCGTCCGTCGTCTGCCGTCTGTCGTCTGTCGTCCGTCGTCTGTCGTCTGCCGTCCGTCGTCTGTCGTCCGTCGTCTGCCGTCTGTCGTCTGCCGTCCGTCGTCCGTCGTCTGCCGTCTGTCGTCTGTCGTCCGTCGTCTGTCGTCTGCCGTCCGTCGTCTGCCGTCTGTCGTCCGTCAGTGCATGGGCGTGTTATTCTTAGGAGCAAACCCGGAATTCGTCAATCTAAATATTAATTCTTGTCACCTTCCGGGTTGTATCATAAAGTTAAAATTTAACTGCTTGCGGCAGAACACGCAAAGGAAGGCATGCCGTTGCCATGATATTCGTCATCGGGTCGTTTTTCTGGATTTTGGCCCTGGCCGCCGTGGCCCGGCTATTGTATGCCGGCCGCGCGGCGATACGGGCGCACCTCTGGCTGTGGGGCCTGCTGGTATTGATGGCCGTCGGCCTGCTGTTTCGTCCGCATGAGGACATATTCGGCGGCGAGGATCCGGGGTCTTACCTGAATTCCGGCGTTTCCTACGGCCGGCAAGGCGACCTGTGTTATGTGGATCCCCTGCTTGCCCAAGTGCCGCCGGAAACACGGAGCGCCTTTTATTATGGACACGCCGGCTACGGAACCACCAAAGACGCCTGTTTGTGGGTGGTCAACAAGGACGCCGCCATCCTGGGACCTCATTTTCAGCCCGCTTATCCCCTGCTGATCAGCGTGGTCACACGGCTGGGCAACAATTCCTGGTCGCTTTATGTCGTCCCCTTGTTCGCCTTGTTCACGGGACTCGTCTTGATGACGCTGGCCTCCCGCCTGCTGGTCCACGCGCAAGCCGGATTGATCGCGTTCGGTTGTTATTTATTGAATCCCCTGACCTTGTGGCATGCCCGCTGCGCGCGCCCGGAGATCATCGCCGGATTCATGTTTTTCGCCGGACTGGCTTTGTTACTGTCGGCCTGGCAGGCGCGCGACCGGCGGCAATGGTGGGATATTCTACTCGGCGCGCTATGTATTGGCGCCGCGCCGTTCTTTCACATCACCGCCTGGTATCTGGTCATTCCGGCGGCCATCGCCGTTGGGTTTGCGATCCTGCGGGGCCGCGCGGACTTCCTTCTTTATCCGCCGATGGCGCTGGGGATGCTGTTATTGTTTTATGGTGAAACCAGGTACGTCACGGATTATTATCGCGTTCAGCGGTTTTTCGAAGCCGCTTTCGATTACTGGCCTTTTTGGGCGCTGGGCCTTGCGGTTCTGGCGGGAACCAGTCTGGCCATGAATCGAAAGCGGAATGAAACCACGGCTGTGGGCAAGGCAGCCCATGGTGTTTCCGTATGGCTGGCGGCGACGCTGGCAACGGCCGGCGCACTGTTCATAGTCAACGTACATTTCAACCGTGAAAGCATGGGCTCGTTTCCAATCCCGGGAAACATCGTCGCAAACTATAATGTTCTGACCGACTGGCAGACTTTCGCCAACATGGTTTCCATGCCGATGGCACTGCTTACCCTTGCCGGCTGGGCTGTCTGGCTGACCGGAGACCGGCTATGGCGTTCGGAGCGGATCGTGTTGGCGCTGACCGTATTGCCCGCGGTCGCCCTGGCCGGCACAATGCGGGATTTTATGATGACCCGCTACTTTCTTTTGGCGGTCGTTCCCATGTCGGCCCTGTGTTTGACGGCCGTGGCAACCCGCCTGCCGGAATGGCCGGGCCGGCCCTGGACCGCCTGGCTCGCTCCCGCCCTGGCGGCTCTCATCTGCCTGCTGGGCCTGACCCAGCGCGGACATCTGGTTGCCATGGTCGAACACCGCGGCTTCCTGCGTTTTCTGGCCCCGTTTGCCAGGACCATCCAGCAGGATCACGGCATTCTACTGGGCGAATATTCGCGCATCACGGCGCCCCTGGAACACATGTTCGGCGTTACCGCCCTGGGACTCGACAATGAACGCAAGAACGATTACAGCGCCGCGGAACGCGCCTGGGAAACGATTATGCGCGCCGCCCCGGATCGGCCGGCCTTTTTCACGACCCCCTTCCAAACGCCGCGGAGCGACCGTTTCGATTTCAGCCTGGTGAAGAAGGCGGTTTTCAAAGACCGAAAATTACAGCAAGCCTACAACGCTCTGCCGACGCGCATTCAGGAAATGCAGTTATCGCTGAGCCTCTATCGCATGGCGCTGAAAGACGGCGCGCGCCCGGCCATTTTATTAACCAACGCCATGACGCTCCCGCTGGAAAGCGGCAACATGGGCTTGCGCCATTTCGCCAACGTGCGCGTCGATAAACCCGTCATGGAAGGCATAGCACTTTCGGCGGGCGAACAGGTCAGCCTGACGATTCCCGGCAATCTGGAATCCAATTTGAGCGAATTGTTTTTTGTGATTTATTTTTCAGACCCCCACCCCATGTCGCCCGCGATAAACGCCGAGCGCGCCGCGCCGCCGGAGTGGGGCGGCGCCCAATTCCAGCGGCTGGACGACCGATGCTGGTTCTATGCCTGCCGGCCGACGATGACACCGGCATCGAATGCGCTTACGATCTCGGCGCGCTCGCCGCTTTTCATCGCCGCCGCGTTTTTGCAAACCGAAACGAACGTGGTCTCCATCTCCGCCGGGTTTTCCAAAAGCATGCGTCAGGAAGTTATGCCGCCGTTGAAAGGCCGCTGGGCGCGCGCGGATGCCGCCATCCTGACGCCGGCCACGGCGCCGGGATATATGTTTATGCTGGTGTTTGTCCCGGCGCCCGGCACGGATGCGGATGGCGCGCCACCGTCACTGACGCTTATTGATGAAGCCGGCCCATGGCAATCGTCCTTGTTTTTACGTCCCGGCGCCTGGCAATGGCAGATATTACCCCTGCCGCCCGGGAAAAACCGCGAGGCGTGGCTGCGCATTCAAGTCCGGCCGGCATGGAATCCTCACAAAGCCGGCTTTCCATCCGATCTGGGCGTCTTTTGCGGCAAGGTAATTGTGGCGCCGCGGGAAGAAATGCAGAATGTAGAATGCAGAATGCAGAAATAGGATGAGGATTGGATTCTTCACCGCGGATAACGCGGATGGCGCGGATATGAGCACTTGAGGGTAATGCGGAGGTCCGCAACCCAAAGATTTTCAACTACGAAACACGCAAAACACACGAAAGATAATTACTCAGTATATTTTCTATATCCATTTCGTGTATTTCGTGTGTTTCGTAGTTAATCCTCTCTTACTCTTGCTATTACAACATATTGTTTTTTTGTCTCAGACGCCGAGAAACACCGGGCGGATGTGCCGATCCCACAGGTTTTCCGCCACGTTCCTGGCGATCACCGGCTCGAAGCGCGCCAGCGCATCGAGATAATGCGCGCCCATTTCGGCGGCGATCTTGTAGCCGACGTGCAGGAGCTGACGGAAGTGCGGATTGTAATGCGGGCAACGTTCATCGTGCCGCAAGGTCGCGGCAAAACGCTCGCCGCTCCAAGCGCGCACCTCGGCTATCGCCGGCAGGCGATGGCGGTCGATATCGATGACCGTGGCATACGGACGGCATAGCTCATCGAAGCGCGCCAGCGCCCGTTCGTAAACATCCCCGGCCAGCGCCAGCCCATCGCCGCCGGCGGCCGCCAGGCCGATTAATTCCTCCAGCCAGGTGGTGCCCGCCGTTTTCAGGTGGAGCCCGGCGTCGAAGCGCTTCAAGGCGCGGTGCATGGGGGCATATAACGAAAATTTATCGCTCCCGGAATGGACACTGAGCTTCAAGGACGCCGGCAGGCCCAACTGCTCGCGCGCATAGCGCACCACGGCCAAATCCATTTCGAATTCGCGCATAAACTGCGCCACGTCGCCGACATAATCCACGCCCTTGTTGAAACGCCCCGTGAATTTCGGCGCCAAGGTCCGCACCGGCACGCGCTCGGCCGCCAGCGCGGCCAGGATCAGCAGAAGTTCCGACGGCGACTGGGGTGTATCGCATTCGTCCATGGAGACCTCGGCCACAAAGGCGGACGTCCCTTTGGCGGAGGCAATCTGCCGGTAAAGACGGGCGGCCTCCTTCACCGCGGCCAAGTATGTGTTGCCGACCTGTTCGAGTTGGGCCGCCGTGACGTCCATATTTGCGTCGAGGCCGGGAATGTTCAGCCGGCCGACAAAGCGGCGCTGGCCTTTAATAAAGGCGGCCAGATCCGCCGGGTCCGGCGGTTGCCCGATGGATTCGGCCACATCCAGCGTAAAAAAATCGCAGGCCTCAATAAAGGCGCCCACGTTTTTCGGGCCGATATGGTCGGCATCCACAAAATACGCCCCCCCCCAATTCCGGGCGCGCACCGCCCGATCGGCGGAGCGGCGCGTATCGGCCGGCGTCGTGCCGATGATCTGATGCTCCCGATTCGACTTGTTCCATACCGGCGTGATCGTAACGCCGGCCGCCTGCGCCCGCAAAAGGGCATCCAACTGGGCCGCTCCCTGCCGCCCAAACCGGTCGCCGATGCCAATGGAATATTTCGTTAAAGTCATGGATGATTTCCTTCCGTAATCTTCGACAAATGTGCTGCGCTGTAGTTTTTAGCGCTTTTCCGCGGATTAAACAAGCCATCATCGCGTTTCCAGAATCATTGCCTAAGGATGCGCCATCTTGCCAAGAACCCAGCGTGAACCACGCGCCCGTACGGCGACGGGGCCCGTCGCCCTCCATGAACCATTATCGAGATTCACGCGATGATCCTCCTGGAGGGCGGGCGGCCTCGACCGCCGTGCGGGCACAGGGCGAAAAGCGCGTTCGTAAAACAGTCCGCCGGTCTTAGGCGAGGATCAGGGGCGCTTGTTCGTCATGACACGGGTGTAAGACAGATTTCTTCTTGTGGGAGGGGCGCTACGCGCCGCGACCGCCGCCGCACCCCGCTATGAGCGGGGCAAGCAACCTGTGGCGGAAAGTCGAAGAATCTACAGCATAACGTGTTACGCACGAATTGAGATCCCTCGACTTCGCTCGGGATGACATATTGACTGACGACAAAACGCCATAATGAGAATTGCTGACGCGATCGCGAAAAAATTTGATGGCGCCGGGCCCACAGCATCTTTGCAGGCCGGGCCCCCTGACCCGGCGGGATTGTCCGTACCATGCCGTTCTATCGAACGGCCGCTACACTGTTTTGGTGTAGCTGCGGTTCGACAGAACCGCTGTGGCTATTTGGTGTAGTCCGCACCATGCCGTTCTATCGAACGGCCGCTACACTGCTTTCGTGTAGCTGCGGTTCGACAGAACCGCTGTGGCTTGTCGCGCCGCAGGCGGAGCAGCAGGCGGACGTGGGCGATACAGGACTCGAACCTGTAACATCTACCGTGTAAAGGTAGCGCTCTACCATTGAGCTAATCGCCCGTTGCCGCGTGCCTGACACTCTATCGCCGGATAACGACAAGTCAAGAAAGACCGACGACGGCAGACCGTAGGCCGTGTGATTGCAGGCTGTAAACAGCAAAACCGCACACTTCACAAAAATGCGTCTGTTTTTTTGGCCCACAATCCCCGCCGCTTTGCGCTATCCTCTTTGTTTTAGATTCAGTCTACGGACTACAGCCTGCTTCAACCTTGCAGACCCGCACCCCGGATGATATGGTTATGCGTTATGACGACGACACCAACGGCTCTCGCGGTGCTGGGTTCCGGGCGCGGCTCCAATTTCCAGTCGATGGCCGAGGCCATCGACGCCGGCCGGCTGGATGCCAAGATTGTCTGCGTGCTCTCCAATGTCAAGGATGCCTTTATCCTTGAGCGCGCCCGGCAAATGCGTATCCCGGCCGAATACATCGACCCCGCCCCTTTCCGAACCAAGCTGGACGGAGCGGCCGAACAACAGACCATTGACCGCCTGCGTCATTATGGCGCCGAACTGGTCGTGCTGGCCGGGTTCATGATGATCGTCAAACCGCGCCTGTTGCAGGCTTTCGCGGGGCGAATCGTAAACATTCACCCGTCGCTCCTGCCGTCCTTCCCGGGTCTGGAAGCCTGGAAGCAGGCCCTGGCCTATGGCGTCAAAGTCACAGGCTGTACGGTGCATTATGTGGACGAGGGCACGGATACCGGCCCGATTATTCTCCAGCGGACCGTGCCCGTGCTGGAGGGGGACACCGCGGAATCCCTCCACGCGCGCATCCAGGAGCAGGAACACCTCGCCTACCCCGCCGCGATCCGGCAGGTCATCGCATCGATCCGCGCGTGACGGCGCGCGGATTAGGGCGATCGCTTTCGGTATGGACAAGACGTTGGCGCGCGATATAATGCGTGCTATTTTACAAGCGCCGTAAATGGAACACCATCATGAATAAATTAGTCTTGGGTTTGCCAAAAGGCAGTTTGCAGGAAGCCACCTTTCTGCTCATGAAAAAAGCCGGTTTCTCGGTCGCAGTCGGCTCGCGTTCCTATATTCCGAACATCGACGACCCGAACCTTGAAGCGCGCCTCATCCGCGCGCAGGAGATCAGCCGCTACGTCGAGCACGGACTCCTGGATGCCGGGATCACGGGCTACGACTGGATCATGGAGAACGATTCCAAGGTCGTTGAAATCGCCGACCTGATCTACGCCAAGCAGGGGTTGCGCCCCGTGCGCTGGGTCGTGGCCGTTCCCAACGATTCCCCCATTCGCGCGATAGCCGACCTGCAAGGCAAACGGATTGCCACCGAGGCCGTCGGTCTGACACGCCGTTTCCTTGAAAAGCGGGGTGTGCGCGCCGAGATCGAATTTTCCTGGGGCGCCACGGAAGTCAAGGCCCCCGAGTTGGTGGACGCCATTGTGGAATTGACTGAAACCGGCTCCTCGCTGCGGGCCAATAATCTGCGCATCGTCGAGACCGTGCTGGAATCCACGACCAAATTTATCGCCAACAAGGCGGCCTGGAAAAACACCTGGAAGCGGGAAAAAATCGAGCAAATCGCCCTGCTGTTGAAGGGCGCCCTGATGGCGGAGACGCGCGTGCTCTTGAAGATGAATGCGCGGCGCAAAGCCGTCCGGGCCATCGTCAAGGTTCTGCCGGCCCTGCACGCGCCCACCATCAATCAACTCAGCGCGACGGGGTGGATCGCGATCGAATCGGTGGTTGAGGAAAAGGTCGTGCGGGAGATAATGCCGCGCCTGAAAGCCGCCGGCGCGGAAGGGATTATCGAAATTCCACTTAATAAAATCGTTGCGTAAAAAAGAAAGGAAGAATCCATGGGCTCACTGAAAAAATGGCGCGCCAAGAAAATGTCCAAACACAAACGCCGCAAGCGATTGAAAGCCAATCGCCATAAAAACATCAACAAATAAAATCCGCCGGTGGATTCCGAGTTGTCCATCGTCTGTCGTCCGGTGTCTGTCGTCCGTCCTGCTGGGCGCCGGGCTTTGTTTTTCCGCCGGTTGTCAGAGCCTCGGCGTCGGTGATTCCGGCCTTTCCCCGGCAAGCACGCGCGTCGTCCTTCCGGCTGACTTGGCGCTAAGCGCGGAACATGCGGCCATGGCCGGGGCCCTGGCCGATTTCAGCATGGGAATTCTGCGGGAAGGATTCGCGAACGGAGCGGCCATAGATAGTTACCGCCGCGCACTGGAAGAGAAACCGGATTACGCCGCCCTTTATGTGCGCGCGGCGGTGCTTTATATCAAACAGGGGCAAAATGACCGAGCCATTGCCGTCATGGAGGATGCCTGCCGGCACAATCCTCGTTCGGTGGAAGCTCATCTTTACCTGGCCCAGGTTTACCAGGCGCTGAACCGGCCGGCGGAGGCTGTCAAGGCCGCCCAGCGGGCCATCGATCTCGAACCCGCCAACGCCAAGGGCTATATCCAGTTGGCCTATCTTTATCTCGCGGCGCGCGACGAAGTCCGCGCGCGCGCCGTGCTCGAAACGGCGCGCAAAAAAGCCGCCGACAAACTGCCGGTTCTTCGATTAATGGGCGACATGTGCGCGCAAAAAATCGCGAATGCGCCGGCCATCCCCTCCCCCGACGGCGCCAAGGCGATATCCTATTACGAAGAAGCCGCCGATCTTCCACCGGACGAGGCCTCCCTGCAATACCAGGAACGCTTGGGCGACCTGTACCTGATTAACCGGCAAACGGATAAAGCCCTGGCGGTCTTCCAAAAATTAACGACCCGCTTGCCGGACTCCATTCAACTGCAGAAGAAACTGGCCATGTGTTACATGGCGCTCGGCCAAAAGGAAAAAGCGGTTGAAACGCTGAAAGTGGTGATCGGACGGGAGCCCGAAAATTCACAAGTCCAATTTTATCTGGGCGAACTTTACGAAACGTTGGGAAACACCAACGCGGCCCTGGCCAGTTTTTGCTCCGCCGTGGATACCAATCCAACCGCTTCGGCCCCCTATTTGAAACTGGCGTTTTATTACATGCAGACGGCGCCGGCCAAAGCCGGCCAGACCCTGCAAAACGGGCTGAAACGGTTCCCGGAAGATAAAAAATTGATTGAGATGCTGACCGCGTATTATCTGCGGAACCAACAGCCGCTGGAGGCGCTCGATAGTTTTGTGCGCCTGCAGAACCTGCTTTTGCGCGACAACGAACGCTTCCCGGATTCCCGGCACTTCCTGAATTTCGGGGAGATTGCCCAGCGAAACCGAATGTATGCCACCGCCATCGCCTTGTACGAAAAGGGGCTGGAGCAGAACCCGGGTCTGCGCGAAGCCTACATCCGCATAGCTTTTCTTTACATCGGCATGCACGACCTGGATGAAGCCTTGAATGTAATGGACGAGGCGGTGCTTGCAAATCCCGAAGATCCCGTAAGCTGGTATTACTTTGGACTGCTGAACAGCCGGGCCCAAATCTACCCTGCGGCCGTCAGCGCCTACGAACGGGTTGCGACGCTGGCCGCGCGATCGCCCGGGTCCGGCTTGTTGCCGGACAGCATGTTCTATTTCAATTACGGCGCGGCCTGCGAGCGCGCCGGCCAATTCGAGCGGGCCGAAAACCTGCTCCAGCGCGCAATACGGTTGGACACCGAAAACGCCGAAGCGTTCAATTACATGGCTTACATGTGGGCCGAAAAAGGCGTCCACCTCGATCAGGCCCTGGAATATATCCGGCAGGCCTTGGATTGCGATCCGGACAACGGCGCCTTCCTCGACACACTCGGGTGGATCAGGTATAAACAGGGCCGGATTGCGGAAGCCCTGGACTGCCTGCAGTCCGCTTATTATTTTATGCCGGATGACCCGACGATCATGGAGCACCTGGGCGACGTCTGGTCCGCGCTGCGCAACGAAACCCAGGCCCTGACGTGGTGGGAACGAAGTTATCGCATCGACGCCAACAATAAGAAGTTGGCGGAAAAACTGCGCAAGCACGGGGGGGACGCCCTGCGCCTGACGCCATGATTCCGGTCATAAGCGAGGATTCTTTACCAGGGATTCACCACAGAGACACAGAGGCACGGAGAAAGACGCCGTCTCCTTAATCTCCTTCCCGCTCCACACAACGATCGGTCGGAAGAGAACACGTGCGGAGAAGTCTCTCTGTGCCTCTGTGGTGAGGTTTGTTTTGTTTAGGTTGAGGGCATCGTCCGCGTATCGCTATTTCAGCGATTGCGCCATGATCACCGCATAACGCATATCGTCCACCCCCGGCCCGGTCCGCATGAACGGCCGCCGGTCTATGCGCGCGAACCCCATTTTTTCGAAAAACGCAAGCGCCGCGGTATTATCCTCCCGCGCGCTCAAATGAACGCCGGGAACACCCTCCGCGCGCAACTGGTCCAGAAATCGATTAGTCAGCCTTCGGCCAATCCCCTGTCCCTGCACCTCCATCCGCAAATTGATATGCAGATGGGCGGGATATCCGGATAACGGCACGGCCGGATGGCCCAGCGCCCGCCACCAGATCGGCAGATTCCAACGCACCAAGCGCCGCGTGGACGCGGTCCACCAGGTCCCCCTCAAAAACGCCTTGAATAAGGCCCGCAACGCAATCCGCCGGGACATGATACGCCTGAATCGGCCGGTGTCGCGGCAGCCGGTCAGATAGCCCACCACTTCGCCACCGGCTTGCTCCGCCACCCAGGCCGACTCGGGCTCGAAGTCGGTATAATAATTCATCAACAGGTCGGCAATCAATTCGCGATCCCCGAAAAACCCTTCCACCGGCTTTCCCGCATCGGCTGTGTCGCAGCAAATCCGGCGCGCCGCCGCCCGGTCGCCGGCGGCATAGGGTCGAACGATCCACGCTGGATGAATGACAGGATCCATAAATCGGAATGGTCAATGGGAAATGGTCAATGGTTGATGGAGCACAGAACAAAGCAAATATTGGATCAGGCCCTGTTCGGCGATTTGTTTCCCATCTGCCATTGACCATTAACCATCGACCATTTTCCCTTCCTCACCGGCGGCCGCCTGGTCCCACTCGGCATACAGGATCTTCAGGGATTCCACCACCTGCGTCAGTTCGCGGTTCAGTTCCATCGGTTTCCCGGGCGTGGTGTAGGTGCCCGGATTTTCCAATTGGGCGGTCAACGTTTTCTGCCGCGTCTCAAAACGCTCGATTTCCGCTTCCAGACAGGAACGCTTCTTTTCGTGTTCCCGGCGGTTTTTCGAGCGCGCCTGCCGTGTTTCCGCCTCAAGACGCCGCTGGGTCTTGCGCGTCGGAGCCCCCGGCTCAACCGGGCGGGCATCGGCCAATCGGCCGCCGTCCGTCAGGGCGGCCCGTTCGGAGAGCGCTTTCGAGCGATCGAGATAATACTGGTAATCGCCGGCATATGGCGTCAGCCGCCCGGCATGGATATGTAAAACGGTGGTGGCAATGGAGCGGATGAAATACACATCGTGACTGATGAACAGCAGAGTGCCTTTATACTCCCGAAGGGCGCCGATCAGGGCCTCGATACTGGCCATGTCGAGATGGGTGGTGGGCTCGTCCATCAGCAGGAAGTTCGGCGGATCGAGCAACAGTTTGACGAGGGCCAGCCGGCTCTTTTCGCCGCCGCTCAACACGGAGACGCGCTTGAACACATCGTCGCCACGAAACAGGAAAGCCCCCAGAACGGAGCGCGCGGCTTGTTCGCCCACCGGCCGGGAAGCGTCGAGCGCTTCCTCAAGCACCGTCCGTCCGGCATTGAGCATATCGATGCGATGCTGGGCGTAGTAACCGACTTTGACGTGCAGGCCGAGTTCGCGGCGGCCGCTCTGGATCGGGATCGCGCCGGCCATCAGTTTCAGCAGGGTGGATTTACCCGAGCCATTCGGCCCAACGAACACGGTGCGCTGGCCGCGTTCGACGTTAAGATTCAATCCCCGATACACCACGACCGGACCGTAGGCCTGATGGACATCGGTCAGCGCAACAACTTTCAACCCGGCGCGCCGCGGCTGGGGCCAATGAAACGCGATCGTCCGATCCATGTCGGCGGGCGCCTCTATTTTCTCCATGCGTTCGATTTGCTTCAGCTTGCTTTGGGCCTGGGCGGCCTTGGTGGCCTTGGCGCGGAAGCGGTCGGCAAACTGCCGGAGGGCCGCGATCTCCTTTTGCTGGTTCTTATAAGCCGCCCATTGCTGTTCCTGGCGCATGGCGCGCTGCTTCACATAGTCGTCGTAATTGCCGCGGTAACGGACGATACGGGCCTGGGCGATTTCGAAAATACTGCCGACCAGCTGATTGAGCAATTCGCGGTCGTGGGAGATCATCAGGATGGCGCCCGGATAGGTCCGCAAATAATCCTGAAACCAGATCAAAGATTCGATATCCAGGTGATTGGTGGGTTCATCCAGCATCAGCAAGCCGGGTTCCTGCACCAGCAGGCGCGCCAGGTGGACGCGCATGATCCATCCGCCGCTGAGCGTGCCCGTCGACCGCTGGAAATCCGATTGACGGAAGGCCAGCCCGGCCAGGATCCGACGGGCTTTCGGTTCCAACTCGTAGAGCCGCCATTCGTCCAGACGCGCCTGGGTGGCATGCCAGGCTTCGCTGTCCGGCGGTTGCGCGCGCAAGGTGTTCCGCAAGGCCGCGATTTCCGGCGAAACCGTTGTCGCCAGTTCAAGTACCGTTTCGTGTCCGCTGGGTTCGATTTCCTGGGGAAGGTATCCCAGCGCCACGCGACTCCGGAACGCCACCGTGCCTTCGTCAGCTTCCAGGTCGCCAAGGATCAGGCGGAACAGGGTCGATTTGCCCGATCCGTTTGGCCCAACCAATCCGATCCGGTCGGAAGTTTTTACATGAAACGACACGCCGCGGAACAAGGCGCGCGCACCGTAAGATTTGCCGAGATTGGAAACGGTGAGCATGCAAGGACCGCTTTGTTGCGCCTTTGAATTAACGGTTGCCGGCCTGCGACAATCGAACGACGGAGGTTCGATTACCACAGATTGACTGGGAAGCCAAGGCTGGAATACGGCGCTTCAATCCTTGTCACAGCATGGCCCGGCAACGATCCGATACAGGCGAACGCCGTGTTACCATACGGAGACGATGGTGCCTTTCACCGGGATATGCGTGACGTTAAAACCGATGTATGTGTTCGCGCCGTCATAGAAAATCGGGTCCGAGGCTTTTTTGCGCCAATACTCCGGCAAGGCCGTGAAGTCGATCCTCAACGCGCCGGAATTGGTATAACCCCGCAAGGTGGCAACAGCATTGGTTCCCTGCCAGCGCAATCCCCAGAAAGGACCGGTCTCGGTCGGTTCGGCGACAAAGAAGATGCCCATGTTGGTCGGGGTCAAGGTTTTCCCCGCCGCCATGTCCAGCCCGCCGGCGATTCCCGTCACGTAATTCGTGATATACCCGGTCGGATTGATTACGACGCTCCCCGACACCGAGGCCACGCCGCCGTTGCTCATGATCAAACCGTTCCCGGTTCCGGCGTTGTTCACAAGCAAATTCCCGGTCGTGCGCCAAACCGAACCGCGCCCGCTGACAAACACCGTATTGCTTTTGACGGCGGCGCCGGTAAAGCCGATATAGCCGGCGGCGTTATACACCGTGCCGCCATCGGCGATCGTCATCTGGTTGCCCACGCCTACGGAGCCAACATAGAGAATACCGCTATTGGTCAAGACACTGCCCGCGCCGGCGACCAGCACCGTGTTGTTACTGGTGGCGGTAGTGTCGGCAAGGGAGGTTGAAGTGGCATACACTGTGCCGCCGTTGGTGATCGTCAGTTGGTTGCCAGTTCCTTGCGAACCCACAATGATGGCGGCGTTATACGCCGTGCCGCCATCGGCGACTATCAGTTGATTGCCGCCCACCGTGCTTCTAAAGCTCACGGTAAAGTTGCCATTGCTCAAAACACTGCCTGCACCGGTAATCAGGACCGTGTTGCGCATGGTGTTGCCGTGGGCGCCGAGCCTGATGTTGCCGGAATTATACACCGCGCCGCCGTCGGCAATCGTCAATTTGCTGTCAGCACTGCCATCGGTACCGCCGCCAAAATCGATGCCAGTGGAGCGCCAAACGCTGCCTGACCCGGTGACCAGCACCATGCTGTTGGAGGCGCTGGCCGCATTGCCGATTGTACCTGCCCCAGTATTCACCACCGCGCCGCCATTGGAAATCGTCAGGCGGCTGCCCACGCCTACGTTACCCACAGTTAAGGCGGTAGCATTCCAGACACTGCCCGTCCCGGTGATCAGCGCCATATTGTTGGCGCCAGAATAGCCGACCGTGCCGGCGGCGTTATACACCGTGCCGCCATCGGCGATCGTCAATTGGTTATTCGCGCCGCCGGCGGTACCCACATAGAGACTGCCACTATTACTCCAAATACTGCCTGACCCGGTAACCACAGCGGTATTATTACTGCTGGTGGCGTGCCCACCCAGAAACCCCTGGCCCCAAACGCTGTTCGTAATGAAAAGTTGCCCGGCATTCGTGACGATCAGCACATTGCCCCACCTGTCCGCAACCGTTCCCCCCACGTAGTAAGGGCCGGGATGATTACTGATCACGCCATCCTTGATGGTAATGGTCTGGTAACTGCCCGTGTACTGCGCGTGAACGGTCGCCGCCGTCAAGGCCAGCATCGCGGCTACGACAATCTTTGTCGAGAACGCATAGCATCGTTGAATCGTTTTTTGCATGGCATAACTCCTTCGTTTGTTTTTGTTTGTTTTTAAATCCGCGACCGAATTTTATGTCAACCGTTTGTGATTGAAAATCAGGCCCCGCAAAGCGGGGCGATTTTTTCATGTAGAGCCGACTTTACGTCGGCTATCTTCGGCATAGGATAGCCGGTATTCCGCCGGAGGCGGATCCGCCTCTGGAGGAAAACCGGCTCTACATCGGATTGTCCGCCGGCTGGCCCACCATAGCCCCTTGGGCGACGGCGGGTGGCGGATCCGCCAATGGCGGAAAATTCCCTATGCATCAAATCAGGCCCCGCAAGCTGGGCAACATGTCTTCGCTGGGGCTCTTATTCTGAATTCTGACTACCTTGCATTACTTCCGATATAATATGATTGCACAGTATCCGAGTCAAGTGTTGGTTTTTGCGGAGAGTCAATTCCGGGCGGATGGGAAACAAACGCGAACCGGCGTCGAGATGGTGACGACGCCTCTGATCCCATGGTCTAACGCGGACAGGCCCGCAACCAAAAAGTCTTTTGACAGGATTAACAAGATTAACAGGATTTAAAAACCTGTGTCACGAACAAGACCATGATGCTCGTTTTTTAGTTTTATTCTCAATCCTGTTAATCCTGTCGAAATTCTTGGTTTCTGCAACACGGCTCCGTCAGGGCCCGATGCTGACATTATCGAAGGTGGCCGTGTACAACGGCCCGCCCCCGGCGGTAAGCGCCAATCCGACGTTAATTGTGTTCGGCAGGTCCATGACCGTTGTTCCCATAAACACCCAGTTCGCGCCGTCGGTGGAACGGAAAGCGCTCACCGAGTCGCCGGACCGCACCAGCTTCACCCAGTACGGCGCGCCGGGATACGAATACCCGCCAAAGACCCCCGTCGTGGCGCCCCCGGTTTCGGTCCGGCGATAACAATAAATGTATCCGGAGTGCAAAGTCATCAGTGTATGGCGGGCGTTGGACGCCAACCCGTCGCGCATCATCACCCCGGCCATGCCGGATCCCTGCCTGCTGGTCACACGCGCCACGATCTGACCGTCACCCACCCAGCTTGTCCAGGCAAACCCGAAGGCATCGTTCGTGCTATATACCGCATAGCCGGAGGAACTGATCGTGTACCTGCCGTCGGACTCAGAATATCCGGCCCGGCCGGCAAACGGCGCCGCACCGATGTCCTGGTAAGTCCAGCCGGCGGGCAATGCCCCGCCATAATCCACGCCCACCGTCACCGTGATCGGCGCCGACTCGACTGTGGCCCCCAGGTCGTCCGTCACGCGCACCCGGCAGATATGACTGCCGACCGCCAGATAATCGTGCACTATGACAAACGGCACGCTCTGATCTATACCCACCAAGATCCCATCGCAGTAAAATGCCGCCCGAATGATCTGTCCACCCCGCGCGGCATCCGCTGTGGCGCTTGCCGCAAGCTCCGTGCTCGCCGGC
>JBAZEM010000016.1:0-66861 GCA_041653875.1 Kiritimatiellia bacterium
TTAACGTCGGATTGGCGCTTACCGCCGGGGGCGGGCCGTTGTACACGGCCACCTTCGACCATGTCAGCCTTACGACGCCCCCCGCCAACAGCCTGCCCACGGTGAGCCTAAGCAGTCCGCAAACCGGTCTCGCCAACACGGCGCCGGCCAGCGTGACGTTGAACGCGACGGCGGCGGACGCTGACGGAGCCGTGCGGCAAGTGGCATTTTACCAGGATGGCGTCCTATCGGCAACCGATGGGGTGGCGCCATACGGTATCACGCTCAACAATGTGGGCGAGGGCGTACATGTGTACACCGCCTGGGTGACGGACAACCAGGGCGCCACAGTGGCTTCCGCGCCCCTGACGATCCAGGTCGTGCCTTAGTACCTCAGACACCAGGAACCGCAAAGAATAACAAGATAACCACGAAACACACGGAACACACGAAATGGATGAAGATCAGATTCTGTTTTTCAATATAAGGTAACAACTCAGGTAGTCAGGAGTCAGAATTCAGGATACAGAATAAAATACGTAAGAATCGGAAGAACGCGCCAGACATTCCGCCAAGGCCTTGTGTTTAGCGCCGATTCTCTTCGTATTCGCTGGCCTATACGGGTTCCTTATTCTGACTACCTGCCCGCAGTGCTACCCCGCCTGCAACGCTGTGCCCTGCCCGCAGTGCTACGCACAGCGTTGCAGGCGGGGTAGCACTGCGGGCAGGGCACAGCGTTGCAGGCGGGCTGACTCCTGAATTCTGACTCCTGAGCAGTTACAATATAAGAAAATAGAGTCTGTAATATTATTTTGCTGAACTTTCGTGTGTTTTGTGTGTTTCGTGGTAAAAAATCTTTGGGTTGCGGGCCTGTCCGCGTTAGACCATGGGATCAGAGGCGTCGTCACCATCTCGACGCCGGTTCGCGTTTGTTTCCCATCCGCCCGGAATTGACCCTCCGCAAAAACCGACACTTGACTCGGACACAGTGCGACCATATTAAGCTTGTTTTTCATGACGGGTTCTGCTCTATTGGAAAAAAAGAGTGTCAAAGGGCTTGAATAAACGACTTGATGTATTTTAAAAGTCAATAGCATCCCATAGGATGCTCAGGCTGAGGGCTGCCCGCCTGCATCGCTGAGCGAAGCACTGCGGGCAGGTAGACTGTGGTAAAATCACGGGGAAAACGAAAACTTTACTGATGTTTTGCAAACTTCAGTTCCGGTTTTTTGCCAATGTGTTTTATTGATTCCGACCTACAGCCTACGGCCTAAACGCCTACAGTCTTGGCGTCCCTATGGGACGCCAGTGTTAAAAGTATTGTTTTAAACAAGCATGAGGTGCTGTCTATGAAAAAAAACGCGATTTGGGTTGTCTTGGTCTTGGCTCTGTGTTTGGGCGCAGTGTGGTTCTTCCGTGGTTCGAAGCAACCGGACAAGGCCAAGCCGGAGGCGTTGGCATCCGGAGAAATCAAAGCCGCGAACGCTAAAGAGGATACCCCTCCCGCAGTCAAGGATCGCGGCAAGGAAATCCAGGTCCGGAGTCAGGCGGCAAGCCTGCCGGCGCAGAAGCAGGCAAGCCCGGTCGTGAATGCCGCGCCGGCGGCGACGAAAGCGGCGTCAACGGCGGTTCCGCCCGTTGTTGGTAATCCGGAGGATATGGAAAAGCGGGACGAGTTTGGCGCCACTGCGCTTCATACGGCGGTAGCCGGCGAAGACCGCGCGGCGGTCAAGAACTTGCTTGCGAACGGCGCCGATGTTAATGCGCGGAATGCCGAGGGCTATACGTCGCTGATGCTCGCCGCCGAAAGGAACAATCTCGACCTGGTGAAAGACCTGCTGGCGGCCGGCAGCGATGTCAATGTGCAAAATCTTTATGGCGACACCGCCTTGTTCATGGCGGTCTGGGGCGGCCAGATGGAGATGGCCGAAGTCTTGATGAAGGCTGGGGCCGATCCCCGGATCAAGAATCACGACGATCAAACGCCGCTCATGTTTATGGAGGGGCCATGACTTCGAAGGAACGCGTGCTGACAACTTTTGCCAATCGGGCGGCGGATCGTGTCCCGATCGACTATGCGGCCAATCCCGGTATTCATCAACGGCTGTTGACGCATTTCAAACTTCAGGCCGGCGATGACGAGGGTCTGAGGAAGGCGCTTGGCGTGGATTTCAGGGGCGTGAGCGCGCCTTACGTGGGGCCGAAACTGCATCCCGATCTGCCGGAACGCCAAGTATCGAACTGGGGCATCCGGACACGCTGGATCGAACATGAAAGCGGCGGCTATTGGGATTATTGCGATTTCCCGCTCCAGGATGCCGACGAGGAGACCGTCGCCAACTGGCCTATGCCCAATCCCGACGATTTCGACTATTCTAAAATTTTCGCCGAATGCGCGCAGTTCGAGCAATACGCGATCAACGGTTCCGGCGGTTATGGCGACATCATCAACGGCAACGGCATGCTGCGGGGTATGGAACAAACGCTGGTGGACCTGATCACGGACGATCCCGCCGGCTTGCTTCTTGCCGACCGCCGCATGGGCATTCAGATCGAGGTGACGCGGCGCATTCTTGAGGCGGCCAAAGGGAAAGTGGATTTTATCTGGATGGGGGAGGACCTCGGCTCCCAGAACGCGCCCATTATCGGCATGGAAATCTTCAAGAAACACATCCGTCCGCGTTTTCAAAAATACTGCGATTTGGCGCGGGCTTATAATGTCTTTGTCATGATGCATACATGCGGGTCGAGCAGTTGGGCCTATGAAGAGTTCATTCGGATGGGGGTTCATGTTGTGGACACGTTGCAGCCGGAAGCCAAAGACATGTCGCCCGCGTATCTGAAAAAAACGTTTGGCGGCCGGCTGGCGTTTCACGGCTGTATCTCCACGGCCGGCCCGGTGGCCTTCGGGACGGTGGCGGACGTGGTAAAATCCTGCCGCGAAACGCTGGAGATCATGATGCCCGGCGGCGGCTACTGTTTCTCGCCCACGCACCACCTGCAGGATAACTCGCCGACCGAAAACGTGCTGGCCATGTACGAAACGGCCGCTACCTGCGGCCGTTATTGAGCCGGACGCAACGCAAGGTTAAGCATCGAACAGGGTGCCGGGGTTCAGCAGGCCGGCGGGATCGAAGATTTGTTTGACGGCGCGCATGGCGGCGATGCCGGCCTCGCCATACATCAGGCGCAGGAGCGGTTTCTTCAATTTGCCGATGCCGTGTTCGCCGGAAACCGTGCCGCCCCAGGCCAGCGCTTTGCGCGCCAGCTCCAGGTAAAGCGCTTTGCCTTTGGCATACTCCTCCAAACTGCGCGGCAGAATATTGACGTGGACATGGTTGTTGCCGATGTGGCCGAAGATGACGTAATCCAGCTCGGCGCTATCCAGCAGTTCCCGGTAGGCGGCCATCATCTTCAAGAGGGCGTCGTCGGGCACGGCCAAGTCGGCGCCCAGCTTGGTTAATCCGGGAATCTTTTGCGCCCGCTCGCCGATGCGCTGGTTGATCGTTTCCGGCAGGGCGTGGCGGAAGGCTTTTAGACGTTCGGTTTCCGCGCTGGTCATGGCGGTCCAGGCCGTGTCCGCGGAGCTGCCGCAGGCTTCCAAGAGCGCCAGGAGCGCCTCGGCCGCCGACTCCAGCTTAGCCGCCGTGGCGGCCAGCTCGAGATACACGGCCGTATGCGCCTTTTCCGGCAGGGCCGGTATGGCGCTTGTCGCTCCTTGCTTCGCTTTCTGATCCCGCAGGAGGTTTAGCGCATTTGCGTCAAAATATTCCAGCGCCAGGGGCGGCGTTGGCAACGGCGGGGTTCCGGCGGAAACGATTTCACCGCGCGCGGCGCGCACAAAATTCAGCGCCTCCGGCTCCGAGGGAAAAAATCCGATTACGCCCAGGATCGTTTCCGGGGCCGGGATCAGCTCGATGATAAGCTCGGTGATCACCGCCAAAGTCCCTTCCGAGCCGATCAGCAAATCCAGCAGGTCCATACCCGGCCGCGCAAAATAGCCGGCCGCGTTTTTGACCGCCGGCATGCGATATTCCGGGATTCGCCCCGCGCGCGTCGTGCCATCCGGCAACACCAATCGAAAAGCGCCGTCCGGCGCCGCGGCGCCGGCGCCGCGCGCGACATCCAGCGCCAAGCCTCCCATAAGCACGGCGCGCACGCGTTCCACATACCGGCGCGTCGGCCCGTAGAAAAGCGTGCGCGCCCCGGAAGCGTTGCAGGCCGCCATGCCGCCCAGGGTTGCGGAGCGTTCGGTCGGGTCGGGCGGGAACATCCAGGCGCCTTGGGCGCGCAGTTGCCGCAAGGCCGCTTGCGAGTCGGCGTCCCAGGTTTCCTCGCCGGGAAACAGCTTTTTTTCAACGGCGGCATGGATGGTTTCCAGCGTGACTCCGGGCTGACAATGCAACAAAAACCGGTTGACGCCCGGATCGTGGCGCAGGGCCGTCAGGCGGTTCAGCTTGTCCAAGCTCATCAGCCAGCCGCCCTCCGGCACGGCGCCGCCGGCGATCCCCGTGCGGCCGCCGGAAACCGTGACCGATTTGCCGGCGTCCGCCGCCGCCTTCAGCACGGCGGACACCTCCGCTTCCGAAGAGGGGAAGAACAGGCGATCCGCGCGCCCGCGCAGACGGGACTCATCCGTCAGGTAACTTGTCCCCGCCTCCGGCGCCAGTTCCGGGGGCAAAGCCGCGGCGGATGAAGAAAAATTGATGGCTGTCAGTTGGTTGGTCATTTCAAGAAATGCAAAATTCAAAATGAAAAATGCAGAATCAAAATCCGTCATTCATTGTTCCATAGTAACAACTCAGGTAGTCAGGAGTCAGAATTCAGGATACAGAATAAAATACGTAAGAATCGGAAGAACGCGACAGACATTCCGCCAAGGCCTTGTGTTTAGCGCCGATTCTCTTCGTATTCGCTGGCCTATACGGGTTCCTTATTCTGACTCCTGAATTATGACTCCTGAGCAGTTACGTTCCATAAACTCTTCCATTCGGCGTTGGACGTTCGGGGTTGAGCGTTGGGCGTTTGCTTCGATACTCCGTCCGCTCCACGCTTAACGCACAACGTGCCGCCGACGCAGTTGTCCGCAGGCGGCGTCCACGCCGCCGCCTTTGGATATGCGCAGCGTAACATTCAGCCGTTCGCGCTCAAGTATATTTAAAAACTCGCGGATGACCGGCGCCGGAGGCGCGTGCCCCTCGAATTCCGCCACGGCGCTCAGCGGAATCAGGTTCACCCGCGCATGGATCGGGCGCAGGATGCGCGCCAACTCGCGGGCCTGTTCGGGCGCATCGTTGACGCCCTGGATCAACGTGTATTCGAAGGTGATCAGCCGGCCGGTCTGCGCGGCGTATGCGCGGCAGGCTTCCAATAAATCGCTTAACGGGTATTGGCGGTTGACCGGCAGGAGCCGCGAACGCAGGGCGTCGTCCGGCGCGTGCAGGGAAATCGAAAGCTCCACCTGAAGGCCTTCCTGGGCAAGGCGTTGAATGCCGGGAATAATCCCACAGGTGCTGATGGTGATTTTACGCGCGCCGAGGCTCAAGCCTTCGGCATCGTTAATGATCCGGATGGCCGCCAGGACCGCGTCGTAATTATCCAGCGGCTCGCCCATGCCCATGAAGACCAGGTTCGAGGGCGTGGCGCCCAAACTGCGGGCGGCGACTATAACCTGGCCCACGATTTCGCCCGTCTCCAGGTTGCGCCGGAATCCGGCCTTGCCGCTGGCGCAAAAGGCGCAGGCGAACTTGCATCCCACCTGGCTGGATACACAAACGCAAGTGCGGCCCCGGGCCGGGATCAAAACTTCCTCCACCCAATCGCCGTCCGGCAGGGCAATCAGCCATTTGGTGGTGGTCCCGATGCCCGCTTCGCTTTGGGAACCGGCGATCGCGGCCGAGGTCAGCGCCAGGCGTTGGGCGAGCGCCTGCCGCAAGCTGAGCGGCAGATTTTTCATTTCGGACCAGTCGGCCGCGAAACGGTGATAAAGCCAGTCCCAGATTTGCCGGGCGCGGTAGGCCGGCTGATCCAATTCGCGGCAAACCTCCGCGAGCCGGTCGCGGGTCAATCCGTGGATCAGAGGCAAGAAGGCGGGTAAAGGTGAAGCGGGCATATATAAAGTTTACCCCGCACAGGGCGGGGTCGGCTCTACAGGAACAGTTGCGGCGTTAGCCGCCTACAGTCCATGTTAAGGAATTTCAATCCACACGGCGGCAAGCGGTTCTATCGAACCGCAACTACACCGGCTCGTTGTAGCGCCGTTCGAGAGAACGGCAAAGTCGCGGCCTTTGGCCGCCTAATTTGGAGCAACTTATGGGGCGCTAATGTGTTTTATTCTGGATTCTGGATTCTGAATTCTGACTCCTGACTACCTGAGAACGTGTGAAAAAATCAATCCGGACGCCGTGTGAGGGCACACGGCCTACAATTTCCCCATATTTTTGATGGTTGTTGTAGGCCCGGCGCCCTCACCGGGCGATTTTTTCACACGTTCTGAGTTGTTACAGATCGTAAAGCCCAGGTTGCGGATTTTCGTTTCCAGACGGGGATAGCCTGGGGAAAGCATGACGTGCGTGAACCGGAATTCCCGGCGGATGGGATAATTCTTGCGGAGTTGTTCGAAATGCTCGCCGCGCGTCTTGGGGTCCATGGTGGCGCCCGCGCGCAGGCGCCGGTCATCGGCCTCGATATCGTAAACCGGCCGCGCGATCCGCCACAGGGCCGCTTCCTCGCTTAAGTCCGCGGGATCCAGACGGATTTCCGGAACCAGCGGCGGCGGCAACAGGTCGTTTGGCAACCGGCCTTCCGGTGTCCAGGTCGGCGCAATTCCCAGGAAGCGGCAGACGGCATGATAGATCATGACAGTGCCCATGACCTTGCCCTCGAAGGAATGTCCGGCGATATGCGGCGTGGCGATATCCGCCTTCGCCAGCACGTCGGTCCGGAACGCGGGCTCGTCTTCCCATGTATCCAGCACGGCATAGGCCGCCTTGCCGGCCGCATGCGCTTCTAAAAAGGCGTCCGAATCCATGGCGGCGCCGCGCGCCGCGTTGAGCCATACGACGCCGGGCTTCACCTGTTCGAAGAACCTCCGATCGGCCAGATGCCAGGTGGGGTAAGGCCCGGTTTTGGTCAGGGGCACGTGCAAAGTCAGGATGTCGGCTTCGGCCAAAACCTGTTCGAGCGGCAGGAAGTCCGGGTTGTTTTCGGCCTCACGCCGGGGCGGGTCGTTCTGCAGGACGCGCAGACCCAGGGCCTGCGCCTTTTGCACAACACGCCGGCCCACGTTGCCGACGCCGATGACGCCGATCGTTTTGCCTGAGAGCGTAAAGCCGTGGCGCCGGCCCAGACACAACAGGGCGGTGGCCACGTATTCCGAGACGCTGTTGGCGTTACAGCCGGGCGCCGCGCGCCAGGCGATGCCGGCCTGGTCGAGGTAAGCCAGGTCCAGGTGGTCGGTCCCGATCGTCGCCGTGCCGACAAATTTAACGCGACTGCCCTCCAGCAGGGCGCGATTCGCGCGCAGGGTGGAGCGGATCACGAGCACGTCCGCGTCCCGCACGCGCGCGGCGGTGATTTCCTTGGGCGCCAGGATCGTCAGATCGCCCAGCGGCCGGAAAGCCTCCTCGGCATAAGGAATATTGGTGGAACAAATTATTTTCATGCGAGGCGGTTAGTTCGGCGTTTTATTTTTATGGTGCTTGTCCTGCTCGCCCACGAACTTGTTGTCAGGGCTTTTGATGAAGGATCGCTTGTACGGGATGAGAGTGTCATCGTCGTCCTTGGCGTTTACCAATCCAATGACACAAATATTTCCATTCGACTCGTTTTCCCACATTGCCCATATTGCAACCTGATAAGCCTTGCTGCATGACCATTTCACATCTATCGTATTTAGGCCGGCGTCAACCATTTTAACCAGTTCGGAATAAGGTTTCGCCAGGTAAGGCTCGATCGCCTTTGCAATGATTATATCTGGTTCGGATTGAAAACGTTCCGCTTTTTGAAGAGGAGCCGGCTTTTTATCGCCTTGGAAATCAAAGCGTTTTTGGTCGTTGATATTTGAAATCACGGTCAGTAAATCTCCGTGATACGGACACTTAGGAGGTGGTCCGCCCGCCACCCAGATGATTTCGTATTCCGGTCCGCAGGGACATTTTGGGATTTTTCCTCCTTTGATACATTGTGCGACATCCTTTGGGTCTAATGCAGCGCCATTCGTTAGCCCTTTCTCCAAAGGAACACAGCAATCCATTGGGCAATAAAGCTGGCGAAGATTGTTTTTGCATCGATTACGCAAATTATTATGACGCCAAGCAAGAATACTCGAACATGCCCCGACAAGGATGATGACAAGTATGACCGATAGCATGATCTTTCGTTTCATTTTATTTACAGAATGTGGCTGTTGACCGGCAACCCGTCCCGCCCGAGCACGGGGAGGAACCGCCGTTTTCGGCGGTGAACGGTCAAACGCGTTGTCTACTCAAATCCCATCACGCTTCAGAGGAAGCAGGCGGACTCTGGCCCGATCTTCGTCAATGGAAATCAAGGCGCCCGACGCAAGCTCCTGAATGTATTGCCGGAGGACATCAAGCAGGAGTTCTGCGCAAAAAATTGGAGTGGGATCTTGTGTTCTGATTTGAACGACGCTGGGTGCGTCTGCATCAGTGGCGGCAAGAATGGCGCCGAAGTCGAGATCGTGGGTGAAAACGACACAATCGTTCTGTCTTGCCCAACCCAGTATTTCCCGATCAGTGGCATTTGGCGAGCCAACCGAAGACCAGTGAGTCACCGTGTGTCCCGCTCGCTCCAGAGGGGATATCCAGGCGGGGGAGAGATTCATGTCGATCACGAGCTTCATGCAAAGACCAGGGGCACGTCGATTTCCTCAGATCGCCATGCAGCGTAGGCAAGCGCCTGGGCAACATCTTCCGCCTCCAGATAAGGATACAGCTTGAGGATCTCGTCCCTTGTCCGTCCTGCGGCGATCAGGCCGACAAGCATGCCGACTGTTACGCGGAGTCCCCGAATACAGGGCTTCCCGCCCATTATTTCAGGATCGAATGTAATGCGATCAATGGTCTTCATTTCTCTGCAACGCTACTACTTTCGATTCGACAACGCCAGTCATTATTCTGGAATTGACAAACCGCTCTGCTTGGAAAAATTAGGAGGACATCCTACATAATCTTGAACTTCGGCAGATCCTGGATATCCACCATGCCGACGAGGCGGCGCTGGGCATCCACCACGAGCAGGTCGTCAATGGTGTGTTCCTCGAATATTTTAAGCACTTCGACCGCCAGGTCGTTCGTCCGCACAGTGATGGGTGCGCGTGTCATTACACTGCGGATGGGCAGGTTGGCGATCGCGCCGCGCCGCTGGGTGATCAGCCGGCGCAGGTCGCCATCCGTGAAAATGCCGGCCAGTTTGCCGGTCTTGTCCACGATGCCGACCGCGCCCGAACGGGCGCTGGTCATGGCCAGGATCGCATCCTTGACTTTTGTCTGCGCGCCGATGCGCGCCAGGCGTTTATCCTTGCGCATGATGTCGGCCACGCGCAGGAGCAAGGTCCGCCCGATGGCGCCGCCGGGATGGAGCTTGGCGAAATCCTCCTTGCGGAACCCGCGTGCCTCCAGGAGCACGATGGCCAGGGCGTCGCCCACGGCCAGCATGGCGGTCGTGCTGGCGGTCGGCGCCAGGTTGAAGGGGCAGGCTTCGCGGCGCACGGGGATCAGAATGACTGCGTCGCTGGCGCGCGCCAGCGCGCTTTCGGCCACGCCGGTCATGGCCACGATTGTCGCGCCCAGACGTTTGACGACCGGCAGAATTTCAAGGATCTCGGCGGACTCCCCGCTATGGCTCAAGGTCAGCAGGACGTCGCGTGTCCCGAGGATGCCGATGTCCCCGTGCATGGCCTGTGAAGGATGCATGGTCACGCTGGGCGAGCCGGTGCTGGCGAGCGTGGCGGCGATCTTCTGGCCGATGTGAAAACTCTTGCCCACGCCGGCGACCACGATCTTGCCGTCCCGGTTCAGGCCGTCCAGGATGATCTGCGCGGCGCGCGAAAATTCCCGTCCGAGCTGTGCGCGGACGCGCTGTAGTTCCTTGACTTCGATGTCCAAAATTTCCCGGGCCCGTTTAACCATTTTCATGATGAGCTCCCATATGTAGATACAGGCTGAAGGCTATAGACTGTGGACTGTAGGCTTTATTCAGATAGAAGCGCGCCGATCCACTCGTTGTGCCAGTTTCACTGATGCTCCATTTTGCCCCGGCTGTCTCGTATGCGACCTACAGTCGCCAGCCCACGGCCCACAGCCTATCCTGTCGCCGCCGGCCTGGTCTTCAGCGTTCGCGCGGCTTCCACGATCAACAGCAGGGCCAGCACGAACAACAGCATGGCAATAATCCCGATCAATGACAAGCGGTATTGGTCGATCAGCATGACCAGCGCCCAGACGGTCATGCCGAGCATGAAGATCATGGGCCAGAGAATGAACTTGATCGGTTTGCCGATTTTTTTCAGCCAGACCAGGATCACCAGCAGGGCCAGTCCGGCCAGCATCTGGTTGGTGGCGCCAAAAACCGGCCAAATCGCTTTCCAGGCGGAGATCGGGTTGCCGGCGGCATCCTTGAACGTAACCAGCACAAACAGCGTCGGCAGGGCCAGTGTCAGGAGTGTGGCCAAATACCGAACGTAGCGGCCTTTAAGTCCGAAAAATTCCTCGAAGATATAACGGCCCAACCTGGTGGCCGTGTCGAGGGTCGTGAGAATAAATGCGGAGAGCGCCAGCAGGCCGAACGAAAATCCGATCTTGGCCGGGACGCCGAATACGCCGAGGAAATTGGCCATGCCGTTGCCGTAGATTGTCAGGGGCGCCTGGCGCGCGAGCGGGCTGGCCGGCGGCAGCATCGCCACCACAATCAGGCCCATAACCCCGACCAAACCCTCCACCAGCATGGCGCCATAGCCGATTTTGCGCGCGTCGGTTTCCTTGTTCAACTGCTTGGCCGTGGTGCCGGATGCCACCAGCGAATGAAATCCCGAACAGGCCCCGCAGGCGATGGTGATAAACAGGATCGGAAACAGCATTCCCAACTGCGGGTCGTGCCAGGCCTTGAAGGCCGGATATTGAACGGCAAACCCGCCGCAGAGAATGCCTATGAACCCGCCCAGCACCGAGAAATACAAAAGGTAGGAGGAGAGATAATCGCGGGGCTGCAACAGAATCCAGACCGGCGCCGTGGAGGCCACAAAGCAATACACGATCAACACAAGGCACCATGCTTTCTTGGGATCGCATCCCAGGATGTCGTTCAACCAAGCCGGCAAAACCGGCAATTCCCGGCCGACCCAGACCGATAGAAAAACCAACGGCACGAAAATGAGCGAAGCGTACAAGACGCGTATTTTAAGGCGATAGACAACCAGGCCGAATCCGATGGCCAGCGCTATGAACAACAGCGATGAAGTGGCCACCCCGCCGTCCTCGACAAAGGTGGCCGCCGTCAGGTCGGTAAAAACCGTCAGGATGTAAACCAGCGTCAACCAGATGAACAACAGCATCAGGCGGAAGGCCAGGGGCGACATGGTTTCGCGCGCGATCTGCGCGATCGAGCGGCCTCCGCGGCGGATGGAGGCGATCAGGGCGGAAAAATCCTGCACGCCGCCGATAAAAATGGATCCGATCAGGATCCAAATCAGCGTGGGGCCCCAGCCGAAAGCCAGCGAGGCAATGATGGGGCCGATGATCGGCCCGGCCCCGGCGATGGACGAAAAATGATGGCCGAACAGGACGGCAGGATGCGCCGGCACCCAGTCGATGCCGTCGTAATCCGTGTGGCTGGGCGTCGGCCGCTTGTCGTCCACGTCGAAGCGGCGCTCCAGGAACCGGCCGTAAATAAAATAGGCGGACGCAAAGACAAGCAGTGCGCCGATGAAAATAATTGTCAGCATAACCGTGAACCGTCGAACCATGCCGTTGTGTCTTTTTCTATCGCAAAACGGGTGGGAGCGCAAGGATGGAAGACGGACCGAAAACGGACGGCAGACGGCAGATACGGATAAAGCAAGCAAACGCCCAACGCCCAACATCGAACGTCCAACGTCGAATGTGAAACCAAGAACCGAGAACGAAGAACCATCAACCATTCCCGATCGGCGCGGTTGCGCGTGGATCGGGCGCCGAGGGCGCGCGGCGATAGCGCCGGGGGGTGATTCCGGTCAGGCGTTTGAAATGCTTGATGAAATAGCTCTGGTCGCAGAATCCCAGCTCATAGGCGATTTCCGAACAATTGAGCGACGAGCGTTCCAGTAACTGCCGCGCTTTCTGGATGCGCAACTGCATGATATGTTGGAGGACGGACTTGCCCGTGTTTTGCTTCACCAGGTGGCTGACGCGAAAAACGCTCAAGTCCGTGGCCGCGGCGATCTGCGCCAGCGCGATCGGCTTGGTGTAGTTCTGGGCGATAAAGTCGAGGATGCGGCTGACCTTGGGGTTATAGACGTTGAAACCATGCGCGTAAATCCCCTGCATGAAATCGTCCAGGGCCCGCATCAGAACGTGGGACAACGTTTCGAAGTCGGGCGCGCCGATGAGTTGCTGCATCCACTGGTGGTTGCGCTCGATGAGCGGCTCCATGAGCGGGCTGTCCTCGACGGCGGCCCGCGTGAGGTAGCCCATCATTTCGATGCTGCGCGCGCGCAGGACCGCCAGTTTGGGCGAAAACAGGTACATGGCGCCCAACATTTCATTGAGCACACGCCGCGCGCCGTTCTGGTCGCCCGCGCGGATCAGCGAGAGCAACATGCGTTCCTTGTCGATCGGGTAGGCCGTCGCGCCGTTTTTTTTCCGATCTTCGATGGCTTCGGCGATTTGCCGCTGTTGGGCGGCCTTGCGCCGGTTTTCCTCCAGGAGCAACGGCTTCCAGCCGCTGATCTGATAAAATGTTTTTTCCAGGGCCATGGCCGCTTCCCGGATGCGCTCGGCGCTCCAGACCGGCAGGCGGACGACATAGCGCCGCGCGGCGGGCAGGACGATGCCCTGGTCCGCCAGGCCCTGCACGCTTGTTTCCAGCGGTTGCCCCTGCGGCCGCACCACGCCGCCCAGCAGGCCGCCCCGCACGGCGTGCTGGTCCACCAAGGCCACCACCCAGCTTGTCAGGCCGGGTACGGGATAAAACAGGTAGGGCTCGCCCCAATGCAATGCTTCCTGCAAACTGTAGGCCCGCGTCTGCACGGCGGTCGGCAGGCGCTCCGCTAACGAACGTTGCGCCGTTGACGAGTCGCCCGCCTGGGTAGGCCGGCGCCTGCCCGAGCTCGGCCAGGGTTCGCCGCTGACGGTGATGGGCAAGGCGTGCAACCCGAAAGTCTGGTGGTAACCCCGGCTAACCTCCGCGATCGTGCGCTTGGATAGGATTGTCATAAAACCAGGCCGTGCATGTTGAAAAAACATTAAATATTTGACACTATTTTTTTAAATACAGCAAGAATGTTATAAAATCAAGCATAATTTGCCTATCTTTTATCAAGAGTTCCCGTATGGTAAAGGCGTGTTTTTAAGGCAAATAGAAAAAAGCGGTCTAATGCGGTAAACAAGTCGGGAAACAAAACCTGCCCATAATGTTGCGCACCCGCCTGCAACGCTGTAGCATTGCGGGCAGGTAGCGTTGCGGGCGGGCAAACAGGAGGGTGGTATGAGCGTATTGGAGCAAATCTCGGAGAACCTGATCAAGGGCAAGGCCAAGGAAGTCAAGGAACTGGTCGCGAAGGCCGTCGCTGAAAATGTCAAACCGGCCGACATTTTGAACAAGGGCCTCTTGTCCGGCATGAGCCTGATTGGCGAGCGCTTCAAGAAGAACGAAGTCTATGTGCCGGAAGTGCTGATTGCCGCCCGCGCCATGAAGGCGGGCATGGAACAGTTGAAGCCGCTCCTGGCCGCCGCCGGCGTCGAGCCGAAGGGCACGGTCGTTGTCGGAACCGTCAAGGGCGACCTGCATGACATCGGCAAGAACCTGGTGTGCATGATGCTGGAAGGCGCGGGGTTCAAGGTCGTGGACGCGGGCATCAACGTGGAGCCCGCTCAAATGGTCCAACTGGCCAAGGACAATAACGCCGGCCTGATCGGGGCCTCCGCCCTGCTGACGACCACCATGACCAACATGAAGAGCGTCGTGGAAGCCGTCAAGGCCGCGGGCATGACCGGCAAAGTCAAGGTCATGATCGGCGGCGCGCCCGTGACCCAGGCGTTCGCCGACGAGATCGGCGCCGATGGCTACGCGCCGGATGCCGCCTCCGCCGCGGACTTGGCGAAGAAGCTGGCGGGTATCAAGTAGCCTTCTGCCAATCCGGGTAGCCGCGCCCGTGAGGGCGTGGATTCTTCCGGTGGCCACGGCGTCACCGCCGCGGCTACATGGAAAATTACTGTAAAGCCGCCCTGCCGGGCAACTCCGGCGGGGCGGCTTTTTTTCGCCGCCCAATTTTGCTTGCCGGGTCGGATGGTTGGCGTATAGTCACTGGAAGGCAGAAGACAGAAGACAAAATACGGAACGAAATGCCCATGCCGGCTTTCCTCATTCTGAATTCTGAATTCTGACTTCTGAATTCCGGCTTCTAAAATTGAAAGGCCCCATTATGCAGATTAAAACCTTTATCGTCATCGGCGAGAACATTCACTGCACGCGCGTGTTGAAGCGCGACGGCAACCTGGTGGACGCCGCCGCGCGCGCCATCCGCTATGACGACGGCGGCAGGAAGAAAACATTGCCCATTCCCGAAATTTTCTTGAAAAGCGCCGACTGGGAAAACGGAAAAATCAAGCACTGCGCCGCGGCGATCTGGCAGGGGATGAACGGACAGGGGGCCGCGCAGGAAGCCGGCCGCGATTATCTGCGGGTCATGGCGGCCAAGCAGGAGAAGGCCGGGGCTGCGTTCCTCGACGTGAACGTCGATGAATTCAGCATGGATTTATCGGAACGGATCAAGGCCATGCAGTGGACGGCGGCGCTGGTGCAGGACGCCTCGCGCCTGCCGCTCAGTATCGATTCCTCCAACAGCGATATCATGCGCGCCGGCCTGAAAGCCTGCGAGCAAGCCCGCGGCCGGCCCGCCTGCAACGCTGGGCGCAGCACTGCGGGCAGGCCGATGGTGAACTCCATTTCTCTGGAGCGCATCGGGCTCCTGGATGCGGCGGCCGAATATAAACCGGCCGTGGTGGCCTCCGCCGCCGGTGAAAAAGGACTGCCGGCCAACACGGAAGAACGCCTGGCCAATTTGGAACGGCTGATTCCGCAGTTGACCGCCAAAGGCATCCAACTGGATTGGATTCACGTGGACCCGCTTGTTTATACGATTTCCACGGAAGCGAACAACGGCAGGATGTTTTTGGCCGCCGTGCAGGCGATTCGGGCAAAATACGGCCCCGCCATTCATATTATCGGCGGCTTGAGCAATGTGTCCTTCGGCATGCCCGCCCGCAAGCTGATCAACCAAGTCTTCGCCTATCTGGCGGTGGAAGCCGGCGGCGACGGCGGCATTGTGGATCCGCTCCAAATCAACGCCAAAATTCTCCAGGGCCTGGACCCCAAAACGGAGCCGTTCCAGTTGGCCAAGGCGCTCTTGCTGGGCACGGACGAGTTTGGGATGAATTTTATTGCCGCGCACCGCGACGGCAAGCTTGGGTAGGACGGGCGGAAGACGGACGCCGGACGACGGATGCCGGACGACGGACGCCGGACGACAGACGACGGACGACGGACGCCGGACGACAGACCGGACAAGAAGGCGGACCCTCCTACGCCAAGGCGCTACGGAGGGCAGGCGTCAGACCGGAAAATATCCGATAACCGTTGAACCGTGAACCGTTGAACCGTTGAACCGCTGAACCTTGGAACCATAAACCACAGGAACATGACGAACGTGTTTGACGATACGGAAGACCTTCTGCTGGAAGTGGAGCCATCCTGGTGGCATTACTTCTGGTACCTGGCGTTCGGGTGGCTGTTGATCCCGCTGGCGATCGCGCTCTGGAAACAGGCCAGTCTGACCTTGCGTGTTTACCCGGATCGGGTCGTGCTGGAAACCGGGCTTGTCCGCAAGCGCGTTGTGGATTTGGCGTTGACGGACATCAACACGGTTGAAATCAACCAGTCGTTTTTCCAGCGGCTGGGCCGTCTCGGCGATATCAAGATGGCCACCTCGGGCGTGGAAGGCTATGAACTGGTCGCCCGCGGCTTGCCGAATCCCAAACGAATCAACGAAATCGTCGCCGCCCAGCGCCGGAAGTTAACCCTCCTGCGCCCGGGCGCTACGGGGGGCGGGTGACAAACGACGGATGGCGGACGACGGACTGGGAACAGATGTGCAGTTGGCGTCAACGTTGGACAAGAGACCGCATGAGTCCGAATCGGGAAGAATCGCAATGCGACGATGTCGCCCAATGGAAAGAAGAAAAAAGGCGCGAGATATGGAAACGCCTGATCCGGTGGGGACTTGGTATTCCTCTGATTCTGTTCTCGATTCCATTGCTGGGATGGTGGTTTGGCCCATTCTTCGTGGCGTTGGGCGGCATACTTATAGCGCCTGATATCACGGGATATTTCGCCAAGTTCGCGGGAAATATCATATGGACTCATCACGACGGCAAACCAAGGCCGATCTATGGTATTCCGCAATCACTTGCCGCCAAAGGAAGATATGAGGAAGCCGAAAGGGAATACGAAAATATTATTCGGGAATTCCCGAACGAGGTGAAGCCTCATATTGAAATGATCGACATTGCGATAGTACGATTAAATAACGCCGAACTGGCAGAACAATTATATAAAAGAGGAATGGGGCTCCTCCGAGACCCCGATAGCCGCGAGACGCTTGCCAGAATGTATGCCGCGATACGGACGCGACTAAAACGTGGAGACGAAGGCAGTAAGAAGCCTATTCCGCTTGAACAACGTAAAACAAACGTCTCAATGAACGAGTGACCAGTTTGTGGTTGAGCGCTACGCGCTCAGTCGGCCAGTTCAATTGAAAGATGTTTGACGATCGGCCAATGTGACACTATAGTATCACACATGAAAACAGAACTGGTTACCACGCTGAAACGGCAAGCCACGCGCCTGATTTTCAAGCTTCAGCGGGATAAAATCCCCGTATTGATTACCGAGCGTGGAAAACCGGCCGCATATCTGGTCGATGTCCAAAGCTTTGAAATGCAGGAGAGCCGCATCCATATTCTGGAAGGCATAGCCCGCGGCGAACGGGCGATTCGAGAAGGCGGGATCATGACCCGCGCGCAAGCGAAAAAAAGGATGAATAAATGGCTCGCCTGATCTGGACGGAACCGGCGCTTGCCGACTTGGAAGTCATCGCAGACTATATTGCCCTCGACAAGCCGGACGCCGCTAAAAGATACATCCAACGGATGTTCGAGACCGTTGACCGGCTGGAACAATTTCCAAACTCCGGATCGATACCTCCCGAGATGCCGGATCTGCCCTATCGTCAGGTAGTGATTCCCCCGTGCCGAATATTTTACAGAGCGGAGAAAGAGTATGTCTTCATTCTCCACGTGATGAGATCGGATCGAATTTTCCGGGAAGAGATGCTTGAGGAAAAAAAGCGGAAATAGTTTATTGGGGAAGGAATGGATGCTTTAACATTAGGCCGGCACACCTTCAGCTCGCGCCTGATCTTGGGGACGGGCAAGTTCGCGGATGCCGAAACCATGCTGGCAGCCATCCGGGCTTCCGGCGCCCGGCTTGTGACTGTGGCTTTGCGCCGGTTCAATCGGGAACGGCCCTCGGACGACCTGCTGGGGCCGCTCCTAAAGATCAAGGGACTGACGCTCATGCCGAACACGTCCGGGGCCTGCAATGCGCGGGAGGCCGTCAAGGCCGCCCGCATCGCCCGGGAACTCAGCGGCAGTCCGTTTATCAAGGTGGAAATCCATCCCAACCCTCATCACCTGATGCCCGATGCGATTGAAACCCTGGAGGCCGCCCGGATTCTGGCGGCGGAAGGATTTGTGGTCATGCCCTACATGCCGGCCGACCCGGTCCTGGCCAAGCGCCTGGAAGATGCCGGCTGCGCCTCGCTCATGCCCCTGGGGTCGGGGATCGGCACCGGACATGGTCTGGCCACGGCCGACCTGTTGAAACTCATTATCCGCGACAGCCGCGTGCCGGTGATTGTGGATGCGGGGTTGCGTTCGCCCGCCGATGCCGCCCTGGCCATGGAAATCGGGTGCGACGCCGTGCTGGTCAACAGCGCCATCGCCGTCGCCGGCGATCCCGCGGCCATGGCCGCCGCCTTCGCTCTGGCCGTGCAGGCCGGTCGTTCCGCGCGCCTGGCCGGGATCATGTCCCAAAACGATGAGGCCGTTCCCACCAGTCCGCTGACTTCGTTCCTCGCCGCTGCGGGATCAAACGGATGAACTCCGATTAACCGCGGAGGCGCACGCGGGTATTTTTACTGTTTAACTGCGCCCCGGTTTTCTTTATTGTACCCGCATGAAGCCGATTTGGAAAATGGGCCGTATGGGCCGGATTTACATGGCTTACCGGCGCCGGCAGGCGGCGCTCCGGCACCTGCCTCTGCGCCTGTGGATCGAAACGGCCAGTTGCTGTAACTTGCGGTGCGTCATGTGCCCCAATAAGGACGTGGCCGCCGCCGCCAAGGGCCTTATGCCCCTGGCGCTGTTTCAAAAAATCATCGATCAAGCCCGCCGTTTCGCCCTCGACGTGAACCTCCATCATCGCGGCGAGCCGCTGATGAATCCGGCGCTTTTCGACATGATCCGCTACGCCAAGGCGGCCGGGCTCAAAGTCCGTTTCCATACCAATGGCGCCCTGCTGGATGAAATCAAGGCGCGCCGCCTGCTGGAGGCCGGTCCGGACCTGGTCTCGTTTTCGTTCGACGGCTTCACCAAGGAAACCTACGAGCGGGTGCGCGTGGGCGCCACGTTCGAGAAAACGCGGGATAATATTCTGCGCTTCGTCGCGCTTCGCCGCGAACTGGGCCTTAAAAAACCGTACGTGGTCATCGAAAAAATCCGCTTTCGGGACCAGGCCGCCGAGAGCGATGCCGCCGCGGTGCAGGCCCTGCGGCGTCGGTTTTTGGATGCCGGCGTGGATGAAATCATCGAAAAAGAGGAATACGTCTGGGCCGGGTCGGACGCCCCCGAGGTTGCCGATAGACGCGCTTGCACCGTTTGCACGTTCCCCTGGTATGCCATGGTCGTTTGCGCCGACGGCACGGTCACGCCTTGTCCGCAGGATTTTCACGCCGTGCTGAAATTAGGCAACGCCCGGGAAACGCCGCTGAAGGAAATCTGGAACGGCCCGGCTTACCGGCAACTGCGCCGGCAGTTTGCCGAGGATATCGAGGCCCTGGCCATTTGCCGCAAGTGCGACCGCCTGCGCCGCAAAACGATCGGCGGCGTGCCCTGGCAATACATGGCCACCTTCCTGACCGACCAACTGCTCAGCTACGGCCGGCTCCGTAAATGGCTGGGAACCCATGAGCGGAATTGATATCTGAACCGGAGTAACTCAGGTAGTCAGGAGTCAGAATTCAGAATCCAGAATAAAACTCGCAAGAATCAGCCATTGAAGACCGCAAAGGACATTCCGCCAAGACCCTGCGCTTATAGCCTATTCTCTTGGCCAATACTGATTCTTTATTCTGACTTCTGAATTTCGCCCCAATAGGGCGGCCGAAAATAGGCAGGCGTAGCGCCTGTACAATGGCAAGCACGCGGCGTTTGCCCCCCGTGGGGGCGGCCGAAAATAGGCAGGCGCTTTAGCGCCTGTACAATGATAAGCAACCGAAATTGCGTCCCGTAGGGACGCGTGAACAATGGCGAATTCGTATCATACCCTCTTGATTCACGCGGTATTCAGCACGAAAAACCGCGAGCCTTGGTTGTCCCCTTCGGTGCGCCCGCGGCTCTTTCCTTATCTGGGGGGCATCGCAAGACAGAATGGCATGAAGGCGCTTGCTGTTGGCGGAGTGTCCGAACACGTCCATCTATTGTTGTCGTTAAGCCGCGAGCTTTCGGTCGCCGAAGCGATGAAGTTGATCAAGGGGCCGTCGTCGAAGTGGCTCCATGAGACGTTTCCGCAGCTGGTAGGATTTGCATGGCAGGAAGGATACGGAGCATTCAGCATAGGAGTTTCGCAAACCGATGAAACCTGCCGCTATATTGAGGGTCAGGAGGAGCATCACCGCAAGGTGTCGTTTCAAGAGGAATATCGGGCATTTCTTAAAAGACACAATGTGCCGTATGATGAACGGTATGTATGGGGATGAACGGGAAGTTCGGCCGTCCCTACGGGACGGGACGTTTTTGTTTTGACGGGGTACCGGCGCTGAAGCGCCGGCCTATTAGCGGATGTCCCTATGGGACATGGGATGGCGTTGGTCATCGGGCAAATTATTTGGGTTGCGGGCATAGCCCGCGTTAGACATCCAGCCTATGAAGATTCTTTTGCTTGCCCCGCATCCGTTTTATCAGGAACGCGGCACGCCCATCGCCGTGGATCTCCTGCTCACGGCGCTGTCACGGCGCGGCGACCAGGTGGACGTGGTGACTTTCCGCGAAGGCGCCGATAAAACTTATCCCGGCGTTACTCTTCATCGCATTCCGCGCCTGCCGGGTATGCGCGGCATCCGGCCGGGTTTTTCGTTCAAGAAATTGGTCTGTGACGTTTTCGTCATGGCCAAGGCCTTGCGCCTGGCCGCCCGCGGGCGTTACCAAGTGGTGCATGCGGTGGAAGAATCCGTCTTTATGGCCATGCTGATCCGCCTCTGCTTGCGCACGCCATACGTGTTCGACATGGATTCCTCCATGCCCCGGCAAATGACGGAAAAATTCAGGGCCTTGGCGGTGTTCGCCCCCATCCTGAAATGGTTCGAAGGCCGCGCCATCCGCCACGCCCTGGCGGTCGTGCCGGTCTGCGACGCGTTGGCGGAGATTGCCCGGCCTTACGCGCCGCGCAAGCTGTGCCTGTTGCGCGATGTGTCGCTCCTGGCGTCGGAGCCCCGGCCGGACGGCGGAGAACTCCCTTCGGCATTGTCCGCCCTGCCGCATCCCTGTTTCCTTTATATCGGCAACCTGGAGCGCTACCAGGGACTCGATCTCCTGCTCGATAGTTTTGCGCTCCTGCTGAAAAGCGGCGTCACGGTCGCGCTCGTGATCGCCGGCGGCAAAGAGGACGATATTCGGCGTTACCGGGAGAAAGCCGGAATACTGGGCCTTGGCGAAAGCGTGCGCTTCCTTGGCCCATGGCCCATCGGCCGGATGGCGGAATTATTTGCGGCCGCCGACGCGCTCGTGTCGCCGCGCATCCAGGGCGACAACACGCCCATGAAAATCTATTCGTATTTGCAATCCGGCAAGCCGATTCTGGCCACCGACCTGCCCACGCACACGCAAGTATTGAACTCCGAAATCGCCGTGCTGGCGCCGCCGACGCCCGCGCTTTTCGCCGACGGCATGCGCCGGTTAATCGAGCACCCCGACCAGGGCCGGGAACTGGCCCGCCGGGCCAAAACCTTGGCCGACGCGCAATACAGCTTGGCCGTGTTCGAACGCACCGTCCGGGAGTTGTATGCCTGGATCGAGCACGCCACGACCTGACGGCTCGCGCATGCCGCGCTTCGTTCCGTGTGTGCCGCGGCGTCTCTTAACTCGAATAACCGGTATAAACCGGCTCTACACCTCCCCCCTCCCCGTCGATTTCAATATGTAGAGCCGACTTTACGTCGGCTACGCTTTCAGGATAGCCGGTATAAAACCGGCTCTACATACACACCTATCGTCTGGCCAAGCTCCCCAACCATGGGTATTCGGAAGCATTCATAACCAGGCCGGCTCGCACTGGATTTTGAAGCACATAGTCGCATTTATCCTTAAAGGATTCGGCGGATCGAATACAATGATCGAAAAAGCCGGGTTGCCATAGCGGCTGTTTATCGCCGAATTTGCGCCATGGCACAGAATATCTGCCTTTCAATCTCTTTACTGCCGCATCTAATCCCATGTAGCCTGGATTAACGATCAAATGCAAATGGTCCGGCATAATGCAATAAACATAGACGCCCCAATATCCTTCGTCCTGTAAGTGTGCGATTTCTTGAATAAGGGTCTTATTCCGCTCCGATGAAATGAAAACAGCCCGTCTCGGTTTGACGCAAACCGTAATTTCGAATGCATTGTTGCCATCGCTGTAATCGATCAGCGAACAGCGTTGGTAACCACGATATATGGCTTTGTCATTCATGGCTTGGTGTGCGGATAGCCGGTATAAAACCGGCTCTACACAATACACGAATCCGTTAATTTCAATATGTAGAGCCGACTTTATGTCGGCTACGCTTTCAGATAGCCGGTATAAAACCGGCTCTACACAATACACAAATCCGTTGATTTCAATATGTAGAGCCGACTTTATGTCGGCTACGCTTTCGGATAGCCGGTATAAAACCGGCTCTACACAATACACAAATCCGTTGACTTCAATATGTAGAGCCGACTTTACATCGGCTACGCTTTCAGATAGCCGGTATAAAACCGGCTCTACACAATACACAAATCCGTTGACTTCAATATGTAGAGCCGACTTTACGTCGGCTCCGCTTTCAGATAGCCGGTATAAAACCGGCTCTACACAATACACGAATCCGTTGATTTCAATATGTAGAGCCGACTTTACGTCGGCTACGCTTTCAGATAGCCGGTATAAAACCGGCTCTACACAATACACGAATCCGTTGATTTCAATATGTAGAGCCGACTTTACGTCGGCTACGCTTTCGGATAGCCGGTATAAAACCGGCTCGCCATTACCCATCAACCATTGCCCATCAACCATTCCCGATTTACGCGCTTACGCGCGGATCGGGGAGAATCCTTTGTCCTCCACGCGCCGGAGCCAATGCTGGATTTCGTCCAACTGCGCGTCGGCGTCCTGGGAGTGCAGGCGCGGAAAACGGTTTTTGATTTGCAGAAGCTCCGCATGCCGGTGAAGGATGAGCTTGCCTTCCTGCACCTCGATCATCGTGATCTTTTTCTCCGCCGCCAGGATCCGCAGGGCGGCGATCTTGAGCAGGCGCTCCAACGGCGGGGGTAGGGGGCCGAACCGGTCCCGAAATTCCTCGCGCAGGCCGTCTATTTCTTCAAGGGTCATGGCGGAGGCGATCTGACGGTACACGCCGATCCGCAGGCGCTCATCCTCCACATAGGCCACGGGCAAAAATGCCGAATGGGCCGGGTCCGCGGCCTGGGCCGAGAGATCGATGAAGTCCAGCTTGACTTCCACATGCACAATCCGCGTTGGCAAACGCGCCGCGCCTTTGTCCGGGCCCTCTTTCTTCGACATTTGCGCAATGGTGTAGCGTAAAAGCTGGCAGTATAAATCGAACCCGATGGCGGCAATGTGTCCGCTCTGCTCGGGACCCAGCAGGTTGCCCGCGCCGCGGATTTCCAGGTCGCGCATGGCCAGGCGGAACCCGGCCCCCAGTTCGGTGTGTTCCAGAATCGCCTGGATGCGCCGGCGCGAGATGTCCAGGAGATGCCCATGCACCGGCAGGAGCATATAGGCGTAGGCTTTGCGGCTGGAGCGGCCCACCCGCCCGCGGAGCTGGTAGAGATCGGCCATCCCGAAGCGGTCGGCGCGATCGATGAGGATCGTATTGACGTTGGGAATGTCCAATCCGCTTTCGATGATCGTGGTGCAGAGCAGGAGGTCGTAATCGCCGCGCACAAAATCCTGAATGACATGCGCGAGGGCCGCGGTCGGCATTTGGCCGTGGCCGACGACTATGCGCGCCTCGGGCACAAGTTTTGCCAACCGTTCGCGGACGCGCTCGATGGAATGCACGCGATTGTGCAGGTAATAAATCTGTCCGCCACGGTTCAACTCGCGCAGAATGGCGTCGCGGATAACGCGGTCGTCGTTCCTGGCCACGATGGTCTCGATGGCCTGGCGCGCCTTGGGCGAGGTCTGAATCACGCTGATTTCCTTGGCGCCCGTGAGACTCATGTAGAGCGTGCGCGGGATGGGCGTGGCGGTGAGCGTCAGAACGTCCACCAACTGCTGGAGGTGCTTGAAGCGTTCCTTGTGGCCGACGCCGAAGCGCTGTTCTTCGTCGATGATCACCAGCCCGAGGTCCTTGAAATGCACGTCCGGCTGAATCAGCCGGTGGGTGCCGATGACGATATCCACGCCGCCGACGGCCAAGGCGCGCACCACGTCGGCCTGTTCCTGGGGCGTACGGAAGCGGCAAAGCAGTTCCACGCGCACAGGATAGGCCGCCATGCGTTCCGCGAAGACTTCATAATGCTGTTGGGCCAGGACGGTGGTGGGCGCCAGCACGGCCACCTGCTTGCCGCTCATGACGCACTTGAAGGCCCCGCGCATGGCCACCTCGGTCTTGCCGTAGCCGACGTCGCCGCAGACCAGCCGGTCCATGGGCCGGCTGGCTTCCATGTCGCGCTTGACGTCGAGGATGGCGCGTTCCTGGTCCTCGGTTTCCTGGTAAGGGAACGAGGCTTCGAATTCGTTTTGCCAGGGGGTATCGGGCGGGAAGGCGATCCCGGCTTTCGATTCGCGCGCGGCCTGGATTGCCAGCAGGTCGGCGGCCAAGTCGCGCACGGCGCGCTCGGCGGCGTCCTTTTCGCGCGACCAGCGCGCGCCTCCCAGCCGGTGCAAGCCGGGCGCGTGTTTGCCCACGCCGACGTAGCGGCTCAGCAGGTGGGCCTGCGCAACGGGCACGTAAAGCTTGGCTTTCTCGGCATATTCGATCGCCAGCGCCTCCTGGCGTTTCCCGTCGAACACGATCTCGTATAGTCCCAGGTAACGGCCAATGCCGTGATCCACGTGCACGACGAGGTCGCCCGGCTCCAGATTGGTCCAGTCGGTGATGGTTGCCCCCGCCGATGCCAAGGCTTTCCGGCTTGTCGGACGAGTCCGGCTTGTCCGCGCGGCGCGGTCGGGAAGCAGCTTGGGCCGGCCCAGCAAGTTGGATTCGGAGAGCACGGCCAATTTGAGTTCCGCTTGCATGAAGCCATCCGAGAGCATGCCTACGTGCAGGTGGAAGGCGGGCTCGGGATTAATCTCGCGGAAGCGGTCCAAGGCCCCCTGGGTATAGAAGAAGATATGCACGCGCAGTCCGTGTTTTGCGCGTTCGCCCAGACTTGCCAGCCACTGGCGGCGGCGCTCGGCGAAGACGTCCGGTCCCGACTCCAGGAGGGCGGAATCACGGCGCGGGGCGGACAAGGCGGTTACGGGCCGAAATCCCAGATCCACCTGCGGCGCCGGCGGCGGCCAGTCGGCGGGCGTGTCTGTTCCTCGCGGCCCGTTTCCTATTCCAGGTTCCCCGCTCTCCGCTTCACGCTCCACGCTCCACGTGCTTGCGAAAACCGGATCCGGCAGACATTGCCACGCCCGCGTATTTTTGGAGATGACTTGCTGAACGCCGGCAAAAGGAATGGTCAGGTCGGCAATCTTGGTTTCATCCAGGGCCTCCTGGTAGATGGCCGCATGATAGCGAATGCCTGCCGGACGGTGAACGGCGGACGGCAAGTCGCCAATCACGGGCCTGCCCGAACTCGGCCAGGGCTCCGACCATAGATAGATCGGATCCGCCGGCAGGTAATTCATGAAAAGACAGCGCGCCCCGGTCCCGGCTCTCATCAAATTCCATTCGTCAACCGGCGGCAACGCCACTTCTTTTAAACGCGCGAATGAGCGCTGGCTGGCGGGATCGAAGGAGCGGATCGTTTCCACTGTGGCGCCGACGAATTCGATCCGGAACGGAGCCTCCTCGTTAAGCGGCCAAATGTCCAATATTCCGCCGCGCCAGGCGGCCTGGCCCTTCTCCTGGACTTCCGGCTCGAAGGCGTAGCCGGTTTGCTCAAGGCGCTGGGCCAGCGTTTGCGGGTCATGCTCATCGCCGAGCGCGAGCCGGAAGGTGTGGGCTTTGAGCGCGGCGGGCGCGAGTGTCATTTGCATCAAGGCCTGCACGCAAGTGGCAATGACCACCGGTTCTTGAAGCGCGCTTAGCCGGTCCAGGGTCTGCAGGCGTTCGCCGACCACTTCTGTTTGAACAGCGGCTTGCTTCCGGTGTTTTTCTTCGACTGTCTGTCGTCCGATGTCTGTCGTCCGGCGTCCGTCTTCTCCACCGGGCAGCGTTTCCCAGGCCGGGTAATATAAAATGCGTTCCGGGTGCGCGCCGGCCAGGGCCGACAGGTTGCGGCGCAGCTCGTCCAGCGAGCGCATGCTGTCGGCCACGACCACCACCGTGCGCCGGAACTCGGAAAGCAGGTCCAGCGCCAGGAAGGCCGTGGCGGAAAAGGACATGGCCGCCAGCCGGCACCGGCCGTTTTCGGCCAGCGCGGCTTTCAATTTCCGGCGCATTTCCGGCGTGATGTGCTGGGTAAGCATGGCGAAACCAAAACCAGATGTCAGAAATCAGAGATCAGCGAGAATTCAACGCATGGCATGGTGCAATGGGCAGTGGCAGCCTGTTTCCCGAGTGAATTTCACAGCCATGAACCGTAAACCATGCCGTTTTTGCTTTACGCTAATTTCTATAAAGCATAAAATAATGCGCATGGAAAAAAAAGATGACATTCCACCCCCCCCCTTCGATTAATTCTCAAAAATTAGATTTGTAGTTGTGTCCGCGCGGGAGTGATTGCAATAATGATATTACACGAAAGCAGGAATAACGATGAATAAAAACGGGAGACAATCTTCAGCCCGCCGTATTTTCGTCTCGCAGTCGCCATTTTTTAATTCCAAAATAGGATATTGGGGCGATAAGGGGATATGGCCCGCGTCATGGATCGATCACCCGGCTCGTCCGCGGCAAGAGCCTTCCGTTGCGCTCTTTCGCCGGTGCTGGTCAATGACGGCGCCGGCCGCGGTGCGCATTCACGTCTCGGCGGACAACCGTTACCGACTTTTTCTGGATGGTTGTCCGGTGGGACGTGGGCCGGAACGCGGTTCGCCGGAACGGTGGCGCTACGAGAGTTATGAACTAACGCTGCCGGCGGGCGAGCATGTTCTGTTGGCCCAGACTTGGTGGTTGGGCGATGCTGTGGCGCCATGGGCGCAAATGAGCGTTCGCCCCGGGTTCCTTTTGGCCGCGGAAGGCAAGTGGAACGATGTGTTGAGTACGGGGTTGTCGCCTTGGGAGACGCGTTCGATCCCAGGGTTCGAGTTTTTGACGATTTCCAAGACGATATTGTCATTTTTGGTGGTAGGGCAGCGATTACGGGTGGACGGGCGCGCTTTACCATGGGGGTTCGAGAATGGCGCAGATGGAACATGGGAGCCCGCGCAGATTATCGCCAAGGCATTTTCCGGCGATCAGCGTGACAGTAACCAGTGGTGGGTCCTCTCGCCGGCGACCTTGCCGCCCATGTTGGAGCGAGCGCGCGCGGCGGGTAATTTGCGGCATCTGAGCGCCAGACGAGCGGACGCCCCCGTTCGTGCGGTCGATAATTTGGAGCAGGAGTCGGCGGCATGGCGGGTGTGGTTGGAGGGCAAGGGCGCCGTGGCGATACCTCCCCACACGACGCGGCTGGCGATCGTCGATATCGGCGACTACTGTTGCGCATATCCGATTATGACGGTATCCGGCGGGTGCGGCGCCAAGATACGAATCGATTGGGCGGAAGCGCTGTACGCGCAAGACGATCAGGCGCGTGAGCCTCTGTCGGGCGGGGCCAGGCGCGTCAAAGGCAACCGTGACGAGATCGAGGGGCGTTGGTTTATTGGCATCGGCGACGAATTCCTGCCGGATGGCGGCGCGTGCCGCGAGTTCACGACCCTCTGGTGGGAGGCGGGGCGTTATATCCAGATCGCGATTGAAACGGGGGACGAGGAGCTTACGCTCGACGGCTTTCGTCTTCTTGAGACGCGTTATCCTTTGGAAATGGAGGGGCGCTGGACGTCTTCCGAACCGCGGATGGGGGCCGTCATTCCTTTGGGTGTCCGTGCCCTGCAAATGTGTTCGCACGAAACTTACATGGATTGCCCTTATTATGAACAGCTCATGTATGTGGGCGATACGCGTTTGGAAGTTCTGACGACCTATGTGCTGACGTGCGATGACCGTCTCCCGCGCAAGGCGGTGCAAATGTTTGCCGATTCGCGCCGATTATCCGGTTTCACCCGGTCGGCGTTTCCATCGCACACGCTGCAAATCATCCCGCCGTTTTCGTTGTGGTGGGTGTGTATGGCGCACGATTATTGGATGTGGCGCGATACAACAGAGTGGACCCGCGGCATTCTGCCGGCCGTGCGGGCCGTCATGGAGGCCTTCCGCAATCTGCGCCGTCCGGACGGACTGCTTGCCGCGCCGCCGGAGTGGAACTTCATGGATTGGGTGCCTTCGTGGCCGGGTGGAATCCCTCCTGAAGCCGATTTTAACCCGAGCGCTGCGATCAACCTTCAGGGGGTTTTGTCGTTTTTGGCAAAAGCGGAGATGGAAGCGGGGTTCGGCGAACCGGAGTTGGCGGCGCGCGATCGCGCGGCGGCCGGATCTTTAATGGAGGCGGTGCGTCGAAGTTTCTGGAGTTCGTCGCGTCGTTTGTTTGCGGATAACACGGATCAAACGCTTTTTAGCGAGCATGCCCAGTGTTTGGCGATACTCACCGGTTTATTGTCCGCGGATGAGGTGCGCTGCCTTGGGGCGGCGCTGGCTGAGCCCAAAGATTTGGCCAGGGCGACGATTTACTTCGCGCACTACCTCTTCGAGGCGTTGCGCCAACTCGGTCGAGGCGATATCATTTCCGACCGCATGTCCTTGTGGTACGACCTGGTCGAACTCGGCCTGCGCACGACGGTGGAAACGCCGGAGCCAACGCGTTCGGATTGCCATGCGTGGGGAGCCCATCCGTTGTTCCACTATTACGCTTCGTTGTTGGGCATTCGTCCGGCGGCCCCGGGTTTCCGACGGGTGCGAATCGCGCCACAGCCGGGCGGTCTGGAATTTGTGGAAGGCGATTTGCCCCATCCATTCGGTTTCATCCGGGTGGCATTGAGGAGGAAGAATTCGGCCATGCTCGTTGCGATCGAACTGCCCGGAGAATTGTTCGGCGAGTTCGTATGGGGCGGGCGGACGGCGCCGCTGAATCCCGGCAGAACCACGTTAACCATGTGATCGCAAGACGAACCAAACCGAATGGGAACTACTGCTGCCCAAAACCAGATTGTTTTGGACAGTAGCGGTTGGCGACGTTGACACGCAGTCCGCCGCTGCTGAACTCCGGCAGGGGCGGCAACGCGGTCGTTTTTCGTTTCGGCTCGACAATCATCCGCAATGCCGCCTCGACCATTTCGGACATGGTTCGGCGTCGGCGCGCCGCTTCGCGTTTTACTTCGCACATTGTCACATCGCTGATGTTGAGTGCCATTTTCACATGGATAGCCATGTCGCCGATATGGAATACCGTCAAGCCGTTTTTATCCGTCGGGCAACTGTTGCTTGCATCTGCCCGGTTTTCTGCTAATACGTGTGCGCCCTTAGGGGCATTATGCACACCGACACGATCAGAAATATTGCGATCATCGCGCACGTGGACCACGGCAAGACGACGCTGGTGGATCAGCTCCTGCGCCAGAGCGGCTCGTTCCGCGACAACGAGGCGCTTACCGAGCGGCTGATGGACAGCAACGACCTTGAGCGCGAGCGCGGCATTACGATCAAGTCGAAGAACGGTTCCTTCCGCTACGCGGACCATACCATCAATATCATCGACACCCCCGGCCACGCCGATTTTGGCGGCGAAGTCGAGCGCGTCCTGCAAATGGCCGACGGCGCCCTTCTGCTGGTGGATGCCCAGGAAGGGCCCATGCCGCAAACTTATTTCGTGCTCAAAAAAGCCCTGGCGCTCCATTTGCCGGTGGTGCTGGTCGTCAACAAGATCGATAAGCCGGCGGCGCGCGCCCATTGGGTCGTGGACCAGGTTTTCGATCTCTTTGTCACGCTGGGCGCTTCCAACCGCATCCTCGATTTTCACACCGTTTATGCCTCGGCCCGCGACGGCCATGCCAGTCTGGACCCGGACCATTTCGGCGCGGACATGCGTCCGCTGTTCGATGCCATTCTGAAATACATCCCGCCGCCCAAGGGCTCGCCTGAGGCGCCCCTCCAATTACAGGTGGCCAGCATCGATCACTCCTCGTTCCTCGGCCGCCTGGGGATCGGCAAAATCACGGCGGGGCGCCTGGTCCCCAACATGCCCGTGCTGCTGGCAACCACCGCCGGCAAAAATGAGGCCGCGCGCATCACCAAGATTTATCGCTACGAACGCGACCGCAAGGTTGAAACCGCTGCCGCCGAGGCGGGCGACATTGTGGCCGTCGCGGGGCTCGAGAGCGTGATGGTCGGCGACACCTATACCGACCCCGAGCATCCCTGTCCCCTGCCGCCTCTGCCGGTGGATCCGCCCACGGTGAGCATGAATTTTCTGCCCAACAACTCGCCTTTCGCCGGCCAGGAAGGAACATTCTCGACCAGTATCCACCTGGCCGAGCGCCTGCAGCGCGAGGCGCTTTGCGACGTCGCCCTGCACGTGGAGGAGCTTCCGGAAGGCAACGGCTTCAAGGTCTCCGGCCGCGGCGAACTGCATATCTCCATCAAGGTGGAAACGATGCGGCGCGAGGGGTTCGAATTCCAGGTCTCCAGTCCGCACGTGATCACGAAAGTGGAAAACGGCGAACTGCTGGAGCCTTACGAAGAGGTGACGATTGACGTGCCCGAAGCCTACATGGGCACGGTTATCGAGAAGCTCGGCGGACGCAAGGGCCAGATGCTGAGCATGGACCGCAACGCGGACATGGTGCGCCTGACTTACAAGATTCCGACCCGCGGCCTGTTCGGGTTCAAGGGCGAATTCATGTCCGACACCAAGGGCATGGGCGTGCTGAATTATATCTTTGCCGGCTACGGGCCGCATGTCGGCGAGATGCGCAACCGGCGCAACGGCGTGTTGATCAGCATGCAGGACTGCACCACCGTGGCGTTTGCGCTGTTTAACCTGCAGGATCGCGGCCGGCTCTTCATGGGTCCCGGCGAACGCATTTATCGCGGCCAGATTGTCGGCGAACATTGCCGCGACAACGACCTGGTGGTCAATCCGGCCAAGGGCAAGAAACTCACCAACATGCGCGCCGCCGGTTCCGACGAAAATATCATCCTCACCCCGCCCACCCTGATGAGCCTGGATACCTGCATCGCCTATATCAACGACGACGAGCTGGTGGAAGTCACGCCCAAAAGCGTCCGCCTGCGCAAGCGCGATTTCAAGCCTTGAGGAAATTCGAGACCGAAAGTTTGAAGAAAGTTCTTCGTTCTTGGTTCTTCGTTAATGCAGGAACGAAGAACGATGAACAAAGAACCAGGAACTCTTTAATTCAAATATATGGCCGGCGAATACATATTCAGTTTACAGCGCGTCACGAAGCAATACGACCGCGTGAACGTCCTGGACGACGTCACCCTGGCGTTCTACTTCGGCGCCAAGATCGGCGTCATCGGCGCCAACGGCTCGGGCAAATCGTCCCTGCTCAGAATTATCGCCGGTTTTGACACGGAGGTAATGGGCGATGTCTATACGGCCAAAGGCGTCAAGATGGGGCGCCTGCCCCAGGAGCCGCAATTGGACCCCGCCAAGACCGTGGCGGAAATTGTCGAGGAGGGCATTGCCGACGAGCGCGCCATTATCAGGCAGTATGACGAAATCTGCGACCGGTTGGGCGCCAAACCGTCGCCGGCGGAAACCGAGAAACTCAACAACGAACTGGGCCGGCTCCAGGACCTGATCGACCGGCGCGACCTCTGGGAACTCGATCACAACGTGGAGCTGGCCATGGACGCCCTGCGCCTGCCGCCGGGCGAGGCGGCGGTGGCCAAGCTCTCCGGCGGCGAGAAGCGCCGGGTGGCGCTCTGCCGCCTGCTGATTTCCAATCCCGACGCGCTCCTGCTCGATGAACCCACCAATCACCTGGACGCCGAATCGGTGGCCTGGCTCGAGGCCTATCTGCAAAAGTTCAAGGGCACGGTGGTGGTGGTGACGCATGACCGCTACTTCCTGAACAACGTGACCGGCTGGATCCTGGAGCTGGATGGCGGGCACGCCTTTCCTTACAAGGGCAATTACGAGAGTTGGCTGGAGCAGAAAAAAAACCTGATAGAACGTGAGAACAAGCAGGCCAACGCGCGGAGCAAATTGCTGGAGCAGGAATTGGATTGGGTGCGGATGAACCCTTCGGGGCGGAGGGCCAAGGGCAAAGCCCGCCTGAAACGTTACGAGGAGCTGGCCGGCCAACAGGTCGATACGCGCGACGATTCCCTGGAGATCCGCATTCCGCCGGGACCCCGCCTGGGCGACCTGGTTGTGCGCGCCGAGGCGCTCAGCAAGTCCTTTGGCGAGCGCCTGCTCATGGAGGACGTCAATTTCGACCTGCCCCGCGGCGGCATCGTGGGGGTGATCGGCGGCAACGGCGCCGGCAAGACCACGTTGTTCCGCATGATCCTCGGCCAGGAACCGGTGACCTCCGGCCGTCTGGTCCTGGGGGCCTCGGTGGCGCCCGCGTACGTCGATCAGAGCCGCGACACTTTGAATTCCAACCACACGATCTACGAGGAAATCACCGGCGGCTTGGAATTCCTGGACCTGGGCGGGCGGCAGATGAACGGGCGCGCTTACTGCGGAGCGTTCAATTTCAAGGGCAGTGACCAGCAAAAACGCGTCGGAAACCTCTCGGGCGGCGAGCGCAACCGGGTGCATCTGGCCAAGCTTTTGCGGGGCGGCGGCAATCTGTTGCTTTTGGACGAGCCCACCAACGATCTCGATGTCAATACCCTGCGCGCGCTCGAAGAAGCGCTGGCCAATTTTGGCGGCTGTGCCGTGGTGGTCAGCCACGACCGCTGGTTCCTGGACCGCGTGGCGACGCATATCCTGGCATTTGAGGGCGATAGCCGGGTAACGTGGTTCGAGGGGAACTACGAGGCCTATCATGCGCACCGCCGCACCTTGTTGGGCGACGCCGCCGACCGGCCCCAGCGGGTCCGGTTCCGTCCCGTGTCGCACAAATGATTCAATGCATTGGAAATTTACGCCATTGGCGGAACACCGGCTATGATAGCCGACATAAAGTCGGCTCTACATGGAACAGTTGCCGCTCCTGCGGCCTAATTCGACTCGTTAGGACTTGTGATTATGCCGACTACCAGTCAACGCACCGATAATTTCACCGAATCCGTCATCCGCCGGATGACGCGCGTGGCCAATGCCTGCGGGGCCATCAACCTGTCCCAGGGTTTCCCGGATTTCGATCCGCCCGCCGAGCTGCAGGCGGCGCTTGAAAAAGTCGGCCGCAGTGGCCCGCACCAGTACGCGGTCACCTGGGGCGCGCCCAATTTCCGCCAGGCCCTGGCCCGCAAGCAGAGCCGCTGGATGGGCATCCCCGTGGATGCCGATGAGCACCTCGTGGTGACCTGCGGCAGTACGGAAGCGATGATGGCCGCGATGATGACGGCCTGCAATCCGGGCGACAAGGTCATCGTCTTCTCGCCGTTCTACGAAAATTACGGGGCCGATGCGATCCTGGCGGGCGCAACGCCGATTTACGTGCCGCTGCGTCCGCCGGATTTCAGTTTCGACCCGGTTGAACTCCGGCGCGCATTCGAACAGCGGCCCAAGGCGCTGATTCTATGCAATCCCTCCAACCCGACCGGCAAGGTTTTCACGCGCGCGGAGTTGGAGGCAATCGCGCGCCTGGCGGAGGAGTTCGATACGTTCGTCATTACCGACGAAGTGTACGAGCACATTGTTTATGCGCCCCAGAGCCACGTCTATTTTGCCTCATTGCCGGGAATGTTTGCGCGCACGCTCTCCTGCAGTTCGCTTTCGAAAACCTATTCCATCACCGGCTGGCGGCTGGGTTATGTGATTGCCCCGCAGGCAATCATTGCCGGCGTCCGCAAGGTGCATGACTTCCTGACCGTCGGCGCGGCGGCCCCCCTGCAGGAGGCGGCCGTGACTGCGCTGAATTTCCCGGATGCCTACTATGACCGGTTGCGGGCGGAATACACCGCCAAGCGCGACCTGTTCCTGGCCGGCCTGGATGCGGCCGGCCTGCGCTACACGCGTCCGGCCGGCGCCTATTATGTCATGGTGGACATCTCCGAATTCGGCGTGCGCGACGACACCGCTTTCTGCGAATGGCTGGCGCGCACCGTGGGCGTGGCGGCCGTGCCGGGATCGAGCTTCTTCCGCGAGAAGGTTCAGCACCTGATCCGTTTCCACTTTGCCAAGCGTGAGGCCACCTTGCGCGAGGCCGCGCGGCGTCTGGCCGGCCTGCGCAAGGCCGCCGGCCGGTCCATGCCGTAACGGCCGTGAACTTTTCAAAGGGGAACCGTTCTTCATTCCGCGCTGGACGAGAAGCGGGGCGGATTGTAAAATCAGCCGCATGCAAAAGTCACGGAACGTGCTTTTTGTCAATATCCCTGTTCATTCGCGGGCATCTTGTTCGGAAAGGCATTAAGGCGGGCTAAGCGCCCGCAACCCAAACTGCGACCTGGATATGGAGGGCGGCAGGCCCCTGCCGCCGGGGGCGCGGCGATGGAGGCCTATCGCCCTCCAATAATTTATACACGCAAAAACGTGTATCTTTACGGGAAAGGTTCTAAAAACCCATGACAGGCAAAGAGAAACTGCAACTGATTCTGAATGGACAAATCCCCGATAGTCCGCCGCACTGGGAACTTGCGTTCCAGATCGAAAATGAGATGTTCGGCATCGATCCGGCGGCTGTCGAGACGGCGGTATATCCGTCTCAAGAGGATAAAGACAAGGCGGCCTGGGCGCATCAGGTCGGGGTGTTTCATCGTCTTGTTGACGAACTCGACTGGGCGGCGGCGCCCGGCGGATACGGGGCGCGGCAGGTGGGTTTCATCAAGAAGGCGCTCGGCGCGAAAATGCTTGTGGCCGGTTATGGGGCGGACGGGGTGTTCTGGATGCCTTCCGGCAACGATATCATGGATTTTGTCGTGAAGCTGTACGAACATCCCAAAGAGCTGCATGCCGAGGCCCGCAAGAAGTGCGACGGTCAAAAGAAGGTATTTCGCGAGATGGCCGATGCCGGGGCTGATTTCTTTGTCATGACCGCCGATTTTGGCTTCAACGACGGTCCCTTCATCTCGCCGGAGCATTTTCGCGATCTTGTGACGCCGTACTTATCGGAGATCGTGCAGGCCGTTCATGAGATCGGCCTGAAAATCATCCTCCACTCGGACGGATGTCTCAACCAGATCCTGGATCAGATCCATTCCACGGGTATTGACGGTTACCAGTCGATCGATCCGCAGGGGCATATGGACATCAAGCAAGTGCGCGGACAGTATCCGGATTGGATCCTGATGGGGAACGTTGCCTGCAATATGCTGCAGGACACGAATGAGGCGCGGATCAGGGAATCGGTTCGGTACTGTATGACCCACGGCGGAGTGGGCAAGCCCTATATCTTCTCCACTTCCAATTGCATTTTCAAAGGCATGCCGCCGGAGAGCTACCGAATCATGCTCGACGAATACCATCGGATCATAATGAAGTAAAACTTCTTCTTTCCGCGCCGGCCGCGGGAGCGGGCCGGATTGTAAAACCCGTCCCATGCAGAAGTCGCGTAACTTGCCCCGGCAAATCCGGGTTCCTCTTAATGGACGCCTACGCTTTGGCGGCCCACGGCTATCCACGCGCCACAATGGACATTGACGCGTGGGTAATGCCATCACCAGAAAATGCGGCAGCCGTGTTGCGCGCTTTGCGCCGATTCTTCGCTCGGGATGACATATTAACTGACGACAAAACGCCATAATGAGAATTGCTGTTGCGCGGCGCTTATGTCATGATCCGGCCCCGAAAAAAACCGCGTTCGATTCTGGCTTCCGGAGGCGGAGTGCGCTATGGTTCCGGCATGCCCGATTCCCAGACAGCGCAGATTCACACCCCGGCCGCGACACCGGATTTCGGCGGCTTGTTGCCGGATACGGTCATCGATGCCGTCGAAGGGGCTTTGGGCGGGCGCTGCGCCAACCTCTGCCGCCCGTTGAACAGCTACATCAATCGCGTGTATGAAATCGGCCTCGCCGAAGGGGGCTATGTCATCGCCAAGTTTTACCGGCCGGGCCGCTGGAGCCGCGCGGCGCTCCAGGACGAACTCGATTTTCTGCGGGAACTGGAGGAGGCGGAGGTGCCCGTGGTGGCGCCGCTGGCCGATCGGAACGGCGCGCGTCTGCATTCCCTGGCGGGGATCTGGTTTGCGCTCTTTCCCAAAAAAGGCGGGCGGCCTCTGGAAGAACCCGATGCCGGCGCGTGGACCCAGCTGGGCCGGTTGATTGCGCGCATGCATGCGGTCGGCGCCGGCCGGATGCCGCAGGACCGCATCCGGCTTCATCCGCGCTCCTCCATGCTCGGGCATCTGCGTTACATTTTGGATTCCGGCACGGTGGCGGCGCAGTACCGGGACGCTTATGAGCGCGCCGGGCTGGGTATCATCGACCTGATTGCGCCGCTTTTCGAGGATGTGGCGACATTGCGTCTGCACGCCGACTGCCATCGCGGCAACATCCTGCATCGGCCGGGCGAAGGCTATCACCTCCTGGATTTCGACGATATGGCCGTCGGCCCGGCGGTGCAGGACCTGTGGCTGATCCTGCCGGACCGGCTTTCCCGCGCGCGGGCCGAATTGGACCTCCTGCTGGGGGGGTATGAAACCTTTCTGGCGTTTCCCCGCGCGACCCTGCGGCTCATCGAGCCCCTGCGCGCCATGCGGTTCATCCATTACACCGCCTGGTGCGCGCGGCAGAAGGCCGATGGCGGTTTCGCGCGTCTGGCGCCAAACTGGGGCGCCGCGCCGTTCTGGCGCCAGACCCTGGCCGACCTGGAAACGCAGCGCCAGGAAATTCTCGATGCCCTTGAATCGGATATGTAATCCGGAAACAGTCGCTAAACGATAAGTTAAGGCGGGCAAGAGTCCCGCAACCCAAGAGAGGGCGGGCATGGCGCCCGCTACGGACAGTGACACGCAAAAACGTGTATCTTTACGGAAAAGGGGCTATTATTTTGCCAAAGGAGGCCTGTGTTATGGGTGCAACGACCAAAAAGCTATTGACCGCCCAGTTGATCCGGGAACTGGGCCGGAAAGCGGCGGCGGTCCCGCGCCGGCGCACCAACCATAATTTTCACGAGAGCCCGGATGACCCCATTCAGCGGCTGGTTATCGTTATGCAAAAGGGAACCTATATCCGGCCGCATCGGCACGCGGCGGAAAACAAGTGGGAGTTCGCCGTCGCCCTGCAAGGCCGTATGCAGGTCATCCTGCTGAATGACGACGGGATCGTGATGGAACGGGTCGATCTGGCGCCCGGCGGCCGGAATATCGGGTTGGAAATTCCGTCCGAAGCCTGGCACACCTGGCTGGCGCTGGACGAGGATGCCGCGTTTTTCGAGTGTAAGCGCGGCCCATACCATCCCGAGAAGACCACTACGTTCGCCCCCTGGTCGCCGCCCGAGGGCGATTCGCGGGTCGCGGAGTATAGTCAATGGCTGGCATGCGCCAAGGTTGGCGAAAAATTCCTACATTGAATTAGGCCTTCGGCGGCTATGCCGTTCTCACGAACGGCCACTACACCAAACTGGTGTAGCTGCGGTTCGACAGAACCGCTGTATCGCCGAAACCGGCCGCCTGCGGTTGGCCTACACGCGGATGGGAACGATCAGGAAGGGGATGCCCTGGCGGAATATCTGGCGCTGTAAGGCGAAGACCATAAAGTTATGCAGGAGGCGGGTCAGCCAGGATTCTTTTGGGAACACCAATTGCCCGCCAAAGAACACGGCTTGCGGGAAACGCTGCGCAATGTTGGCGGCCAGTTCGCCCGCCGTCTCGATGGTATCCGTCCCGATGTCGGTGACAACCTCGGCATAGAACCCTTGCCGGCGCATGTGCTCGGCGTATTGGTCCCCCCCGTTTTTGATATGCAGGCGCAAGTTCTCGATCTCCCCGGCGCCTTTGAAGTTGCCGGCATCCACAACACCGACTTGCATGAAAACGAAGTTGTGGAAGACATTCGGAAACATGCGCCTGATATGCAGAAGCGTGTGCACTCCCAGTCCGTTGAATCCGTTGACCAGCACGACGGCCGTCTTGAAAGCGGGATCGCAGGCCGGTTGCGCCGCCTCCGGGCAGTAAGGCAGGCGCGCGGTCTCGTTGGCGAATTCACGGGCCAAATCGTCCAGCCGCGCGAGCCGGCGCACGGTGTAGCGATAGTGACGATGGATGAGAAAGGCCGCGCCGACGAGCAGGCCGGTTGCCAGGAGCGTCACCCAGCCGCCTTCCAGAAACTTCGTCGCGCTTAAGGTGACGAGAATAAAGCTGGTGAGGCAGAAGCCGACGCTGTTGACGGTTATTTTGCGCTTCCATTTTGGCGCCGTGGCGCGGTGCGACCACCAGTGCCGGACCATGCCGAGCTGGGAAAGCGAAAAGGTGATGAACACGTTGATGCTGTAAAGCACCACCAGGAGCGCCACCGAACCGTGCGACACCAGCAGAACGATAAGCGCCGCGCCGGCCATCAACAGCACGCCGTTTTGCGCGACGAAACGATCGCTTAAATTGGCGAAGCGCGAGGGAAACCAACGGTCGAGCGCCATGTTGGCCAAGACGCGCGGTCCGTCGATGAATCCCGCCTGCGAGGCGATGAACAGCAGGGCCATGGCCGCGAGCATCGCCGCGGTCACGAAAGTCCCGCTCAGAGCGCCCGACCAGCCTGCCGTGATGTTCCGGAGCAAAGTCGCATTCAGGGTTTGCCCGGCCTGGGGCTGAATGTGAAAGAGCACGTAGGTCAGCATGAGTCCGCCGACGGTCAGGGCGAGCGATATGCCCATGTAAACCATGGTGCGCTTGCCGGTGGCGACCCGCGGCTCGCGCAATACGGGCAATCCGTTGCTCACCGCTTCGATGCCCGTGTAGGTGCCCGCGCCCACGCTGTAAGAACGCACCAGCAACAGGAACAGGCCGAACCAGCCCAACTGGGCGTGGGCCGCATGCAGGTCGCCGGCGGTGTTGGCCGCGACAGCCGGCAAATCTTCGAGATGGGTCGCCACGCCGTAAACGATGGCAAAAGCGTGCGTCGCCAGGAACACGAAAAACACCGGCGCAAAAAGCAGCACCGATTCTTTCACGCCGCGCAGGTTAAGCAGGGCAAGCAGGGTTGTGCCCGCCAGCGCGCACGACAGTTTCCACGGTTGCCAGGCCAGCGGCAGGACGGAGAACAAGGCGTCCGTGCCGCTGGCAATCGAAATCGCAATGGTCAGCACATAATCCACCAGCAAGGCGCAGCCGGAGAGGACGCCTAACGACGGCGAAAGCAGTTTGCTGGCGACAAGGTAGCCGCCGCCCCCGCCGGGGAACAGTTCGATGATTTGCGAGTAGCTCGCGCAAACGATCGTAATTGTCACCACCGTCGCCAGGCCGACGAACAGCGCCAGCACCGAGTGGGCGCCGAGCGCCTTGAAAGCCTCTTCCGGCCCATAGCATGACGAAGACAAACCGTCGGCCCCGAGCCCGACCCAGGCCAGGAGGGCGATGAGCGAAACATGCCTGAAAAGCCTGCTATCCGAGATGTTCAGGGCTTTCCCGATGACAAGGTTTTTGAGCCATTGCATAACGCACAACCTTCGAAAATCCGCTCGCGGCGGACAACCGGGCGGAGCATTCCTTAATGTATAGTAGTTACTAATCAAGGACTGCTGATAATTACAAGGTATTCAGGAGTCAGAATTCAGAATGGCATGCGAATACGCCTCCAGCAACTGTTTCCGAGTGAGGAAACGTTCACGCCAAACGATAAACAGCAATCACGAACCGGTGGGCCTTCTGCCAAACCACCAAATCTTCGAATGTCTTCGCTGGGGCTCTCATTCTGACTCCTGAATCCTGACTACCCGAGTAGTAGTGATCTTTCGCTCTATCGCTACGGGGTGTTCGCGGGCGCCGCTATGCGGGCCTGGAGGATTGCCCTTCCAATCGCCGACGAGGTTAGCTGGCGGGCTCGGCTTTAGAAGTAGCCTTGGCGACGGTAGTTATATCCGGCGCCTTTCGCCCCATCCTCAAGATGTCCCGAGGAAATCGGGTCCTCCGTATCCGCCCTTGGAAATAAGGCCGGATTTAGGCTGCAACGCGAATATGAGCATAACGGCAGATGCTTGTCAAGAAGGTGCGGACGAAGTAGAGTTTGCACATGCCAGCCCGTATTGGCATATTCGACGCCGGGCGGCAAGGTGGGCGTTTATACCGGCATCCTGCGAATCACGCAGGATGAAGCCGGCCTGGCCGCGGTGATCGGCCATGAGGTTTCGCACGCCGTGGCACACCACGGCGCCGAGCGATTGTCCCAGGGGATGCTGGCCCAATATGGCGGCGAAATTGTCGGACAGGTCATCAAGACCAATTCCGAAATCACGCGGAGCTTGATCCTTCAAGCCTATGGCCTGACCAGCGCCGTGGGCGTGCTGCTGCCTTACTCCCGCTTGCAGGAATCGGAAGCCGACCGTCTGGGCCTGATTTACATGGCCCGCGCGGGTTACGATCCGCGCCAGGCCATCGAGTTCTGGAAGCGCATGGCCGCCTATAGCAACCAGCATGGCGGTCAGCCGCTTCAATTCCTCGGCACCCATCCGCTGGACGATACGCGCATCAAGCAATTGGAAACCGAACTGCCCCAAGCTTTGGCGGAATACCAGAAGACGACCGCCCATTGATCGTGTTATGGCCCGCCGGTTGCCGCGCCCTCTTTGTTGATACTCAAATTTTTCTGCATTATCAAAGATATTTTGTCGTTTAGCGTCTAATATGGTAAAGAATGCTTATGACAATATCCGTAACGTCTATCGTCAGCGGCGAGCCGTTTATTGTTAATTTTCAAAATAGCCGTCAATAAAACAAAACCGGATATTATGCCAAGTGAAATGCGGCTTGATAGCGGTCATAGTCGGCATGCACTGCTTTGAACTCTTGGGCGCTTCCGTGTTTGCTCCCGGCCGCCGCGCTCGAAGTTCACCCGCCTTCGGTGGGCCGCGTTCACCACGTTGGCCTTGCGCAGAAAGCAAACGCTTCGGCAGAACCGGTTCTGCCGCCCACGCTGAAGACTCCGACCGGCACTCGTCCACAAGAATGCAAGCGATTTCGATCGTCGTTTACGCGGGACGAGAGGTGGGTTGTTTTCCCGTCATCAGGTGCTGCAGGAGCGCTTGGAAGCGCTGGTCCTGCCGGATGGAGGCCAGGTCCGCGTCCTGCCGGATCCAGCCATAGTCGCTGTATCCCAGATCCACCGCGCGCGCCAGGGCGGACAAGGCTTCGTTGGGATTGGCGGTCAGGGCATAACTGCAGGCCAGGTTATACCAAACCAACGGTTCACGAGGACACAGACGGCTAAGATCCAGGTCCGCTTTCAGGCCTTCGGCGTAGCGGCCGACCTGCGTGTACAAATCGCTCAGGATTTTCAGCACTTCCACGTCCTGCGGACAGCGGCGCGCGAGCGATTCCAGGAACGCCGTTTCCTTGCGCAGCGCGGCGCCAATCTTACGGTTTGTTTTCATAGGCCCACCGATTGCAAACTCTGGTGCGCCGTCTGCCGGCGCGGCCAACGCCCTGTAATTCAAGCACATCCAGTCCGGCTGTCAATGGAAAATGAGGGCGGTAAAAAAGATTGCAAATAAAACAACCGGGATTATAATACTTTTTGTTGATATAAAACGCGTCTGATTCAGCCTTCCATAGGGCGCTACAGACTGTAGGTAAAATCGCGGAAAAACGAAAACTTTACCAATGTTTCGCAAACTTTAGTTCCGGTTTCCAATGTGTTTTATTGATTCCGACCTACAGCCTGCGGCCTAAACGGCTACAATCTCGGCGTCCTTATGGGACGCCAGTGAAACTAATTTGCAAATCAAAAAGGAGGATATCCATGAGAAAAGCCATGAAAACCGCCCTTGCCGCCAAACGCGTGACCTTCCAGGTCACGGCCAGTCCGAAGAGCACGGTGTCGCTCGCGGGCACTTTCAACCAGTGGGATGTCAAACGGCATCCGATGAAAGATACCCGCGGCACGGGCACTTACACGATCACCCTGATGCTCCCCAAGGGGGAACATGAGTATAAGTTCGTAATCAACGGGAACTGGGTCGTCGATCCCGAATGCCCCAACTGGGTCCGCAATACCTGCGGAACGCTTAACAGCGTCCTCAAGGTGGAATAGATTAGCAAGGTTCAGCGGTTCAACGGTTGTCAGGCTATGCCGGCGTGTTCCACCGACCATGTTACGCCGGAGCGCTACGCTCAGGCGAGAGCGGCCTCGCGACCAGGCTCCGCCGAAACGCTTCGCCCAGGCGAACCGATTTTTACGGTAAATTTCCCAACCGTGAACCGTTGAACCATTCCCGTGTTTTGTTCTTGAACCACGGGCCGGAAGAGTGTTTGATCGCGGTATGCAAACACTGCAACTTTTTACGATTGCTCCCGCGGTTCCCGAAAAACTCCGTTTCCTGGAAACCCTTGCCCGCAACCTGTGGTGGTCCTGGAATGCCGACGCCATCGAGTTGTTCCGCCGGATCGACCGCGACATCTGGAAAGAGACCAAGCTCAATCCGGTTCTGTTCCTGAGCCGCGTGCCGCAGGACCAGCTGACGGCGCTGGCGGACGATGAAAGCTTTATGACCCACCTTGAGCGCGTGCGCCAGGCCTTCGAGCAGGAAACCCTGCGGCCGGCCGTCACGCGCAGTCCGGTGTATGCGCCCAACGATTGCATCGCCTATTTTTGCGCCGAATTCGGGGTCCATGAAAGCCTGCCGCTCTTTGCCGGCGGCCTGGGCGCCTTGGCCGGCGACCATCTGAAGGCCGCTTCCAACATGGGGCTCCCGCTTGTCGCCGTGGGCCTCCTTTACCGGCAGGGCTATTTCCGCCAGTACTTGAACAACGACGGCTGGCAACAGGAAACCTACCCTGAAAACGAAATTCACAACCTCCCCCTGGAACGGGTGCTCAAGCCCGACGGCAGTCCGCTGACGGTCCTGATTCCCGCGCCGGGCCACGCCCTGCATGCGGCGGTCTGGAAAGTCCAGGTCGGCCGCATTCCGCTCGTTCTGCTCGACTCCAATATTCCGGAGAACCCGTCCGACTGGCGCAATATCACCTGCCAGCTCTACGGCGGCGACCATCGCACGCGCCTCCTGCAGGAGATCCTGCTTGGCATCGGCGGATTGCGCGCGCTGTATGAAATGGGGCTCGAGCCGCAGGTTTGCCACATGAACGAAGGCCACTCCGCCTTCATCAGCCTGGAACGGTTGGCGCGGCTCATGGGCAAGCACGGCCTGGACAAAAAGACGGCCCTGGAAATCATCGTGCGCACCAACGTCTTCACGACGCACACCCCCGTGGCCGCCGGCCATGACGAATTCCACGTGGACATGCTCCGTCCGTTTTTCGAGGCCCTGCACGAGTCCCTGCATACAAGCGTGGACGACCTGTTGAGCCTGGGCCGCGCCACGCGCACCGCCGACAGCGCCCCCGTCTCGATGACGGTGCTGGCCATGCGCCTGTCGCAATATTGCAACGGCGTCAGCCGCCTGCACGGCGTCGTGGCGCGCCGCATGTGGGCGCACCTGTGGCCCGACCGGCCGGAGGACGAAATTCCCATCACTTCCATCACCAATGGCGTGCATACGCCCTCCTGGCTCTCACCGGAAAACACCCTGCTGTTCGACCGCTACCTCGGTCCCCAATGGCACGTCAAACCCGGGAATGCCGCCATGCTGGAGCGGATCGACCAGATTCCCGACGAGGAACTTTGGCGCGCCCACGAACTCAGCCGTTCCTGCCTGATCCGCGAATGCCGGGAATGGATGCCGCGCCAGATGCAGCGCCGCAACGCCGGCAAGGCCGAACTGGAAGCGGCCAAGGCCATGCTCGATCCCGCCATCCTGACCATCGGGTTCGCCCGCCGCTTCGCCACCTACAAGCGCGCGGGACTGCTCCTGCACGATGCGGCGCGGTTCGAGGCTCTTTTGACCGGCGCCACGCCGATCCAGGTGATCTTCGCCGGCAAGGCCCATCCGCGCGACAACGAGGGCAAGGAAATCATCCGCCAGATCGTGCACTTTTCGCGGCGCGCGCAGGTCCGCCACCGCATCATTTTCATCGAGGATTACGATATCGACGTGGCGCGTTTCCTGGTCCAAGGCGTGGACGTATGGCTCAACACGCCGCGCCGTCCGCTGGAAGCCAGCGGCACCTCCGGCATGAAGGCGGCGGTCAACGGCGCTTTGAACGTCAGCATTCTGGACGGCTGGTGGGACGAGGCCTACTCGCCTGGGCGTAACGCTTCGACGGAGCCTGGCGAGCCCGAGCGCGGCCTGCCTGCCGGCGTGTCCTCCGTAGCTTTTGCGAAGGGGGAAGGCCAGGCGCAGGCGGGCTGGAGCATCGGACGCCGCGAGGAATATCAGGATGCCGGCTACCAGGACGCCGTGGAAAGCCAGGCCCTCTACAATTTGCTCGAGAGCGAAGTGATTCCCTGTTTTTACGCGCGGGCGAATGACCGTTTGCCGGCGACGTGGGTCAAGATGATGAAGTCCGCCATCAAGATGGCATTCGTCGGTTTCAGTTCACACCGCATGGTGCGGGAATACGAGGAGCGTTTTTACATTCCGGCCCTCCAGCGCAGTCGCGCCCTGCAGGCCGACAACGCCGCCGAGGCCCACGCCCTGGTCAAACAACACGCGCGTTTGGCCCGGCTATGGCCGCAGATTCGCGTCGGCAAACCGGCGGCCCAGATCGAACTGGGGCGCCTGCGCGTTGGCGACACCTTTATTGTGTCCGTTCCGGTGCGCTTGAGCGAACTGCGCCCTGACGAAGTGGTGGTGGAGCTCTACTACGGCCGGTTGGACATGCAAGGCGCCGTCAGCGCCGGCCACCGCCAGCCGATGGCCGCCGGAAGCAAAACCGACAGCGGCCTGCATATCTTCGAGTGCCGCATAGAATGCCGCGCAACCGGCCGTTATGGCTTTACCGCGCGCATCACACCCCGCGGCGACGCCTGGACGCAAACCCTGCCGGGCTTCCTGACCTGGGCGGAGTGAGCAGACAGAGGACGGACGACGGATGACAGCAAGCGAAGAAAACATCCAACCACGCGAACCGCGTGGCAACCTGCCCGCAGTGTTGCGCACAGCGTTGCAGGCGGGGCATCGAATTTATCCCGCGTTTCGCGGGACGCCCAACGGCGAATGAAGATATTAAGGAGCAGGTGTTTCATGTAGCCGCGGCCGCCGAAAGAATCCACGCCCTTACGGGCGCGGCTACCTTGGAATGAAATTTTAGGAATTACACCCGTGGCCGGCACACACAAACCGCGTATTCTGATTGTCACGCCGGAGATCACCTATCTCCCGCACGGCATGGGCAACATGGCCAACTACCTCGTGGCCAAGGCGGGCGGGCTGGCCGACGTCTCTGCGGCGCTGGTCAGCGCCCTGTTCGAGGCCGGGGCCGACGTCCACGTGGCCCTGCCGCACTACCGCCAGATGTTCAACTTCAACATCGGCAACCTGATCAGCGACGAACTGCGCGCCTACAAGGCCAAACTGCCGGACGAGCGCATTCACCTGGCCGAAGACCGGATTTTCTATTATCGCGCCAATGTCTATAACACGCACGAGGAGGAAAATCCCAACCTGGCCATAGCCTTCCAGCGGGAAGTGATCAACAACATCATCCCGCGCGTCCAGCCGGACTTGATCCACTGCAACGACTGGATGACCGGGCTCATCCCGGCCCTGGCCCGGCGCCTGAAGATTCCCTGCCTCTTCACCGTGCATAACATCCACTCCCTGAAAACCACCTTGGAGCACATCGAGGATAGCGGCATCGACGCCGCCGAATTCTGGCGCGCGCTTTATTACCAGTGGATGCCGCGCTCCTACGAGGAGAGCCGCGGCCATAATCCGGTGGACTTTCTGATCAGCGGCATTTTCGCGGCGCACTTCATCAACACCGTGAGCCCCACCTTCCTGAACGAACTGACCGAGGGCCGGTTCGATTTTGTGGATGGCGCCCTGCGCCGCGAGCTGGCCAACAAGCGCGCCGCCGGCTGCGCCGCCGGCATTCTCAACGCGCCCAATCCCTCCTATGACCCCGCGACCGATCCCGCCCTGCCCATCCGCTACGGCGCGGAAGACTGTTTGCGCGGCAAGCTCAAGGCCAAGCGCGCGCTTCAAAAACAAGTGGGATTGGCGCATGCCGACGGCGCGCCGATCTTCTTCTGGCCGTCGCGGCTGGACCCGGTCCAGAAAGGCTGTCAACTGTTGGCCGACATACTCTATGCGACGGCGGACCGCTACCGGCGCGAGGGCCTGCAGATTGTCTTTGTGGCCAACGGCTCTTTCCAGGCCCATTTCCACGATATCGTCCGCCGGCACGGCCTGCAGACATGCGTGGCGGTCTGCAACTTCAGCGAAAACCTGTCGCGTCTGGCTTATGCGGCCTCCGATTTTGTGCTTATGCCTTCCCTGTTCGAGCCCTGCGGCCTGCCGCAGATGATCAGTTGCAAATACGGGAGCCTGCCGGTGGCGCACGACACCGGCGGCATTCACGACACGATTACGCCGTTGGATATCGAGCGCAATACGGGCAACGGGTTCCTGTTCCGGGATTACGACAGCCGGGCCCTAAGCTGGGGCATGGATCAGGCCATGGCGTTCTTTCGTCAGCCGGAACCCGTGCGCGAACGACAAATCGGCCGAATCATGCGCGAGGGCGCCGCACGCTTCACGCACCCCGTCACGGCCAAAGCTTATCTCCGGCTCTACGAGACCATGCTGGACCGCCCGCTGATCAAGGGATGAAGATCGGACGACGGATGACAGACGACGGACCGGAGAAGAAGGGAAACCGACGACAGACGACGGACGGCAGATGTCAGCCCGGAGAAAATGGAAGACCAACGAGGGACCGAAGCGAATTCGAGACACATTGACCGAAAGTTGGGAAAAGAAACCGATCGCCGAGGGCTATGTCGAAATGTCCGAAAAAATCGGACAGTTGAAAATGTTTTTTGATGGTTCCTGTGTTCAAGGCACTAAGGCAGGCAGTATCCACAACCCAAACAAGCCTCATCCCGGCGCTAATTCGGTCGTGAGCGCCCGGGAAGAAGAAAACGCAGAGCGCGGGTTCTCCGCGCTCTGCGTTCCTTTCTTCGATCCGTTCGCGATTACCATCCGGAACTGACCGGCGTATACCCGCTTCCACCCAGATAGATACTGGCCATGGCGTAATTCTGACTGGAGAACAATGCCACCCACAATCCGGTTGCATTTTGATAAATGGCCGGATCCACCAGGGTATCGCCATCGTAATCGGCCGGGACCGGCAGGAAACCCGGTCCGCCGAATATGCCTTCCAATTTATCCACATAAAGGGTGGTGGAGGGCAGAATGATCCAAGCGCCGGTGGATTCCTGGTACAGGGACGGATCGGCCAGACCATCGCCATCGTAATCGGCCGGAACCGCTCGATAGCCGGGGCCGCCGAACGTACCGGTCACTTCGGCATAGTGATTACCGGAGAACAGCAACGTCCAATCGCCCGACGAGGCCTCATAAAGGGCCGGATCGGTAAGACCATCGCCGTCATAATCGGCGGGAATCGCCGTTTGGCCGGGACCGCCGAGACTGCCGTACACCAGGCCGTATTGATTGAGGGACGATAGATAGCCCCACAGCCCGCTGGCTTCCTGATAAACGGACGGATCGGTCTTGCCATCCCCGTCATAATCTCCCTGAACGGGCGCACAACCGGCGCCGCCCAGCTGGAATGGCTCGTTGATAAAATCTTGACCGATCCATTCCCCGGTGGCCTGTTCGTAGACATAAAGTTCTGTGACGCGGTCGCCGTTATAATCGCCCGGAACCGGCAGGAAGCCGGGACCGCCGAACACGCCGCCGATGGTTTGATAGCCGCCACCCGAAAGGCACACAATCCAGGCGCCCGTAGCTTGATTGTATACAATGAGGTCCATTAAGCCATCGCCGTCATAATCGCCATAGGCATTGGACCCGGCGGCAAAATTCCGCTTGTAGGTCATGGCCATCAGGGTCAATCCGGCCACATCCACGGTAACCGGCGTGTCCGCGCCCGGGAGGGGCGAAACCGACATGTCGCTGTATCTGCTGATCAGGACAGCGTTCCGGAAATTCGCCGTAGAGCGGTTATACACTTTGACGAATAAATAACCGCCTTCATACTGGGTTCCGGTCCCGAATTCTCGCGGACCGAAATTGAAAGTCCCCGGAGCGGTCGTATATTCGCTCGCCAGGAGCACGGCATTCGCGTAGTTCGAAGACGGCGAATAATACAGTTGCACGAGCGAACCGCGCGGAAGGTCGGCGCCGGCGCCCGGCGTTGCCGGATCGTTAATGCCGTTCGATGCCCGCCATTGCACGCTGATGGCCGCCGGGCACGTCAGGCTTGCCGCCAGATACAGAGCCGCACTCGCCGCCGTTGCCGTTGTCATAATCCTGTTCATGATGCATCCTCCTTGCTTGGTTTGAGAACAACGAATGAAATGTATGCGCCGCCTCAGGGATAACTATAGGGTTTGGTTTCGATCCAAGTCGCCAGGTCGCGCGAGTGGAGCCACAATCCCTGGCCGGGCTGGAGCACGATATCCCGGCTCCAGACGCCGCCCGCCTTGACCGCATATATATAGTCGCCGGCGCCGGTGTCGTATGTCAACACGGCGCTGCCGTTGGCGGCGTTGGCGGCGAACGACGTATTAGTCCAATGCATTTCAATGGGATAGGGATAGCCGACAAGGTTGATCGTATCTGGGCCGCTCACATTCAAATCCATGGTGGCCACCGGCTTGGTCCGGGCATCCGGCACTTCGCCGGTCAGGAAAATATCGAAACTGGGCGTGGCGCTATTGCCGACCTGGAGCCAAAATGTTTTGCCGATCAGATTGTTGGTGCCGGGCATCCAGACACCGAGCAATTTGACCTCGATCGCATGGTCCACAAAGGACTGGGTCTCCGCGTCCCAGAATATAATGGACGATCCGTTGGGCAGATGGCTCATCATGTCGTTGACGGTGACAGCCGACTGTTCCAGAGCCACCAGCGGATAATGGATCTGATAAAGGCCGCGTTTGGCCACCGTGAGCTTGATGTATCCGGCCACATTCCGGCTGGTCACCGGAACGGTTTGCGCATCGACTCCGGTTGCGGCCAGCCCGAGACTGCAAACGACAACCGCACTGAACCAGCCCAAAGCGAATTTGGATTTCATGGTCGCTCCTTTCCTTGACTGAATGTTCCTTTTATTTCGCACCCGCCAGACGACAGCTTGTCTTAAATTTCGCTTTTATCCTATGGCATCCCGGCTCAACACATAATCGGGGGATGCCTGATTTCACTCCGCGATATTCCCGAATGGCGGTCAGGATTAACGTATGCTGAAATCAGTTGTTCCCCCATTCCGCATCCGGTGGTTTTCAATTAGAGTTGTCCGCAAATGGAGGGCACTATGAAATATTTCACGATGCTGACAGTGACGCGCATAACGTCAACGATGGTTTGGATTATCATGAGCATGGCGCCGGCCGCGGCCCTGGCGCTGACCGTGAACGTGACGGACGAAGCCGGCGCTCCGGTCAGCGGATTCCGATGGCTGGTCGAAGAAGACACCACCACCGTCACCGTGCCCGGCGCCCCGGTGGCCGATAGCATATCGCTCGTGATCCATAAAAGTTACGCGCCGGTCGTGATGACCGGGCACACCGCCACTGCAAGCGCCGCGATTGACGTGCCGGACGGGCGCTATCTGGTTTCGATTTTGCCCGACAGCGGACATGCGATGAATTCGGGGCTGGCGACCAACGGCCAGGCCTCGGCGACGATCGTAGTCAACACCCATCCCATTCCCACGGCCCAGGTTTCCATCCAGGTTTTTGCCGACCATAACCCGATCAATAATATATATGACGCCGGCGAGTCCGGATTGGCCGGATTCAAGATCATGCTGGCGGACCTCGGAGGTCCTCTATCCACGGACACCTTCGGCAATCCGCTGGGCACCACTTATATGCAGGACGCGAACGGCGACTTCGTGACCGATATGGACGGCAACTATATCGCGGCCATGATGGGCAGCGGGGTGATCTTGACCGATACCAACGGCAACGCCACAGTCAAATATCTTGCGCCGGGCAAATACGGCGTGCAGATCATTCCGCCGGCCGGCGCCGATTGGATTCAGACCGCCACGATCGAGGGCACACCCACCATCGACGCCTGGGTCAAGGCCAACGAGCCGGCTCTCTTCGTCGAGGGTTTCGGGGGCGGATTTAAGCACACCAGTTTCGGATTCGTCTCGCCGAGCCTTCTGCCCTGGGCGACCAATGCGCCGGCGCCGACCGTGACGAATGGCACCGTTCGCGGGCGCCTGGTCAACAACCATTTTTCCAAGCCGCCCGTGACCCAGGGCTTTTACCCGGGCGAGCCGGTGAGTGACGGCTGGATCGGCTTGAACGATCCGACGGCCGCCCAGCAGGGCCTGTATGCCGCCGCCTGCAACGCCGACAGCACCTTCGTCATCACCAACGTGCCGCCGGGCGCCTATCAGCTGGTGACCTGGGATTTCCCGCTGGACGCTTTGTTCGGATTCAATGCCATCACCGTGACCAACGGAGCGGATCTGAATCTGGGCAATGTGCTGTGCTATCGCTGGTTCGGCGCCCTGGAAGGTTCGGTCTTCTACGACGCCAACCAAAACGGATTTCGCGATCCCGGGGAAAATGGGATCATCGGCCAGGCCATCAATCTCCGGTTTCGCGACGGCACGATGTACCAGACCCGGCTGACCGACGGGGCCGGCAATTACAGTTTTTCGGAAGTGTTTCCGTTTTTCAAGTGGCTGGTTGCCGAGGTGGATTACACCCGGCTCAAACCCACCGGCATGACCGCCGTCGTGGATGAGGGCGGCAAGGTTTTGCCGGATAACGGCTGGACCATGCCTTCGCGCGACAAGCTCAGTCCCCAGCCGCAGATCGAGATGGACACGAACTCCCCAAGTTACGGCCGGCCGATTATCAATCCCAACACGGGCAACAATTTGTCGCGCACCGAAACCGGGCCGGTCCTGCTCGAAGCCATGATGCTGTTTCTCAACCAGGTCAATGTGATTGACTGGGGCAAGGTGGATTACACGGCCGACGAAAACGGCGGGATCAGCGGCATCGTGTATTACAACACCACCCGCGCCGAAAACAATCCCCAGGATGCCGCGGCGGAAACCTGGGAGCCGGGCATCCCGCGCGTCCAGGTTAACCTGTATAGCGACGTGAATGCCGATGGTATTATCGACGATCTGGATAGCGACGGCAGGGAGACATTGGCCGACGTGGATAATTACCCCTTCGGCTGGCAGGAAGGCGGGACAAAGGGCCCTGAAGACGTGGACCGCAACGGCAACGGCATCTTCAATCCCGGCGATGCGTTGAATATCGCGCATACCGACAGTTGGGACGACAGTCCGCCGGAAGGCAGTATAATGACCAATATCCCCGTCATTCACGGTCAGCAGGTGAAGCCCGGCTTCGATGGTTTTGGCACCTGGAATCAGGTTCGACCGGGTGTATTCGACGGTGGATTCGCCTTTGCTTCGTATTATCCCGGCGGGATGGCCGACAACACGTCAGCCGAAGTGGAAGGCTTGCCGGCTGGAACCTATATCGTGGAGGCCGATGCCCCGCCGGGATATCTGCATTTCCGGTCGCAGGATAAAAATGTGGATTTTGGCGACAGTTTTCAGCCTTCCAAACAACCCCTGGCCGCCCTCACTCCCCTGGCATTCCCGCCCTGCGTGGGGGACCCTTATGTCGTTCCGGCCCAGTTGACGTTGTTTCCCGATACACCCGCGCCGCTGGCCGGACAAACCTTGCGCGGCCCTGACCGCAAACAGGTGCGCCTGGAAAAAGCGCAGAACCCGGGCGTCAATTTTTTCCTCTTCACCGAGGTGCCTAAGGCAGCCCGCGCGATCGGGTTCGTCAACAACGATCTGGCGGCCGAGTTCGACCCGACCAGTCCGCTCTTCGGCGAAAAAGCCGCGCCCGCCTGGTTGCCCGTGGCATTCACGGATTTCAACGGACGCGAAATTTTACGGGTTTATACCGACGAATTCGGGGGCTACAACGCCCTGTTGCCCTCCACCTACACCGTCAATGTGCCGTGCCCGAGCGGGGTATCGCCCAGTATGCTCACCTTGGTCATTAACAAGCCGACCATGCCGGATCCCAATCACCCCGGGATGCAGATTATGGATCCGTTCTATAATCCCAATTACAGCGTGACGCCATGGACCTTGCAATATTACCCGGCCACCACGACCTATCTCGATACGCCGATTGTGCCCGTTGCCGCGTTCGTGGGCGACCGCTATCGGCAGCTGGATGTGGAAGCGCCCACCCGGACGCCGCTCGTCTTTTCGGCCTCCGGCCCCGCCGGCGGCCCGGTGGTCGCCAGCGCGAGCGATGTGCTGACGCTCCTATCCATGGGACCAACCGTGGTGCTTAATCCCGACTACGCGCTCACCGCAACAAATCAACCCGTCTATATCACGCGCGATTATGGATTCGGATCCGTGCCCGGCATCGTGACCGTGGGCGGCGTTCCGATTACCGTGACCTCCTGGTCGGATGGGGCGATCCTGGCCACCGTTCCGCCCGGGACGCCCAGCGGTCAGCTGCTCGTGCGGCGTGGCGACAATGGCCGTATCTCGCCGATGGGCGTGACGCTCACAACCTTCGAAAGCGGAGCAACGGTGCGGCATGTTTATCCGGCCCCGTATCCCGCGCACCCGATTCAGGATGCCATTGATGCGGCCGCCGCCGGCGACCTGATCCTGGTGCATCCCGGCGCGTATGACGAAAACGTCATTGTGTGGAAACCGGTGCGTCTGCAGGGAGCCGGCGCGCCCTCAACGCTGATTAACGCGAATCCCTCCCCGAACGAACGGCTGACGGCCTGGCACACGAAAGTGCAGTCGTTGATCGGCACCCCGGGCACGGATCCCTATGCCGCCAGCGAGTGTCCCGGGATCATGGTGCTTGGTGCCGTCCCCGGCTCGCCTTTCGCGCCGGGAAACACCGCGCGGATCGACGGCTTTACGATCTATGGTTCGCTCCTGGGCGGCGGCGTCTTTGCACCCCGGGATATTCACGGATTGCGGATCGGCAACAACCGGATCTTGAGCAACCAGGGCACGTTTTCCGGCGGCATTGCCATCGGCACGCAGGATACGGGCACGCCCGGGAACAACGATCATGTGACCGTGCATGACAACATGGTCATTAAAAACGGCGGTATCACGGGCGGGGGCGGAATTTCCATCTTCGACCTGTCGCCGAATTATATCGTCACCAATAACACGATCGCCGGCAATCTGACACGCGGCAACGGCGGCGGTATCTGCCACGAGGGATTGAGCACCAATGGCCTGATTGTCGACAACCGTATTTTCGCCAACGAGGTGTTCTACGGCGTTAATGTCGGCGGCGAAGGCGGCGGTGTTTTTGTCAGCGGCGAAGTTGTCGCCGGACAAGTCACGGCCGGCGCCGGAACGGTCGCCATTCGCGGCAACCTGATCCAGGGCAACCTGGCGGCCGGCTCCCACGGGGGCGGCATCAGCGCCGCCAATTTCAACGGCCAGGACGTCCTGAGCAATCCAGGCCAGACCAACCTGTGGTATGCGCTGTATGTGTTCGATAATTTTATCATGAACAATGTGGCCGGCTTCGCGGGCGGCGGCGTTTCTCTGCGTGACGTGGCGCGCGGGTTTGTCGTCAACAACACCATAGTCAATAACGACAGCACCGCCACCTCCCGGCTGGCGTTCCCGGCCGGGACGCTGAATTCCACGCCGCAGGGCGCGGGGCTTGTGGCCCACGCACACAGCCTGGCCATCACCAATGCCTCCGGTCAGGCGTATGCCAATCCGGTGCTGGAGGATAACATCATCCGGCATAACCGTTCGTTCTATAATGACGCCGCGCTGAATAACGGCGCCGGCGGTCTGGCGGCCAATGCCGCGCACCCCTATTGGGACCTGGCCGTCGCAGGCGCCGCCGGGGTATTGGCGCCGCGCTATTGCCTGCTGACGGATACCACCGGATATGACGCCTCGAACCTGATGGGCGCACCGCGATTCAACGCCGCCTATGTTAACCAGCTGGATACGGCCACGATTCTGGACGAGGCCGGCAATAACATCTCCGTGCGGCTGCTGCCCATCGGCGCGCGGGGCGATTATCATCTGACGGCTTCATCCGCCGCCATCGGGCAGGGGGGCGGACTGCTGATCGGAACGTTTCCGGCCCTGGCCCTGGATATAGATGCCGAGACACGGCCCACCGGTGCGGCGCCGGATGTCGGCGCCGACGAATATGTGGATTCCAATGGCGATGGCATTCCCGATTACTGGGAACGGCTATACGGCATTGTCATGACGCCGACCTCCGATGCCGATGGCGACAGCTTCCTCGATAAAAACGAATATGCGGCCGGCACGGATCCGCGGGACGCGCAATCGTTCCTGGGGATCGTCATGCTCGATCATCTATCGGCCGGCATCCGGCTCCAGTGGCATAGCGTCTGGGGCAAAGCCTATGATGTGACCAAGGTTTCCAACCTGATGGGCGCCACTTACTTGGCGGCATATAGCAATGTGTTTGCCGATGCGCCAGTCAATGTAGTGACCAATCTGCCCGATCTTCCTGCGCGTCAATTCTATCGAATCGAACTGAATCAGACCGGCAACGACGACCCGTAACCCCCCCCCGAGGATAAAGATACATATGAAAACAGGTTGTATGCTCAGATTGGCGGTCGCGGTTGGCATGATGTCCGCGTTTCTGCCGATGGCGCGCGCGGATGTGGTGACCAACTGGAATACCATGACGTTGAACATGATTACCAACAGCGGCCAGACGGCCATTACGGCTGCGCGCGCCCTGGCCATGGTTCATGTGGCCATCTATGACTCGGTCAACGCGCTCGACCGGACACATGCGCCCTTCCGGGTGCCGATGATGATCATGGCGCCGCGGCCCTGCTCGACGAACGTAGCCGCCGCGGCGGCCGCGCACGCCGTTTTGTCCGCACTCTACACCAATAGCACGGCAGCCTTGAATGCCGCCTTTGCCGCCGACTTGGCGGCGGAATCCGATCCGCTGGCGCGGACCAATGGCGCGTTCCTCGGGAACTATGTGGGCGGACAAATCGTGGCCTGGCGGCAGAATGATGGCTCCACGATGCCGACCAATATGGCGCCCTATGTTCCGGGGACCAATGCCGGCGATTGGCGGCCAACCTTTCCCGGATATCAGCCGGCCATGATGCCGCACTGGGCGATGGTGACGCCGTTTGCGATGACCATGGGCAACCAGTTTCGTCCGCCGGCGCCGCCCGTTTTGACCGGCGCCACCTACGCCGCCGCCTTCGACGAGGTTAAGCAATATTCCACGAACGTCGTCTGGACCAACGCCGCCCAGCCGGACATTGTCTGGTTCTGGGTGGATATGCCTGGAACCGTGACGACAGCCGGGCGCTGGAACCAGATTGCCCAGCTTACGGCCACCAATAATTCGGTTGTCGAAAATGCCCGCCTGTTCGCGATGCTCAATGTTGCCCTGGCCGACGCCGGTATCGGCGCCTGGGACGCCAAGTATTATTATAATGCCTGGCGCCCGATCACGGCCATTCGCGAAGCCGATACCGACGGCAACCCGTTGACGGTTGCCGATACGAACTGGGTCCCGTTTATCACCAATACCCCGGCCTTCCCCGAATATGTCTCGGCGCACAGCGCGTTCAGCGCCGCGGCGGCCGCGGCGCTATCCAACTTTTATGGTGCCAATGCCTGGGACTTTACCGTTCAGCCGTATAACGCGATGTCCGTGGCCCGGACGTATGCGAGCTTTTCCGAGGCAGCCCGGGAAGCGGCCATATCCCGGCTGTGGGCCGGAATTCATTTCAGTTTCGGCAACAGCAACGGACTGACGGCCGGGGAAGGCATCGGCAATTACGTCAGCGGATCGTTTTTCGGCGTCCCGGGCGAGTTCGTTCCGGATCTGGACGGGATCGACACCGACGGCGACGGCAACGTCAGCAACGATTACGTCAATCTCAAGCTGTCGGCCGGCGACGGTTTTGTCAAAGGGGCCGACGGCCGCGATTTTTATTGCTTCGGCTTTTCGGATATAACCGGATTAAGCTCGAACGCCGCGATGATGGCCGGTATGCTGGCCGCCGAACTCTCGGCCCCGACCTTGCGCTTCAAGGAGGGCCAGCATGTCTATCTGCGGTTGCTTAATGTCGGCATGTTGATGCGGCCAGACTTGTTCGACCCGCACACCGTGCATTTTCACGGATTTCCCAATGCGGCGCCGATATTCGACGGGGAACCCATGGCTTCGGTTTCCATCAACATGGCCGGCACTATAACCTATTATTACGAAATTGTGGAGCCGGGCACGTTCATGTATCACTGTCACGTTGAAGCCACCGAGCATATGGAAATGGGGATGCTCGGCAACCTGTATGTCGCGCCGATCCAGAACAATCTGACCAACGGCACGATTTTGTCCGGCGGCTTCGTCCATTCCAACGGATTCACCTATGTGTATAACGACGGCGACGGCTCCACACGCTACGATGTGGACTATCCGATCCAACTCGGCAGTTTCGACAGTTTCTTTCACGAACAGCATATTCAGGTTCAACCGCTGCCATTTTCCGACTTGAAGGGCGATTATCCGTGGATCAACGGGCGCGGCTACCCGGATACGATTAATCCCGGCTATATCACCAATATGAACGGCAACGCCTCCCAGAAATTGTCCGCCCGAGTGACCGCCACGCAGGGCCAGAAAATACTTCTGCGTATCTCGAACCTCGATACGGTCAACTATCATACGATGTGCGTATTGGGCATTCCCATGACCGTGGTTGGCCGTGGCGCCCGCTTGCTGCGCGCGGCCGACCCGGATGGCGGCGGTCCGTTGCTGGGCAGCAATCTGTATTATCAGACGACGTCTGTAACGCTGGGCGGCGGCCAGTCCTGCGATGCCATTCTCGATACGGCCGGCGTTCCGACCGGAACCTATGTGCTCTATTCCACCGATCTGCGGGAGTTGAATAACGGGCCGGAGGACTACGGCGGCATGATGACCGAAATCATAATTCAATGAAGCCTGATGTGTTTGCGCACCGCAAGCACCGGGAGAGGAGAGAACGTCCATGAGCTATCATTGCATATCTCGAACCGCCATCGTGGTTGCGTCCCTGATGGCGGCCGGCCTGTTGACACCGGCCTTGGCCGAACGTCATTGGATTGAGGGCGTCTCCATCGCGGATGGCGGCGCCGTGACGCTTACCGCGCGCGATGGCCACATTAAGACACCAGAGGGGGGCAGTATTTATATGTGGGGATATGCCGCCGGCGAAGGCGCCATGCAATATCCCGGTCCGACACTGATCATGAACGAAGGGGCCACCGTGCAGATTAATCTGCACAATACCCTGACAACGCCGGTCTCGATCGTTTTTCCGGGCCAGGAGGGCGTCCTTGCAACCGGGGGCGAAGCCGGCGCGTTAACCCGCGAAGCCGCGCCCAACGGCGGCGCCGTATCTTACGCGTTCACGGCCCACCAGCCGGGAACGTATTTGTACCATAGCGGCACGCGCCAGGATTTACAGGTGGAAATGGGTCTGGTCGGAGCGCTGATCGTCCGGCCGGCCGTTGCCACGCAGGCTTATAACCATGCGTCGACCGTGTTCGATCATGAATACCTGTTCCTGCTCACGGAGGCAGATCCCAACGTGCATGCGGCAATCGAGACCGGACATCCGGCCCGGGCGGACATGACCTCGTTCTGGGCGGTGTATTGGTTCATCAACGGCCGGTGCGGGCCGGACACCATGTCGGCGCCGGGTGTGACATGGCTGCCCAACCAGCCGTACGATTGTTCGCCGACGATGTATCCTGGCGAAAAACTGCTGATGCGCCTAATCGGCGCCGGGCGGGATCTGCATCCTTACCATATGCACGGCAATAACGCCACGATCGTTGCGCGTGACGGCCGCATGCTGGAAAGCGTTCCCGGCGTGTCCGGACCGGACCTGGCCGAGTCCGATTTCACCATTACGGTGGCGCCGGGACAAACCACGGATGCGATTTTCGAGTGGACAGGCGCCAAGCTCGGTTGGGATATCTACGGTCACACGAGCACCAACGAACCGATGATGCCCCATGAATATGCTCCCGACCATGGCAAGGCCTTTCCCGTTACCTTGCCGAACCCGATGGACCTGACCTATGGCGGTCATTACAGCGGCAGTCCCTTCCTGGGCGGCATGGGCATGTTGCCGCCCGCCAACGAAGGGCTCAATCCCTATGGAGCTTTCATGTATATGTGGCATTCGCATAACGAGAAGGAAATCGTGAATAATAACGTTTTCCCGGGCGGGATGCTGACCATGATGATGGTCATGCCCCCGACAACCAACATGGTGATGGCGCCCTAATGCGCCGGAGATCGCTTTCAAGGCGCAACTTATTGAAGGAAGATCATAATGCAAAACAAATCCATACTCGCGATTGGGGCGGCGTTGACGATCTGGCTGCCCGGCGCCGGCGCTTACGGCGCCGAGTTTTTCTTGCGGGCGGCCGCCGTGACGAATACGTTGCCCAACAACGGCGGACAGATCCTGCAATGGGGATTCGCGCGCGATTCGGCGTTCGGCGCCCTGGATGGCACGGTGACCGTGCCCGGCCCGACACTCACCGTGCCGCCGGGCGACACCACCTTGACCATCCACATGGATAACGATCTTCCCGATACGGTGTCGGTGGTTATTCCCGGCCAGACACCGGCCGCCGGCCAGGCGCCGGTGCGCAACGCGGACGGACGGATCACGGCGTTCACCTTCGAAACGCCATCCGGAAACGCCGCCCCGGTAGATTACGTCTGGTCAAATCTGCGGCCGGGCTCCTATTTATATCACAGCGCCTCCCATCCGGCCGTTCAACGGCCGCTGGGACTTTACGGCGCGATGATTCACGACAGTCAGGCGGGGGCGGCCTATTCGAACGTGACGTATGACCGCGACATCCTGCTATTTTTCAGCGAATTGGATCCGCGTCTTAATCAAGCCGTTAATCAAGCCGAATTCGGGCCCGGGAAAATGATGACCAGCACGGTGGATTATAAGCCCGGGTATTATATGGTGAACGGAGAAGCCTTGACCAATGGCCTCTGGTCCGCCGCGGCGACGCCCGGCGAGCGGATCCTGTTCCGTCTGATCAATGCCGGTTCCCGCACGCGCCTGCCGTTGCTTCATGGAGCGTATGCACAGTGGGTTGCCGAGGACGGCTCCTTGTATCCGTTTCGCCGGCTTCAATACAGTCTGATTTTGCCGGCGCATAAAACGGCCGACGTGTTGTTGACCAATACCGCGGCCCAGGTGACATGGTACGATCGCCGGGCTGTGAGCAATCCGCCGCAACCACTGGATTCCAATGATAACGGGTTGCCCGATGCCTGGGAAGAACTCTGGTTCGGCGGCTTCACCAACGCCGTGCCCGATGCCGATTCGGACGGCGACGGATTTTCCAACATGCAGGAATATGTGGCCGATACCCAGCCGCTCAATGCTCAATCCTTTGTGCGGATTGCCGAAATCCACGCGGATGGCGTCCAGCAGCGTGTGATCGTGGGCTCCACCTCCGCCGATCGCGTTTATCACCTGTTTTCACGCGACGGATTGCAATATGGCATCGGACCCTGGCGGGCCGTATCCGGATTTGAGGCGGGTTCGCCCGGAACGACGACGCTGATGGATACCAATACGCCGCCCGTCAGGGTTCGCGCCTACAAAATCGAAGTGGATTTGCCGTAGGAAAGCGGATTCGATCGAGGAACGCCGCTCGGGGCCGCCCGCTGAAAAAAGTATTATCGTAAAGCGCGCTATGGTAGGATCTCGCCTTCGGGTCTTCCATTCGAGGTGCCGATTTAATGATATCCGCCGCTCATCGTCTGTTGCCATCCTGGTTTTCAGGCATCGTTTTTTTTCTGATCGCACTCCTGGCGCCCGGATGCGTCTCGCCACGAGCAACGGATGGAAACCGCCCCGGCGCCGCGCCGGTTGCCGTTTCCAATGCGCCGGCAACCGGCCCCATCGTCTCCAATGGCATTACGGCCGAGATGGCCGCGGAACTGGACCGGCGCTGGGGTATTCGCGTCGAGAGCCTGCGGCTTTCCGCCCATGGGCATATCCTCGATTTCCGTTACCGGGTGCTTGATCCCGATAAGGCGCGCCTGCTGGCCGATAGAACCAAAGAAGCGTATCTGATCAACGAGGCCACCGGCGAACGCCTGAAAGTTCCCAATATGCCCAAAGTGGGGTCGTTGCGTTCGACCGCAGTTCAATTGGAGCGCAACCGCATCTACCTGATCCTCTTCGCCAATCCGGGCGCCAGAGTCAAGTCGGGCCATCGCGTCACAGTGGAAATTGCCGGCTTCCGGGCGGACCATCTGATTGTGGAGTGAAGTTTTCCCCCATCCAACCACCTGTTTGAAGCGCGCATTACGTCAACCATTGCCCGGTCTATATCCAAGGAAGAACTGGCTACGGGGATGTATATGAAATCCATGTCTCCCAGGAGGGAATTGGCCGCTTTCCTGGAGGAACGTTCGCTTTGTCTGAAACCACACAAACGCGAAAACCAACATTTGACGGCGAAAATTTATGCCGATAACTTACGAAAAAAGAGGGGGTTGATCTTGACAAACTGAATCAGCTTATGAAACAGTATGTTAGACAAAAACAAAATGACGGGCAACGTATGCCCCCACCTAAAACTGGACAGTTTGTAATGAAAGCCCCTCAAGCGTGACTTCCACATCAAGACGCAGCACGCAAAAAGGCAAACTGACCTCCGCCGTCCCGCCTTCGCCCTGCGGGCTTCCCCCTTCGCCTTCCGCCGTCCGCCCGCCGTCGTCTGTCGTCCGCTCTCCGCTCTCCGCTCCCCGTTCCCCGCTCTCCGCTCTCCGCTTGGTCCAGGAAGATCCCTACCTGGCGCCTTATGCCGAATCGATCGCGCGGCGGGTTCAGTTGACCAAGGACACGGAGACGCGCCTGACGGGCGGGAAAATGACACTGTCCGATTTCGCCGCCGGGCATGAATATTTTGGACTGCACCGGCGGGGCAAGGAATGGGTCCTGCGCGAGTGGGCGCCCAACGCCACGGCGATCACGTTGATCGGAACGTTCTCGCAGTGGCGCGAAGATCCCGCCCTGGCCTTGCGCCGCCTGAATGACGAAGGGGTGTGGGAATTGCATTTGCCCTCTACGGCCCTGAAGCACGGCGATCTCTACCGCTTGCGGATGCACTGGCATGGCGGGAGCGGAGACCGTCTGCCGAGTTATGTCCGGCGCGTGGCGCAGGACGAGCATACCAAGATTTTCAACGCCCAGGTCTGGGCGCCGGCCAAGTCTTACCGCTGGCGGCGCGCGTTCCGGCGTCCGCGCGCGGCGCCGCTGATTTACGAGGCGCACGTCGGCATGGCCCAGGAAGAGGGCAAGGTCGGGACGTATCGGGAGTTCAAGGAAAAGATTTTGCCCCGCATCGTGGCGGCGGGCTACAACACAATCCAGCTCATGGCCGTCCAGGAACATCCCTACTACGGCTCATTCGGTTACCACGTGAGCAATTATTTCGCCGCTTCGTCGCGCTTCGGCACGCCGGAGGAATTGAAAGACCTCGTGGATGCGGCCCATGCGGCGGGAATAGCGGTCATCATGGATTTGATCCATTCCCACGCGGCGCGCAACGAGGTGGAGGGCTTGAGCCGTTTCGACGGCACGCTTTTCCAATTTTTCCACGAAGGCCCGCGCGGGGCGCACGAACTTTGGGATTCGCGCTGTTTCGACTACGGCAAACCTCAGGTACTGCATTTCCTGCTCTCCAACTGCCGGTTCTGGCTGGATGAGTACCGCTTCGACGGCTTCCGGTTCGACGGCATCACCAGCATGCTCTACCGGCACCACGGCCTCGACAAGGCGTTCACGTCCTACGCCGATTATTTTAATACGCAAGTGGACGAACAGGCCGTCGTCTATCTGACCCTGGCCAACGAGGTCATTCACGCCGTGCGGCCCGACGCCCTGACCGTGGCGGAGGACATGAGCGGCATGCCGGGCCTGGCCGCGCCTGTCGAGCACGGCGGCATGGGCTTCGACTGCCGGCTGGCCATGGGCATTCCGGATTACTGGATCAAGCTCACCAAGGACACCCGTGACGAAGACTGGCCCATGAAAACCTTGTGGCACGAACTCACCAATCGCCGCCGCGACGAACGCACCATCAGCTACGCCGAATCGCACGACCAGGCCCTGGTGGGCGATCAAACCCTCATCTTCCGCCTGATCGAGCGCGACATGTACGAACACATGGCCGTCGCCAAACGCACCTTGCGGGTGGACCGCGGACTGGCCCTGCACAAGATGATCCGGCTGGCCACGCTGGCCACGGCCGGCAACGGCTATCTCAATTTCATGGGCAACGAGTTTGGCCACCCGGAATGGATCGATTTTCCGCGCGAAGGAAATCACTGGTCCTACCATTACGCCCGGCGCCAGTGGCGCCTGCGGGACGATCCGGACTTGGTCTATCGCTTCCTGGCCGATTTCGACAAAGCCATGATCGAGCTGGCGCGGCTCGTCCGCCTGCTGGACGACCCGGAAGTGCGCCTGCGCGTGGAGCATGGCGACGACAAGGTGCTGGGCTTCGAGCGGGCCGGCCTTTTGTTCCTGTTCAATTTTCACCCGGCGAAATCTTATACCGACTATGCCGTGGAAACCGCGTCGGGCAAATACCGGCTGATTTTGGACAGCGACGCGTCCTTTTTCGGCGGCCACAGCCGCCTGGCGCCCAACCAGACCTATGTCTCGGCGCCCAACGCCGCCGGGCGTCCGCTCCTCACCGCCTACCTGCCCTCTCGCACCGCACTGGTTTTGCAGAAGATCTGATCGATTCGTCATTTACATGTTGCCAAATATAACAATTATGCTATAAATAGCTACATGCAAGTGGAAAGAACAAAACTCGTCGAGAATATCCAAAGGCTGGCTATCGGGCTGATCGCCATCAATCCTGTTGGACACAAACTCTGCCTTATCGGTGGATCCCGCTATCGGCTGCTGAACCGGAGTTGCAGGATATCTTTGGATATCGATTACCACTGGGATGGCGATTTGGAAAGCAAGCAAACGGAGGTTCTGGAGCTTCTGCGCGCCAAGCTTGTTCCTGAAGTAAAAAGGCGCTTCGGGTTCGACGGCGATGTTCGGAAGGCCACAGGTCCGGATGCGGATTCGCCATGCGTAAAGACTGTTACGGCCGCCTTCTATCGTACCGGCGAAGCGCGAGAGCGCATCGAAATCCCGGTTGAGATCACAAGCATCCCTTGTATGGATTCGCCCGTTGTCCGCACAATGGCCGGGGTCGTCTATCTCACCGCGTCGGATTTGGACATGATCGAGAGCAAGGTCATGGCCTTATTCAACCGCCCTTTTCTGGCAGAGCGGGATATCGTCGATATCTTTCTGTTCCAAGACAGCTTTGTCCATGATTCCGCAAGGCGGTTGAAAGCAAAATTCGCCGGACTGCATATGAGCCCGGAATCCGTGTCTGACCGCTACAACAAATTGCGGATAAACCGCGCCGTCCATGTGCGGGCCATCGAAGAGATAATTGCGAACCAGATTGACACGTCCGTCGCCGCCAACCTGGAGGCATCCGGCGGCGGGGAAATGGTCTTCGACACGGTCGTCGCCATACTCAAAAATAAGTTGCGGATCGTGGGAGCGGGGCAGTGAATGCGGGGATAGGCCGAGGTCTGAGTGTAGTGGCCGTTCGATAGAACGGCAATCCGCGGTTCTGTCGAACCGCATTTACACCCTTCGATTCACTGAGAACGTGTGAAAAAATTAATCCGGACGCCGTGTGAGGGCGCACGGCCCACAATTTCCCCATATTTTTGAGGGTTGTTGTAGGCCCGGCGCCCTCACCGGGTGATTTTTTCACACGTTCTGACCGATAACTGACAGAGGGAAAGGCCGATTCGTGAAGGCAAGAGAATGGCAAATGTACCTTGAAGAGCAGCGCCGGGCGCACGGCAAGGTTTTGTTCACTGTGACGGAATTAGCCAATGTCGCCGCCGTCTCGCGGCCCGTCTTGAACGTGGAACTCGCGCGTCTTAGGCGGCAAGGGGTGATCGAAAAGTATGCGCACGGCGTATACGGCTTGCCGAACGTTATCACGCCCGCGATGCTGGTGGCCGCGTTGGATTCCCATGCATACCTCACGGGAAGCTATGTCTTGTACATGCATAATTTGATCACACAAGCGCCGACCCGCATCACCTGTTTTACCGACAGGAGGAGTCCCCGGGCATGCGAACGTATCACTTCTGTCGGCCATTTCATATTCGTCTGTGTGCGCAGCCGTATTTATGCGCAGCCGGCGGAGGGCGTCGTGGCCTCGCCGGCCCAGGCGCTCTGCGACTTTATATATGTCACGCGGCGGCAAGGGAAATTGACCAAAGGAATGGTCACGTTCCGTGGTTTGACCGCACAGGCGATTCCCGAACTCGATTCGATCATCGCCCGCTATCCTGTGACCGTACAGCGACAGGCGCGCGCCCTCGCGTCCGGCGCGATTCAACTTGATCGAACCAAGCCGCCTCGCTAAAGTATGGCTACGAATGTGACTATTGCCGAGATCAAGGCCACCGCAGGCGACTTGGAGCGGGCGCGGGGTGCGGCCAGGGAATTCGCCGCGAAAATTCGCGCGCATTTTGGCGGGCTAAAGGCGGCGCGCGGCGATTGGACCGCGGAGTCCGGCGTCGATTTGCTTGTGCTTCTCGATCGGGTGGAACTGGCGGACGAGGATTGGCTGGCCAGCCGCGCCCTCAAGCGGGGCATTCTCGGCAGCGGATTTATGTTGCAACCGCTGTTTATGGCCGAAGCCAATTTCAACGAACTCGTGGCGCGCGAACGCCTTTTTGCCCGCGAGGTTCAACGGGATGGGATCGACTTATGACAAAAACCAATGCCAAAGAAAATTCCGTTAACACCTATTCCAGAAATGGTGACATCTATGCCGGACACACCTGTCCGCTGATCTCCCGCAGCGTGTCTGCCAGCGGCATCGCGGCGGCCTTGGGATGAATCGGGTAAGATTCCGTGCCGGGATAGACCACGAGCAGACGATCCAGTTTCAGATCCTGCAAGGCCACATGCATGGACTTCGTTAGCGTGGGCGCGTCGGAGCATTTGAATTCGACGCCGACACGCCGCCCGTCCCGCTCCAGCAACAGGTCCAATTCCGCCCCTTGCCGTGTGGACCAGAAGTAGGCCGAGAATGCGCAGGCCCTGTCCAGCACCTGCTCCAGGGCGAAGCCTTCCCATGATGCCCCGTACTTGGGATGAGCCTGGAGCGCCGCCATCGAGCCGATGTTCAAGAAGGCATGCAGCAGGCCGCTGTCGCGCAGGTACACCTTCGGCGACTTCACCTGCCGCTTGCCCATGTTTTCGAACCAGGGCGGCAGTACTCGCACCAGATACGTTCCCGCCAGGATATCCAAGTAGTGTCGCCCCGTCTTGCCGCTGACACCCATTGAGCGGGACAGTTCCTCGCCATTCCACGTCTGACCATGATAGTGCGCGAGCATGGTCCAAAACCTGCGGATTGTTTCCGGCGGCACATGGATGCCGAGTTGCGGGATATCGCGTTCCACCTGCGTTGTAATGAAGTCCCGCCGCCACCGTAGCGAGGCCGACTCTGATGTTGCCAGGAACGAGCGCGGAAAGCCGCCCCGCAGCCATAGATCGCCTTGCGCTTTCAGCCCGGTTTCCACAATGCTCAACCCAGACACGGGGACAAAACGCACCCGGCCCGCCAGTGATTCCGAAACACCCTTGATCAAGGTTGGCGAGGCGCTGCCCAGCAGGAGGAATCGCGCCGGCGACGGCTCGCGATCGGCAAGCGGTCGTAGCACGGTGAACAGATGCGGCATCCGCTGCACCTCGTCCACCACCACCAAGCCCCGCAAATTGGAGAGCGCCAATTCAGGCGTGGACAGCGCGGCGCGGCCGGACTCGGTCTCCAAGTCGAAGACATGCGCGTCTCCCGACCACCCGTCGGAAATCTGCCTGGCGAGCGTGGTCTTTCCGACCTGTCTGGCCCCCAGCAATACGGTTACAGGCGCCTCCGCAATCGCCTCTTGGACAGTTTTTCTAAGGAAATCACGTTTCAACATACTAAGATCCTCCATGCTTTATGGGACAGCATATCCATATAAGCATGGATGTCAACACGATTGTCAACAACTTTGTGATGCCCCCAGTCGCGATAGGGCGCCCGTTAGGGCAGCTCCCCATCAGCCTAAGCGCATTCATCAATAAGCAATTATAAAAAAGACTGAACAAACGAAACTGTGCCAAGGTCGGTTGTCTTCGGATTGGGTGGCCGAATTTGGTCATCCGATACTGATCGTGGAGAGTTTTGTAGATAGCTCCCAACGCCGTTCTGAAACCACCTAAAGCGGCCGGTCTGAAAATGGATATTCTTCCTGTGCGTATGCTTCCCAGCAATTCGCAAAAAGATTTTCTTATCTTCTTCTGAGGCTTGGTTAAGCGG
>JBAZEM010000017.1:0-64024 GCA_041653875.1 Kiritimatiellia bacterium
GCCGGGAGGCAGCCGGCCTGGCCCCAAACGCCCGCGTTGTCGTAGAGCATGCGTCCGGCCATCAAATAAACGGACCAATAGCCGTCACGGAAAAAAGCGAGGTCGGACTTGCCGTCGCCGTCATAGTCGCCCGGCGCCGGGATACAGCCGGCCCCGCCCCAGGGTCCGGCGTTGTCGTAAAGCACACTGCCGGCCATCAAGTAGATCGACCAATAACCGTTACGATAGACGGCGAGGTCGGACTTGCCGTCGCCGTCATAATCCTCAACCGCCCGCGTCGTCCCTACGGCCCATTTCGCGATATAATTCGCCGCCAATCCGCCGGCCGTGATAAAATAACCGCTGACGTAGAGATTGTTGGAGCTGTCGCAGATCAGGACCGTGGCGGAATTGTTCAGCCCGCTGTCGAGAATGGACCAGGCAAACCCGTTCCATTTGGCGATCCGGTGCGCCGCCTTGCCGCCGGCCATGTTGAACTCCCCGCCGGCGTAAAGATTGCCGGAGCGGTCACAGGCCAGGGCGTTCACCGAGTAATCCATCCCGCTGCCGAGATTCAGCCAGGTTGTCCCGTTCCATTTGGCGACTGCGTAGGCATCCACGTCGCCCGCGGTGGAAAAGTGTCCGCCGGCATAGAGGTTCCCGAATCTATCCGCGACCAGGGTTTTGACAACGTCGAGCGCGCCGCCGCCATGGATCCCGCTGCCGAGGTTGGTCCAGGTCGTTCCATTCCATTTGGCGACATGGCCGGCCGCGACGCCGCCGGCATTGGTGAACGATCCGCCGGCATAGAGATTGCCGTCGCCGTCGAAGGCCAGGGCCTCGACGTAGAAGTCCATGCCGACGCCGAGGTTGGTCCAGGTCGTTCCATTCCATTTTGCGATGAAATTCGCCGGAACGCCGCCGATCGTGGTGAACGCTCCGCCGGCGTAGAGGTTGCCGGAGCTGTCGCAGGCCAATGCGTAAACATACCAGTCAATGCCGGCGCTGATGTTGGTCCAGGTTGTCCCATTCCATTTCTCGATCATGGCGCCGCCCGCGGCATAGAGGTTGCCGGAATTGTCGAAGGCCAACTCGTAGATGTTGCCGCCCGCCCGCGCGCCAGCCAGGTTGGTCCAGGTCGTTCCATCCCATTTGGCGATGCGATTGACCGCCAGCCCGCCGGCATTGGTGAAATCGCCGCCGACATAGAGACTGCCGGAAGCGTCGAAAGCCAGCGCATAACCGGCGCTGCTCATCCCGCTGCCGAGGTTGGTCCAGGTCTGGGCGCCGCTTTCCGTCACGCCCAGCGCCGCCATACATGCGATCGAGATTAACCATACGATTTTTTTCATCGCGCCTCGCTTTGTTTTTGGAACAACGATACGTTTGGAAACCATTACATTATGCCCGCAAAATTCCCGTTACGCAGACCAACGCATTCTCGTGATCGAAGGTTATGCCGATCCCGGCAGAAGTCAACATGAAACCTCCGCGATGTCGCGCCCAGGAATACATTGCGTAAACGTCGGGGCACTGATATAAATTGCATGACCACTTTGCCCGTATTGCTTCGAGAAAGAAACCGCCATGAACGATTCGCCTTATGAGAGATTTGAAGGCGGCGATCTGATCCTGCGGGACGAACTCGCCATCGATCGCACCCATTTGGCAAACGAAAGAACTCTCATGGCGTACCTGCGTTCCGGGGTGGCCTTGCTGATCGCAGGCGTATCCATCATGCACTTCTCGTCGGCAGGATGGTTCTGGATGGTCGGGCTGGCATGCCTTCCAACCGGCATTATCACCGGCGCAATCGGCGTGACAAGATACCGGAGAATGAACCGATTGATTTCACTCGTGCGCCTGCAGTCGAAGACGAAGAAGTCAGGCGCCGCCTGACCAAACCTTGGAACACTACTTCGTGCCGGCGGCGTTATTGCATAACGCTGGCGATCCGTTCGGCGATGGCCGGCGCGGTCAGGCCGAAGCGCTCCGCCATGGTATCGAAGGGGCCCTGCGGAACGAACTGGCTGGGCCAGCCGAACCGCAGGCACGCGCCCCGGTAGCCGATTTCGGTCAGAACCTCGGTCACCCGCGAGCCGAATCCGCCCGTAACGACCCCGTTTTCGAAAGTTGCGATGCAACGCGCCGTAGCCGCCTGGCGGCTTAGCAGGTCGTGGTCCAGCGGTGAGATAAAACGCGGATTAACGATGCCCGCCGATAAGCCCTGGGCCGCCAGCAATTGGGCCGCTTGTTTGGCCAGCGGAATCATGTCGCCCAGGGCCCAAAGCTGGATATCGCGGCCTTCCTGGAGCGCCTCCGCGCGGCCCATGGGGATTTCTTCGTATGTCGCCGGCAGGGGCGCGCCGGGCCCGCCGCCGCGCGGATAGCGGATCATGACCGGCCGCTGCCAGCGCATGGCGGAAAACAGCATATTGGCCAGTTCGGCCTCGTCTTTAGGTTGCAACAGAACCAGATTCGGCGCCGACCGGAACAGCGCGATATCGAACACGCCATGATGGGTTGGCCCGTCGTCCCCGACCAGCCCGGCGCGATCGAGACAAAAGATAACCGGCAACTGCTGGAGGCACACGTCGTGAATCACGTAGTCCACGCTGCGCTGGGCAAACGTGGAATAAACGGCCACGACCGGCCGCAAACCTTCCGCAGCCAGTCCGGCGGCGAACAGAACCGCATGCTCCTCGCAAATGCCGACATCGAAAAAACGGCCGGGATAGCGCTTGGCGAACCCGGTCAGGCCCGTGCCGATGGCCATGGCGGCCGTGATGGCCACCAGCTTGTCGTTGGTTTCGGCCATGCGTTCCAGGGTCCGGCCGAATACCTCCGAATATTTCAGGGTGCCGGCGGGCTTTAGCGCGGCGCCGGTGGAAGCTTCGAATGCGCCCGTGCCGTGCCACGCTTCCGGCTCGGCTTCCGCAAACGGATAACCCTTGCCCTTCTGGGTGGACACATGCAGCAGGATGGGCTCGTCCGAGCGCCGGGCGGTTTCGAGGGCCGAGACCAGCAGGTGCATGTTATGTCCGTCGATCGGGCCGATGTAACGGAGCCCAAACTCCTCGAACAACACATTGCGCAGGAACAGGCTTTTGACCGCTTCCTCCAGGCGAAAATAAATGTGCCTCAGCCAGGTGAGCCGCAAGCGGTCCTTGGCGAAGCGTTCCACTGAACTTTTCCAGCGGTTATAGCGGGGATGGGCCAGTAATTCGCCCAATGTGCGCGCAATGGAACCCACGTTGGCGGAGATGGACATTTCATTGTCGTTCAGGATCACGATCAGGCGGCGCGTGGCCGAAGCCAGGTTGTTGAGCGCCTCGAACGAACTGCCGCATCCCAGGGCGCCGTCGCCCACGATGGCCACAACGTGTTCGGCGCCCCCGCGGCGGTCGCGCGCCACCGCCATGCCCAGCGCGGCCGAGAGGGCCGTGCCGGCGTGCCCGGCGCCGAACGCGTCGCAAGGGCTTTCCGATTTCAACGCAAACCCCGAGAGGCCGTTCAACTGGCGCAGGGTATGAAACCGGTCCTTGCGGCCGGTGAGGATTTTATAGGTGTAGGTCTGATGGCTGACGTCCCACACGATTTTGTCGGTCGGCGGGTCGAAGACTTTCAGGAGCGCCATGGTCAGCTCCACCGCGCCCAGGTTGGCCGCCAGATGCCCGCCTGTCTGGCTGACCGTCCGAATAATCAGCGCGCGGATCTCCTCCGCCAGCGGACCCAGCTCCTCCGGCGCCAGCGCCCGCAAATCGGCGGGGCTATTGACTTTGTCGAGAATGGGGTGCATGGAATAGATTTATTATTTCGGCTGCAGCTTGCCGCATTATGTTCATGTTAAGGAATTTCAATCCACACGGCGGCAAGCGGTTCTATCGAACCGCAACTACACCGGCTCGTTGTAGCGCCGTTCGAGAGAACGGCAAAGTCGCGGCCTTTGGCCGCCTAACTTGATGTATAGGAAATCCAAACCCGCCGGGTCAGGGGACCCGGCCTACAATACTGTAGGCCCGGTGCCCTCACCGGGCGTTATGAAAAAGCCGCCCCGCTGCGGGGCCTAACTTGAATTTTGGAATCTCATTGTTGTAGCCGCGAGACGATAGGCTCGCGTAATGGGGCGGAAGACGTCGGCCTTCGTCCGACGGCTACAGTTCCGCCAGAGGCGGATCCGCCTTCGGCGGAAAAAGTTGCCCCCGATTTATCGAAGGCCTAATTGAACCCGTGGTTACTTCTTTTCCGTGGTGCCTAATTCCTCTGCGGTCGTATCCTCCCCAGGCTCTTCCGGCGCCTCGAACGGCGCCAGAACGGTCTTCTCGCCCTGCTTGACCAGCAATTCGATCTTGCGCTCCACCTCGTTGAGTTTGGTCGAACAGACCCCGACCAGGCTCATGCCCTCCTCAAAATGTTTCATCATTTTTTCAAGGCTAAGCTCGCCGCTTTCCATCTCGCGGACAATCGTTTCCAGTCGCTCCAGCGATTTTTCGAAGCCCGGTTGTTTGTCGCTGTTTTTGACTGCTGTCATGGTCTAAACCTCCAATGTGCCATCTTCTCCGGTCTGGCGTCTGGCTTTCGTCTTCCATTCTCCTTCTTCATTGGACGTTGGGCGTTCGGCGGTGGATGTTGGACGTTTGCTTCTTTTCCTTCTTCTCCGGTCCGCCGTCTGTTTAAAGAACTTCCGATTCAAACGTGCCCTGCGCCACCCGGGTTGTGATCCGGTCGCCGGGGTGCGCCTGCCCGGCCGTCTTGATTACGCTCCCGTCCGGTCTGAATGTAATACTATACCCGCGTTTCAAAATCGCAAGCGGGTTTATGCCTTTCAACTGGGTCTCCAGCCGCGCCAGGGCCATGGCTTGAACGTGGTTCCAGGCCTGCATCGATCGGGCAAGCCTTCCGTTAAGCTCGTCCACCCGTTGTTGTTCCTGGCGCAGGCTGTTTTCAGCCCGGCGTTGCAGGCCCGCGTGCAGGCGTTCGATCCGTTCCAGGATGCGCCGCACCAGGTGGCGCGGCTCGCGGAACACGTAACTGCGGCCGGCGGCCAGAAAGCGATGTTTTAAATCCGCCACCTGGCGGCTGAGCGCGCGGCCTATGCGCCGCGAACATTCCTGGAGCTGGGCTTCAAAATCCGTCTTGCGTCCGACGACCAATTCCGCCGCCGCCGAGGGGGTCGGCGCGCGCAGGTCGGCCACAAAATCGCCGATCGTGAAATCGATTTCGTGGCCGACGGCTGAAATAACCGGGATGGCCGAACGCGCGATGGCGCGGGCCACAACTTCCTCGTTGAAGCACCACAGGTCCTCCAAACTGCCGCCGCCGCGGCCGACGATCAGGACGTCCATGTCACCCCGGCGGTTAAAGTCGTCTATGGCCGCGGCGATTTCCACGGCGGCGCCCGGCCCCTGGACGCGCACGCCCGCCACAACGACGTGCACATTATAGAATCGGCGCGTCAGGACGTTGAGGATATCCCGGATGGCCGCGCCGGTGGGCGAAGTCACGATTCCGATGTGCCGGGGCAGGCGCGGCAGGGGCTTTTTGCGCGCCGGATCGAAAAGGCCTTCCGCCGCCAGCTTGCGTTTGAGCGCCTCAAAGGCCGCCTGCAAGGCCCCTTGGCCGGCCATTTCCAGAGTGCGGACGATCATCTGGTACTGGCCGCTTTTTTCATAGACGCTGACGAGCCCCTGGGCCCGCAACAGCATGCCGTCCTTGGGCTGGAAGCGCAGGCCGCGCTGGTTGCCGCGGAACATCACGCCGGTCAATTGCGCGCTCTCGTCCTTGAGCGTGAAGTACCAGTGACCCGAGGTCGGCTGGCGGAAATTGGAAAGTTCGCCCTCCACCCAGATTTCGCCGACCTCATCCTCCAGGACGGTTTTGATTAGGCGCGTGAGTTCGGACACGCGGTAGATTTTGGGCTGAAGCTCAAGAGTCATGGAGTACGCGCGCCCCGGTTAAGCGCACACCGGCCTTCTCGAAGGTGATGATCTCATTCACGGAGCGCATGTACTCCGCGTGAATCAACCGATCTACGAAACCAGGATTGGCGCTCGCGAGATTTGGGACCATAATGACCGTTGCCGCCATGCCCAAGGCCTTGACGCCGCTGTCAGTCAGAAACTTGGCGATCGAACGCAGGGCCTCGGCCTTTGGCACGCCGTAGTGGTATTGTAGCGCGAAATAAACCTCCGCCACCACCAAATCCGACACGAGTAATGCGGCGCCACGTCCCATCAGTTCCTGGACCTCTTTGAGCGCACATCGGGCTTGAGTCTCCGGTTCGCCGGTAAGCAGGCGCAGGACCACCGAGGTGTCGAGTCCTACTTTCACAGGCTTCGCTTCCCCGTCGCGTCTTTATGGGTGCGGCCCATGACGATGCTTTGGCGAACAGCGGCCATGTCGTGGTGCTCCACCTGTGCCGCGTATTTGCGCGCTACGCCGAACCAAGCTGGCGTCGTTCCCCCCATTGCCAAAACCGGCGCCGCAGTCGGCTCTTCTCCAGCTTCCCCGATCCAGCCCTGAAACAGGGTAACGGCCACCTCGCGCACAGGCTGCCCCTGCATTGCGCTCTTAGCTTTGACCCGCCGATAGAGATCATCCGGTATATCAATCGTTGCTTTCATGTAAACAATATACCTGTATTGCTGTATTCCTGTCAAGAACTCTTCCGGGCTCCATTCATGCTCAATTGCTTTTGCCTGTTTTTCTTAGCAATTGCCCGGCCAAATCTCGCCGGTGAACGATCACGCTTGCATGTCACGCTTGCATTTCTCCTGTAATATACTACTATTATTTGAGTATTAAAACGATTGGGGATGAATCATTCAACCGGGAGGTATGCGATGAGCGAAGAAAATCGGGAAATCGAGCACCTGCGAGACGATTTGTCGGTAATCAAACAGGCAATGGGCACGGAACTTCCTTTCGGATGGGCCGATGTTTATGGGGAGGTGGGGATGGCCTTCCTCGTTCTGCTGGGCGCAATATGGATGGGGCTTGTGCGGACAATTTGGTTTTACCATTATTGGGTGCTGGCCTTGATTGGGTTTTCTCTGCTATGGCTATGGGTGACTCGCGCTCAATTTCGACGCAGTACCGGCAAGAGTCCGGTTCGGCGTAAAATTATGACCGCTTCGTTGGTCATAACTCCGATTATGATCTTTGTGGTATTGGTCTATATATGGTATCAGACGAAGTATCTGTTGCCTTTGCTGAATATTCCTCTGTTGCCAGGTTTTCTGTCGGTTGTGGGTTCAATGTTATTCGGCATGGGTCTCGTGCTCATCTTTGTTTTGTTGACGCCTCCTATGCGATTCGCAGAGCTACCCGTTGCCGTATGTATGCTGTTATTGGGGATTTTTCTGCCTTTATGGGTAGTCTGGCATTTCGATTTGCCGAAAATAGCTTTGTGCATTTTTGGGATCGCGTGTGCGTTGATGGCTTGGATCCAGGCCCGGAAGCTTCAAAAAGCAGGCGTACCCCATGGCATCAATTAATCTCAATGATCTTGACACGACAGTTCATGGTCCCGTTCGCCTGGGGATTCTCTCTGCCCTGCAGATTGACGGGCCGCTTGATTTCTGGACGTTGAAAAAACGCCTTCGAACGGCAGATGGAAGTCTGGCCATGCATCTTCAAAAACTCGAAGACGTGAATTACATTGCCGGCAAGCGTCAGTTGGTCGGCAAGCGCCCGAAGACGACTTATCGCATGACTTCAGCAGGGAAGAAGGCTTTCATGGACTATTTAAATAAAATACAGCGCCTCATCGACGCCATCGAAGACACTACAAAACATTCTATAATCAAAAATAGCTACAAGCGACCGTGATCTGCAAAACATGTAACGGGGGTCAGCGGCCTGCGCCTATGAATTCTATCCGGGTAGCTGCGCCCGTGAGGTTTACCCGCCTCTGGCGGCGCCTTAGGCGACCAGGGGCGTGGACTTCTCCGGCGGTCACGGGCTCACGCCCGCGGCTACAAGTTACCGCGCATATTCCACACAGCGTTTTTCACGGATGACGGTCACCTTGATCTGGCCGGGATATTGCAGGTCCTGCTCGATCTTTTTGCTGATGTCCCTCGCCAGGTGCATGGCGGCGGCGTCGTCCACCTTGTCCGGCACGACGATGACGCGCACCTCGCGGCCGGCCTGGATGGCATAGCTTTTTTCCACGCCGGGGAAACCGCCGGCGATGGCCTCCAATTGTTCCAGGCGCTTGACATATACGGCGGTGGTTTCGGCGCGCGCGCCCGGGCGGGACGCCGAAATGGCGTCGGCCGCGGCCGCGAGCACCGCATACAAACTTTCCGGCGCCACGTCGGCGTGGTGGGCCGCCACGGCGTTGACCAGCAGTTGCGGCTCGTTGTGGCGCTTGAGGAAATCGGCGCCAATGACGGCATGACTGCCTTCCACTTCGCTGTCCAAGGCCTTGCCGATATCGTGAAACAATCCGACGCGCTTGGCCAGCATGATGTCCAAATCCATTTCGCCGGCCATGATGCCCATGAGGTGGGCGACCTCGATGGAATGCATGAGCACGTTTTGGGCGTAACTGCTGCGGTATTTCAAGCGTCCCAGGGTCCGCACCAGGTCGGGGTCCACGCCCTGCAGACCCAGCGTGTAAATCGCCTCTTCCCCGGCGACGCGGACAAGTTCCGCCATTTCCTCCTTCACCTTGAGGACCACTTCCTCGATCCGGGCCGGATGAATGCGCCCGTCCATGATCAGGCGCTCCAGGGACTGTTTGGCGATTTCGCGCCGCAGGGGGTCGAAGGCTGAAATAACCACGGCCTCGGGTGTGTCGTCCACGAGCAGGTCCACGCCGGTGGCCGCCTCCAGCGCCCTGATGTTGCGGCCCTCGCGCCCGATGATGCGGCCTTTCAAATCGTCGCTGGGCAGGGCCACCGTGCTGGTCATGAGCTCGCTGAAATGTCCGCCGGAAAACCGCTGGATCGCCAGGGCCATAATTTTCTTGGCTTCGCGTTCGGCCGTTTCCTTGGCCTCTTCCTGCAGGCGGCGGACAAGCATTCCGGTTTCCCCGCGCACTTCCTCCTCGATCCGGGCGATCAACGCGCGGCGCGCCTCTTCCAGGGTCATGCCGGCGATCCGCTGCAGTTTCTCGCGTTCGGTCTTGACCAGGGTCTGGTATTCCTCGCGCTGACGATTGACTTCCGTCTCTTTCTTTTCGGTTTCGGCCGTTTTTTGTTCGACCTGCTGATACTTTTTATCGATCATGGCCACTTTGCGGTCCAGGTTCAACTCGCGCTGGGCGGCGCGCTCTTCCAAGGCGGCAATTTCCTGGCGGCGCGATTTGATATCGGTTTCGAACTCCTCGCGCGCCTTGAGCACCGCCTCCTTGGCCTGGAGGCCGGCGCTTTGGCGAATGGATTCCGCCTCCCGCCGGGCGTCGCTCAGCATCCGGCTCGAATCCTGTTCACTGGATTTTACGGCATACCGTCCAATAATCAGGCGAATGTAATAGCCCAGCGCCGCCGCCAACATAACCACGAATGCGCCTATCCACCACTGTGTCATAATTTTTCCTCCAGTCCCGATAAGGGGCGATTATTGTCTTTATTGTTTTACGTTTTCCCGTCTTCTCTGGGCCGTCGTCTGGTATCCGCTCTTCCGTCGCTTGCCAAGACCTTATCCTCTCCCAAGGGAGAGGAAAGAGGTGAGGGGGACATTTTCCAGCGACTCTACATTCTTCCGTTTTCCGGCATTCGACGTTCGGCGTTGGATGTTGGGCGTTCGATGTTTGCTTCTCCGATCCGGTACACCGTCTTTTCCGTCACCACCGCGTCCATGCGAATATCCCGCGCGTTCATCGGCACGCGCTTAATCATCTGACATTCCAGCGCCAACCCAACTTTAAACGCTTTTTGCAGGGCCTTTCCGGCCAGCAAACGGTCATAATGGCCTCCACCGTGGCCGAGCCGGCCGCCGGCGCGGTCAAACGCCAGCCCCGGTATTATCGCCAGGTCCGCGCGCGCGGATGCCGCCCAGCGCGGGTGGACGGGCTCCGGCACGGTCCAATGGCCGGCCTGCACGGGATCGCCTGGCCGAAGCCGGGCCAGCTCATAACACCGGATCTTTTTGCGGTAGGCCGGCGCCAATACCTGCTTGCCTGTTTTCCAACAGGCCGCCAGAAGATCCAAAGTCCGGACTTCGACCGGCAAGGCCAGGTACAGGCACACCCGCCGCGCCGCCGTCCATTCCGGAAGTTTCATCACCGCGCGCTGAATCCGCGCGCTGGCCTGCCGGATATCCCGCAGGTTCAGCGTTGCGCGCCGCGCGCTCATTTCAGATCGAATGGATTCTTTGAACTTCATGAATGTTGGTCTGTTTCATTGCCCTTCGGCTACTTTCCGCTCTCCTTCTTCATTGGACGTTCGGCGTTCGATGTTGGATGTTCCTCCGTCGCTAAGGCTATGGAGGACACGTGGGCGTTTGCTTCTTTTCCGGCCCGTCATCCGCCTTCCGTTTTCCTTCTTCCTTTTTCTCCGGTCTGTCGTCCGGCGTCTGTCGTCCGTCGTCTGGTGCCCGCCGCCTCCGCCCCCACTGCTCCAAACGTTGTTTCAAAGTCTCCTCGTAGCCCTGATTAGTTGGCGCGTAATACACCGCGGAAGTCGGTATATAGGCCTGGTCCACGAAATGGTCCTGGTAATCGTGGGCGTACTTATAGCCCGTATGGCCAAGGCGCTTGGCGCCCTGGTAGCTCGAGCCCCGCAGGGGTTTTGGCACCGGGAGCACCCGGCCTTCTTTGATGTCGGCGAGCGCTTTTTCGATCGCCAGATAGGCGGCGTTGCTTTTGGGAGCGCAGGCTAAATAGGTCGTGACGTGCGCCAGGGTGATCCGGGCTTCCGGCAGGCCGACGAATTCCACGGCGTGCAGGCCCGCCACGGCCATCAACAGGCCGCGCGGGTCGGCGTTGCCGATGTCCTCCGAGGCCAGGATGATCAGGCGCCGGGCGATGAAGCGCGGATCCTCGCCGGCATAAATCATTTTGGCCAGCCAATACACGGCGGCGTGGGGATCGGAGCCTCGCACACTTTTGATAAAGGCGGAAATCGTGTCGTAATGGCCGTCGTCATCACGGTCATAGACCACGGCTTTTTTCTGGATGGAATCCTCGGTGACGGCGCGGGTGATATGGATGCGTTCCCGGGCGTCCGGCGCGGTCGTCAGGGCGGCGATCTCAAGGGCATTGAGCGCCCGCCGGGCGTCGCCTTCGCAAACCCGCGCCAGATGCGCCAGCGCGTCGTCATCGGTGTCCAAGGGCATGTCGCTCAGTCCGCGTTCGTCGGTCAGCGCGCGGCGCAGGAGCGCGACGATGACCTCCTCGCTGAGCGGCGTCAGCTCGAAAATCTGGGAGCGGGAGGTGAGGGGGCTATTGACAAAGAAAAATGGATTATGGGTTGTGGCGCCGATCAGGATGATGGCGCCATCTTCGACGTAGGGCAGAAGGATGTCCTGCTGGGACTTGTTGAAGTGGTGGATTTCGTCGATGAACAGGATGGTTTGAACGCCTTCGCGCCGGCGGCGTTCGAAAGCCGCTTGCAAAAGGTCGCGCAGGGCGGCCACGTTGGCCAGGACGCCGCTTGTTTTTTCGAAGTGCCGGCGGGTGACCCGCGCAATGACTTCGGCCAGCGATGTTTTGCCGCAGCCGGGCGGGCCGTAGAGGATCAGGCTGGCGAGCCGGTCCGACTCGATGGCGCGCCGCAACAGTTTACCGGGCCCCAGCATGTGGTCCTGGCCGAAGATTTCCGCCAACGTTTGCGGACGCATGCGCGCGGCCAGCGGCGGGCGGGCGCCGGCCGCCGCCGGATTCTGCTTGTTGAAGAGGTCCATGCCTTGCCCCTTGATCTGAAAATGAATACCCCACCTTGGCCGTGACGGAGTCAAGCTCTGTTCCGCAGAACAAAGTGGGCGCTTTAGTCCGTGGTTTCCCAATCCCTGCGGAAGGGCCTAAGGGCGCCACGGAATTCAAGCTCCCCGGTAGCATCATTAACGGGTCAGAGATTTGGCTCGTAACCACGCACCAGGCAGGGTACTCATCAAAGGGCGGACGATTCTGTGCGCAGAACCGTTCCGGCAGGCTGTTAAAGAACAATATGCGGCCGATGGCGCGGGTTGGGCGGCGCGCCGTACAACCCCGAAGCCGGTATTCGTCCTCTGCGAAAACCGTCCCCGGAGCGCCACGCCGCCGTGTTGTTTGTCACCGTTGCCACCAACAGACCGCCCGGCTGGAAACCGGGCGACCTAATCGCCACAGGCATGGAATCCATGCCTGAAAAGAATCGAACTATATTATTCAAACAGTCTTCGATGAATACCAGCATACTGCCTCGTTCCCTTACCCGCGCGCCCCAAGTCGGGCCACCAATATCTTTGTTCCGTCTCGATTGTCTCTTATCTGATTTCCACGGCTATCTCGTTCCGGAGCCGGTCCTTGACGGCCTCATGAAGCCGATTGACTTCATCGTCCGTCAGGGTCCGCTCCCCGGAGCGATACGTCAAGGAGTAGGCCATGCTCTTGCAGCCTACACCTATCCCATTGCCAATAAAGATATCAAAGAGTTCGACGGTTGTCAATTCTTTTGGCGCAACCTTCCAGATGGCGTTGACGATGTCGATGTGCCGGAGGCGGTTGGCGATGCGCAGCGCTATATCGCGCGTGACGGCGGGATACACCGGCAGGCGTTCCGCGGCGGGGACGGTGTTTACGCGCGCCAGGAGCGGCGCCAGGCGCATTTCTAAAACCGCCACGGGTTCGACCATGCGCCATTCCTTGCGGAGCGCTTCGCGGACCAGGCCAAGGACCCCGCAGGGTGTTCCATCCAGCGCGATCGCCATGGCGCGGTTCTTTTCGAAACAATCCGGATTATAAAGCGCGGGGGCCGCTGTAAGTTCCTGGAAAGCCAGTCCGGCCCCCAGGCCGGGTGCGGTCGCTTGGCTATCGTTCGCGGGACGTTCCGCCACGCGAATGGCCAACTTGCGGCACAAAGACTCCAGAATGCCCTTGAGCCATAAAAAGATTTCGGTTTCCGTGAGGGCGGAACGCTTGTCGTAACCGGTCCGGCCGACCGGTCCCATCAGACCGATGGCCACATGCTCTTCTTCAGTGAAAGTTTGTTGGACGTTCCTGAAAAAAACGCGGCCGATTTCAAAAAAAGCGGCTTCGGCAATCTGGCGCGCGCGATTGCGGCCGAGGGTCTCGATCATCTGCGGCAAAAGCGCATCGCGCAAAATAGCCTGGTCAGCGCTGATGGGACGCGGCAATACGATGCGCCGGGTGGCGCCCGCGGCGCCCCTGGCCGGGCTTGAGCAGGCGCAGAGCGCCAGCAGTTTTTCGGATACCAGGCTGTAATTCACGATCTCGGTGAGACCCAGCCCCGCGAGCGTGTTCCGGCACGCGATCGCGGCGCGGATGAACGTGTCGTTGACGCCCGGAACGATCCGGCTGTGCGGCGCGGCCGCCGGAATCTTGTCCAAGCCGTACAGGCGCGCCACTTCCTCGATCAGGTCCACCTCGGCTTCCAGGTCCGGGCGAAAAGTCGGGATCTTGACCGTACAGCTTTTTTTCTCGCGGTCCGTGACGGCGAGGGTCAAAGCCTCGAATAAGCCGGCAATTTCGTTGTCCGGGATGTCCACGCCCAAGAGGTCGCGGACACGATCGAAACGGCAGACGATGCTTCGGTCTTTGGGTGCGACTGGAAAACAGTCTATTGTGCCCGGGGCGGCTGTGGCCCCGGCCTGCGCCGCCATAAGCGCCGCCGCCCGGCGGCTGGCCCAGTCCACACCGCCGATATCAACGCCGCGTTCGAACCGGTATGATGATTCGGAGGAAAGGCCCAGGGTCTTGGACGTTTTGCGGACCAGCGCGGGTTTGAAGCAGGCGCTTTCCAGGACGACGTCGCGTGTGCCGGCGAGAATGCCGCTTTGGCCGCCACCCATGATGCCGGCGATGGCCACCGGCGACCTGGCGTCGGCAATGACCAGCATCTCCGGAGTCAGCTTGCGCTCCACGGCGTCCAAGGTGGTCATGGTTTCGTCGGGGCGCGCCCGGCGCGCCACGATGCGGCGCTCCGCCAGTAAGGCGAGATCGAAGGCATGCAGGGGCTGGCCGCACTCGAGCATGACGTAATTGGTGATGTCCACGATATTGTTGATCGGCCGGATCCCGCAACGCGCCAGACGCAGGCGCATAGCTATGGGACTCGGGGCAACCGTGACGCCCCGCAGGAGCCGGGCCGTGTAGCGCGGACAACCCTCCGCGTCCTCGACGGCCACAGTGAGAGTGTCAGCCGTAGAAGCGCCGGCTTCCGGAAATTGGATGGAGGGCGAATTCAGCCGGCAACCGTACAAGGCCGCCACCTCGCGGGCAATGCCCAAAATGCTCAGGCAGTCGGGCCGGTTGGGCGTAACCTCGATTGTCAGCACGACGTCCGGTCCGCCCACGACCTCGACCAGGGGCGTTCCGGCGGGAATGGCGCGCGGCAGTTGCATGAGCCCGGCATGGTCCTCGGAGAGTCCGAGTTCGTCCTCGGCGCAAAGCATGCCGAAAGAAGCCTCGCCGCGGATTTTGGCGCTCTTGATTTTCAGGCCGTTGGGCAACACGGCGCCGATGGCGGCGAACGGGACCTTGTCGCCGGCGTGGACATTCGGCGCGCCGCAGACCACGCGCAGAGTTTCACTGCCGGTGGCCACGTCGCACAGCGTAAGCCGGTCGGCGTTGGGATGCGGGTTGACGCTTAAAACTTCCCCGACCACAATGTCTTTGAAATCGCCCCCGATGCGCGCCAGGCCCTCGACTTCCAGCCCGGCGAACGTCAACCGTTCGACCAGGGCCTCGGGCGCGGCCTCGAAGGCCACAAATTCTTTAAGCCAGCTTAATGGGACTTTCATTGGACTTGCCTGAATATATGCGTATGAATTTCGGAATTATTCCCTCTCCCTGGGGAGAGGGTGGGGTGAGGGATTACTGCTGTCAGCCGGCCCCTCACCCGTTCCCGCATGGCGGGAACGACCTCTCCCGAGGGAGAGGTAAAATAGTTGCCGCCGGGTCAGGGGACCCGGCCTACAAAAATATTGTAGGCCCGGCGCCCTCACCGGGCGTGTGATCTTGTTACGGCATCAGCCTAATTTCTCCAAAAACCGTTTGTCGTTGTCATACAAAAGACGGATATCGTGGATGCCGTAGCGAATCATGGCAATCCGTTCCACGCCCATGCCGAAGGCATAGCCGGTGACCTTTTCCGGGTCGTAACCGACTTTGGCGAACACCTTGGGATTCACCATGCCGGCGCCGGAAATTTCGATCCAGCCGCTTTGCTTGCACACACGGCAGCCCTTGCCGCCGCAGACGTGGCAGGAAAAATCGTATTCCACGCTGGGTTCGGTGAACGGGAAAAAGTGCGGCCGGAACCGGATTTTGATGTCCGCGCCCATCAGACGTTGGGCAAAATAGGTGATGTCGCCCTTGAGATCGGCCATGGAAACCCGGCGATCCACGTAAAGGCCCTCGATCTGGTGGAAATGAGCGCTGTGGGTGGCGTCGGTTGTGTCGCGCCGGTAGCACCGGCCGGGCGCGATGATGCGCACGGGCGGCGGCCGGCTTCCCATGACGCGGATTTGCACGGGCGAAGTTTGTGTGCGCAATAATTGGCCCGCTTCCAGCCAAAACGTGTCCTGCGTGTCGCGAGAGGGATGGTCGGCGGGAGTATTGAGCGCGTCGAAATTGTGATACTCCGTCTCGATGTCAGGCCCGTCGGCCACGCTGAAGCCAAGCGTATCGAAAATGCGGATGGCGTCCTCGATGATCCGGCTGATCGGGTGCCGGGCGCCAAACGCGCGCCAGCGGCCGGGCAAAGTCGCGTCGAAACCATCCCCGATTGCAGAGCGCGGGTCCGCCGCCTTTTCCAGTGCGGCGCGGCTTGTTTCCAGGAGCGCGGCCAGTTCCTGTTTGAGCTCGTTGGCATAGCGGCCCATGGCCGGGCGCTCGGAGACGTCGGCGTCCTTAAGCCCCTGCATGATGGCCGGCAGAAGCCCCTTGCGGCCCAGGTACTTGATGCGCACCTGTTCGAGGTCCGCCGCCGTGCCGGCGGCGCGGGCCTCGCCCAGCGCCGCTTCCTTTAATGCCAATATGTCCGTGGCTTTCATGGTTTAAGGACATTCCTATAATTCAATTGCCGGGCAAAGTCAAATCGGGAAATTTGTCTGGTCGCGTTCAACGGGTCATTGACGGCCATTATGTTGGCATGATATTTTAATTGCCAAGGTGTTAATGCGAAAGAACTTCCTTGCGCGCCGATTTGGCCGTCTGACGCCATGGCCTTGCAAAGATGCGTCATTGTCGGTCGAAGCAGTCATGTATGATAACTATTGCCACCTATCGCAATCTGATGTCGGCGGAACTGGCTAAAACACGCCTGGAGCTCCACGATATCCAGGCGATGATTGCCGATGAATTCTCCTATACCCTGGGGTATGGCGCGATTATGGATGGCGTCCGCCTGCAAGCGCCGGCGGAAGATGCCGAACGCGCCAAAGAGATTCTGGCCACCGAGGAATTCATTGAACTGCCCGACGATAGCGCGATCATGGCCGAATCGCCGGAGGCCGCCACTAACGGCGCCGAGGCTTTGCGGGAGCCCGCCACATACACGGCATCCAGCCGGCCGGGGGGATGGTCGGTCTGGTTCTTGTTCCTGTTTGGTATATGTTTCCTGATCCTGGGCCGGCCCGCCAACGATTGGAGCGCCATGCCCGCTTTTTCAGGCCAACTTATTCTCCTGGGAGAAATGTTGATTTTGGCCGGGCTATGGATATCCTATGGCCGGTTGAGCGCCGCGCAGGAACATGACATGCCGCCGGAATAGCCGCGGAGTTCAAGACGGATGGCCAAATCCATTCGTCAATGGCGTTAAACGGCGGTCGCCGAGAAAGAAAAGAAGGATAATTGGGGTATTTAATGAAATCGCTTGCAACCATTGCGTCGTTTCTGGACCGGGAACTCAACATCAAGGCGTTTGCGGACGAATCCCATAACGGGTTGCAGGTTGAGAATTCCGGCGAGATTTTACGTGTCGGCGTCGGCGTCGATGCCTCGCTGGCGTTCTTCGAAGCGGCGGCCCGCCGTAAAATCCAAATGGTCATCTGCCATCACGGCCTGAGCTGGGGCGATTCGCTCAAACGCATCAGCGGGTTGAATTACCGGCGGCTGAAATTTCTCCTGGATCATGACATGGCCCTCTATGCCTGCCATCTGCCGTTGGACGCGCATCCGCGCCTTGGCAACAACGCGCAGATAGCCAAAGCTTTGGGCCTGCGGCGGCTGAAACCTTTCGGCCTCTATCGCGGCATGTCCATCGGGTTCTGCGGATCGTTGCCGGAAGCGCTGCCTTATGCCGCCTTCAAATCGCATGTTCAGCGCGTAATGGGCAACATGGTCGGCACAATGGATTTTGGCAAGCGCATGGTCCGGACCGTTGCGATCGTTTCGGGCGGCGCCGCCGGGGAAATTGACGAAGCCGGCCAAAAGGGCATCGATGTTTACGTCAGCGGCGAGCCCAAACTGGCGGCCTATCATCCGGCCCAGGAATACAAAATAAACGCCATTTTTGCCGGACACTATGCCACGGAAGTATTCGGCGTCAAGGCCCTGGCGCGCCTGTTGGCGTCGCGCTTTGGGTTGCAAACCGAATTCATCGACATGGGCATCCGATTTTAACGATCGTTCGAAGGAGAAGGCGGCGCTGATGACAACGAACATTCTATTCTCGCCCTGGAAACAGGAAAAGACGGAGTTCAAGAATCGAATCGTGATGTCCCCCATGACGCGGAGCCGGTGCCCGGGCAACTCGCCCGGCGAGATTGTGGCCACGTACTATGCCCAGCGCGCGGAGGCGGGCCTGATTATCACCGAGGGCACATCCCCATCGCCCAACGGGCTGGGCTATGCGCGGATTCCCGGCCTGTTCACGCCCCGGCAGGTCGCGGGTTGGCGCAAAGTCACGGATGCGGTTCACAAGGCCGGCGGCCGGATCTTTGTCCAACTCATGCACACAGGCCGGGTTTCGCATCCGCTCAACATGCCCGCCGGCAGTCGGATTCTGGCGCCCTCCCCGATCGCGCTCTCCGGAAAAATGTGGACCGATGCCCGGGGCGAACAGCCCTATCCCGTGCCGGCGGAAATGACCGAGACCGATATCCGCATGACTATAGCCGAGTATGTGCAGTCGGCGGCGCTGGCGATCGACGCCGGTTTCGACGGCGTGGAGTTCCATGGTGCCAACGGCTACCTGATCGATCAGTTCCTCAACACAGCCTCCAACCAGCGCAAGGATGACTGGGGCGGCAGTATCGAGAACCGCATGCGCTTTGCGGTTGAGATTGCCCGGCAGGCGGCGGCTAAGATCGACCGGAAACGGCTCGGCATGCGGCTCTCCCCCTATGGCGTATTCAACGAGATGGCGAGCGACCCCACGATGGAGGACACGTTCGAACGGCTGGCCGCCGAGCTTGACCGCATCGGCCTCTTTCATGTTCACCTGGTGGATCACAGTTCGATGGGTGCGCCGGAAGTGAAGCCCAGCATCAAGCGCAAGGTTCGCGCGGCCTTTCACGGCACACTGATCCTGTCGGGCGGCTATGACCGGGCTCGGGCCGAAGCGGACTTGGTCGCCAAGAATGGCGATTTGATCGCTTTTGGCCGGCCGTTCATCTCGAACCCGAAGCTTGTGACCAAACTCAGGAACGGAGAGCCCCTGCTCCCCGCCGATCAGGGCACATTCTACAGCCCTGGCGAAAAAGGCTACACAGACTACCAGGAATGAATTTTGGACAGGAGCGTTGGAATAAAAAAGGAGGCGACCATGAGCGTGCATCATGATAACGAACTGGCGAAGCGTGTTGTTGGAAGCGTGATCCTGGCGGCGTTGCTGGGATTGCCGTCACTGGGCAAGACCCAGACAGTGGCGGTCTCAAACGGCCAGTCGATCGCCTTTCTTGGCGATTCCATCACGCAGCAGGGCGCGGGTGGACCCGGCGGTTACTGCTGCCTGGTGATCGGCGGGCTCGAGAGCGTGGGCGTCAAGGCCAAGATGATCCCGGCCGGCATCAGCGGCCATACGTCGAACGACATGTTGAAGCGGTTGGGCGGCGATGTGCTCCAGAAGAGGCCGGCGTGGATGACACTAAGCTGTGGGGTCAACGACGTGTGGCGTGGCGCCGGCGGCGTGGCGCTCGAGGCCTACAAGACGAATATCACGGCTATCGTCGCCGCCGCGCAGGCGCAGGGGATCCGGGTCATGATTCTCACCGCGACGATGATCAATGAAGATCCGGCCGGCGCCAATAACCAGAAACTCGCGGCCTATAACGATTTTCTGCGAACCCTGGCCGTGGAGAAGAAGTGCCTCCTCGCCGACCTGAATGCCGATATGCAGAAGGTCGTAGCCGAAGGGCGGGCCAAGGGACAGAAGGGCAACCTGCTGACCATCGATGGCGTCCACATGAACGGCGCCGGCAACCGGATGATGGCGCTGGGCGTGCTTCGGGCCTTCGGACTCGGGGACAAGGAGCTACAGAAGGTTCGGGAGCATTGGATGGATATTCCAGGCCCGTGCAACAGGCCGCGTCGAAATGGCGGAGAGGGGGGGATTCGAACCCCCGGTACCAGTTTACCCGGTACGGCGGTTTAGCAAACCGCTGCTTTCGGCCACTCAGCCACCTCTCCGTTTCACTGCGATATGTCTTCGTGGCAAGCCACTTCCGTCTTCGTCCCGATACCCGCCTAAGCGGCGTGATCGGGGCTGCGCCGGACAAGCGCTCGCCGCTTCCAGACAAACGCAGAATGTAGAATGCAGAATGCAGAAACTCAACCTCTAAATTTTAACCCGCCTTTGTTGGGTGGAGGACAAAAATTTTGAGTGAGGTTTGCAGGGGTGACACGTCGCACTCAACCTGCTCCACATGGAGGACATGCGTATCGTTTTGGGATGCTGTGTCTTCCGCGTATAGACGCGGAAAACTCGCAAGCAATAATGTCGCGCAAACAGCGTCTTTATTTTTCCTTCTTCGGCCAACGGGGCTGTTGACCGGCCGCCCTGCGCCGGGGCACACACCCCTCACAGGTCAAACATGTTTTTGGGTTAAATGGGTGGCTGGCAGGGTGTTAAAAACCGGCGCCCCAGTTCCACCGTTGGATCAGGTGCCAAACCGTGTGATTGACCAGCAGGCTGTATAACGCCGCCACGCCATCGTCCACCACGATTCCCAGGCCGCCGGGCAGGCGTTGCAGGCGATTGGCCGGAAACGGCTTGAGCACATCGAACACCCGGTTGGTGAAAAAAGCCAGGACGAACACCCCGGGGCAGAGCGGCAAACCCAGCAGGCCGATGGGGAAGGTCATGAACTCGTCGGCCACAATGCGCCCATCGTCTTTGCGGCCGAAATGTTTTTCGGCCACATCGCAAATCGGGATGGCCAACAGGAGCAAGCCCAAGGCCGCGATCGCTTGCGCCATCAGGGCGCCGCTTCCGGAATACGCCTGGAACGCCGGGTGCGTCCAGAGCGGCGCCAGGATGAACATCAACGGCAAGCCCAGCAGCGTTCCGGCCGTGCCGCTCGCCACCGGACTAAGCCCCAGGCCGAAACCGGTGGCCAGCAGAACGATCGGTTTGCGCCAGCAAGAAGCTTTGGCTAACTCCATGGATTTGAGAAAAGGCATGGGCAACAGTTTCGGAAAGTTATTTGTTCCTCGTTCTTCGTTTGCAGATAACGAAGCACAAAGAACGTCGAACCAAGAACTCTTTCGGTTGTGTTACGAGCACCCCATGGAATTGCCGCAGTTGAAACAACGGTAACAGGCGCCGTTGCGCACGGTAATGGCGCCGCAGTTGGAACAGGGCGGCGCATCGGCCTGCATATCCTTGAATTGCGTTGGCGCGCCGGCCTCGGACGGCGCGGCCGTCGCCAACGCGGCGGCCGGGGCAATCTCCGGCTTGGATTCGGCCAGATCCTGACCTGGCCGCAGCAATCGCATGGTCTGGTTGCGGCCATCCGGGAAGGTCAGGTCCAGCCAGCGGAAAATGTAATCCACCAGCGACTTGGCATAGGGAATTTCCGGGTTCTTGGTAAAACCGCTGGGCTCGAAACGGCTGTGGCAGAATTTTTCGATCAGTGTGCTGAGCGGAACGCCGTACTGGAGGCACATGGAAATGGCGGTGCCGAAGGCATCCATAATGCCGCCGACGGTGCTGCCTTCCTTGGCCATGGTGATGAACAGTTCCCCCGGCGTGCCGTCTTCGTAAAGGCCCACGGTCAGGTAGCCCTGGTGTCCGCCCACCTCGAACTTGTGCGTGATGGACTGGCGCGTCAAGGGCATGCGGTGCCGGAAAGGCTTGGGGACGGACGGCACGGATTCGGCGCTCTCCGGCGCGGGCGAGGCTTCGCCCGTTTTGCTCGTGGTGACCGGTTGAATGCCTTTTGAGCCGTCGCGGTAAATGGCCACGGCTTTCAGTCCCAGTTTCCAGCCATCCATGAACACCTGGAACACGTCCTTGGCGGTGGCCGTGGCGGGCATATTGATGGTTTTGCTGATCGCGCCGGAAAGAAACGGCTGGACGGCCGCCATCATTTTCAGGTGGGCGTGATAGTCGATAAAGCGCGTGCCCTTCTTGGGCTTGAAGGCGCAGTCGAAGACCTTGAGGTGTTCCGGGCTCAGGCCGGGCGCTTCTTCGATCGTATCGTGCTCGTTCACGTGCGCCAGCATCGCGGCGATCTGCTCGTTCGTGTATCCCAGGCGTTTCAGCGCGATCGGCAGGGTCTGGTTGATGATTTTAAACATTCCGCCGTCGGCCATTTGTTTATATTTGACCAGGGCGATATCGGGTTCCACGCCGGTGGTGTCGCAGTCCATCATGAATCCGATCGTGCCGGTCGGCGCCAGCACGGTGACCTGGGCGTTGCGAAATCCGAAGCGCCGTCCGGCTTCGATGGCGTTGTCCCAGGACTGGTGGGCTTCGCGCGTGAGCGCCGAAATCCATTGATCGTGCTTGACGCGGCTTAAGCTCTCCCGATGCATGTCCAGCACGGCCAGCATGGATGCGCTGTTTTTGGCGTATTCCTCGAAAGGCCCCCGCGTGGCGGCAATCTCCGCCGAGGCCGTGTAGGCGTAACCGGTCAGGAGCGCGGTGACCGCGCCGGCAAAGGCGCGCCCCTCGTCGCTGTCGTAGGGCTTGCCCAGGCTCATGATCAGGGCGCCCAGGTTGGCATAACCCAAGCCGAGGGGCCGGAACAAATGCGAGTTTTCGGCGATCTCCTGCGTCGGGTAACTGCCGTTGTCCACCAGGATGTCCTGGGCGATGATCAGGAGGCGCACCACGTGTTGGAAGCGCTGGACATCGAACACGTGCTGGGCATCCGAGAACTTCGTCAGATTGATGGACGCCAGATTACAGGCGCTGTTGTCCACAAACATGTATTCCGAGCAGGGATTGCTGGCGTTGATTCGTCCGCTGGCCGGACAGGTATGCCAACGGTTGATGGTGGTGTCGTATTGCAAGCCGGGGTCGCCGCAGAAGTGGGCCGCTTCGGCGGCGCTCTGCATCACCGCGCGCGCCTCCAGCACTTCCACAATCTCGCCGGTCGTCACGGCGCGCGTGTGCCAGACCGTGCCCGCATCCACGGCCTTCATAAACTCGTCCGAGACCCGCACCGAAAGGTTGGCGTTCTGGAACATCACCGAGGAATAGGCTTCGCCGTTGAAAGAGCCGTCATAGCCGGCCTCGATCAGGGCGCGGGCTTTCTTTTCCTCGTTCACCTTACACTGGATAAAGTCCGCAATGTCGGGATGGTCAACCTTGAGGCTCTGCATCTTGGCGGCGCGGCGCGTCTTGCCGCCGGACTTGATCACCGCGGCGACCTGATCGAACACGCGCATAAAGCTCAGCGGCCCCGAGGGCGCGCCGCCGCCGGAAAGTTTTTCGCGGCTGCTGCGCAAGGTGCTCAGGTCCGTGCCGGTGCCGGAGCCGTACTTGAAGAGCATGGCCTCCGATCCGGCCAGGCGCATGATGTCCTCCATGCTGTCGGCCACCGATTGAATGAAACAGGCCGACGACTGCGGATGCTTGTAAGAATCGTTGGTGCGCTCGATCCTGGCCGCCTCCGGGTTCCAGTAATAGCAGGCCTTGTTGGCGGAGGAGAGCCCATACACCTGGTGAAGTCCCACGTTGAACCAGACCGGACTGTTGAAGGCGCCATATTGATTCGCGCAGATGTAGGTCAACTCGCGGTAAAACGTCTCGGTATCCGCGGGGGTTGCGAAGTAGCCGTCCCGCGCGCCCCAGTCGGCAATCGTGCGCGCCACGCGATGCACCAACTGGCGCAGGGATTTTTCCTGGATATCCATGCCGTGCGCGCCGTAAAAATATTTGGAGGCCACAATATTGGTGGCCAGCATGGACCAGGATTTCGGCACTTCGATCTCGTTGGATTCGAACACCACCGCGCCTTTGTCGTTCTTGATGACGGCGCGCCGCTTTTCCCATTCGATTTCATCGAAAGGATCGACCCCGGGGCGGGTAAACAGCGGTGTCACAGCCAGGCCTTTTTTTCGCGCAGTTTGATTCGGGGCCTGGGTTTGGCCGCTTTTGCGTGAATTCCTTGTTTTGGGCGCACCGTTTATGGTCGTGCCCGCGTCAGTTTTGCTGATATCCAAATCCAAAATCACCCCGGCAGGCTCACGCGTTTCAAGCATAACACACTCTCCTAAATAGCTGAAAGAACGTCAATTTCCGCCTTAGGCGGATCTGCCTATGGCATGAAAGGCCGTTTTTTCCGCAAATTATCCACCACTACATATGCTACTAAAATAAGGTCTTTTAAATTATTACCACTACCTGTAGTGTATTCCAAGAAAAAAATAAATTTATTTTTTAATCCTGTAAGTGGTTCATTATAACGCGATTGCCGGAACTACCAACTGAAAACGCGACAGAGCCGGTCGTTCTGCATAGCGAAGGCTTCTTTCGCGGCGAACCGCAACTACACCCCTGGCCGCGTTCGGGTACGTTTGGTAGAACGGTATAGTCGCTTGATGTACAGGAAGTTCAATGTTGTAGCCGTCGGACGATAGGCCGACGTTTCTTTCCAACCATCGCGAGCCTACCTGCCCGCAATGCTGCGCATAGCGCTGCAGGCGGGTTGTCTCGCGGCTACAGATTCGCCACCTTTGGCGGCCTAATTAAATGTACAGGAATTTTCCGCCATAGGCGGATCCGCCTACGGCGGACAAAGTTGTAGACTTCTGAGCTGGTTATAAGTCACGAGACGACAGGCTCGTACGATTGGCTTGAAAACGCCAGGCTCCGGACGGTTATCTCCGCCGCAAACGGACCAACCCCCGGCGGGTAGTGCCCGGCGCCCGCCGGCGCCAAGGTTGTTTCGGACTGGCGGAACGATGGCCCGTTTTGTTTGCCGGTGCGCCGGACTGCGCAACACGTTGTTTCAATTGAAAAACGATGGGCGCTCCCTCCAGGCCGAATGTTTTACGCAAGGCGCCTGTCAAGTATGCTTCGTAGGCGGGAATTAGTTTAGTGGCATCGTTCACAAAGAGCAAGATCGTTATCGGCTTGACGCCCACCTGCGTGGCGTAAAATATTTTCAGGCGCTTGCCTTTGACGTAGGGCGGCGCGACCCGCTCGTAGGCCTGGATCAGGGTGCGATTCAATATGCCGGTGGGCAATTGTGCGCCGACCTGGGCCGCCACGGCATCCATGGTCTCGATGGAGCGCCGGATGTTGAATCCGGTTTTGGACGAGATAAACACAGCCGGCGCCGAACTTAAAAACGGCACGGCCTTGCCCAGCGCCTCGCGATATTCGCTTTCGGACCATTTGGTCATCAAATCCCACTTGGTGATCAGCAGCAGACACCCTTTGCGATGCTCCTGAATCAGGCTGGCGATGGTTTTATCTTGCGCCGTCGGTCCCTGGGTGGCGTCAAGCACGAGCGCCACGACGTCCGCGCCGGCAATACTGCGTGTGGCGCGATCGAGGCTGAAAAACTCCACAGCCTGGCGGATTTTGCCCGTGCGCCGGATGCCGGCGGTGTCGGTCAGCACATAATGCCGCGCCTGAAAATCCCGGCCGACCGTGAAGGGAATTTCAACGCTGTCGCGCGTGGTGCCGGGCATGGCCGACACGATGACCCGGTCGCTTTGCAGCAGCCGGTTAATGAACGACGATTTGCCGACGTTCGGCCGGCCGACGATCGTCACCCGCAAGGGCGCCCGGGGCGGCAAGTTTTCCATTTCCGGCAGGGCCGGCAGGACGGCGGCCATCAAGGCCTTGAATCCACGGTTATGGGCGGCGGAAACGGGAAATACGTCGAACCCGAAGGACTCGAAGGCGGCGGACTGCGCGTCGCGTCCGGCATAATCGGCCTTGTTGGCAGCGACAAAAACGCGCTTGCCGCTCTTGCGCAGAAAATCGGCCACTTCCATATCCTGGGGCAGAACGCCGGTTTCCACGTCGGTGACAAAAATAATGGCGGACGCATCCTGGACGGCAATTTCGACCTGGCGCCGCACGAGGGTTTCCAGGCGCTCGCCGGGCAGGATCGCGGGGTCATCCGGCGCCTCAAGCCGGCCCAGGCCGCCGGTATCGATCAACTCGAAGCGGCGGGCGCCCCAGCACACTTCGCGCATCAGCCGGTCGCGGGTCACGCCGCGTTCGGCGTGGACGATCGCCACCCGTCCGCCCGCCAGCCGGTTGAAGATGGACGACTTGCCGACATTCGGCCGGCCGACAATCGCCACCGCGCCGGGCGTATTTTGTTTCGAAAGCGATTCCGTCATGGTGTTTTTTTACCTCTTTGGATTAATCCGCTTAGCATACCGCAAATGAGCCGGTAAAAAACAGCAATTATTAATCTTTGCATCTTCGCGCCTTTGCGTTAAATTGCCCTCGCCCGCTGAATCAGTTTCAGATTATCGAACGATTCTGTCATTATCCATTGACCATCAACCATTCCTGAGGAAAGCCATGGCGATTAATTTTGTGGAACAGATCGATGACGCAGTGCGCATTAAGAATGTGCTGGTGAGCGTGTCGGACAAGGCCGGACTGGAGGCGTTTATTCCCGAACTGGCGCGGATCAATCCGTCGCTGACCCTGTATTCCACGGGCGGCACGTTCCAGGCGCTCCGGGAATGCCTGGGCGCGGGCTTGGCCAAAAAGCATCTGGTGCAAGTCTCCGACTACACCGGCCAGCCGGAGATGCAGGGCGGATTGGTCAAAACGCTGGACTTCAAAATCTACCTGGGCCTGTTAAGCGAGACCTATAATCCGGCGCATACGGCGGATTTGGAGCGCGTCCAAGGCGTGGCCATCGACATGGTGATCGTTAACCTCTATCCCTTTGCCCAAACTATCGCCCAGCGCGGGGTGACCCCCGAGCAGGCGCGGGCCAACATCGACATCGGCGGACCGTGCATGGTGCGCGCCGCGGCTAAAAATTTCCTGCGCGTGGCCTCCGTCACCGATCCGGCCGATTACCCCGCCATCGCGGCGGAACTGAAAGCGGCCGGGGGCAAGCTGGCGCTCAAGACCCGTTTCGGCCTGGCCTGCAAGGCTTTTGCCCATACCGCCGCCTACGATGCCGCCATTGCCGCCTACCTCGCCCAATGCCCCTTCGATGCCGCGCGAAAAACCTACCGGATTAACTGAGAATACGGGCCGTCGAAAAGAACGGCGGGTTCGGGCTTGCGCGCGTCCAGAATGGACATTGCCAAACCGGAGCGTTTCGGGTAGTTTCATGCCATGGGCAAATACCACCAATAATGAGCTAAGGGAGGCGCGATTATGGCAAGCGGCAGGCTCGGGCGAGGATTAACCATGGCGCTATGTTCCGCGCTGCTGTTCGCCGGTTGTCGGGAGGACTCCGCCAGGAAAGCCTACCGGCAAGGCATACAGGATCTCGATCAGGGGCGTTATGCCCAGAGCATCCGGCTGTTGCAGAAGAGCGCCGCGCTCGGCGGCACAAATGCGCCCATGGCCGCCATTTATAATGGCCTGGGTATCGCTTATTACCGCATTGGCCAGCCTGAAAATGCCCTGGGTTCTTTCGAGGCGAGCACCCGGCTGGACCCCAAATTCGCGGAACCGGTCTATAACACCGGCGTCATTATGGCCGAATCCGGGCGTGAAACTCAAGCGGCGGCTTGCTTCGAAAAGGCGGCGTTATTGGATCCTTCCGGTACGCGCGCGCTCGAATATTTGGGCCGCATTTTTTACCGGAATCAGCGCTGGGGCGATGTTCGCAAGACCCTGGACGAGGCGCGTCGGCGCGCGCCCCGCGAACCCCGTGTCCTGACCGCCATGGCGCTCCTGGAGCTTCAAGTCACCAACGTGGCTCTGGCCATTTCCTGTCTGCAGGAAGCGTTGGAGCATGACGCCGGTTACGCCCCGGCGCTTTATAATCTGGCCGTTGTGAATCACCTCTGGCTGAAAAACGACAATCAGGCGGCGCCGTTGTTCAAGGATTACCTGCGGCTGGCGCCGAAAGGGGAGGGCGCCGAAAAAGCCTCGCAGATACTCGCGGACATTAAGAAGCTGTCCTCGGCCGCCGGCGCCGAGGAAACTCCGGTTGTTGCGCCGCCGGCCGTCAATGCATCCGTTCCCCCCGTTTCGCCCGCGCCTGCCGACAAAACCGGGCAACAGCCGGCGTCGCCCACCCTTGGCGCAGCCAAGGCGCCGTTGCCGGCCGCCTCGCCGTCCTGCGAGGAATTATTGCGGGTTGCCCGGAAACTGGAACAACAGGACCGTTTTGAAGCCGCCATCAACAATTATCTGCTTGCGGCGCGTGAAGCCGAACGTGTGGGCAAGCCTTCGATTCGGGATCAGGCCGCGCGGGAGGCCAATGGGCTCTGCGCGCAGAACGCCCGCGCCCATTACGAAGTGGGCCTGTATTGGGATGGGCGCGGCCGGCCGGATGAAGCCCTGTCCCATTTGAAACAGGCCGCGGAATTGAGCAACACCTGGTACGAGGCGCACTTCGCGGTGGCCCGCGTGGCGGCGGATAAAAACGAGTTCGATACGGCTTTGGTTTCGTTGAAAAAGGCGGACCAAAGCCGCCCCGACCGGCCCGAAGCATTGTGGATGCTGGCGCAGTTGTATGACCATAATCTCGGTTTGACCAACCAGGCGATTCAGGCTTACGAACTGTTCGAACAGCGGTTTGGCGGCGGCGGGCGGAACAGCGATGGGCGCTCCGCGGATGGGCGCGCGCGCCTAAAAGAGCTGAAGGATGCCACGGAGGAAAACATGCGCCCATCCACTCCCGCTAAAACCAATGCGCCGACCCATTGGTGGTGGCCGTTCAAGGCACAGCCGCAGAAAAATCCGGAAAATTGATGCTGTGGCGGGATTGATTTAAGGGCCCGGTATGGCCGAATGCGGGCGCAACTAAATTTTAGTTGCAAACGCAATGGCGGTTGTGTATCTTTATGAGCAAGAAAGAAAAACTCCTGATTCGATTCCTGGCAAAGCCGTGTCCAAAAGATTTCTCATGGGCGGAATTAGAGATACTGATGCGGCATTTTAATTATAATGAACTGAGTGGAAGTGGCTCGAGACGGAAGTTCATTCATCCTGGGACGAAACATATCATTAGCCTGCACAAGCGACATCCCGACGATACCTTGTTGGAGTACCAGATTAAAGGCGTAAAAGAGTCTCTTGAACAGCAAGGAATCATATGAATGATTGTTTGGAATACAAGGGGTATCTTGGTTCAGTTGAAGTCTGTCTTGAAAACAGGTGTTTTCATGGACGCATAGAGTTTATCGAGGATCTCATCACCTTTGAGGCGGTAGCGTTCGATGAGCTTGAACGTGAATTTCATCTTGCTGTCGATGATTACCTTTTGACCTGCAAACAGGTCGACAAGGAACCGGATAAACCTTTCAAAGGCACTTTCAATGTCCGTGTGGGATCCGATATTCATAGGCGCGCGGCTCTTTCTGCACGCAAGAGCGGCCATAGTCTCAATGACTTTGTAAAAGAGGCCATTGAGAGGCGCGTTGATGAAGAAAAACAGGTCGTGCACTATGAGCACACAGTCCGCCATACATTCGCATTCGAACGCATCGAACCCGCCATATTTTCCAGACCGGCACAGAATTTTGGAGAACACACATGGAACCGAGTCGCCCGGCAGAATTAAAAGGCATCGTGTTTGAAAAAACGGAAATAACGGGCACGGAGTTTAAGATATTGAAAAAGCCCGGCAAGGATGTCCATGGGTATATAAAGTTCAATTTGAATATCCTTCCTGAATTCAAGGCGGAACCCGAAACAAAGTTGCCGCATTCTTTCAAGCTCAAGACAGAAGCGCTTTTACAAGCCTTTTCTGGCGACATGGGAAAAAGCCCGCCTGAAGGCGAAGAACTAATGTCGTGCAAGGTGCAACTGGTTCTTAATTACCGCATTCAAGAGCCGCACTACACAGACGAAGAAATTAAAAAATATCTCTGGTGCTTTCAGTCACAGGCGGCGGTGGTTGTGCGCGGTTATTTGCGTGACTTGTTGAGAGACACCGCTTTTGCGTCTATTCCAATCCATGTGGATGCTTAACCATGACATTTGGAAACATGTTTACGATCATGGAAGTGTTCGCGATCGTGCTCGTGCTGTGGGAATTCTTGTGGGGCCTGAAACGGGGGCTTTCGGGCGAGCTTGCGCGGCTGATCGGCACGCTGACCGGGCTCGTCGCCGGCCTGCGCTTTTACCAGACCGTGGGCCGCCTGCTGTCCGACAATACCCGGCTTTCGGAGGACCCGGAACTGGCCCTGGCCGTGGCGTTCCTTCTGATCGTGGCTTGTGTGGCGCTCCTATTCCTCATTTTGCGCTTGATCCTGCGCCTGCTGATGGCGGTCAAGTTCAACGACAGGATCGACCGTTCGGGAGGCGGGGTTGCCGGTCTCTTGCGGGGAGCGCTGATGGCGTTCCTGTGCGTGTATGCGGTCGGTTTGTGGCCCCACGAAGATCTGCGGAACTTGGTGCGCAAGCAGTCCATCGTCGGGCGGACGGTCTTCCAGTATGCGCCGCCGGCGATCGAAAAACTGAATGCCGTCCGCTGGCTCGATGTCGGCGTGAAGCCGCCACCGCTGACTCCGGACGCCATGCAACCTAAGGAGCTTTTGGCCCCGCTGGCCGAAGACAAATAGGAGCCAACGTTACGTGTATTCAGGATTTCCGCTTTCGCGGGAATGACAGAATGGGTGGGCGTTGTTTGTCATTCCCGACCTGATCGGGAATCCATAATTTTTGTCGCCGCCTTTGGCGGCCTGATTCAAAAGAAGCCATGCTCAAGGTCCCTCATGCCGTGTTGGAGGAGATCCGTCTCGCTAACGATATTGCGACAGTGATTGGCGCCTATTTCACGCTCCAGCGCAGCGGCGCAACCTTCAAGGCCCTTTGCCCGTTCCACAAGGAAAAGACGCCGTCCTTCCTGGTCAATCCCCAGCGCCAGACCTATCACTGTTTCGGCTGCGGCGCGGGCGGGGACGTGTTCCGGTTCGTCATGGATTACGAAAAAGTGGATTTCATGACGGCCGTGAAAATGCTGGCCCAGCGCGCCGGTATCCGGCTGAAGCTGGAATCGGACGGCGATGACGGCCAGGGCGGCAAGCAGGCGCTTTACGAAATCAATGCGCTCGCCGCCAAACTCTACCAGCAATTCCTGCTCAAACGCCCGGAAGGCGCGGCCGCGCGCAAGTACCTGGCATCGCGCGACCTGCCGGAGGCGACCATCGAGGAGTTTGCGATCGGCTTCGCGCCGGAGCGCTGGGACACCATCCTGCGCTGGGCCGAAAAAACACACACGCACGAACAACTGGAAGCCGCCGGATTGATCATCCCGGCCAAGCCGCGCCCCGGCGATTCGACATCGGCCGAAGGCCCCGCGCGCTGGTACGATCGCTTCCGCAACCGGCTCATGTTTCCCATCCAGGACGAGCAGGGGCGCATTGTGGGGTTCAGCGGGCGCGTGTTGACCGCCGAGGCCGAAGCGGCCAAATACGTCAACACGCCGGAGACCGCGCTGTTCCGTAAAGGCCATATCCTCTATGCGCTTCACAAGGCGCGCCGCGCCATCGTGGAGTCGCGCGAGGCCATCGTCTGCGAGGGGCAGATTGACGTCATTCGCTGTCATCTGGCCGGATTTCAGACGGCGGTGGCGGCCCAGGGCACGGCGTTCACCGCCGACCATGCCCGCATCCTGAAGCGCTATGCCGACAGCATTGCGCTCGTCTTCGATGCCGACCGGGCCGGACAGGATGCCGCCCTGCGCGCGGCGGACACGTTCCTCCAGGTGGGGCTGGTCGTGCGCATCGCGGCGCTTCCGGCGGGCGAGGACCCCGATTCGCTGATCCGCCGCAAGGATGGCGCGGCCGAATTCCGCAGCCTGCTCCAGGGCGCCAAATCAGCGCTCGATTTTCAAATCGATGTCCTCACCGGCCGCGAAAAGCCGGATACGGAAGCCGGCCTGATGCGGCTGGCCGCGGCCGTGGTGGCGACGATTGCCCGCACACCCAATGCCGTCCAGCAGGCGCGGCTCGTCCGGCAGGCCGCCGCGCGCATGGCCGTGCCGGAGACGGCGCTCCAGCAGGAATTGGACAAGGTCCTGAAGCGCAGTCGGCCGGTGGTCGTGGTCCCCGCGCCGCCAAAAGCCGAACCGGCCGTGCCGCAGTCGATCAAGGAATTGGCGCTGGCCGAACACCTCGCGGCGAATCTGGAGTTGGCGGGTCTGGTCAGAAAGTATTTGCCGCTGGAACTGGTGACGGATTTGCCGTGCCGGCAGGTGATCCGGGCCTGTCTGCAGGCGGAGCAGGGCAAGCGGGATGTCATGAGTATCATCGCGGAGCAGGATAACGAGGAACGGGATCTATCCCGGTTTGTGGCCCAGGCGCTGGCGGCGCCGGCCAAGATCAAGAGCGATTTTGCGACCCGCGAGGAGTCGGTCAAATCGCTCATTTTGGGTATCCGCACGGCGGCGCTCCAGCGGCGCCGCAAAGAGATCGCCAAGCAATGCCAGGCCCTGCGCGCCGGGGCGGGCTCAAAGTTGTCGGCGCCTGCGGAGATGAAAAAGCTGGATTTGGAATATACGCAACTGGGATATGATGTCGCCAAACTCAAGCAGTGGGACACCGCCGTGCCGGTCATGGAAGGGATGTGAGGGCTTGGCATGCCGGCGCGGAATGGGGCGCCAATTTCGAAACATAGCGGTTCTGACGAACCGCAGTCACACCAGTTCGGTGTAGGGGCCGTTCGATAGAACGGCATAGTTGCCGAAGACCTTATTTAGCTTGAAGAAAATCGCCGGATGGGATAACGTCAGAGCGAATAAATAGGGGAAGCAAGCTTGATCCGGAGTTAAGACACACCGCAATTTTTAAGTTGTTAAAAAGGATGTGACCATGAGTTTTTTAAGCAAGTTATTCGGTAAGCGCAACACTTTGACCCGGCCGGCGGAGGATCGGGTTTACGTGGTGGACGCCACCGGCATGGTGGATCCGCGCCAGCGTAACGGCGGCGGCCAGGCCAGTCCCCGCGACCATTTTGCGATCCTGCGGATGCTGTCCCAGTTTGCCGAACGGGAAGGTGTCGCAATCCAGGCGGTTTTTACCGGGCGCCCTTTGCGCGAGGCCGGCGAGGGCCAGGAATTCAAGGGGGTGCGCGTGTTCTACGCCGAGACCACCGCGAGCGCCCAGGCCCGGATGAAAGAACTGATCCGCAAACTGGCCGGCCGCAAAGACGTGGTTTTGTTGACGGCGGATGCCGCGCTGGAGCGGGAGGCTGTGGAACTGGGCGCGGTCTGTATGCGGCTTTCGACTTTGCGGAAAAGTTTTGACGAACGGGATGACCGCGAGCGGGGCGACCAGGGAAATCGCGGCGAACATGGCGATCGGGATCGCGGGAATCGCGAGCGCGGTAACCGTGACCGTGGAAATCGCGATCGTGGCGATCGGGATCGCCAGCAAAGGCCCAATAACAATCGCAACCCTGCCCCCGAAACGCCGGAAGAGCCCGCCGAGGAGGCTGGGCCGCGCGAGAATCCGTCGGTGAACGATCTGATCGATCCGGTCTAACGCCTGCAACCAAAATTCGAAATTCGAATATCTAAATCCGAAACAAATCCGAATAATCAAAAAAGCAAATTCAAAACAAGATCGTTTGGGTCATTTAACATTCAGGTTTTGATTTTGATATTGTTTCGGATTTCGTGCTTCGGATTTCTGGTTCTTCATTGGGTATCTGCGGCTGTGTCTGCAACATGAAGAGCGCGATGCCCGCCGCCACCGAGGCGTTGAGCGACGTGACATGGCCCTGCTGGGGAATGCTCACGAGATGATGGGCCTGATTAAGAATGTGTTGGCCGACCGCCCGATGCTCGCCGCCGATTACCAGCAGCATCTTTTTCGGATTCCGTTCGTTCAGACGCCGCAAGTCTTCCTTGCCGCGCGCGTCCAGGGCCGCCAGTGTAAATCCCAGCGGCAACAGGATTTTGACGTATTCGTTGGCCGTGTGGTCCCGGGCAATCCGCAGATATTCGGTGGCGCCGGAGGAAGCCTTGACGACGGAAGGATAGATTTCCGGAACCCCCCGATTGGCCAATAGAACATCGTGCCAGCCGAAAATTTCGGCGCTGCGCAAAATGGCGCCGACGTTCTGCGGGTCTTCCACGTTGTCGATCAACAACAGGCGGTCGGCTTCCTGCAAGCCCTCCAGGGAGGCGTAGGGATAGGATTCCGTTTCCAGCACGATCCCCTGGTGCTCTGTCGTTCCGCATAGATCGAAGAGCCGGCGCTTGTCGGCGGCGGTGATGGGCGTCTTGGCCTCGTTCAATAGTTCGGTCAGTTTGCGGCGTCGGGAGCCGGTGGCGCCGCTTGGGCCGAAATAAGCCGCGCGGATCGCGCGGCGCCGGGCGCGCACGACCTCGAAGGCCGGGTTGATGCCGTATATATATTCGGTGGTCATGGCGGTTTTAACGTATAGGAATTAAATCTTCTGTAGCCGCGCCACATAGGGGCGCGTTCTTCCGGAGCGTCGGCCTTCGTCCGCCGGCTACAGTTCCGCCAGAGGCGGATCCGCCTTCGGCGGAAAAAGTTATCACAGGGCCTAATTTTTTTTTGGCGCTTGGACTTGCTGTTTGAGATCGTCGGTGAGCAAGTCCCAGAGCCGGGGATGGGCCTCCACCAGCCTGGCAATATCCGCCAGATCTTTGATCCGCTTGCTTTGCCTTCGTTCAGGCTCGGACCAGGCCTTCATCTTGCCTCTGAGGGTGTCTTCCAAAGAAGCCACGCGCAGGAGAATGCCATGCACATCGGCGGTCACGGCGCGGGCGGGGAAGTCCCGATAGAAATCCTCCGTGCTGAGTTGAATGCTGACGGTCGAATGCCCCTTGAAGTTGATGAACCACTCGAATCGCTCGGAACTAAATCCCGCCTCCTCGAGCAATTCGACGGTGCGCTCGATTGCATCTGACGCCACGACGATATCCACGTCCTGGGTCACCATGGGTTGCTCCGCCCAGTGATTCACCGCCACGCCGCCTATGACGCACCACACGGCGTCCGCTCTTTCAAGGCAGTCAACAAGGCGCATGACATCGTTCGTTCCGCCGGAAGTCTGCCAATCGTAAAATTGCTTCGCAGTCATGAGTGGACGCTACCAGAACGCCCCGGCGGTTGCCACTGTTATTTGAACGAACATGGGCGCGGACGGGTGGCGTTGTATGGGTTCAAGCCGACTTGAACACGACGCCGTCTTGCATGGCGGCCATGACAATACGGGCGCAGGCTTCCGCGTCCGAGGCGGCATCGTGATGGTTTAGCGGGATCTTCAAGCGGCGGCAAACATCGGGCAGTTTGGTCGGGTAGATGCTCCACACGCGGCGGGCGAGTTCCACGGTGCATTCGAAGCGGATGCGCGGCGGCATGGCGCCGGCTTGCGCGCAACAGGCGGCAAGCACTTTTTGATCGAAGCGGGCATTATGCGCGGCGATGAACGTGGTGCGCTCGAAATGCCCCGCGAGCGCCGGCCATACCTCCTGAAACGTCGGCTGGCCCTCGACATCCTCCCAGCGGATGCCGTGGATATACGTGAATTCGAATTCTTGCCGGGGCGGGCGGATGAGGCGATAGGCGCGGTCAACGATCGCGCCGTCCTCCACGGTTACGACGGCCACCGCGCAGGCGCTGTCGCTGCCGCGATCGGCGGTCTCGAAATCGATGGCCGTAAACCGCGGAAGTCGTTTGCGTTTCATGCGTCAATCCTTCGTTATGCCCCGTGCACGGCGGCGGCCAGTTCGCGCACCAGCGCGGCCAGGCGGCCTTTGCGGGTCGCCTCCACCAGGGCGCTGCCGACCACGACGGCATCGGCATGCCGGGCCGCGGCGCGCGCTTGCTCGCCGTCGCTGATCCCGAACCCGGCGGCGATGGGCAAATCCGTGCAGGTTCGAAGCTGCTCTATATTTTTCCTGGCGTTGAACACCAATCGTTTGCGCGCGCCGGTTACGCCTTTTACCAGGATGTAATACACGAACCCATCAGCTTCCGCCAGCAGCCGCCGGGCGCGCTCCGGCGAGGTGGTCGGCGCAATGAGCTGAATAAACAACAGGCCGTGGCGTTTCATCGGCGCGCGCAGCTCGTCCGCTTCCTCGAACGGCAAATCCACCACCAGGAGGCCGTCGATGCCCGCGCGCTTCGCGTCCCGGCAGAGGGCGTCATACCCGTACCGGAACAACGGGTTGGCATAACTGAACAGGATCATCGGGGCCTTGAAGGAGCGGCGCAGGCGCGCGGCCATGGCCAGAATCTGTTTCAGGTTCACGCCGGATGCCAGGGCGCGCCGGCCCGCGGCCTGGATGGCGGGGCCGTCGGCCGTCGGGTCGGAAAACGGCACGCCGATCTCCAGAATATCCAGTCCGCTGGCCAATGCCGCGCGAAAGTTCCGTTCCGATGTTTTCAAGTCCGGATCGCCGGCCGTCAGGTAGCCGATCAGCGCCTTGCGGCCTTGCGCCCGCAGGGTTTGAAATGTGTCTGTGATTCGGTTCATAAGAAGAAATTCAGTGATTTAGCGATTCAGTGATTCATTGATTTAAATCGACACTGGTGTCCGGTTTAATTATTACCAAAGATGATTTGATGCCTATAAAATAAGGGCGTAATCACAACAATGTTTTTCGCCGATTTCAATTCAAAGACGGTAATTTGTGGCGGCAAAATCGTTGATGTATGAAAAAACCCTTAATAATTGATGGCACACCCTTGTTGCTGTTTACAGGATTCTACACTTTTTAAATCGCTTGGTATTCGGGAAAACGCTGATTTTATTGATCTTTTTAATGTGCATTGCAGAGTCTGTCCCACAGAATGAACGCAACCCTTTATTTATAGGCTTTTTTAACCGGACAGTAGTGTTAAATCGAATAAAGTTAGGTTGCATCAAATGTTTCAAAAAATGTCTCATAAATCACTCAATCACTCAATCGCTGAATCACTGAATTTCTTTCAGTTTCTTCTTGTATGCCACGATGTTGTCCAGGTCCTTGTCGCCGCGGCCGGACAGGTTGATGATCATCGCGGCGCGGGCGCCCAGTTTGCGCGCCCGTTTTTTGGCTTCCGCCAGGGCGTGGCTCGATTCCAGCGCCGGCAGAATTCCTTCCAGGCGGGTGAGATCGTCGAAGGCCCGCAGGGCCTGCGTGTCGGTGACGGAGCAATATTCGACCCGCGCGCTGTCGGCCCAGTGCGCATGCTGCGGTCCGACGCCGGGATAATCCAGGCCGGCGCTGACCGAATGCGCGTTCCGCACCTGGCCATCGGCATCCTGGAGCAAATAACTTTTCGCGCCGTGCAGGATGCCGATGCGGCCGGCGCCGATGCTGGCGGCGTGTTTGCCGGTGCGGATGCCGAAGCCCGCGGCTTCGACGCCGACCAGCCGGACTTCCGAATCGTCCAGGAAGGCCGAAAAGATGCCGGCGGCGTTACTGCCGCCGCCCACGCAGGCGATGACCATGTCCGGCAGGCGCCCGGTTTTTTCGAGGATTTGCGCGCGGGCTTCCGTGCCGATCACGCTCTGGAAAGTCCGCACCATGCTGGGGTAGGGATGCGGGCCGGCCACGGAGCCGATCACGTAGAAGGTGTCGTCCACGCGCGCGACCCAGGCGCGCATGGCCTCGCTCATGGCGTCCTTGAGGGTGGCCGTGCCGCTGTGCACGGGATGAACCGTGGCGCCGAGGAACTGCATGCGCTGAACGTTGGGCGCCTGGCGCCGGATGTCCTCCGCGCCCATGAACACTTCGCATTCCATGCCGAAGAGGGCCGCCGCCGTGGCGGTGGCCACGCCGTGCTGGCCGGCGCCCGTTTCGGCCATGAGGCGCGTCTTGCCCATGCGGCGGGCCAGCAGGGCCTGGCCGATCGTGTTGTTGATCTTGTGGGCGCCGGTATGGTTCAAGTCCTCGCGTTTGAGGTAAAGGCGCGCGCCGCCATAGGCTTTCGTCAGGCGCTCTGCCAGATAAAGCGGCGAAGGCCGCCCCACGTAATCCCGCAGGATCGCGTGGAACGACTTGTTAAAAGCCGGGTCCTTCAGCGCCGCTCGATAGGCCTGCTCCAGCTCGATGAGCGCCGGCATCAGCGTCTCGGCCACATAGCGTCCGCCATAAGGCCCGAAATGGCCTTGGGCATCCGGTTCGTGTTTCATCATGAACTCCTGAAATAGCCGACGTTCAGCCTTTGGCTGACCCGCCTCCGGCGGGAAAGTCGGCTCTACATTATGCATCATATCGGTAGAGCCGGTTTTATACCGGCTATGATTTTGTTTTTGTCTTCCTGTCAAAATGATGTGTCTGCCCGATCTTCTTTCACGGCTTTGATGAAATCCGCCACTTTACGGCGGTCTTTTTTGCCCGGCGCTTTTTCCACGCCGCTGGCCGTATCCACGCCCAGCGGCGCGACGATGCGAATCGCTTCGGCGACATTGCGCGGGGTCAGGCCGCCGGCCAGCATCAGCGGCGCCTGGCGGGCCAGTTTGGCCGCCAGGGTCCAGTCCGCTGTTTGGCCGGTCCCGCCGTAGCGGCCCCGGACGGTGGCGTCCAGCACATAACGTGTCGTCGGCCACTGGTCCGGCGCGGGATCCGGTTGACCGTGCCGCAGACGCGCGGCGCGCCAGACCGGAACGGGCATGTCGATCCAATCGGCCAGGCGCTCGTCACCGTGGAGTTGGACGGCATGCAGGCGGCAGTCGCGCGCCAGCGTTTCCACAATTTCGCGGTGCGCGTTCACGAAGACCGCAACGGCGCGCGCGCCGGCCGGGAGCCGATCCAACAGGCGGCGCAAGGCGCCGAGCGCGATGTGCCGCGGCGATCGCTCGTACAGCACGAATCCTATGTAATCCGCGCCCGCCTCCAGCGCCATGCGGGCGTCCGGCAGATTGGTCAATCCGCAGATTTTGATTTCGGTTGTTCGGCGCATAAGTTAGCACCTTTTCTGCCCGGAACTGCGATAAAAAACAAGATAACCACGAAACACACGGAACACACGAAATGAATGCACATCAGATTCTGTTTCTCATTATCCAAAAACAATGCAAGACTTATTTGCTGAACTTTCGTGTCGTTCCGTGTGTTTCGTGGTTAAAAATCTTTGGGTTGCGGGCATAGTCCGCCTTAACTGCCTAATAACGCGCGCAAGGTTGCGGCGGCGTTGTCCGACTTCATCAGCGTTTCGCCGATTAAAAATCCTTTATATCCCCGCGCCTGCAGGTCCTCGATGTCGCTTCGGCTCTTTATGCCGCTTTCGGCGATGGCCGGGCGGCCGGGCGGGATCAGAGCCGCCAGGTCCCGGGCGCCGGCCAGGTCGGTCTTCAGCGTGTTCAGGTCCCGGCTGTTGACGCCGATGATGGCCTGGTCGAACAAGAGGACGCGATCCAGCTCTTCCCGCGTATGCGCCTCCATTATTACATCCAAACCGATTGCCAGCGCAATAATATAAAGTTCCTTCAATAAATGGTCTTCCAGGCCCGCCGCAATCAGCAGGATGACATCCGCGCCCAAGGCCCGCGTCTCGAAGACCTGGTAAGGATCGGACACGAAGTCCTTGCGCAATATCGGCAAGTTCACCGCCTGGCGGACCTGTTTCAGGTCCTCGTCCCGTCCCAGAAAATGGCGGGGCTCGGTCAGCACCGAAATGCCGGCCGCCCCCGCCTGTGCATAAATCCCGGCCGTCACCGCCGGATCGTATGCTTCGCGCAACAAGCCTGCCGATGGGCTTGCCTTCTTGACCTCGGCGATGATGGCTGTTTGGCGGCCGCGCGCCTGGGCGTCAGCCAGCCGTGTCTTCAAACTCCTGATTTTGGGGAGCTTCGCGACGATCCGTTCCAGGCGCTCCAGCGGCAAATGCACGCTGGCCTGCCAGGCGTCGTTGCGCCGCTCGGCCATGATGGATTGGAGGAAGGTATTCATGTTCATAAATGAAAATTACCCAAGTATGGGAGTATCAACGTACGGGCGTGTGGGAGTACGGAGAAAACTTTTTACTCCCCTACACCCAAACTCCCATACTCTCAATGGGTGTGCTCGATCAGCGCCTGCAGTTTGGCGGCGGCCTGGCCGCTGTCTATCGCGGTTTTCGCCAGTTCAAAGCCCTGGTCCAGGTCGTCGGCCTTGCCCCCGGCGACAATGCCGGCGGCCGCATTGAGCAGGACGACATCGCGCGCGGCGCCGGCTTCACCCGCCAGCACGCGGCGCGCGATGGACGCATTCGCTTCCGGAAGACCGCCCCGCAGGGAATCCGGAGAATGATAGGCGCCGATGAGCGGGAGCGGGTCCAACTCGTAAGTGCGCAGGCGGCCGTCGCGCAGTTCCGTGACGCGCGTCGTCGTGGTGACGGTGATTTCGTCCAAACCGTCCCGGCCGTGCACAATGAAAGCCCGTTTACTGCCCAGCTCGCGCAGGACGGCGGCGAAACTTTCGGTCAGTTCCGGCGCAAACACGCCCAGGATTTGCCCGCGGGCGTTGGCCGGGTTGGTCAACGGTCCCAGCATGTTGAAAATGGTGCGGATGCCCAATTCGCGGCGCACGGGGGCGGCATGCTTCATGGCCGGATGCAGGCGGGGCGCGTAAAGGAAGCCGATCCCGATAGCGCGGATGCATTCTTCCACGATTTCCGGCGGCGCCTCGATATTGATGCCCAACGCCGCCAGGACGTCGGCCGAGCCGCACTGACTGGTGACCGCCCGGTTGCCGTGCTTGGCCACCGGCACGCCTGCCCCGGCCACAACAAGTGCGGCCGTGGTGGAAATGTTAAAGGTGCCCGCGCGGTCGCCGCCTGTGCCGCAGGTATCCACGACCGGCAGGCCGCCAGTGTCGATCAGCACGGCGTGCCGCCGCATGGCGGAGGCGGCGCCGGTCAATTCCTCCACGGATTCGCCCTTCATGCGCAGGGCGGTCAGGAACGCTCCCGTCTGTGCGGGCGTGAGCCGGCCGTCCATGAGCCGGTCGAACACCGCCCCGGCTTCGGACGCGGCCAGGTCGTGGCGGTCCATGATTTTTTGAAGAACGTGTTGCATGTGTCCCTATCCAAGTATGGGAGTATGGGTGTGTGGGCGTATGGGAGTATGGATCAAGTTCTTTACTCCCATACACCGAAACTCCCCTACACCCATACTCTTTGTCCGATTTATCAATGTTGCCCAGCCGCCAATTCCAGAAAATTGCGGAGCAAGTGCTTGCCGGAGGGCGTCAGAATGGATTCCGGATGAAACTGGACGCCGTAGGTGGCGTGCCGGTTGTGGCGCAGACCCATGATTTCATCATCCTCGCTGGTGGCCTCGATCGTCAGTTCCGGGGGCAGACCCGTGCGCATGACGGCCAGGGAATGATAGCGTCCGGCCACAAAGGGGTTCTTGAGTCCCTGATACAGTCCCTTGCCGGTGTGATGGACGAGCGAGGTTTTGCCGTGCATGATGGCCTTGGCGCCGGCCACGCGCGCGCCGAAGGCCGCGCCGATGGCCTGATGGCCCAGGCATACGCCCAGGAGCGGGAGTGTGCCGGACAGCCGGCGGATCAATGCCACGGAAATGCCGGCTTTTTCGGGCGTGCAGGGGCCGGGCGAAATTATCACGGCCCGCGGATGCAAAGCGACCACGGCATCCACCGTGATGGCGTCGTTGCGGAACACCTTGATTTCGGCGCCCAGCGCGCCGAGCGCATGCGCCAGGTTGTAGGTGAACGAATCGTAATTATCGATGAGGACAATCATAAGAAATGGTCAATGGTTGATGGTTAATGGTCGATGGAAGAAACTGGCAAAGCGTTGATGGGTTTGGCTTTCCCGTGCGATTGGATTTTGCGTTCAATGCTTGCGATTAAGTTTCCCAACTGACGAAGGGCGTCGTCATATCCAGCGAACAGCGTTTCGTCGCCGATTGCTAACAGATGCGTGTCTTTGGCATAGTTAAGGTGTGTCATTGTTTCGCGCGCTTCGCGGCGGCAACGATACAAAGACTGCAAATATTCGGTGCTGTATTGAGAATAAAAACCCTCGGTCATGTTGGCGCACACCGATTCCGATGCCCGCAATAATTGGCTCCGTAGCCACTTAAAATCGGACTGGAATGGGCGGCTCATCGTTTCGATCTTCAGTGCCAATTCGTAAAACAATTGAAAAACAGGCATGTCTTCAACATTTTCAATATGTTTCTTTTCCATGCTGGGCCTCATCGCTCATCGTCCTTGCTTCCATTAACCATAGGCCATTGACCATCAATCATTCTTTGTCTTTTCCCTGCTTTCATCAACCATTGACCATCAACCATTAACCATTCTTTAGTTGCAGTCCATTGGCCGCCAGCGCCACGGCGTTTTGCATGCCGCGTGCCTTGTGACAGGTTTCTTCGAATTCTTTTTGCGGATCGGAATTATAAACGACGCCGCCGCCGGCTTGGATGGCGATGGCGCCGCCGGAAATTTCCAGGGTGCGGATTGTGATGGCGAAATCCATGCTGCCGTCGTAGCTGATGTAACCCAGCGCGCCGCCGTAGGCCCCGCGCGGTTCGTTTTCCAGCTCGTGAATGATTTCCATGGCGCGAATCTTGGGCGCGCCCGAAAGCGTGCCGGCGGGGAAGGTGGCGCGGAGCACGTCGGCGGCGTCACAGCCCTGGCGCAGGATGGCCTCCACGTGCGAGACAATATGCATGACGTGGCTGTAGCGCTCGATCGTCATGTAGTCGCGCACTTGTACGCTGCCGGTTTCCGCCACGCGCCCGAGGTCGTTGCGGCCCAGGTCCACCAGCATGACGTGCTCGGCCTTTTCTTTTTCGTCGGAGAGGAGTTCGTCGGCCAATTGGCGGTCCTGCTGTTCGGTGGCGCCGCGCGGGCGCGTGCCGGCGATGGGCCGCAGTTCCACGCGGCTGCCCGTGAGCCGCACCATGACTTCCGGTGAAGAGCCCACCAGGGCTTGGTCGCCGATTTTGAGGAAATACAAATAGGGCGAGGGATTCAGCAGGCGCAGGGCGCGGTACAACTGGAAGGGCGGCACTTCCGAGCGGGCGCTGAACCGTTGACTCGGGACCACCTGGATAATATCGCCGGCCGTAATGTATTCCTTGGCCTTGCGGACGATGGCTTGGTATTGGGCGCTCGTCATGTTGGAGGCGAATGTCACCGGCGGATAGACGCGGTTTTCAGTGTGCGGCGCCGGTTGTTGGAGGATCGTTTCGATGGCCGCGATTTTCCGGCAGGCGGCCTCGTAGGCCTGTGCCGGAGTGGCGGCGCTCGCGGGTCGGGAGCAGACGATGATCTTGAGCGTGTTGCGCAGATTGTCGAACACGATCAGGTTATCCACTTTCAGGAAACGGCTGACCGGCCGGCTCCCGCCGCGGACCGGCTTGGGCGCCGGCAGGCGTTCGAACTCGCGGACGGCCTCGTAGCCGATGTAGCCCACAGCGCCGCCGAAAAAGCGGGGCAGGCCCGGCGTGGGGGCCGCGCGCACGTTCTGGTACACGGGCCGCAGACGCCGGAGCAATTGCGGATCGGCGCCGCCGGGCGCGTCGGTGTGTTCGATCTCGAATAAAAGCTCGGGTTCGACGCCGATGAAGGAATAGCGTCCCCAGGTTTCGCCGCCCTCGATGCTTTCGAGCAGGAACACGTTCGGGTTATCCGCGAAGCGCCGCAGCACGGAGACCGGCGTCTCGAGATCGGCCAGCACCTCCTTGCAGACCGGGATCAGGTCGTATTTTTCGGCCAGCGCGAGGTAATCCTTTAGGGTCATGGGTTGCATGGTGTTTCTATATATAGAAACAACCGGGCGCTGTCAACAGAAAAAACAAACTTTTTTGGGCGGGAGGCTGCGTCTAACACAGGGCATCGCAATTTGAATCCGTGTAGAGCCGGTTTTTCCTCCATAGGCGGATCCGCTTTTGACGGAATACCGGCTATTCTGTCATGAAGATAGCCGACGTAAAGTCGGCTCTACCTGAAGCAGTTGCCGTGTGCTGCGTTTTTACATTGCGCCGCCGGCGGGCGCTTCTATACTGGCTTTCGCCATGAGCTGGATTACCGCAACCAAAACCGGCGCGATGCTGTCCGTGCATGCCTGTCCGCGCGCCGCGCACGATGCCGTGCAGGGCCTGCACGGGGATGCCGTCAAGATTCGCCTGCGCTCGCCCCCGGTGGACGGCAAGGCCAACGACGCCTTGATCGCGTTCCTCGGTCGAATCCTGGATGTGCCCGCGCGCGATTTGGTCATTGTGGCCGGCCACAGTTCGCGCCATAAACGCGTGGCCATCGCCGGGGCAACCGAAGCGGCTGTGCGGGCCAGGCTGGGGCTATAACCCGCAATCGAAGCAAACATCGAACATCGAACATCGAACATCGAACATCCAACATCGAACGCCCAACGTCGAATGTCGGAATAAGAACAAAGAACAATCAGGAACCATGTCGCTTGGTGAAGAAAGGTAATGTCAGGCCAGTTCCAGCTCGCTTTTGCAAAGCTCGTAGAACCGGCATTGCCGGCAGGTGTCGATATCGGCGCATAGCTCCCAGTCCTCCTGCGGCAGGGGCTGGTTTTTGCGGATGTCGCCTTTCACAAGGTATTCGGCCATGCCGGCGACCGAGTTGCGGATCAGCCCGCGGGCATACTCCAGGTCGCTTTCGGCCAAGGCCATGCTCTGGGTGGCGCCCTTCGAAAGGTATTCCAGGTGCACCTGGATACGCTCCGGGGGCAGGGCGTGTTTGGTGTGGGCCCACAGGCCGTAAATGGCCATCTGGTCGCGGTGCGCCGGTTTCTCGCTCCCCGCCTTCCAATCGTGGATGTGCAGGAAATCATCCTGGCGATAGGCGTAATCCGGGATGGCATAGACCTTGATGGACTCGAACGTGAACGATTCCGGGTCGCCGCCATCGGCGTGCGCGATTGACATCTCCTGCTCCGGGCGCACCTTGGCCAGCCGTGGCAGGACCTGCTCCAGAAAATTGGCCAGGCAGCGCTTGATCTGCTCGATCATGCGCGCGGTCATGTCTGCCTCGGTCGTATGGTGGTGCGCGGGGTAGTAGTGCTCGTGCAGACAGCAATGTTTTTTTGGATTGGTCTGCCAGAGCTTCTTTTTAGACTCGCTCCAGCATTGATTCAGGTAAGGCTTGGCGGTCGTTTCATAGGCCTGGATTGCGGCGACCGCCTTGCCTGCCTGATTCTGCTGCAGCGCCCACATGACGGCGCGTTCCACGGCATTGCCCTGGAGCGTGAACCGGTTTTCCATCTTGCCCAGCCGGTAAGCCGCGCGCGCCAGGTCCGGCGCCTCCGCTTTCCATCCGCCCCACATGGCATACTTGGCGAGGAACCGCCGCCGCGGGCACTCCTCAAAGTCCGCCCGCGCGGAAATGGACCAGGAAAAGGTGTTGATCAGTTCGGCCATATTATGTATCCGGAATATTTCAAGGTTTGGACTTCAGGCTATAAACTGTTGCCACATGGAAATCAATGCCAATCTGACAACTCGACGCCGCCCCATTCCTGCTTCAATTCCGTGAGTTTGAAACTCATGCGTTTCTTGCCGCCTGTCGCGTTTTGTACAGCCGTTCCGTGAAACCGCCCTCTTTTTCAAAGGCCGTCGCCTGTGCCGCCACTTGGCGGTCCAGCAAAGAGCACGCCACCATGATGAGCGCCAGAGCGCCATTTGCGGCGATTTCCGGATAATCAGGGGAAATGGACCTTGTGGACGGAATGGACTGTTTTGCCTGTCCATTAAGTCCATTTTGTCCATTCTTCTTCATATCTCTGGCCCACGCCGCCACGGCATCCGCCGTGGCGGGCCGCCTGGCGATTAAATCGGCCCGACGCGGATCGGTCCGATCCCACTGGGGCAAATTGCGCTGGCGCAGAAAATCTTCATAGTCTCGGCGCAGTTCTTCCAAACTGGCTCTTGCCACATTGGTCAATTTCAGTTCCATCTTCTTTGACGTGCCCGAGGCCTGGCTGCCTTCGGCAATATTCTGCACCCCCGACCGCGCTGCCTGTACCATCTGGTCGTGGGTGCGGCTACGGCGATCGATGTACTTATCGCAAAACCGCGCCGTTACATCATAAACCAGTTCCGAAACCTGAAAGCTTTTCAGTTTCCGGTATCCGCCATGCTTCGGAATCAGTGAATCTGGCATTGTCTTGCCTCCGCGTCCACTCCGTCCCACGAATTAAAGTCTAAAGGCCTGAATCGGACTTGAAAGCCAGTGATTTCCATATCTTAACTGGCAGCACATGGTCGAATTGAGGGGGCAGTGCCTTCAGGTACTTCTCTGCCGCCTGCTGAGCATGGAAACACGCTGTATCCAGCGCGCGTCCCGCATCCACACACATTCGCGCATTGGCAAGGTCGCTATCGCCTTTTCGCCGCTCATCCGCGCGCCAAGTCCTCATTGTTTTTGTGGCAACGTGGAGCACGCGATCACCGCTTCCCCGCCAACCGCCGATTCAGAGTGTCCAGATCGAAACGTTCCGGATCGTAGCCGTCGCCGAGCCATTCCAGAAGTTCCTTTTGCTCATCGGTCTTGTTCGGGGCTTTCAACGCCTCCAAAATGTCGCCGTACCCCGGAAAACTGCCGCAGTCCTCCGGCGGACAGGCGCGCGCGCCGGCCAAACAGACCGGATACTTCATTTGCGGATCAAACGGCAATATCTTTTCGACCACAACCTCATGCAGCCAACTGTCGCCAAAGTCGTACTCGTATATGAACTTTTGCTTTGCCCGCGTGACGACCCGACTCAGGAATAAGGTTTTCTCGTTCTCCATGTCCATCTCGCCCATCTCGCATGCCTGTTGGCTGGTGTAATGAACGTCACCGAACCGAAAGGCGTGCAGGTGGCAGTCCTGCCATCCCATCGCGACCTGAATCGCATCATGCAACTGCCCGAGCGTGTAGTTGTCCGGCAACACAATCCGTCGCCAGATCGGCGGCCGGATATATCTCAATGCCACCTTGAACTGGATTGCGTTTTCCGCGGGCGGAACCCACATCGTCTTCGGGCCGCATTTTTTTGCCATGAGTTGTTATTTCCTTTTCCATCAGAGACTTTGCGTAGCTACCGTCGGGGACCGGAACGATCCTGCTACCCACTCTCAAGTGCCTTTTCGCTGGTGTCCGTGTGTAGCCTCCTTCGCCGCACTACGCCGCCGCTCCAAAGGCGAGGTGCGCGGCGTAGGCGCCTCTTCGCTTTCCGGCCTGCGGATCTTGACCGCGAACCAGTTCGTCGAGTTCAAACAATTTGACTGGCCGCATCACCACCTCCGCCTGCGAGACGCCGTCAACCGGTTCTTGCACAACAATAGCCTGCTCACGCGCCGCTGTTTCCATCGTCGGATACAAAATTACCGCGCGCCGCATTGGCCCATTCTGTCCAAGAGCATACAGTGCCAATTGATACAGCATATCCCGTGGCAACTCCAGTTTCCACAAATCCCGATACTTCGCATCCAATACCGCGACGATTTTCCGGTCTCGTCGAACGACAAAATCCGGCTTCTGTGCCGGTGCCTTGCGCTGCTGCGGATTCTTTGCCGGATCGTATTGAAAGAGCCCCTTGAACCGGCATTCGTCCTCAACCTCACACCCGTCCAGATTCTCCCGAAGGAAACGAGACAAGAGCGTTTGAAAAAACCGGTTCATGTCGAACAGAAACCCAGGAAGCCGAACACGCTGCACATCCCCATTCATAGAAACGCCTTCGCCCCGCAACAGCAGTTCGATCACAATCAACGCCGGTTCATAAGCCGTTGTCCGCCGGTCTGTCGCGCGCCAGGCATCCGCAATCACAGCCCCGTTAATCCTTTTCTCCGAGACGCGCGCGGCCAGTATCTTCGCCAACCGCTTCACCTGGGCGCGCAAGTCCACGTCGCTCGTCACCCGCCCGGCAAACACAAGCCCACCAAGCAGAACCTGATTCAGGAGCGTATCCTCCACTCGTGGATGCTCAATGTACGGCAGTACCGCTCTTGCTCTACTTCCCACCCGGGCATAACGATTGAAGTCAATCCGCCCGCGAGGCGTCGCCAACTCCGACTGCCGACGCTCGTAGTCACGATGGATGCCTCGCGCAAGCAACTCTCGCGCCTCTGCTGCCAACTGCTGAACCAACAAGTCCTGAAACGTGAATCGCGTGGCCGCGTACCCGACCGATTCGTACAGACTTAGATGGCGCAATCCATAGGCATACCGTAACAGGCTCAACAACGGCGACCCGGTCAACTTCGGGTGTATCGTCACCGTGATGTCGCCCAGACTGAATCGCCCAACAAAGGACGTAGCCCGCAACTCTATTCCCCGTGCTAGTTCCAGAATCTCAACCCTCCCGGCCTTCGTCAGTCGCTCGGCCAATTGCCGTCCCGCGTCGAAACCCTCCAGCGTCCGTCCCGCGAGAACACTCCCACGTGTCGGTTCCAGCGTTTCCCACTCGCGGAGGCTGACGTCCACGATACTCACGTCTCGTCTCCCTTCACTTCCGGTTCCTCCGGCTCCTCTGCCGTCTCGACCACGGCTGGCGCGTCAAGGGAGGTCACAATCTCGGGCGAGGGCGCCAGTAATGCCTGCACCAACTCTTCGCGCCTCGTCGGCACGAACAGTTCCTCACGAATGCGCTGCCGCGCCTCGTCCACCAAACCCGCCCCCAGGATCTGCGTCAGCGCCTCATAATCTTCATAACAGTACTCCTCAACCAGTGGAATGATGTCGTCGGCCAGAATCCGCACGAAACGGGCGTAGTCCGTGACCGGCTTCCCACCCTCAAGTAGATACGCATGACCGATCTGGAGATTCCGTCCGTCGCGCCCAAGATGCGCGCGGATGCGCTCGTTCACCGCGCTCAACCACGGCCCCAACGGAATATCTCCACCCACCGAGGCGTTCCCGAACACCCTTACATCGGGCATCAACTCCACAAATCCAAACCGGCGCCGCAACGCCGTGTCGAGTAGTGCAATCGAACGATCCGCCGTGTTCATCGTTCCCACAACATAGAGGTTTGCGGGAACCACGAACGGCTTACCACTCAAAGGCAGGATCACCGATTGTCCGCGCTTATCCAGTTCTATGAGTGTCAGCAACTCCCCGAAGATTCGCGGGATGTCTCCCCGATTGATCTCGTCAATCAACAGGACGTATTTCTCTGCCTTGCCGCGCGCATCCTCACAGATCGCTTGGAATATTCCTCGTTCCAGCGTAAAGCCCAACTGCCCCGCCATGTTCTTAGGCCGGTATCCTTCGATGAAGTCCTCATACCCGTAGGCCGGATGGAAAGTGCAACAGCGCACCAGGCCCGCAACCGCGTCAGTCCCAACAACCTTCGTCTTATCCTCGGTGCTCAGATCACTGAACAGTTGCCCGTATGCGCCCAATGCTGCCAGATCGAAAGCCGTTTGTCTGCCCCAGTAGGTCTTCCCGGTCCCAGGTGGCCCGTAGAGAACAGCTTGTCCCTTCCGTTCCAGAATCGCCTGCACCCGACCAGGAATGCCCGCCAACCGCTGGACACCTACAAGAGGCACAACTGCCGGCTTGACCACCGTGGCGGGCGGTGGCGCCACAACTCCATCCAACAGCCGTCGTTCGATCTCCATCAAGTTCTCCACGTGCTTCTTCAAAGGAAAGACCGTAGTCCGCAATCCCTCACTCACCGGCATCTTCCATTCGGCCGTGGAGACCCAAGTCACGTTCCGCCGGTGTGGGGCACCTGTCGGTGCTGTGTTTTCGAACCGATAGGGTCCCATCACACGCCCGAGTGCCAACACCGTCTCGCCATCCGCCGCCACCGCGATGTCGCCGTTCCCCTCGCTGATTTCCATCAGGAAGTTTTGAATCTCGCCCGCCTTTCGTGTAACGACCCTCGGATCCCCAGGGTAGTGCTGCTCCAGCAACTTCCGAATTTCCCCTTTGACGTCCTCCGCCACCCTAAGCTCGGATAGGTCGCCAAGTTTCTCCCATCCAATCGCCACATAGGGACCATTCCGCATGTCCTGCCAGATGCTTTCCGTCTCGCCCAGACGCGTCCCAATACGCCAGTATCGGATAGGCGGCCCATTTCGTTCATTCAAAACCGCCGTCAGTTGGTTCACTTGCCAGCCAAACAGCGTGGCCAATTTCAAGAACCGCCCCGCACACACATACAAACCATCCTCTTCGGGCGGCTTCTGCAGGAGTTTCACAAGGTGGAACCGCTGATATTTCGCATTGTGGTAGTCGTCCAGTTTCTCCGGGAAGAGAAGACTGAAGTACTTGTGCGCCCACGCCAAGTTACAGAGATCGGGCGCTACCCGGCCCAATTCGTCCTGCAACCCACGGTACGCCGCGTCATCTGCACCAATCGCCAGTTTCTCAAGCACCGCCACGCCGGCAAGTAGTTGATCCCGATGCTTCCGGGCAATCGCCACTGCCTGGGCCTCGTCGATGTTCTCTTCCTTTCGCGCACCGCCTGTGACCCACTGCCCAGTTTCCTTCCGCTTGAACAAGCCGAACTTGTGAGCACTCCCGCCGGAGATGCTTCCAAATGCCTGCCCAGGGAAATCATCGTCGTTCTTGAACTCAAGCCAATAGACCAGACTGTCCTTGTTCCCGCGACTGTGCATAGTCTGGAGCAACGCGTCGCCATCCAATGCCTTCAGTTTGTCCGGCCCGAAACGGTCCCGAAATGCCGCATAGAACGCCCGAATACGGTCAACCGACAGCAGTTCACCGCGCCGCGCAATCGCCTCATGCGCCGCACGCACCTCTTGCTCAATACGAGAATCAAGCGTTATATCACTCATCGTTATCTACCTCCTTGCCCGACACCGTTTTGGCTTCTTTCGTCACATGCCCGAACCGTGCCGGGTTATTAAAAAAATGCTTTCTGCTCCGGTAGGGCAGTCGTGCCCTATGCGGTGCGTCCTTCCGCCTTCACCGACCCAGGCTCCGCCGGAGGCTTCGCCGAGGCGAGGGCTTCGGCGGATAAGCCCTCAACCCGGGGTGGGCAGTCATGATTTCGTCTCCATTTCCTTCTCGATCTCTTGGACCGACGGCAGACTGCCTTTGAATTCTTTGGGTAGCGCCTTGACAATCTTCGTTTCCCATTGGGCCACGCCAATGGGCTTCTTGATATCGCGAAGCGCATATTCTACAACGATTTTATCCTTGGATCGACACAGTAACAGGCCAATAGTCGGCTTGTCGTCGGGATGGCGGAGAAGATCGTCCGCCGCCGAAAGATACATGTTCATCTGCCCGGCGAAACCCGGTTCGAATGGAACAGCTTTCAGTTCCACCACCACGTAGCAGCGCAGTTTGACGTGGTAGAATAAAAGGTCGAGATAGAAGTCCTTCGATCCCACTTCCAAGTGTATTTGCCGGCCCATAAATGCAAATCCTGCGCCCATCTCCAGGAGAAAACGCTGAATGTGGTCCACCAGAGCGTGCTCGACTTCGCGTTCCCGGCGGGGATCGGCTGTGCCGATGAAGTCGAACAGGTACGGGTCTTTGAATATCTGCCCCGCCATGTCCGAATCGGCCGGCGGCAACGTAGCCGGGAAATTGTTAATAGCCTTGCCCAAACGTTTGTGGGCGCAGCCATCAATCTGCAGGCAGAGAATGGGTTGAGACCATCCATGCTCCACTGTTTTCCGCGCATACCAGAGGCGAATATCAGGTTCTTTTAATTTCTCCAGCAGGGCTAAATTGTGGTACCAAGTGATTTGTGCAAGCGGCCCTTGCACAATTGCCCGGTCCGGCCAGGTGGCGGCAAAGGTGCGCATGTACTTCAAATTGCGCGGCGAAAGACCTTGCATGTCGGGAAAGGCGTCCCGCAGGTCGAAGGAGAGGCGATCAATGACCTTTGCGCCCCAACCTTCGGATGCTTGCCGTTTTAGAATGATCTGTCCGATCTCCCAGTATGCCAGGATCATCGCGGCGTTTGCGGAAAGCACCGTCTTGATCCGGGTCTCTTGTATCCGCTTCTTGAGGTCGGCCAGTGTGGCGGCGTAGTCAGGCGGCAATTCTGCAACCATCGCCGGGACTGTGAACCGGGCTTCATCTATATCGCGCCCCAGAGCGCGACGCGGCCCGGCGTTTGCCCGAACAAGCGTTATCGCATTACGCTTGGACTTCATAAATTATGACCTCCAACACACATCCATTGTTTGGGCTTCAGCATAACGCCGGACGATATCTCCGAGCAAGTTAAATTCAAGGCGCTCGATTCGGGCAAACATTTTTCTTCATCCGGCAGGTTATTACGGGTATAAATAAAACGCAAACCATCGAATGGCCGCAGGGTCAGGCGGCCGGGGAGATTATTATGACGGAAGCCATACCGGAAAAACTGGGGATTATTGCCGGGCGCGGGGCCTATCCGCGGCTCCTGGCGGAAGGCGCCAAAAAGCAGGGTGTGCGGCAGATTGTGGCCGTCGCGTTTCGCGGGGAAACCGATCCGGGAATCGAGAAGGCGTCCGACCAGGTCGTGTGGCTGCACGTCGGGCAACTGGAGGCCATGCTGGCGGCCTTTCGCAAGCATGGCATTGCCCAGGCGGTGATGGCCGGCCAGATTGCGCCCTCGAATCTTTTTCATGTCCGCTTGGATGCCCGCGCGTTGGCGATCCTGGCGCGACTGAAAGACCGCAACGCCAAAACCATTTTCGGGGCCGTTGGGGATGAACTCAAGGCCATCGGGGTCGAACTCCTGCCGGCCTACCGGTTTATGGAAGACACCATGCCGGCCCCGGGCTTGCTCGGTCGCCGCGCGCCGACCGAGCGCGAGCGTTTGGATATCGAGCTGGGGCTCCAGGCGGCCAAGGCCACCAGCGCCCTGGAAATCGGGCAGACAGTCGTGGTCAAGGAAGGTGTGATTCTGGCGGTGGAGGCCTTTGAGGGCACGGACGACACCCTGTTGCGCGCCGGGAAGCTGGGGGGCGCCGGGGCCGTGGTGGTGAAGGTGGCGCGCCAGGGACACGACATGCGCTACGACATTCCCGTGGTCGGCCTGCGCACCCTGGCGATGCTTAAAAAAATCAAGGCCGCCGTGCTGGCCGTGGAAGCGCACAAAACAATTTTGTTGGAACGGGAACAAATCGTCGAAGAAGCTGACAAACAAAATTTGGCATTCATCGCGGTGGAAGTGGAAGATAAAAGAAATTCCAGCTAACATTCAAGTTTCAATCGAAATAACTTTTCCGTTCGGAGAAGAGGCAACTACGAAACACGCGAAAAGAAGTCAAAAACTTATCCAATATTAGCCGAACTCATGTTCCTTTTCGTGTATTTCGTGTGTTTCGTAGTTAAAAAAGATCTGAAACTTGGAATTTTGTTGGAGGTTTTGCTATGAGCGATCATAAGGTTCGTGTCGGCGTGGTGGGGGTCGGCAGTTTGGGGCAGTGGCATGCCCGCATTTATTCGGAATTGCCGGAGGCCGAGTTAGTGGGGGTGTATGACGTCAATCGGGCGCGGGCCGAGGAGATTGCCAGGCGCTACCGGACGCGGGCCGTCGGGGACATGGCCGAATTGGCCGGGATGGTCGAGGCCGCCAGCATCGTGGTGCCGGCGGACAAGCATTTCGAGGCGGCCGCGCATTTTCTCGAGCGCGGCGTGCATCTCCTGGTGGAAAAACCGATTGCCACCCGCATGGCCGATGCCGAAGCCATGGTGTCCGCGGCCCAACAAAAGAATCTCGTTCTGCAGGTGGGGCATGTCGAGCGGTTTAATCCGGTGATGACATTCCTGGAAGGCATCCTGGTGCGCCCGCGTTTTATCGAGGCCCACCGGTTGCAGCCCTATCCGCCCGCGCGCGCCGGTCTGCATCCGCGCGGGACGGAGGTCAGCGTGGTGCTGGACCTCATGATCCACGATTTGGAAATCATTTTGCACCTGGTGCGTTCGCCGGTGCGCGAGTTCCACGCCGTGGGCGTGCCGGTCCTGAGTGCCAGCGAGGATATCGCCAATGTGCGCCTCGAGTTCGAGAACGGTTGTGTGGCCAACGTGACCACCAGCCGGATCAGTCCGGAACATCTGCGTAAAATCCGCGTGTTCCAGGCGGACGCCTACATCTCGCTGGATTACGAAAAGCAGGCCGGGGAGATCTACCGCAAGACCGGGGCGCGCATCGAGCGCAGCAAGGTTCCGATCGAGAAAGGCGAGGCGCTGAAAAACGAATTGACCGCGTTTGTCGAGTGCGTGCGCACGCGCGGCGCGCCGGTGGTCAGCGGCGAGAAAGCGGCGGAGGCGCTGAAATTGGCGGCGGCCATCTGCCGCCAAATGAAATGCAAAATGCAGAATGCAGAATGAAGGATTTGGAATTGGTGAAGGATGGAAGCGCAGGCAAGGAAATGGCGGTAAAATGAAAATAAATAATAGTGGAATTTTCGATCATTCTGCATTCTGCATTCTGCATTCTGCATTTTCTTTATGAAGCCTTCCTCCATCATGATTATCGCCGGCGAGATTTCGGGCGACATGCATGCCGCCGCCCTGCTGCGGGCGATGCGGCGGCAGCGGCCCGACCTCGTGTGCTTCGGCATCGGCGGCGAGAACCTGCGGGCGGCCGGCATGGAAACCCATTATGACGTTCGCGACATGGCGGTCCTGGGATTGACGGAAGTCCTGCTCCGGTTCCGTTTTTTCAAGCGGGTTTTCGACGAAATGCTGGCGCTGGCCCGGCAACGCCGGCCGGATGCCATTTTGCTGGTGGACTATCCCGGCTTCAATTTGCGGTTTGCCGCCCGGGCGCATGCGCTGGGCTTCAAGGTGCTCTATTATATTTGTCCGCAGGTGTGGGCCTGGAACCGCGGCCGCATTCCGCGCATGGCGCGGGTTGTGGATCGCCTGCTGGCGATTTTCCCATTCGAAGCGGATGTGTTCAAGAATAGCGGCCTGCGCGTTGATTTTGTGGGACATCCCTTGGTGGCGCAAGCGGCCGCGGCGCGCGCGGAGCCCCTGGCGCCGTTGCCCTGGCCAGGCGAGCCGCGTATTGCGCTTTTGCCCGGGAGCCGCTATCATGAAGTCAAGCGAATCCTGCCGGTGATGTGGGCGGCCGCGGCGCTGGTACAGCGTCAATTTCCCGGCGCCGGATTCATCATTGCCGCGCCGTCGGAGGAAGTGGCCGGCTGGGCGCGGACCGTGATGGGGTCCTTGGGCAAGGGACCGGAGCATGTCTCCGTGGTGGCCGGGCAGACGCGCCAGGTCCTGCGCCAGGCGCGCGCGGCGCTGGTGGCGTCCGGCACCGCCACGATCGAAACGGCCTTGATGCGCTGTCCCATGCTCGTGGTTTACCGGGTGGCCTGGGCCACCTATTGCATTGGAAGGCTCCTGATCCGTGTGCCGTACCTGGGCATGGTCAATATCGTGGCCGGGGAACGCCTGTGCCCGGAATTCATCCAGCATGAGGCGCGTCCGGAAGCGATGGCCGCGGCGCTCTCGCCGCTCCTGCGCGCCGGCCCCGCGCGGGAAACGATGCTGGCCGGCCTTGACCGCGTCAGCCAGGCCCTGGGCGATCCCCAGGCCGCCGAGCATGCCGCGGATATTATTTTGCGGGAGATTATGAATTCTCTTCAGGAAGTCAGGAGACAGTAGTCAGGAGACAGAATAAGATCGGCAGATAAAACCGCAGTTCATTCTGAATTCTGACTCCTGACTTCTGGATACCCGAGTAATTGCTGATTATGAAAACCACGGTCATTGTCACGGTCTATAACCGGCCGGTCATGCTGATTGCCTGCCTGCGGGCGCTGGCGCTTTCCACCCAGCGCGTGGATGAAGCCGTGGTTTCGGATGACGGCTCCAGCGCCGATAATGTCCGCCAAATGAAGGCCGCGTTTCCGGATCTGCCGTTTCCCGTTCGTTTCGTCAGTCAGGAAGACCGTGGTTATCGCTTGGCGGCCGCGCGCAACAACGCCCTGCGCCAGGCGACCGGCGATTACATCATATCTTTGGACTGCGACATCCTGCTCTTGCCGGATGCGGTCATGGCGCATGTAAAGGCGGCGCGCCGCGGCTGGTTTCTGGCGGCCAACCGGGCCTGTGTCGGCGAGGCGGAAACCAAAGAGGCGCTCCAGCAGGCGATGCATCCCCGGCTTTTGGAGGTGCTCTGGGAGGACGCCGACCGAAGCCATCTGCGCCGCGCGCATCATCAATTTCAACGCAATGTCTGGTTGCGCCGTTTTGGCCTGGCTAAGCGTCACAAACCAAAAATTTTGGGGTGCCATTTCTCGGTTTTCCGCGAGGATATCGAGCGGGTCAACGGGTTTGACGAGGCTTATGTCGGGTGGGGACTCGAGGATGACGATTTTTCCATGCGCCTGCACAAGGCCGGTGTGCGCGGGCGGTCATTGATCCTGGAAGCCAATGCCCTGCATCTCTGGCATCCATCCGTGGCTTCCCGCCCGGCCAATCAAGCCGCCAGCCCGAACATCGCCTATTTCCGGCGCCGGGATGTCCCGGCCTTTTGCGTTCAAGGCCTGCGGACTGGACGCCAGACACACTGAAAACAAAAATACTTGCGCTTTACTGGAAAGGACATTATCTTCCCCGTTGCCATATCGGTTCATTAACACATACGAAAGGATTTGCCATGAATGTTGGGTTTTATGGACACGTTCGCCAGTATCATAATCTCAAGAAAGAAATCGACGCCAATATCCAGACTGTGCTGGAAAGCGGCGAATATGTCATGGGCCCCATGTTGAAGCGTTTTGAGGGCGAATTGGCCGAATACGCCGGCACGAAGCACGCCATTGGCGTCGGCAACGGCACGGACGCTTTGTGGCTGACGTTCATGGCTCTGGGCATCGGGCCGGGCGACGAATGCATCACGCATACGAACACGTTTTTCGCCACAGCGGAAGCCGTCTGGATTGCCGGCGCCACCTGTGTGTTCGTGGATTGCGATCCGCGCACGAAATGCATCGACCCCTCTAAAATCGAGGCGGCCATCACGCCCCGCACCAAGGCCATTATTCCCGTGCATTTGTACGGCCAATGCGCGGACATGCCGGCCATCCGCAAGATCGCCGACAAGCACCACCTGCTGGTCGTCGAGGACAATGCCCAGGCTTTCGGCGCCGCTGGCCAGGGCTTCAAAATCGGCCAACTCAGCGATGCGGTCTGCACCAGTTTCATCATTCAAAAGAACCTGGGAACCTTCGGCGATGGCGGCGCCATTATGACCAACCGCGAAGACATCGACCGGCAAGTCCGCAAGTTGCGCAATCACGGCTCGGAAAAACGCTCGTGCCACAGTTATGGGTTTAACAGCCGGTTGGACGACCTGCACGCCGGGATTCTGAGCGCCAAACTCAAGGCCATCGACGCCGGGAACGATATGCGGCGCAAATTGGCCGCCCGCTATACAGCCGGCCTGCGGAATGCCAAGCATTTCACGCTTCCTTGCGAAGTCCCCGGTTACCGGCATGTCTATCACCTGTATGTCATTGAAACCAGGAAGGCCGGCGATCGGGATGTCCTGATCAAATTCCTTCAGGACAATGGGGTTGACGCCAAATGCCATTACCCCATCGCCATCCACCAGCAGGCGGGCTATCCCTGGGGCAAAGGCGCGCGCATCGTCGGCTCAATGACCAACGCCGAATGGAACGCCGCCACATGTGTGTCGTTGCCCATGTACCCGGAATTGACGAACGAAGAACTGGATTATGTCGTCGCCAAGGTGCTGGAATGGGATGCCCGCGCCTGATCAAGGCAGATGAAGCAAACATCGAACATCCAACACCGAACATCCAACATCGAAGTGAAGATAAAGCATCCGAATACAAATTCCAAGCTTTCTGACCTTCGATATTGGATGTTTAAAGTTCGCTTTATTCGTTTATTATTCAGCCACATCTGATCGGATTTTTTCATTCGATGTTCGGCGTTCGATGTTGGATGTTCGATGTTCGCTTTAATGTATGGCTCTGAACGCATGACACATCCAGGAGATCATCATGACAGCCCCTTATCGTGTTGGTATCGTCGGCATGGGTAAACGCGGGTTGCACCATGCGGCCACTTTCAAGGCGAACAGCCGCTTCGAGCTTGCGGGCATTTGCGACTTGGACCAGGCGCGCCTCGCGGCGGCCGCGGCTAAATTGGGCGCGCCTCCCGTATTCACCGACGCCCGGGCCATGATTCGGAGCGCGAAGCTGGACCTGTTCTGTTTCTGCACGCTGCCTAACCTGCGCCGGGACATGATTCGGTTGGGAATCGAAAGCGGCGCCCGGCTGATCGCCTTCGAGAAACCGGTGGCGCTTACCAGCGCCGAAGGCATGGAAGTCAAGAGCCTGCTGGATGCCGCGGGCGTCAAGGCCGTGGTCAGTCATCAGCATCGCTATGGCGTTCATTATCAGAAGGTGCATGAAATCATTGCAAGCGGCGCCTTGGGCCGCGTGCATACGGTTTATGGCGCATCCACCGGCTGGATGGCGCATATGCTAAGTCATTTGATCGACTACCTGCGCTGGTTTAACGGCAACGCGGACGCCGCCTGGGTCATGGCCCAAGCCGCCGGGCGCGGCAAATTAACCGACGCGCATCCGTCGCCGGATTATATCGCCGGGTTCATTCATTTCAGCAACGGCGTTCGCGGCATTGTGGAATGCGGCGCCGGCGCGCCGGACGTGCCGGAAGTGGATTACTGGTGGCGTAAATGCCGTATGGGCGCTCAAGGCACGGATGGTTTCGCGGAGGTGCTTACCGGCGGCGGCTGGCGCGCCGTCACCAAGAACGGCGCGCAATCGGGCCCCGGCTGTATGAATTACGACCTCGACATGCCGCCGTATATCCAACAGATGGCCGACTGGCTTGACGACGACCGCAAGGTCCATCCCTGTAATTTTGCCGGCGCCTACAAAGGGTTTGAAATCATGATGGCGCTTTGCCGGTCCGTGATCGAAGGCGGCCAGGTCGCTTTGCCCCTGCCGGGCGGCGCGGATGAACTGGCCCAATTACGGGCAAAACTCCCCGCCAAACAAGTGATCCTGTCCATGCCCCAGAACGCCAAGGAGTACCCGGGCTGAAAAAACAAATGCAAAATGCAGAATGAAGAATGCAGAAACTTTAGAGCCCGGAATGGACGAAAAAAGACTATAGAACCGATCTCGTAATTCTTCATTCTGCATTCTGCATTTCTTATTATGGAAGTTATTATTCAGCCGAATGCCGCGGCGGCCACGCGGCTGGTTGCGCGCCTGATCGCCAAGGCTTTGCGCCAGAACCCCGGCCTCGTTCTCGGTCTGGCCACCGGGCGAACCATGGAACAGGTTTATGCCCTGCTGGCGGATATGCATAAAGAGGAAGGCCTCGATTTCGCGCGTTGCCGGACGTTCAACCTGGACGAATATGCGGGCCTGCCGCCGGAGGACAACCATTCCTACCGGTTCTACATGAACCACCATCTGTTTGCCAAGGTCAACATCGACCGGCGCAACACGCACCTGCCGGACGGCATGGCGGACGATCTGGATGCGGCCTGCATCCGATACGAACAGGCCATCCAAGAAGCCGGCGGCATCGATTTCCAATTGCTGGGCATCGGCCACGACGGGCACATCGGCTTCAACGAACCGCTCTCCGCTTTGCGTTCGCGCACGCGCGTCAAGGTGTTGACACCCCAGACCATGGCCGCCAACGGCCCGCTTTTTGACGGCCGGGAGCGCATGCCCCGGCGGGCGCTGACGATGGGTGTGGGCACGATCTTGGACAGCAAGCGTTGTGTCCTGCTGGCCGCCGGAACAGCCAAGGCCGACATCCTCGCCAAGGCCGTCGAAGGCCCGATCACCGCCATGGTGTCCGCCTCCGCCTTGCAATTGCATCCGCACTGCACCATTGTGGTTGACGAGGAAGCCGCCGCGCGGCTCGAGGGCAAGGATTATTATCGCTTTGTTTTCCGGAACGAACCGGAGTGGCAAGAGTTTCAATAACCCATGACTATCCCCCGCCCATCCCGATCGATATGCGCCGCCCTGGGTGTCGCCCTCGCGCTTGCGATCCGGCCGGCGTTTGCCGAAGAAAGCCCGCACTCCCTGAGCGTGGGCGGACGCTATCACACGGAAAACACCGTTTTTACCGACCTGCCTTACGGTAACGCCGACCTCTCCTACGGCCTGGCCTACACCTTTGTCGAGAAGCACGTCGGCCTGAAATTGGGCGCCGATTTTTCGCCTGATGTATCCGGCACACGGGACGCGCCCCATACCAACAAGACCGATTACGTCGTCACGCCCCAGGCCAACATCATTATCAAAGACCGGATGTTCCGCGGCGGCGTTGGCATCCTGACCAGTTATATTCGCGACGACAAAGACGAAGGCGACTGGCTGAGCCTCTACTGGCAAATGATGCTGGGGCTTTCCGTTCCCATCTATCGGCATTTTTCCATAGAAGGCAATGTATATTACGTCCTGGAAGACTGGGGTAAAATCGTCAATTTCCGGCCGAAAGAATTGGAGTACGGCCTCTGGTTGAATTATAACTTTTGACGTAACAACTCAGGTAGTCAGGAGTCAGAATTCAGGATACAGAATAAAATACGTAAGAATCGGAAGAACGCGACAGACATTCCGCCAAGGCCTTGTGTTTAGCGCCGATTCTCTTCGTATTCGCTGGCCTATACGGGTTCCTTATTCTGACTACCTGCCCGCAGTGCTACCCCGCCTGCAACGCTGTGCGTAGCACTGCGGGCAGGGCACAGCGTTGCAGGCGGGCTGACTCCTGAATTCTGACTCCTGAGCAGTTACCTTTTGACAAATGCAAGGGTTCTTGGTTCACCGTTCACGGTTCAACGGTTGGAAGACAGCCGATTGCGGAAAACAAGGCGCCCCGATGAAGTCCACGCGTAGCGCTCTGGTGAAGTGTGGCAACCGCTGAACCGTGAACCCTTGAACCTTGCCCGGAATTATTTATGACTGAACCCCTGTTCCAGATCGGCGCGGAAGGCGTGGATGTCGAGCGCCTTATGGCCGAGATCCGGGCCGCCGTGGCGCGTAAGATGGAGCGCGGCGCCTACCGCGATGTGGCCCTCGCCCAGGCGGAGCGAACCAACCTGGCCAATCTCCAGGACGACGAAACGTTCTTGCGGTATTATTTGGACTGCCTGCGCAATGCGGTCTTTATCGACATTAACGATTTCGAAATCCGCGAGCGGCGCCGGCTGGGCGCCGGCCTGCTGGTGGGCCTTAAAAAGACCCTCTGGAAACTGCTGAAGTTTTATACCTACCGGCTCTGGTCCCAGCAGAACCAGGTTAACGGCCTGCTGGTCACGGCCCTCGAAGGGTTGGACGAGAAATATCGCGGCCGGCTCCGCGATCTCGAACGCCGTCTGGCGGCCCTCGAGAAGGAAAAATCCAAGGCAGGCTGACGTCCAATATCCAACAAGGAATATCCGACCGCCAAGGGTCATCGCAGGCATTGTGCGAATGAGGTTTCTCCTTTCTTCCTTTATGATTGGTTGTTGAGTGTTGGATATTGGATATTCAGGCTGTAAACATACACGCAACAACGTGTATCTTTACGGAAAGGTGTTGGAACATGCCGATTCTTGAACGCATCGCCTTCGTCTGCCCGCGTTTTGCCGAAGGCGCCACAGTAGGCGGCGCGGAAACACTCCTGAAGGCGCTCGCCCGGCAGGCCGTCGCCGCCGGACACCGCGTCACCTTCCTGACCACCTGCGCCAAAAATCATTTCACCTGGGCCAACGAACTCCCGCCCGGCCCGCGCCGAATCGGCGACCTGGACGTTATTTTTTTTCCCGTGGATGCCGACCGTGACACGCAAGCGTTTTTGCGCGTTCAGGAGGCCATCAGCCGCCGGAGTCATTTCACGGAAGCCGACGAGCAGACTTGGTTGAGGAACAGCGTCAACAGCCGCGCCTTGTGCGATTATTTGCGGGAGCATGGCGGCGAATTCGACTGGGTCGTGATGGGGCCCTACCTGTTCGGGCTGGTGTATTTCGCCAGCCGCCTGGCGAGCGCCAAAACATTGCTGGTCCCCTGTCTGCACGACGAAGGCTTTGCCTATACCCGCGCCTTCCGCGAAATGTTCCGGAGCGTCGCCGGCTGTCTGTTCAATTCCGAGCCGGAACGCGCCCTGGCCCGCCGGCTGTACGACCTGCCGGAATCCGCCGGCGCGGTCGTGGGCATGGGACTGGATCCGTTCGAGGCCGCGCCCGATGTCTTCGCTCGCAATCACGGGATTACGGCGCCTTACGTGATCTATGCCGGAAGGCGCGAAGAAGGCAAAGGCACCCCGCTCCTGCTGGATTATATGACGATCTTCCGCCGGCGCACAGGCAAGGACGTCAAGCTGGTGCTGGCCGGCACGGGGGAGTTCACGCCGCCCGCCGAGTTGCGTCCGCACCTGCTGGATGTCGGGTTTCTTTCGGAAGCGGAAAAGCACGCGGCCCTGGCCGGGGCGGTGGCGTTCTGTCATCCATCCGTCAACGAAAGCTTTGGCATTGTCATCCTGGAATCCTGGCTGGCCCGCACGCCCGTGCTGGTGCATGCGCGCTGTCCGGTCAACCGGGATCATTGCCGGAAAAGCAACGGCGGCCTTTGGTTCCGGGTATATCCGGAATTCGAGGAAGAGCTGCTCGCGCTCCTCCAGCAGGAAAGTCTGCGCCGCGCCATGGGCTCTGCCGGCCAAGCCTATGTTCTGCGCGAATACGCCTGGAGCGCCATCGATCGTAAATTTCAGGACGCCCTGCGGCAGTTTGCCGCCCGTTTAACACAGGAGTCAGAAGTCAGGAGTCAGAAGTCAGAATGAGGAAAGCCATTCACCAGTTTGTCGCCGGGTTCACCGCCGGCGACGCCATCAGCAACGAGGCCCTGACCCTGCGCGCGCTTTTCCGCCGCTGGGGCTATGCCGCCGAGATTTTCTGCGAGCCTGTCCACACCGGCCCCGTCTTGCGCCAGGAGGCCCGCGATGCCGCCCGCGCCGCCGAGGTCATGGGACCGGACGATATCGCGCTCCTGCATCTCTCGATCGGATCGAACGTGAACGATATTTTCGAGGGCCTGGCCTGCCGCAAAGTCCTGCGCTATCACAATATAACGCCCGCTCATTTTTTCCGCGGCCTGCAGGAGGAACTTGCGCGCGATCTGGCCTGGGGCCGGGAACAGGCCCGCACCCTGGCAAAAACGGCCGCGGTCAACCTGGCCGACAGCCAATTCAACGCCCGCGAACTGATCGACCTGGGATATCCGGATGCGCAGGTTTTGCCGCTCGTGCTGGATTTCGGCGCGATCGACACACGCGCCGACCGGCGCGTGCTCCGCGCGCTCCGGGACGACCGCATCAACATCCTTTTTGTGGGGCGCTGCGCGCCGAATAAATGCCTCGAGGATGCGCTCAACGCGTTCGGCTATTTTCAGAAAACCGTGGAGCCGAACGCGCGCTTTATTCACGTCGGCTCATCCGCGGGCCTGGAACGCTACCAGGCCTTGCTGAACGTTTATGCCCGCAACCTCCGCCTCAACCAGGTGGTCTTTGCCGGCGCGGTGCCGCAGAGCGAATTGACCGCCTATTACGAGGCCGCCCATCTGTTTCTGTGCATGAGCGCGCACGAGGGCTTTTGCATCCCGCTCATCGAAAGCATGGCGCATAATCTGCCGGTCCTTGCCTTTGCCGCCGGCGCGGTGCCGGAGACGCTTGACGGCGCCGGAGTCCTGGTCCGGGAAAAACGCTGGGATTATATCGCCGAAATGATGGGCCAACTCACGCGCCGCGGGCCGTTGCGCGAAGCCGTGTTGCGCGGCCAGCAAAAACGCCTGGAGCGCTACCAAAAACGCAGCTTGGAAGCCGAACTGAAGGAATACCTTGCGCCGCTCTTAAGAAATGCGGAATGAAAAATGCAGAATGAAGAATGCATAAAAATTAGATTAGGCCGCCCAAGACGGCAACTGTTTCATGTAGCCGCGGCGGTGACGCCGTGGCCGCCTGCGGTTTGAAATTCATATAAATCGACGTTGCTTTAATTCTGCATTCTTCATTCTACATTCTGCATTCTGCATTTCTTCCTCAGGCCATCGGCTGGGTGTCGCTGAATGACGGATCTTCCATGGTCTTCAGGATCGCTTCCGTCCGATCCAACGCCTTGCGGATCGCGGCCACTTCCTGCCAAAGCGCTTGCAGGCTCTGGGAGGTAATGGCATGGCGCTTCTCCAAAAACCGGCGCCGGAACTGCAATTCGTCGTTTGCCTGCGTGAGCGCATTGATCTGCTCGTGCGCATCGGCCAGGACGTCGGAAATCTCGGGGAATTCGCGTTCCACCTCCTGCCCGGCAACCGCCGCTGTGGCGGGCTCCGGTGCGGTCGCAAGGTCGGCGGCTCTTTCACCGCCGGTAAACGGCACCTGCTGCTCGTGTCGCGGCCGGTTAAAAGTGGATGATTTTGGCCGGAATGAAAGTGGATGACCGATTGGTAAAAAAGGCCGACGGGAAGGTGTCCGTCGGCCCTTTTCTGTTTTTGGGAGCGCTTATTCTGGTTCG
>JBAZEM010000018.1:0-57468 GCA_041653875.1 Kiritimatiellia bacterium
TTGCGACCCTGTTAAACCGCCATCCGCTGGCGTTGCCTCGTATAATCCATAATCTCTACCAAACCGTGTGAAAAGCTCGGTCTGAAGAACCGGATGCATTAATTGTGCTCGTCCGGGACTGTGGGGGCAGCTCGTTGTAGCACGTTTATATACAACGAGTTGCTACCCGGATAATAAAGAATAGCGATTTGCGTGATGATTAGGATACGGGCTCGCTACGCTCGCCCGAAGCGGTGTAGCGCCGCGCTCGCTGACACTCGCACAGGCGCCGCACCGTAAGACGCTATGCGCGCCACGCTGACGCGGATTGCGCGTGATTCCCCAGTGCCACCGGCGTGGGGGACAGCGTTTGCAGGGGCGCACCGTCCATGCGCGGGGCGGATTGGGGTCGGCCCTCGAAATAGAACTTAGCGGATTTAAAAACGAACAAAGCCTGGGCTCGCTACGCTCGCCCAATGCGGTGCCGCGCCGCGCTCGCTGACGCTCCCACAGGCGCCGCACCGTAAGACGCGAAGCGCGCCGGCTGACGCCCAACGCAATGGTATTCCCCAGTGCCATCGGCGCGGGGGACAGCGTTTGCAAGGGCGCATCCCGATCGCGAAGCGCATCGGGAACCGGCCAACATCGCATAACGCGGGCATTATGCGCAGGGGTTCACTTTCGCGCGGCGGCCCCGCTCGCCCCAAGCGGCGCGCTCCCAGCCGCCGTGCTCGAAGCCGCGTTCACCACGTTGGCCTTGCACCCCTGCAAACGCTTCGACAGAATCGGTTCTGCCGCCCCCGCTAAGACTCCGGCCGGCCGCCTATCCGGCCGTAGGGTCAGCCCCTAAATTAAAGAATAACGATCTATGTGCTGATCAGGATGCGGGCTCACTACGCTTCCGTCTTCGCCAAGGCTACGCCGGACAAGCTGCCCGATGCCGCGCCGGCGCGTGTGCTGACGCACACCCTGCCGGCACGGGTTACGCGAAGCGCGCCACGCCTGCCCGCAATGCTTCGCATAGCGATGCAGGCGGGCTGACGCGGATTGCACGTGATTCCCCAGTGCCACCAACGCGGGGGACAGCGTTTTCGGGTTGCACCGCTACCCCTTCGGCACGAAACCGTAGGGTCTGCCCTTATTTTAAAGAATAACGATTTGCGGCAACCGGACAAGTTCGTTGCGTGAGAATGAAGAAATGAACTACACGGCCAACAACCTGAACCAGTACACCCAGCGGACAATTCCTGATGGGATTGATGTTCTGGGTTCGGCTGAGACCGACACCACAGTCACGGTGAATGACCTGGCCACAACGCGCCATGGCAAGTATTGGTATCGTGCTTTAACCGGTGGATCGGGGTCAGCCCTCGAAATAGAACTTTACAAGCGCGAGCAATGATGGCAGAGTGCCGGTCATGGCGAGAAATCCGGAAGTGGAATATCCGGGTGCAATCGATCACGTCGCTTGCCGGATGATCGGCGAGCGCAAAGCTTTTGACTTTGTCGAATCCACTCCGCTTCCGGTGGGGATGAGCGGAAAATGGCGCGACTGGCCGAAGCGGTATCGGGAATTTGTGGAGACAGGCTTAGCCGCAGAAGATGAAGATATTAAGCTGGCGCTGAAAGAATCGCCGCGCAGTATCGGCGGCGAAAGGTTTCGTGGTTGGGTGGATGGACTGTGCCGGGAATTGATTGAAGGCCATCGTCATTCTGAAGATGCGCTGTTCAGGCGGATTAAGATAGGTGCGGGCAGTGGTGGGGCGGTAAGCCGGCAGATGCGAAAAGTGCGTGTGTTATTGGCGAGCGAGCGTCCCCTGCGCCGCCTGGTGGAATGCGCCGATAAACGGATAGAAGAATTGCGTTCGACCATGCGTAAGCCGCAAAGTGGAATAGCATACTCGGAACAACGCTAAGTTCTATTTCGAGGGCTGACCCTGATCCGCCACTGATCCGCCGATCCGCCAAGGGCTGACCCTGATCCGCCATAATGGCCGATCGCGCCGTAGCGCGGGCGGAATGGCCATGCGTTCGACAGGTGGGTGGAAAGGCCGCGGAAGGCCATGCGGCCTCTGCGGCTAACATCCTTTTGCCATTGCCATGACCGGATGGATTTGCTACGTAGAACGATATGAGCCTTGACTCAAACGGCGACACGTTGGGCTTCCCCTGTTTCAATCGAATTCTGGCGCTCATGTTCGGTCTGGGAGGCTATGCGCTCCTGGCGCAGATTCTGCTCCTGCGCGAGTTCCTGGTGGTTTTCTTCGGCAACGAACTCACCATTGGGGCTGTCTTCGGCGCCTGGCTGGCACTGATCGGCGCGGGTTCGCTCCTGGCGTCATTTTTGGTGGCGCGTTGTCCGGCGGAGCGCCTGCGGACTTTTTTGGTGGTCTTGCTTGTGCTGGCGGCCCTTCTCTTGCCGCTCCAGATATGGGCGATCCGTGTTGTGCGGACCGCGCTCCACGTGGCTTATGGGGAATACGTCCCATTTCTTTCAATGCTTGCCGGTTTGGCGGCCATCCTTGCCCCCGGCTGTTTGATCATCGGGATTGCGTTTCCCTGCGCCTGCCGGCTGGCCGTACGGCAGGAGCCATACGCGGTCAGTCGCGTTTATGCGGTCGAGTCACTGGGCGGTATGGCGGCGGGCGCGGCTTTCTCGTTCTGGTTGGTATGGGTCATGAGTCCCTTGGCCGTGGCGGCGCTGGCCGGCGTTTTTGTGTTGTTGGGCGCGGTTGGGGTGGCCGCGACGCGGACACTCCGCTGGATGTTGGGGCTGGCCGCCTTGGCCTTCATGCTTCTTGTTTGTTATCCCGCTTGTCTGGCGTCTCTGGAGCGCGCCAGTGTCGAAGCGCGTTGGCGTTCTTTTGGAGCGCTGCCGGCAGCCGGTTCGTCGTCCCCATCGGCGTCGCGTCTGCTGGCGTCCGGCGATTCGCGCTACCAGAATCTGGCGTTACTTGAGACCGAAGGGCAGATGGCGCTTTATGCCAACGGCCAGGTGTCGGCTGTTTTTCCCGATGCCGTTGTTGGCGAGCACAAGATCCATTTCATTATGGCCCAGAAACCGGATGCCCGGCGGGTCCTGCTGATCGGCGGCAATCCGATCGACGATATCCCGGAGCTTTTGAAATACCCGTTGCAAGAGCTGGTCTATGTGGAATTAGATGAAAAAATAGGCCGCCTGCTCGAACCGGTGTCGCCGCACGCCTATGTCCAAGCCTTGTGCGATCCGCGCCTGGCACGGATCCACGAGGATGCTCCCCGTTATGTCAAGCAATACGGCAGGCGCGGGGGCCTGCCCGCGTTTGACGCCATCATTGTGGATGCCGCCGATCCCTCCACAATTGCGCTTAACCGGTTTTACACGCAGGACTTTTACCGGGACATTCGCTCGATCCTGTCACCCGATGGTTTTTTTTACACGAGTGTTGCGGCGTCCGACGACTTGCAGGGCGAAACCGCGTATCTGAGCGCTTCCATAGCGAAAACCATTCGGAGCGCATTTGATCGCGTGCTTGTGACCGCCGGCACGAAGAACCAATTTTTCGCCGGCGCAATCGATGGTCCCATTACATTGGCGCGCGCAACGCTGTTTCAGCGCAGCGCCGGGGCGGGGATCAAGGCCAGTTCCTTCCGTCCGGAGTATTTTCTCAACGCCGATGAAATCAGTCCGGAAAAACTCGATTTCGTCGAACAGCGGCTGGCGGCCATCCCGGTGGCGGTCAACACCATTTTGAAGCCTGTTTCCATGTTCTATCAGATTGCATTATGGAGCCGGTTCAGTGGATCGGGCTTGGAATCCCTGCTGACGTGGTTGGCCCGTTTGCGCGCAGGGTGGGTGGTTGGCATCTTGCTGGGTTTTGGCGTTATATGTCTTGGCATGGGCGCTGTGTTCGGCCGCAGGCGGGGCAACATAGTGGCGGTTGCCGGCCCCTGCGTAGCGCGATGGACTTCGGCTCGTCGCGAGCCTCTGGGGCAAACGACGAAATCAGTCGAGCCGCGGAGGAGGGCCGTTTTTTATCGGAGCATGCTGGCGCTGGTGATGGCCGCCACCGGCTTATGCGGCATGGCGCTGGAGTTGATTTTAATCTTTGTATTCCAGGCCCTGCTGGGTTACGTATATTTCAAGGTCGGGTTGATAGTGGCCATGTTCATGTTTGGGCTGACTTTGGGAGCGCTTGGCGCGCCGCGCTTGATTCGGCGAGGAGAGTGTCTGCAATGGCGCGCCATGGCGGGGATGGAAATTCTTCTGATCGTGGAAGCGGCCTGCATTCCGGGGCTGATGGCCGCGCTTTCCTCCGGAGCGATGAATTGGATTGCGTGGGGCTGGGTGGAGGCGTTTATATATGGATTGGTTGCCGGGAGCGGCGCCCTGGTCGGCGCCCAGTTCGCGCTGGCCAATGAGCTTATGACTCATTTTGGAGTAATTTCGGACGACCCATCCAAAGTCAAAGGTGGAACGGCGGCGCTTATCAATGCGGCGGATCTTGCTGGGGCCGCGCTGGGCGGATTGGTCGTCGGCGTCTTCCTCTTGCCGCTATTCGGGATTGCGTCCGCCTGCTTTTTGTTGGCGGCCCTGAAAATGGCGAGTCTGCTTTGCCTGTTGGCCGCGCGCCGGTCGCAAAAATAAAATTTTTTAAAATGTTGACATGCTGGAATGAAAAGATACAATTTCAATAAATGTTGGTATGGTTGACAGTGCGAAAAAGAGATGGTTCATGAGCGGTAAAGTCGTTCGCGGGTTAATAAACGACCTTAATAGGAGGGCAAAACGATGAGTTCGTTCCGATGCTTCGTTCGATTAGCGGTTTTTGCCGGATTGTTGCTGTCCGCCTCAGCCCTGCAGGCGGCGCCTTGGGCGGTCGTTGCCGACTCGCCAAAGTCAAGAATCGGCGTGCTCGATTTTGGAACGACGCCTGCCACGGTGTACGGTCCTTTCGTCACGAATCAATTGGGCAGCGAAGGTGGCGCAATTTTCGATGTTGCCATCACGCCGGATGGGCAGACAGCCTTGATCTCGAATTTTGGGGACTCGACCGTGTACCGTTTGAATATATCCAACCCGACGAACCCGGTCGTAACGGGATGCGTCACCAATAGTTTTTTTGCGGAGGACATTGCGATAACGCCCGATGGTCGAACAGCCATTGTGACGGATGGCGGTTTTTCAACGAAGATGGGCATTATCGATCTGGCGTCTTTCAGCACGTCGCTGACTTATTCGATCACATCCGGTTCAGCCCAAGCGGTGGCCATAGCTCCGGACAATCAAACAGTCATTGTTTGCGATTACTTCGGACGGAAAATTATTTGTGGCATCCTGTGTCCGACCGGTCTTGTTTCCGAATCCGTCTTGTCTACCGGATTGAATAACCCCGTCAATGTCGCCATTGCGCCCGACGGCAAAACCGTCCTGTTGGCCAACGCGCACACGAATGAGGTCAACGTATTCCAGATTTCAAGTCCCGGGAACATCGTTACCGGCGCCACGCCCACTGTCGGCGGGCTTGTTCCAGGACTTGGCATGCAATCGATCGCTTTTACGCGGGCGGGCGATCGCGCTTATGTCCTGCAGAATGGAAACAAGACGAATATGCTTTCCTGGCTGAAAATCAACGGGCCCGGCAATGTCACTTTAGGCGGGGCGGGTGTGGCCACGCTTTTAGCCAAATCATCCAGTCAGTTGTTCGGGGTCGATACGCTTGCCGTGAGCCCCGATGGCAAATGGGTTCTGGCCGGCAACCCGACCTTGTCTGGCGGAACGAATATGTTGGCTGTGGTTGACGCATCGACATTCGCCGTGACGGCGCTCGATGCATCCTTGCGATTGCCGACGGGAGTGGCCTTTGTGCCCATGCCGGGATTTAACACTGTTTGGAACGACTTTGACGGCGATCGCAAGTCGGACCTTGGTTTTTACCGCGCCGGCTATTGGTCGATCTACTTGATGGCCGGCAGCGTGCTCTGCGACAACGCGGGTCCCTGGGGCGGGGCGAATGCCATTCCTGTGCCTGGCGACTTTGACGGCGACGGGGAGACCGACCTGGCCTTTTACCGCGCCGGCTATTGGTCGATCTACACGATGGCGGGCAGTGTGCTTTGCGACAACGCGGGTCCCTGGGGCGGAGCGAATGCCATTCCTGTGCCTGGCGACTTTGACGGCGACGGCAAGTCCGATCTGGCCTTTTACCGTAATGGTTATTGGTCGATCTATTTGATGTCAGGCAGTGTGCTTTGCGATAATGCGGGTCCCTGGGGCGGAGCGAATGCCATTCCGGTGCCTGGCGACTTTGATGGCGACGGCAAATCCGACCTGGCCTTTTATCGCAACGGTTATTGGTCGATCTACTTGATGGCCGGTAGTGTGCTTTGCGAAAACGCAGGCCCTTGGGGCGGGGCGACAGCCATTCCGGTGTCAGGCGATTTTGACGGCGACGGCAAGACCGACCTGGCCTATTATCGCAACGGTTATTGGTCGATCTACCTGATGTCGGGCAGTGTGTTCTGCTACGAGTCCGGTCCGTGGGGCGGGGCGAATGCCATTCCGGCGCCGGGCGACTTCGATGGCGACGGCAAGACCGACCTGGCCTATTATCGCGCTGGTTATTGGTCGATCTACACGATGGCGGGCGGCCTCATGTGCTACGAGTCCGGCCCCTGGGGTGGGGCGAATGCCATCCCGCTGCATTGAATGTGATCTGCTCTGCGGACGCCAAGACTGTAGCCGTTTAGGCCGTCGGCTGTAGGTCGGAATCAATATTGGAAACAAATGTTGACATACTGGACGGATTGTTGGAGACTATCAAAGGATCAATAAGAAACATCGATTGGGCAAGGAACGAAACGAAAAATAAGCAGGGTGTTTTATTTCGTAAACGTCGGGTTAGTTAATCAACCAGGAGGAGCAGGATGAAAAAAGCAGTCGTTCTGGCCGGTTTGTTGGCGGCAATGGCAATCGGGGCGCAGGCTAATGGCCTTGCGTTTTCAAGCGTCACCGTTTCCGGCGCCACTAATGAAAACGGCAGTAATGTGACGGTCACGGCCACCATCACCGGTTTCACCGGCGCCGCCCAGGTAATGTTTAACGTCTTGTCAACCAATGGCATGGTCGGCCAGGTGTTTCCGCCCGACATTATCGTCGCAGCGGGGGGCTCTGCTACGTGGACTAATACGTCGTGGAATCCTTATTTCACCGGCGAATTCCTCATGCATATTAGAGTCATAGCCTTGAGCGGCGGGGAACAAGTTTATCCCACCAACGTAATCGTGGCGCGCAAATTCGGCGGAACCATGAATAGCGTGCAGGTTCCGGTCGATACCAACGCCGCTTACGACGCCAATGGTGTGTGGACAAATATCGACACCAGCTTCGGCGGCGTCAAACTTCAAAGCGTCGGTGTTCTGGCGACCAACGATGCCGTCAGTATACCCTGTAACCTCATCAACGATTGGGACACTGTGGTGGTCACCAATGGCATGACTGAGGAACAAATCGACATACTCTACACGGACACCGGCATGTATCGGCCGGCCGGCACGCCCTTCCGGTTCGACATGAGCCTGCATGCGCGTCCGACCGGCATCATGGGCTTTGGCGAAATCAAGCGCTTTGTCTGGACCCCCGTCGCGGCTGCCGCTACGAACGGTCCCGGCCGGTTGGTTGTGGACGTCGCCAGTTGCAGTCCCTGGCGCAACGATTACACGACGAATATGCAGGCGAGCGTCGGCTGTGCGCCCTTGTTCATGACGGACCCCGACGTGGTGGCTGCGATGCAAGGCATGATCCTTTGCACCTCTGCGCACTACATGGACGTGGAGCCGGAAATCAGCGACATTGGCGACGGTCATGCGGGCATAGGCCTGAAAGTGAACGGTCACAGCAATACCACCAGCTATCTCAAGGCCTTTATCCCCGACACACTGCTGGCCACATGGGGCATTCCGGTTGACCAGGCGACCAACTTGCTGTCAGGCTATGTCACGCATTTCACTTCCAATAACGTCAGCAAAGGCGACACCGCCACGGTGACGACGGAATTTACCAGGATTGCCGGCGGCCATACCAACTATGCCTATTACAGCACCAACGGCGACGCCGGCTACGAAGCGCGGTTGACCTTTACCTTCCAGAGCCCCGTTGCCGCTCAAATCGGAACGATTGCCAGCCACGTCCACGTATTGAACGACTATGATGGCGACGGCAAGAGCGACTTGGCCTATTATCGCAACGGCTATTGGTCGATCTACGCGATGGCAGGCGACCTCATCTGTTACGAAGCTGGTCTGTGGGGCGGGGCGAATGCCATTCCGGTGCCGGGCGACTTCGACGGCGACGGCAAGAGCGACCTGGCCTATTATCGCAACGGCTATTGGTCGATCTACGCGATGGCAGGCGGCCTCATCTGTTACGAAGCTGGTCTGTGGGGCGGGGCGGATGCCATTCCGGTGCCGGGCGACTTCGACGGCGACGGCAAGAGCGACCTGGCCTATTATCGCAACGGCTATTGGTCGATCAACACGATGGCAGGCGACCTCATCTGTTACGAAGCTGGTCTGTGGGGCGGGGCGAATGCCATTCCGGTGCCGGGCGATTATGACGGCGACGGCAAGACCGACCTGGCCTATTATCGCAACGGCTATTGGTCGATCTACACGATGGCAGGCGACCTCATCTGTTACGAAGCTGGTCTGTGGGGCGGGGCGAATGCCATTCCGGTGCCGGGCGATTATGACGGCGACGGCAAGAGCGACCTGGCCTATTATCGCAACGGCTATTGGTCGATCTACCTGATGTCGGGCAGTGTGTTCTGCTACGAAGCGGGGCCGTGGGGCGGGGCGGATGCCATCCCGGTGCCGGGCGACTTCGACGGCGACGGCAAGAGCGACTTGGCCTATTACCGCGCCGGCTATTGGTCGATCTACTTGATGGCCGGTAGTGTGCTTTACGACAACGCGGGCCTTTGGGGCGGGCCGGGTTGCATCCCCGTGAAGTGATATCGTCAGTTAAGATGAGAAAAACAGGCTGGAGCGGGGCTCGCTCCAGCCTGTTTCATTTTTACCGATGCCGGACCTGTGGCGCCTGCCGTTTGGCATCTATTTCGCTTGCAAGCCACGGGTGAAGTGCTATTTTTCTTAGGCTTTAACCGTATTTCAGCCATCATTGGCCGGCAACGGTCGGGAAAGATTTAATGAAAACCGTGGGTATAGGTCTGTTGGGATTCGGCACGGTGGGCGCCGGCGTGGTCGAGGGGCTTCGCAAGAATCAGGGCCTGCTCGAAAGCCGCACCGGGCTCAAGCTCGAACTGCGGCGTGTCGCCGATATCGATATCGAACGCGATCGCGGCGTCAGTGTGCCGCCGGGGGTCTTGACCAACGACGCCGAGGCCGTCGTCGCCGGCCCTGAGATTGACATAGTCATCGAACTCATTGGCGGCCAGAATGCGGCGCGCAGTCTGATTGCCCGGGCTCTTCAACGCGGCAAACCGGTGGTGACCGCCAACAAGGCGCTTCTGGCCGAGCACGGCGCCGAGCTGTTCAAGTTGGCGGAAGCGAATCGGACGGATATCTTTTTCGAGGCCAGCGTGGGCGGGGGCATTCCGATAATCCGTTCCCTGCGTGAAGGTTTGGTCTCCAATCGAATCCAGAGTATTTACGGTATTTTGAACGGCACCTGCAACTATATTTTGACGCGCATGGAGCAAAACCGGATGTCGTTCGCGACGGCCCTGAAGGAGGCCCAGAAAGCGGGCTTTGCCGAGGCGGACCCCGCCCTGGATGTCGATGGCCTTGACACCGCGCACAAAGCGGTCATATTGGCTTCGCTGGCCTATGGTTTTAGCGTGCCTATGCGGGAAGTGGCCGTGGAGGGCATCCGGGGATTGGACGCCTTGGATCTGCGCTATGCCCTGGAACTGGGCTACCGCATCAAGATGCTGGCGGTCATCGAGCAGGAAAACGGCGATGTGGCTGTTCGCGTGCATCCGACGCTGGTGCCCATGGAGCACATCATTGCCTCCGTGAGCGGTGTGTTCAATGCCGTGCTGATCGAGGGCGACGAGGTGGGCGATGTGCTCTTTTACGGCAAGGGTGCGGGGCGCGATCCGACCGCCAGCGCAATTTTGGGCGACGTGGTGGATGCGGCGCGCAATCTGGTCTGCCATGCCGCGCGGCGCGCGCCGGGGTTCGTCAACTATAACCACCAGGGCAAAGTGAAGGCCGTCGGGGAAACCGAGGTCCGTTATTATCTGCGCCTGACCCTCTTGGACAAGCCCGGTGTGTTTGGCCAGATCGCGGCGGTCCTGGGGCGGCACGACATCAGCATCGCCTCGGTCCTGCAGAAGGAAAGTATGGCGGGCCGGCAGGTGCCCGTCATCATCATCACGCATCACGGCAAGGAAAAAGCGTTCCGGGCGGCCCTGGACGAATTGGATGTTCTGCCGGTGGTGGGCGCCAAAACCGTCCGGTTCCGGATTGAGGATTTTTAGACCCGGCAATTAACTGCATAGGAATTTCAAGAAGGTAGGGACGGACAGCCCGTCCGTCCGTGGTTACGGAAGAACGGCGCAACAGGCTGTTGCGCCCTACCATATGAAACAGTTGCCGCTTCTGGCGGCACAGCTCAACAGGGGTGCAAATATGGGATTGATCGTTCAGAAATTCGGCGGCAGTTCGGTGGCGGACGCGGCCTGTATCCGGCGCGTGGCTAACCGGGTCCTGGAAACCCAACGAGACGGAAATCAGGTTGTGGTGATTGTCAGCGCGATGGGGGATACCACCGATGACCTGATCAAATTGGCGCACCAGATCGCCGCTGTGCCCAGCGATCGGGAAATGGACATGCTCATGTCCACGGGCGAGCAGGTCTCCGTGGCCATGTTGGCGATGGCCCTGCATGCCATGGGAGCGGACGCCGTTTCATTGACCGGCCCGCAGGCCGGGATTTTTACCGATGCCATGCATCGCAAGGCCAAGATTATGGGGATCGATCCCCGGCGGGTCCGGAAGCATTTGAAGGCCGGTCAAATCGTGATCGTGGCCGGATTCCAGGGGCTGACGCCGGGGGACGATATTGCGACCTTGGGGCGCGGCGGTTCCGATACCACCGCTGTGGCCTTGGCCGCCGCCTTGAAGGCCGACCGCTGCCAGATTTTTACCGACGTCGAGGGGGTCTATTCGGCCGATCCGCGCATCGTCAAAAAGGCCTGCAAGTTGGACGAGATCGCGTATGACGAGATGCTCGAACTGGCCAGTCTGGGCGCCAAAGTGCTTGTATCGCGGTCGGTTGAGTTTGCCAAGAAATACGGCGTTGAGCTGGAGGTGTTGTCCAGTTTTTCCAAGGCGCCGGGAACCATCGTAAAGGAAGAGGTCAAGAGTATGGAAGATATCGTTGTTCGAGGCGTTTCGGCGGATAAAGACGAGGTTAAAATCACCCTGGCGGGCGTGCCCGATCACCCCGGGGTGGCGGCGCGGTTGTTCAAGGACTTGGCCGGCGCCAGCATCAACATCGACATGATCGTCCAGAACATCAGCGCCCAGGGCATGACGGACATATCGTTCACCGTGCCTGAGGAGGATTTGGCCAAGACGCGGCGCGTGATGCAGGCCGCCGCCAAGGGCGTGGGCGCACAGACCGTGAACGTGGATGCGGACATTGCCAAGGTCAGCATCGTCGGTGTGGGCATGCGCGGCCATTCGGGGGTTGCCTTCCAGATGTTCAAGACCCTGGCCGAACAAAGCATCAATATTCTGATGATCTCGACTTCCGAGATCAAAATCTCGGTGATCGTTCGTAAAGCGCTGGCCGACAAGGCCATGATTGCCCTGCACAAAGCATTTCGATTGGACAAGCCGGCGGCCAAGGCCAAAGTCCGGCGGAAATGAGCAGGAGGAGGGCTGAAAAAATGCAAACCGTTCAAATCTACGATACGACTTTGCGTGACGGCATGCAGGGGGAAGGCGTTTCGCTTTCGGTGGCCGGCAAAATCCGGGTGGCCCTGCGCTTGGATGAGTTCGGCGTCGATTATATCGAGGGCGGCTTTGCGGCCTCCAACCCCAAGGACATGGAGTTTTTCCGGGAAATCCGGCAGAAGAAATTCAAGCACGCCAAAGTGGCGGCCTTCGGCAGCACGCGCCACGCGCATACGCCGGTGGGCGAGGACCATGGCACCCTGAAGCTGATTGAAGCGCAGACATCCGTTGTCACCATTTTCGGCAAGTCCTGGCGCCTGCATGTGAGCGACGTCCTGCGGACAACCGAGGCCGAAAACATAGCCATGATCCGGGACACGGTGGCCTATCTCAAACAGCGTGGCCGCGAGGTGATCTACGATGCCGAGCATTTCTTCGACGGTTATAAGGACAGTCCGACTTATGCGATGGCCACGCTGCGCTCGGCCCTGGAGGCCGGCGCGGATTGCCTGGTGCTGTGCGACACCCGCGGGGGCTGTCTGCCGCATGAAATCGCCGATATTACCCGCGCCGTGGTCGCGGCCGTGACTGTGCCGGTTGGTATTCACGGCCACAACGATGCGGAGCTTGCGGTGGCCAATTCCATCGAGGCGGTGCGGTGCGGCGCGCTCCAGGTGCAGGGCACGATCAACGGCTACGGCGAGCGTTGCGGCAACGCCAACCTGTGCGCGATTATCCCAAACCTGGTTCTGAAGTTGGGCTGCGCCTGCCGCTGTAAGAACAACCTGGCCGGCTTGATGGATCTCTCGCGGTTCGTGGATAATGTGTTAAACACGCTCCATGCCCGCCAGGCGGCTTATGTGGGGGAAAGCGCGTTTGCCCACAAGGCGGGGATGCACGTCAATGCGGTGGAAAAAAATCCGCGCAGTTTCGAGCATGTTCCGCCGGAAACCGTGGGCAACGAGCGCCGTATTTTGATTTCGGAGCTTTCGGGCGGCAGTAACATCCTGCTCAAGGCCATTGAAATGGGCGAGAATATAAGCAAGTCCTCCCCGGAAATCCGGGAGGTGCTCAACAAACTGGAGCAATTGGAAAAGAAGGGCTACCAATTCGAGTCGGCGGACGCCTCTTTCAAGATCCTGATCCAGAAAGTTTTGAAGAGCCATAGGGCCTTTTTCGAACTGGAAGGGTATCGCGTGATCGTCGAAAAACGCGGCAAGAACGAACCCTGCCTGTCGGAGGCGACCATCAAGGTGAAAGTCGGCAACGAGATCGAGCATACCGCCGGTGAAGGCGATGGCCCCGTCAATGCCCTGGATAACGCCCTGCGCCGGGCCTTGACGCGGTTTTATCCGGCGATCGCCAAGGTGGCGCTCACCGATTTCAGCGTGCGCATTCTCGATCCCAAGGAGGCGACCGCGGCCAAAACGCGGGTGATCATCGAATCCAGCGACGGCAAGGATGCCTGGAGCACGGTGGGTGTTTCCGAAAATATTATCGAAGCCTCCTGGGAGGCCCTTGTGGATGGCGTGGAATACAAGCTTTTCAAGGATGAACAGGCCGCGCGCAAACAGAAGCCGGCCAAACGGTCCCGCGAAGCCGGAGTAGAATAGCAAACCCCATGTTCGAACTCGATAAAACTTACGACGCCCAAAAAGTGGAAGACAAGTGGTATGCCCGCTGGCTGGCGGCGCGGGCTTTTCATGCCGAGGCCGGCCGCGGCGGGACACCCTATGCCATTGCGATCCCGCCCCCCAACGTGACGGGTATTCTGCACATGGGGCATGCGCTGAACGTCACGATCCAGGATATCCTCATTCGCTGGCGCCATATGCAGGGCCGCAACACGCTCTGGCTGCCCGGCACGGACCATGCCGGCATTGCGACCCAGAACGTCGTGGAACGCGCGCTCCGCAAGGAGGGCAAAACGCGCTCCGACCTGGGCCGCGAGCAGTTCGTCAAGCGGGTCTGGGAATGGCGCGCGCAGTACGGCTCGACGATTATCCAGCAATTGAAGAAACTGGGGGCCGCCTGCGACTGGGACCGCGAGCGTTTCACCATGGACGAAGGGCTGAGCGACGCCGTGGCGGAAGTCTTTGTGCGGTTATACGACAAAAAGCTTGTTTATCGCGGCAACTATATCATCAACTGGTGCCCGCGCTGCCATACGGCGCTTTCCGATGAGGAAAGCGTGCACGTGGAAACGGCCGGCAAACTGTATTACATCCGTTATCCGCTGAAAAAAGGGCAGAAAAAAGATTCCATCGTGGTGGCCACGACCCGTCCGGAAACGCTCCTGGGAGACGTGGCCGTGGCCGTCAATCCCCGCGACGAGCGCTACGCGCACCTCAAGGGCCAGCGCTTCATGCTCCCGATTCTGGACCGGCCGCTGCCCGTGATCGAGGATGACTTTGTGGACCCGGAGTTCGGCACCGGGGTGGTCAAGGTGACGCCCGCCCACGATCCCAATGACTTCGAGATGGGCCGGCGGCACGGCCTGGCGCCGATCAACGTCATGCACGAGGACGGCACGATGAACGAAAACGCCGGGCCATACCGCGGCCTGGATCGCGTCGAATGCCGCCGTCAGATTGTGGAGGATTTACAGAAAGCCCGTCTGATCGAGAAAATCGAAGACCATGTCCACGCCGTGGGTCATTGTTACCGGTGCGACACGGTTGTCGAACCGCGTCTGTCCCTGCAATGGTTTGTGCGCATGAAACCGCTGGCGCGTCCCGCCATCGAGGCCGTCAAGGATGGCCGCATCCAGTTCATGCCCGAACGGTGGACCAAGGTTTATCTCGACTGGATGGAAAATATCCGCGATTGGTGTATTTCGCGCCAGATCTGGTGGGGGCATCGGATCCCGGTATTTTACTGCGAGGCCTGCCGGCACGAGTGGGCGGCCAAGGGCCATCCCGCCGCCTGCCCGGCCTGCGGCTCCAAGAGCTTTCAGCAGGATGAGGACGTGCTCGACACCTGGTTTTCGTCGTGGCTGTGGCCGTTCAGCGCGTTGGGGTGGCCCGCGCAGAACAAGGACCTGGCGTTTTATTATCCCACCAATACCCTGGTCACCGGCTCGGAAATAATATTTTTCTGGGTGGCGCGCATGATCATGGCCGGCCTGGAATTCATGGGCGATATTCCCTTCCGCACCGTCTATATTCACGGCACGGTCCGGGACGACACGGGCCGCAAGATGAGCAAAAGCCTGGGTAATTCCATCGACCCGCTGGCGATCATCAAGGATTTCAGCGCCGATGCCCTCCGCTTCAGCCTGGTAATGGTCACGGCCGTTGGCCAGGATGTGCATCTGGCCACGGAAAAATTCGAGTTGGGGCGCAATTTCCTGACCAAGCTCTGGAATGCCGCCCGGTTCATGCAGATGCACACCAAGGATGCTCCGGAACATCTTGAAGCGCAACCCTTCAATCCCGACCTGCTTACGCCGGACGACAAGCACATCCTGGCCCGCCTGCACGACACGATTGCCGCCTGCACCGAGAACCTGGAGCGGTGCCGGTTTAACGATCTGGCCAAAACTTTGTATGAGTTCGTCTGGCACCAGTTCTGCGACTGGTACATCGAATATGCCAAGATCGGTCTCAATGCGGAAGACCCGGCCCGGCGCGCGCAGACCCTGCAGGTCTGTCACTATGTCTTTGCCAATGCCTTGATTCTTCTGCATCCCATCGTTCCGTTCATAACGGAAGAGCTTTGGCATGCCATGGGTTACGGCGCCGAGGCCGATTCCATCATGGCGGGACCCTGGCCCAAGGCTTTTGACCTGGATGAGCTGGGCAAGTGGGGGATTGACGGGCGCACGGTGGAATACGTGGAAAACAAGCACGACCTGATCCGCGTCGGGCGGACGCTGCGCGCCGATTACGGCATTTCACCCGCGCTGAAAATCAGGTACATTATCCGGCCTGAAAACGCCGGCATGACCGAACTCCTGCGGGCCGATGAAGCCTCGATCGCCTTCCTGTTACGCGCGGAACCGTTGAGCGTCGATCCGGATTTCCACCCGGTCCGCATGATCAACGGCATCAGCAAGCTGGGCGCGATTTTTATCCCGATCGAGGGTTTAATCGACGTGCAGGCCGAGATCAAGCGTCTGAACGGTCAATTGACCAAAGCCTCCGGCGATCTGACGTTCGTTACGCGCAAGGTGGAAAGCGTTGAATTTGTGCAACGGGCGCCGCCCGAGGTTGTCGAACAACAACGCGCGCGCAAACAGGAACTCCAGGATAAGTGCGAAAAATTGTGCCGTTTGATTGCCGTCCTGTCCGAGGAAGGCAAAAGCGGCGTTAAGAATTTGACAGACGCCTAAAAGCGCGGCATTATGTCTTTCCACCTGCCGGAAGAAAAATTGCGTGCACAAACTCGAAAAAACCAGGCTGGACGATTTCCTCGCCCGCATCACGGAAGGGCGCGAGGTCTATGCGCTCGAGCAGACCGGGACGCAGTATCATCTGGTGCGCTCCGCTGCCTGGCAAGCCGGCAAACACACCTTGGGCGCGTTTCGTCCGGTCGAACCCTTGAAGGCCCTGGTGTTTCGTCCGCGCGAGTGGCTGGGAACGCTGGGGGACACCGCGCCGGATGCAGTCATCCCGGAACGCATTGTTATCGGCGCGAAGAATTGCGACATCGCCGCGCTCAAGATTCACGACTACGTGTTTCTGAACACCGCGCCGGCGGATCCTTTGTATAAGGAAGCGCGCGAAAAGACCATCATCGTTTCCTGCGATTGCACCGATGCGCGCCCGGTGTGTTTCTGCCCGGCCGTCAAGGAACAGCCGTACCCAAAAGCCGGTTTCGATATCAATCTTGCGCCGACCGAACTCGGTTACGTGGTCGAGGCGGGCAGTGAGCGGGGCGAAAAATTGTTGAAGAAAGTCGGGGATCTGCTCGTTGCGGCCGATGAGGGGATTCTAAAAGCGCGCGACCAAAGCCGGCAAAAAATCAGCCGGAAAGTGTGCGGGCAAACCGAAAGAATGGGGCTGTCTTGCGGCGCCGATCTGCGCCAGGCGGTCGAAAAGTCGCAGGGCAAGAAGATCTGGGACGACTTTGCGGAGGATTGTGTCGAATGCGGAGCCTGCAACCTGATCTGTTGCACCTGTCACTGTTTTTTGCTGGCCGACGGCAAGGGCAAGAACGACGCCAATGTCCGCATCAAACAATGGGATGCTTGCCTTTACAGGAATTTCGCCACCGTCGCCGGCGGGGCCAATCCGCGCCGGCACCGCGCCGAGCGGCTGCACAATCGGTTCGACAAGAAATTCAGTTTCTTTCCGGGCGTTCTCGGAAGCTACGCCTGCGATGGTTGCGGGCGTTGCGTGGAAGCCTGCACGGGCAAGATCGACATCCGCGAGGTTTTGAAGAGGGCCGTCAATGAGTTGTAGCCCATACATGCCCATGCCGGCCAAGCTGGAACATGTGGTCCGGGAAACGGCCAACATCAAGACCTTTTTTGTGCGCCCGCAAAAGCCGTTGGCGTTCAAGGCCGGCCAGTTTATCGAATTGACCGTTCCCGGGATAGGGGAGGCGCCCTTCACGCCCTCGTCTTCGCCGGCGCTAAGCGACCGGATCGAAATTACGATTATGCGCGCGGGCCGGCTCACGGAAAAACTCCACGCGTTGGAGCCCGGCGCCGAGTTGGCCATCCGCGGGCCGTCGGGCCAGCCGTATCCGCTGGAGAAATATCGCGGACGGGAAGTGTTGATTGTGGGCGGCGGCGTCGGTTTGGCGCCTTTGCGGGCACTGCTGTTCGCGCTTTTCGAGGAGGCGGACAAATACAAGAAAATTTTTGTGCGGTATGGCGCCAAAAGCCCCTCCGATCTTGTCTATCGCAAGGCCGTGGAGGATGGCTGGGGCCGGAAAGACATGGATGTTGCCATCACCGTTGACAAACGCGACGATAGCTGGAGCGGCAATGAAGGCGTGGTCACGACGATTTTGGCGCCGGACAAACTGAAGTGCAATCCCCAGGAGGGCGTGGCCGTGGTGTGCGGGCCCCCGATTATGATGAAGTTTGCGACGTTGGAACTGTTGCATCTCGGGTACGCGCCGGAAAACATCTATCTTTCCATGGAAAAAAACATGAGCTGCGGGATCGGAAAGTGCGGGCATTGCCGCTTAGGCCCTTACTATGCCTGTAAGGATGGCCCCGTCTTCAGTTTCGACCGCATCAAGCACCTGCAAAAAATCTGGGATTAAGTCATGGCAAAACGGTTATTCATCGATCTGAACAAGTGCGATGCCTGCGAAAAGTGCGCGGTGCACTGCGCCTATTTCTATCGCCCGCGAATGACCGATCACGGCATCCTGGGTCTGCGCGAACTGGCGACTTTTGTGTTGATCTGCCGCCGCTGCGAGGAGCCCAGCTGCGTGGCGGCCTGCAAGTTCGATGCGCTGGAGCGCCAGGCGGACGGGATTCTCAAGCGCCACAATATGCGTTGCGTGAGCTGCAAGTGTTGCAGCCATGCCTGTCCGTTCGGCACCATTTATCTCGATACGCTGTCTTTTTATGACGTCAAGTGCGATTTCTGCGCGTTGCCGGGCGGCGATAAGATTCCGTGCGCGATCGATTGCGCCAAACAGGCGGTCGAGTTCAGGGAAGTGGAGGAATCGCCCAAGGACGGAATTTTCCTGGTCGGAGAGCGCCTCGCGGTGCGGGCGCCGCGCTGGAACAAGAAGGATGTGTAAGACGATGGAACTCGGGTATTTAATATTGCAGATGCTTGTTTTCCCGGGATTGCTGTTCACGGCCGCCGCGGGCCTGGTCACAAGCTGGGTGGACCGCAAGGTCACGGCGCGCGTCCAGATGCGCGTTGGGCCGCCTTTTCTTCAGCCGTTCTACGACGTGCTGAAACTGATGATCAAGGAAACGTGCATTCCGGCGGGCACCGCCCGCGGACTTTTCCTTTCCGCCCCCTTGTTCGGCATGGCGGCGGCGGCCCTGGCTTCGATGCTGATCTGGCGGGCCTTTATCCCGCTGGGGCAAACTTTCAACGGCGACATTATCGTCATTCTGTATCTGCTCACCATCCCCGCGGTCGCCGTGATCCTGGGCTCGTTTGCGTCCCAAAACCCGCTGGCCTCCCTGGGCGGCAGCCGCGAAATGAAACTGTTGCTCGCGTACGAACTTCCTTTCGTTCTGGCCATGCTTGTGCCGATCGTCCATACTCACAGCATCCGGCTTTCCGACCTGCTGGCGGCCGGCGCGGTGGTGGCCAAGCCTTCCGGCATCGTTGCGCTTGTGGTCGCGATCCTTTGCATGCAGGCCAAGTTGACGCTCGTGCCGTTCGATGCGCCCGAGGCCGAGACGGAACTGACCGGCGGGGCCTACCTGGAATATTCCGGCCCGCCGCTGGGCGTTTTTAAATTGACGCGCGCCATGATGCTCTTTACGATGCCGATTTTCCTGGTGGCCGTTTTCTGCGGCGGGATCGCCTTCGACCAAGGCTGGCGGCCGGTCCTGCTGGGCGCGCTCAAGTATCTTGGGCTCGTTGTGGCGGTGGTGCTCATTCGAAACACGGCGCCGCGGGTGCGGATCGATCAGGCCGTCAAATTTTTCTGGGGGCCGGTGACGTTGGCCGCCCTGGCGGCGGTCTTGGCCGCATTTTGGGGATGGTGATGCGATGAGTTTTGCCGTCAATATGCTGACCCGGTCGCTGAACGTCTTTCATCTGGGGGGCAGCGCGTGCAACAACTGCGACATCGAGATCATCGATACGCTTACGCCGCGCTACGATTTGGAGCGTTTTGGGATCACACTTGTCGGGAGTGTCCGGCACGCGGATGTTCTCCTGGTTACGGGAGTCTTCAACAAGAAATCCGCCATCCGCCTGAAGCGGGCTTATCGGGAGGCGGCCAAGCCGGTCTTGGTGATCGCCGTCGGCAACTGCCCCTGTACGGGCAATATGTTCCAGCAGTCGTACAATTGGGATGAGCCCGTCGATAAATACATCCCCGTGGATGCCTATCTGCCCGGGTGCCCGCCCAAGCCCGAGGCGATGATTTTGGCGGTGGTGAAGCTGGTGAAAAAGTTGCGCGGCCTAACGTTGCCGAAGGCCTGATTTCGATAACCCGGCATGGATCGTACAGGATGAAAGCGAAACACATGACAAGGGATGAACTGCTGGAGCGGGTCAAGGGAGGACTGGGCGATAAAATCCTCCGATGGACGGAAAAATCCGCCCGGCGAATTTATGTGGAAGTGAAGCCGGAAGACATCCCGGAGGCGACGCGTTTCCTTTTCAAGGAGTTGGAGGCGCGTTTTTCGATTGCGACCGGCATGGATACGCCCGCGGCGATCGAGGTGCTTTATCACTGGGCTTTCGATCAATTCGGTTTGATGTTCACGGTGCGCACGAAGTTGAACCGCGATCAGCCGGTAATCGAATCCATTGCCCCGATTTTCAAAGGCGCGGAATGGATTGAGCGCGAAATGTGGGAATTGCTGGGCATCACGTTCCGGAACCATCCGGACATGCGGCATCTGTTGTTGACCGACGATTGGCCAAAAGACAAGTATCCGCTCCGGCGCGATTACGTGAAGGCATAGGAATTAAAACACGGCGGTTCCATCGAACCGCGGCTACACCAGATAGGTGTGGATGCCGTTCGTGAGAACGGCATGGTTGGCGCAAATGACTAAGAAAACGACCATCATACCGATCGGCCCGTATCATCCGCTCCAGGAGGAGCCGGAGTTTTTCAAGCTCCACGTGGAAGGCGAGAAAGTCGTGCGGCTCGATATCGAACTTGGCTACAACCACCGCGGGATCGAGAAGCTTTCGGAGCTCAAGACCTTCGAGCAGACCGTTTTTCTTGTGGAGCGGATTTGCGGCATATGCTCCACTTCCCATCCGCTGGCCTGCGTGCAGGCTGTCGAGGACGCGGGCGAGGTCGTGGTGCCGGAACGCGCGCAGTACATCCGGACGGTGATCGGCGAGCTGGAACGATTGCATTCGCATATGCTCTGGCTGGGACTGGCCGGGCATTTCCTGGGATTCAACACGGTTTGGATGTGGGCGTGGCGTTATCGCGAGCCGATCCTCGAGTTGTTGGAATTGATCACGGGCAATCGCAACCATTATGGCATGATGAAGCCGGGCGGCGTGCGGCGCGATATCAAGGTCGAAGATCTCCCGGCCATACGCAAGACGCTGGCGGATCTCAAGGGGCCGATCTGTCTTTTCAGGGACGCCGTGACGGACGATCCCTTGATTCATGCCCGCCTGCAAGGCGTCGGCACGCTCACCAAACAACAGGCGATCGACTACTGTGCCGTGGGGCCGACTGCCCGGGCTTCCGGCGTGGCCAGGGATGTTCGCAAAGACCATCCCCACCTGGCGTATGGGCGCGTCGATTGGAAGGTCATTACCAGAGAGAACGGCGATGTTTTCGACAAGGCCGTGGTCCGGATCCTCGAGGCCCTGGAATCCATAAAGATCATCGAACAGTGCGTGGAGGCATTGAAAACCCTGCCCGGTCCCGTGGACTCCAATCCCAGGGAAATCAAGGCCGGTGAAGGCATCGGCACCTACGAGGCCCCGCGCGGGGAAGTCTTTCACTATATCCGCAGTGACGGCGGCAACCGTCCCGTGCGGCACAAGGTCCGGGCGCCCAGTTTTATGAATGTCGCGACCAACCAGACAACCGTTATTGGCCAGTCGGTGGCGGATGCCACGATCATTCTCGCGGCGGTCGATCCGTGTTACTGTTGCACCGAGCGCATGGCCGCCATCGATGCCGGCGCCGGCCGGCGCGTCTGGTCATCGGCGGAATTGATTCGGCTGTCACAGGCAAAGACCGCGCAGCTTAAGAAGGAAATGGGCGTGGAAGGCCCCCGCCTGGGACTGTAAGGGATTTTATGCCGGAGGCGGATCCGCCTCCGGCGGACGATGTTGGGTAGGGCGCGCTCGCCGAGCGCGCCGTGCTGGACCAGGAACGGCGGTTTCGGCGAAACCACCCTACCTATGGAACAGTCGCCGCCTTTGGCGGCCTAACTTGATCTAATAGGAAATTGTTCTTTCGTAGCCGCGCCGGTGACGGCGTGGATTCTTCGGCGGCCACGGCGTCACCGCCGCGGCTACAAGAGTCTGCCCCGCTTTGGGGGCGATAAGTGCATGCTAAGGAAATTCAATCCGATGTAGAGCCGGTTTTATACCGGCTATCCTATGCCGAAGATAGCCGACATAAAGTCGGCTCTACATGAAAAAGTCGCCCCGCTTTGCGGGGCCTAATTTGATATGGAACTGCTATTACATCCGCTGGTATTGCCGGTCACATTCCCGCTGGCCGCGGGGATCCTCAGTTTGCTTTTACCCAAGGCGTTCGACCAAGCCCGGGCCGTGTTCGCCACAGTCGCCGGCGCGCTCACCGTTTTGATCGTGGGCCGGCTCCTGCTGGAGTGGAAACACATGCCTGGCAATGTGCCGATGCTGTTTTCCGATCCAACATGGGGCAGTCTGCGGCTGGATCATCTCGCTTCGTTTATCCTCCTGCTAACCGCCGTATTCGGCTTCCTGATAGCGCTGTATTCCATTGGGTACATGCGCGGCAAGGAACGGTTGCGCGAATATTATGGATGCTTGCTGTGCACCATCGGCGTCTCGTGCGGCGTGATCCTTGCCGACAACCTGTTGTTGATTCTGATATTCTGGGGCCTGGTTGGCTTGGCCCTTTATATCATGATCGGCATCGCCGGACCGGATGCCGCCGCCGCCGCCAAAAAGAGCCTTGTTATCGTGGGCGGATCGGACTGCTTGTTGATGCTCGGTGTGGCGATTGTCTGGGTGCTGACCGATACGCTGACGCTGAGCAGTATCCGCCTGGATCTTGCCGGCGGGTTGCGATATGGCGCCTTTCTTTGCTTTGCCGTCGCCGCGTTGGCCAAGGCGGGCGCCATGCCGTTTCATTCCTGGGTTCCGGATTGCGGCGAGAAAGCCCCTGCCGCCGTTGCGGCATTTTTACCGGCTTCCCTGGATAAACTGCTGGGCATCTATCTGCTGGTCCGTTTGACCACGGGCATGTTTGCGATGAATACGGCCATGAACACGCTTTTGATGCTCATCGGCGCGGGAACGATCATCTGTGCCGTGATGATGGCCCTGGTACAGCACGATCTCAAGCGACTGCTCTCCTATCATGCCGTAAGTCAAGTGGGCTACATGGTGCTGGGCATCGGCGCCGGCACGGCCCTGGGTATCGCCGGCGGTCTGTTTCACATGCTTAACCACACCATTTACAAGTCCGCGTTGTTCCTTTGCGCGGGTTCGGTGGAAAAGAAAACGGGAACCATGGATTTGGACAAGTTGGGCGGACTTGCCCGGGTTATGCCGTTGACCTTTGCGTCCTGCACGGTCGCAGCCCTATCGATTTCCGGGATTCCGCCGCTGAACGGGTTCTATTCCAAATGGATGATCTATCAAGCGCTGGTCGATTCCAGCCGGCACGGAAACTACCTGTGGTTCGTTTTCCTGGCGACGGCGATGTTCGGATCGGCCTTGACACTGGCCAGTTTTGTCAAGATCCTCCATTCGGTTTTTCTGTGCAAGCGTTCCGCGGAGTTGCGCCATCGCGACATTCGGGAGGTCGGATTTTCGATGTGGTTGCCCTGCGTTGGCTTGGCCGGACTCTGCGTTATTTTCGGCGTGTTCGCGTATCGGTTGCCCCTGACTGTCATGATTTTTCCGGCCATCGGCGGGGGCGTCGCGTTTTCCGGATCTTGGTATGCGGGCCTTGCGACCGCCCTCCTGCTGGCGGCCTATGCGGTGGGCGTGCTTGTGTACCTGCTTGCCACGGTCCGCAAGGCGCGCGCCTGCGACACCTACATCGGCGGCGAGGTCATGGCGGAGGCCTTCCCGCGCAAGGGCGCCGACGGCAAGGCTGAAAATGTGGAAGTCACGGGTGTTGATTTTTATCGGACCGTGGAAGACCTTCCGCCGTTGCATGCGATTTATGGCGCGGCCCGCAGGAAACTGTTCGACATCTACGATCTGGGCGGCAGCGCGGCCTCTTTCTTCGTGGAGCTGTTGCGCCGCGTGCATAGCGGCCTTTTGCCCATGTATTTGACTTGGATGCTGGTCGGATTGCTGTTTATATTGTGGCTGTTGTTTTTTGGAGGTCGCTTGACGATATGAGTCTGCTTGTCATATTGCTGGTGCTGATGATCATCGGCGCGATTATCGCCATTGAGACGACCAACTTGTTGTCGTCCATCGTCTGTGTGGGCGCCGTCGGGTTCCTGATTTCCATTGCATTCCTTTTCCTGGGGGCGCCGGACCTGGCCATCACGCAGTTGGTGGTTGAGGCGCTGTGCCTGATCATTCTCATCCGCGCCACGATCAATCGCGACCTTACCTCCGTTTCCGGCGATCGCGAGTTTTTCGGCCTGACCGTCACGGTGGCCATGGTCCTGGTTTTTGCGATCGTCGGGATCAAGGTCTTCGACGAGTTTCCGGCGCTGGGGCAATCCGTGATGGACCGCATGGCCGATACGCCCTCATCGATCTATCTCGCGCACGGGACGGAACAAACCGGATCTCGGAACGTGATCGCGGCCTTGATCCTCGGTTACCGCAACTACGATGCGCTCGGCCAGGTTGCCGTTTTGTTTTGCTCGGTTCTCGGCGCCCTGGCCATCTTACGCCGGCCGGCCAGGAAGGATCAGGCCGAAAAAGATTCGGAGGCTGATGCCGTATGATGGACAGCGCCAAGCGCGAAGGCATGGATTTGGTGGCCAAGTCGGTAAGCGGCTGGCTGAAGGGGTTTATCTTTCTCTTCGGAGTGTATCTCGTGCTCCACAGCCATGAAACCCCGGGCGGCGGATTTGCGGGCGGTATTATTATCGCTTGCGCCTTTATTTTGTTCACGCTGGCGGAAGGCCAGCGCGCCGGAATGAAGCTTCTGAGCAAGAACGCCGCCGCGAAATTGGCCGGCGCCGGCGCGTTGATTTTCCTGCTCCTCGCCATGGTGGGGACGTGGCGGGAAGACGTTTTTTTAAAAGATGTTCTGGGCGCGGACCATGCCGGCATCCTGGCTTGCTTTGGTGAAAACGCCGCGCCCATTTATGACCTGGCCTTGGCGCTTGTGGTGAGCATGTTGATTTATGTGGTCTTTTCCATCACGGCCGCCGTGCATGTGACGGTCAAGGATGGGAAGCGAAGGATGATGCGGCAAAGGAGAGCCTGAAATGGTGTACGCACTTTGTCTGGTCTTGATCGCGATCGGCCTCTATGGCGTGGTGGTCAAGAAAAACGTGGTGAAAATCGTCATTAGCCTGGCGATCGTCGAGTATGGGATTAACGTGCTCCTCGTGCTGATCGGTTACCGCAGCGGCGGATGCGCTCCGATTTTGAAACAAGGCATGACGGCGGCGAATCTCGCGGCGCATTCCGTGGATCCGTTGCCGCAAACGCTGGTGCTGACCGCCATTATGATCAACCTCGGCATGTTGATCCTGTTGGTGGCCATTTGCATTCGGCTGTACGAGCGCTACGGCACGTTTGACATTACCGGGATGCGCAGATTGAAAGGATAGCGTGAACAACGTCCTGCCATTTTTTATAGCGATCCCGCTGGCGGCGGCCTTCTTTATCCCGATGGTTTCGGTGGCCCTCAAGTGGGCGCCCGATCTGCTGGCGAACGTCGTCATGGCCGTATTGGCGGCGATGGCATTCCTGACCATCGGCCAAGCCGGGATTTATCACCTGGGAGGGTGGGGCGCGCATTTGGGAATCGATTTGCGGCTGGACGGCCTGACCACCTTGATGCTGATCGTAATCGATTCCATCGGCTTGGCCATGGCCATCTTCTCCGTTCAGTACATGACCCGCTACACATCCAAGTTGCGGTACTACAGCATTTTTCTCTGCCTGATCGCGGGCTTGAACGGCATCGTGCTCACGGGCGACCTGTTCAGCATTTATATCTTCATGGAAATCGTGGCGATCAGCTCGTATGCGCTGGTGGCCTTCGGCTGTGAACACGATGAACTCGAAGCGGCTTTTAAGTATGCCGTGCTCGGCACGGTGGCCTCCGCTTTCATTCTCATCGGCATCGCTTTGCTCTATGCCATGCTTGGCACCCTCAATCTGGCCGATATGGCGGTTCAACTCGCCGCCGGCGGCATGAACCGGCCGCTTACCGCCGCGCTCGGTCTTTTTCTGTGCGGTTTCGGCTTGAAGGCCGCGCTCATTCCCTTCCACGCCTGGCTGCCCGATGCGCATCCCTCGGCCCCGGCGCCGGTTTCGGCCTTGCTTTCGGGGGTGGTGATCAAAACCGCCGGGATTTATGTGCTGAGCCGGCTGGTATTCAATGTGTTCAGCGTGCAATTGGTTCCCGGCCTGCTTTCGATTCTGCTCCTTTTGGGCGTGGTCTCCATGATTGTGGGCGGCCTTCTGGCCATCGGACAATGGGACATGAAACGCCTCCTGGCCTATTCCAGCATCAGTCAAATCGGCTACATTGTCATGGGGTTGGGCTTGGGGACGCCCTTGGGACTGACCGGCGCGCTTTTCCACATGCTGAACCACTCGGTCTTCAAGTCGCTTCTGTTCCTCAATGCCGGCGCGGTGGAATATGCGACCGGAAGCCGTGATCTCCGGCATCTCGGCGGGCTAAGCCGCCGCATGCCGTTTACGGCCAATATGACGCTGCTGGGTTCCATGGCAATCTCCGGCATTCCGCCGCTCAACGGGTTTTGGAGCAAACTGATCATTGTGTTGGCCTGTATCGAAAGCGGGCGCCCCTGGCTGGCCCTGGCCGCGGTTGCGATGAGCTTGGTGACGCTGGTGGCCGTATTAAAAATGCAGAAAAACGCTTTTTACGATGAGGCCAAGCCGGCCGCGGCGCGCGCCACGGAAGTCCCGCGCTTGATGCGGTTGGCCATGCTGTTGTTGGCGGTGTTTTGTTTTGTCCTGGCATTGCTGGTTCTGACAGGATTCAGGTCGCCGTACCTGATCGCTCCGGCGGTGCATGCGCTCGGCGCCTGGGCCGGGACGGCCGTCGGCGGCGGGTTGGGAATATAAGAATGAAACAAGTTGCCATGTTTTTATTGCTGCTCCTGCTCTGGGTCGTGCTTGTCTGGCCCTTTGAAGCGGCGGGCGGACGGGTCCATCTGACGGTCATGGAGCTTGTCCCGGGGGCCATTGTGGCGTTGCTGGTGGTGCTGGTCATGCGCGCGAGCATCCCGGATGGTTTCAAGGCCTGGATCAACCCCGTGCGGCTTTTCTGGTTTGTGGTCTATGCCGGGGTGTTCGTCTTTTGTGTCATCAAGGCCAACTTCGATGTGGCCTACCGGATTCTTCATCCCGCAATGCCCATCCGGCCCGGCATCGTCAAGGTGAAAACCATTTTGAAAACCAAGGCGGGAATCGCCATGCTTTCCAACGCCATTGCCTTGACGCCCGGCACCCTGACGCTGCACGCGGAGGAGAACGGGGACCTTTACGTTCATTGGATCAATGTGAAGGCCACGGACGTGGCGAGCGCCACCCGGCACATTGTCGGCCGTTTCGAATGGCTTATCAAGCGGGTTCTGGAATAGAAACGGCGCGTGCCATGGGGGGTAATTGCAAAACTTGCGTTTTGCAAGAATTCAGGAGCCAGGAGCCAGAATTCAGAATTGACAAGATTTTTGATTGCCGGCTATTTAAGTTGTAATTCTGGATTCTGACTCCTGAATTCTGACTACTTTTGTAATTGGCTCAAGGGAGAAGGATAAAATGTTTTTCATTTTGGCATATCTGGTCCTGTTTGCCTGTTGCGGCATGTGCCTCTATCGCGTGGGGCGTGGGCCAACCGCTCCCGACCGCGCGATGGCCATCGATATTCTCGGGATCGTGGTGGTCTGCTTTACGGCCCTGCTGTCCTTGAAAACCGGCGAGGCGTTCTATATGGATATCGGCATCGCCTGGGCGATCTTGAGCTTTATCGGCACGATTGCGCTGGCCAAACATTTGGAAGGACGGGGCTTCGATGAATAATCTCGTTGGCATGGTCTTCGTGGCGATCGGCCTGGCCTTCAGCGTCCTGGGCTGTATCGGGATGATCCGCCTGCCCGACATCTACAACCGCCTGCAGGCCTCCACCAAGTGTGTCACCATGGGGACCTGCATGGTGCTGATTGGCGTCATGATCGCGTCCGGTTTCCCCCATGCGGCGAAACTGGGCGCGCGCTGCATCATTTGCCTGGTGTTTATCCTGATCACCGCGCCCACCGCCGCCCATGCGCTGGCCCACGGCGCCTATTCGTACGGCGTCCGGCTCTGGGAAAAAAGCGTTGTCAATCGTTATGAAGAGGATTTCCCCGCGCAAACGCCGAAACAGGAAGCCGAATGAAACTACCCTGCCTATTTCAATTCCGGATACTGAAGCTGGCGATAATGTCGCTTTTCTCGCGGCCTTTCACCACCAAGTTCCCTTACGCGCCCTATGAGCCCATTCCGCAGTTCCGCGGCCGGCCGCGCTACCATAAGGACGATTGCATCGGTTGCGGAGCTTGCGCCGAGGTGTGCCCCGCCGATGCCATCGACCTGACCGATGATTTGAGCGCCGGGAGGCCCGTTCGCCGGCTGGTGCACCACCTCGACACCTGCATCCAATGCGGCCAATGCGAGCGCTACTGCACAACCGAAAAAGGCATAAAATTAACCAACGAGTACGACTATGCCGCGTTTACGAGGGATAATTTTGAGGAGCGCGTGGAGAAGGAACTGCTGCTCTGCGAATGTTGCGGCGAGGTAATCGCGCCTCTCGACCAATTGCGCTGGTTGGTCCGGCGGCTCGGGCCGCTGGCTTTCACCAATCCCACGCTCATGCTCGTCTCGGCGCGCGAACTGGGCCTGGTGAGCGAGGGCGTCAAAATTGAAGCGGATAAGACCGTGCGTTCGGAGCGCCTGAGCATCCAGTGCCCGAAATGCCGCCGCAAAACCGCCTTCGCGGTGTGATGCGCCCACGGCATCCTCTTTCAATCCAGTGACCGATCTATCAAAGATTTCAACCACGAAACACACGGAACACACGAAAGCTCTGCGCCTAAAGCGTGCATTTTCATTTCGATAATGAAAAACAATCGGATCTTCATCCATTTCGTGTGTTCCGTGTGTTTCGTGGTTGAAAAGTCTTTGCTGATGTTTTCTTGTTTTATATGGCGGTTTTTGAATTCATCCGTGGTTCTTTTATCGTAGTTACGCATGCATAAGGTAACCCAAGACCTCAAGCAAAATCTCCATGGCAAAATCTGCGTGCTCGGCATCGGCAACCGCTTGAAGGGCGACGATGCCGCCGGCCCGGAACTCATCGACCGCCTTGCCGGCCGCGGCGCGCTTCACTGCATCGACGCCGGGGTGGTCCCCGAAAACTACCTGGAAAAGGTTGTGAAGCTCCAGCCCGACACCATTGTGCTGGTGGATGCCATGGATTTCGGCGGCGCCGCCGGCGCCTGCCGGTTGTTCCCATCCGATCAGGTCGCGGGCGGGGGCTTGTCCAGCCACGCGCTTTCACTGCAAATGGCCTGCGATTATCTGCGTCAGCGCGTTGCCGCCCGGATTTTCGTTCTTGGCATTCAGCCCGCCCAGCTCAAGATGAATAGTCCGTTGAACGCGGCGGTTAAAGCGGCGGTTGAAAACTTGGCGGCCGCGCTGGGCGTGCGCGCTTAACGTGGGGTGTCCGAAATGTTGGGCAGTGGATGTGTTTATCAGCTCCACAGGCCGTTCAAGGGAAAGGCCCACAGGTTTTCGCCAAATGGGATTGCCTTCTCGCCGGTGTACAGCAAGACCCCGGCCGCGAAACGCGCTTTCGCATCGTTTGCCAGGCTCCGAAGCCCTCGAAAATCATCCGCCTTCAACGTGGCGGTTAACTTGACTTCGACGCCCGCGACCCGCTGTCCGCCGGTCTCAAGCACGAAATCCACCTCCGCCCCCGTGGCGGTTCGATAATGCAGTAGTGCGGGCTTGCAATCGCTCCATTCGATCTGCTTGAGGAGTTCGCAGCCGACAAACGTTTCCAGGAAGCGTCCAGTCATGTGGACGTTTTCCAGTACGCTTTTCTCGGAAGCATTCAGCAGGTAGGCCATGAATCCCGTATCGCAAAGAAGGAGCTTGGACGCCTTGACCAGACGCTTGCCCATATTGACGCTCCATGCCGGGATGCGATGGATCATGAACGTTGCCTCGAACAGCGCCAGATAGCGTTGTAGGGTCGTATGCGGTATCCCCGCGTCCCGGGACACATCGGCGACATTGAGCAATCCCGCCGATTGGGCGGCCAGGATGGCCAGCAGTCGAGGCGCCTCTGTCAGCCCAACTATGTTCGACAGGTCACGGACATCACGCTGTAGAATGGCCGTCAGATACGAGGCAAACCAGCGCCCTCTGCGCCCCGCGGGCCTCTGCACGACTTCCGGGTATCCCCCTTTATGAATCCGGGACGCCAGTGAATCGCGGGAACAAGGCACGGACGACGCCGTCATCTTGCCGCCGGAGAATAGGCGGTCAATGAATGTCTCGCGTGAGCCCTCCATCTCGCCTTGGGAGAGTGTTCTTAAGGTAATGATTTCCATTCGGCCGGCCAGCGATTCGGAAAGAGCCGGCAATACCATGACATTGGCGGAACCGGTCAGCAGGAAGCGACCGGGACGACGGTCCCGGTCCACACTCAGTTTGATTGCCGGAAACAAAGCGGGCGCCTTCTGAACTTCGTCGATGACAATCGTACCCGCGAGGCCATCGATGAACCCACGCGGGTCGTGTGTCGCTGCGGCCAGCGCTGCGGCATCGTCCAGCGTGACATAGGTTGCCTTTTTCACCTTGCCGGTCAACGCCTGCACCAGTGTGGTCTTACCGGTTTGGCGCGCCCCGTTCAGCAGCACCACCGGCGTATCGCCCATGGCGGCTTCGATCAAAGCCTGACTGTATCGTTGGAACATGGTGATAATATGCCCGCGCCGTGGTGAATTTGCAATGTTAATTTGTGAGGTGGGAATCATCCGGCGTCCTGTTGCTCTTACGCGGGTTTTTTGACCTTGCACAACGGCACAGCATTCAGAATTAAGCGCGCGAGGCGGCGGGCGGCCTGGTCGATTGCCGGAGAATGTTTTGCGCTGAAAGCGGTCGGGCCGGGTTGGATGCCCAGGATCATGATGCGGCAGGGCAGGGCGTTCTTCAGATAATCGGCCAGGATGCTCAGCGGCAGGACGTGCGTGGAAAACGACATTCCGGCGGCGGCCTCCGGCTCGATCAGCGTCGCGGCGCCCGGTTTCAATCCCAGGTCGGCGGCATCCACCAGCAGGATATGCGAAGGCCGGAAGCGCGCGATTTCGCCCGTCAGGTTTTCCGGCGCCGTGCCGCCATCGAATAGCCGGATCCGGTCGGCAATATTTTGCGCTTTGGCGCCGGCCAAAGCCGCGCGCAATTCGCGGAGCGCCAGGATGCCGGCAATATCGTCGCCGCGCAGGTCGGAACCGATTCCGACGACGGCCAGACTACGCGCCGACCGCAGGTTTAATTTCAGCAGCGCGCTCAGCGGACGCCGCCGGGGCGGATGGGGGTGGTGGCTCGGCATGGAAAATAACTTTCAGTTTATCGTGTTGGAGCTGGGCCAGTTCATATTCGACGGTGGACTCCAGGGCCTTTTTGGGGCAGGTATCCACGCATTGCGCGCAATAGATGCATTTATCGAGATCGAATTCGGCCTGGAACTGCTTGTCGCCGACCTTGGAGATCGTAATGCAATTTGTGGGGCAATCGCGCATGCATAATTTGCACCCGATGCACCGGGGCGATATGAATTTTATTTTACCCCGGAACCGGTCGGGCATCGGGACCGTGACATACGGATAAAGCACCGTCGCCGGCTTGCGGAAAAGGGACGTCAAAACTTCGCGGGCCATTTTTCCGGGATGAATCATGATCGGAGCACTCCGCTGAGGATCAGGTTAATGAGGAGTTGGAGGAGGGCGGCCGGCGCCACCACTTTCCAGCAGAAGATCACCATCTGCTCGATTCTCAGGCGCGCCAGGACCGTCCGCAGGAGCGCCAGCAGGGCGATGATGACCAGCACTTTGAGCGCGTAGAAAACGAATCCCAAGCCGGCGCCCAGTCCGAAGCCGAACGGCAGGAAGACCGCGGCGATCAAGGAGGCGCCGACGACCGCTTCGATATCGATGGCCAGACGGAACATGGCCAGCAACCGCCCACTGTATTCCGTGAACGTGCCGCCCACGATCTCGGTCTCGGCCTCGGGAATGTCGAAGGGCACGCGCTCCAGTTTGCCCTGGAGCGCGATAAGCGCCACGATCAATCCGATGACGTTGAATCCGGCATAAGCCGGATGCTGATCGTAAAAAACGGTCATCGCGCTGAGCGACCAGGTCCCGGCCAGCAAGGCGGGCGCCAGGATTGCCATGAATAACGGCACTTCATAGGCGAAAAGCTGGGTCAGGGTGCGGGTTGCGCCAATCATGGAAAAAAGCGACGTGGAATGCCAGCCGGCCAGGAAGAACGTCAGGGTGGGGATCGTGAGCAGATAAATCACGACGATCAGGTCGCCGTTGAAGGCAAACAGGGCCTGCGTGCTCCACAAGGGGATGTAGAAAAAGGCCGTGATCACGGATGCCAGGGCGAATACCGGCGTCAACCGGAACATGAGGACATCCGCCTCCTCCGGCACGATGTCTTCCTTGGCGCAAAGCTTGATGAAGTCGGCGAACGGCTGGAACCAGGGCGGGCCGATCCGGTTCTGCAGCCGGGCATAAAGCTTGCGATCCGCGAATTCCATGGCCAACCCGAAAAAGCACAGGAACAGGAATCCCGGGAATATCAGCAGATTAAACAATGATGAAATCATGGTAACTACTCCACAAGGAATACAGAATTCAGGAGTCAGGATTCAGAATAGCAAGCGCATAACCTGTAAATCTTATTGCTGGAGTCATCGTTCTGACTCCTGAATTCTGAATTCTGACTTCTGACTACCTTATATTTTCATCCTCCGGCTCAACTTCGCGTTCAACTCCGTGAAATCGATCCCCTGCTTCCGATACCATTCCAGGCTTTGCCTGTGCAGGGCCTGCCATGAAAGTGTTCCTTCCCGGCCCTGGCCGGCGCCTTTGACCCGGATCATCCGGTCGGTGCAGGAGAAACACGGGTCAATGGCGGCGATAATGATCGGCACGTCCGCCAGGCGGTTGTTTTCCATCATCTTGGCCACCGATTGCAAGTTGGCCAGCGTGGGCGCCCGGATTTTGACGCGCTCGGCCTTATCCGTGCCGTTGGCCTTGACATAATGGACGTCCTCGCCCCGTGGCGCCTCGTAGCGGCTGAAGGCTTCACCCGCCGGAATTTTGCGGGGCGCCTTCACTGTGATGGGGCCATCGGGAATCTTGGCGACCAGCTGACGGATCATGCTGTAGGACTGCATCAACTCGCCAACACGAACCAAGGTCCGTCCGTACACATCATTGTGGTTGTCGGTGACCACCTTAAAATCCAAGTCCTTATAGGCAAGATAGGGATCATCCCGGCGGACATCGGTATCAACGTTGGAGGCGCGTCCGGTGGGACCGATCGCACCTAACTTCACGGCATCCTCGTGCGAAATATAGCCCACGCCGGAAAGCCGCTTGATCAGCGTAATTTCCTGCGAGGCGACCTCGATATAATACTTGGTGCGCTCTTCGAGCACATCCATGGTTTTCAGGAGGTCGGCCAAATGTTCCCGACTGATGTCCCGGCGCACGCCGCCGATGGTATTGATCCCATAGTTGACGCGGTTGCCGGTCAGCGCCGCGAGGGTGTCCATGACGGCTTCGCGGTCGCGCCAGGCATACATGAGCAGGGTGTCGAAGCCGATTTCATGGCCGGCCACGCCCAGCCAGAGCAGGTGGCTGTGGATGCGTTCCAGCTCGGCGACGATGGTGCGGATATATTGGGCGCGCGGCGGCACAACCAGGCCGGCGATTTCTTCCACCGCCTGGATGAAACAGGTCGAATGCGAGTGGGAGCAGATGCCGCAGACGCGCTCGACCAGATACATGGCCTGGATATAATTGCGCTCCTCGCAAGCCTTTTCGATGCCGCGATGATTGTAACCCAGGCGCATATCCATGCTGATGATGGTTTCGCCGTTCAGGGTAATGGTGAAGTTTTCCGGCTCTTTCAAGGCCGGGTGTTGCGGGCCGATGGGGACTTTGATGTTAGGCATGGTGCTTTGACTCCAATAAATACCATTTCAATCCCTTGCGGTTTTCGCGAACCGCCGCTACACCAGGTGTAGTCGCCGTTCGATAGAACGGCAGGGTCATGGCGTTCCTACCTGTTTCACGCCATCCAGCATCTCGGCTTTCCAGTCCTTGCGCAACGGGTATTGACCGATCGGCCAGTTGTCGGGCAGGGGATAGCGCTGACCGGGAGGCAGTCCCTCCACATGCGCGCCCAGCAAATCCTCCAATTCGCGCTCGTAATTCGTGCTGTCCGGGAAAATATCCGTGATCGTTTGAAGCGCCGGGGCGGTCTTCGGAACGCGCGTCTTCAGGCTGAGCACGGTGCCGTCCGCGTGCGCCACATGATAGATGAAGGCCAGCGTGTCGCCATCGTCCAGACCGGTGATCGTGCACAGGTGCCGGAATTCCAGGCCGTTCACGATGTGCTCGAACACTTGGCGGAATTGGTCGTGCGGCACTTCCATGAAAACACGGCGTTCGCGCGCCACGCGAATTTGTTCGGTGCTTAAACCGAACTTCACCGACAGCTCTTTCTTGATTTTTTCCTCGTTGGTCATGATGGCGCCATTCTTGAACCGTAAAGAAAACCGTTTGTAGCCGCGCCCGTAAGGGCGTGGATTCCTTCGGCAGCCACGGCGTCACCGCCGCGGCTACAGGAAATACCGCCTATTCAAACTCAAATCGTTATTTCGATCCTTCCACCGCCGGTTTGGCGCCCTGCAAACTGGCAAGCAGTTTGACGACCCCGTCAATAATCGCCTCGGGCCGCGCCGGGCATCCGGGGATATAAGCCGAAACCGGGATCACGGCGTCAATCCCGCCCTTGACGTTGTAACAGCCCTTGAAGACCCCCCCGGAACAAGCGCAGGTTCCCACCGCGACGACGAACTTCGGCTCCGGCATCTGCTCGTAAATACGGACCAGCCGATCCTGGATCTGACGGGTCACGGGCCCGGAGCATACCAGCACGTCCGCGTGCCGGGGCGTGCCCTTCAATAGAATGCCGAACCGCTCGATATCGTAGCGCGGGGTCAGTGAAGCCACAATCTCAATATCGCAGGCGTTACAGGCGCCGGTGTTGAAATGAATGATCCAAGGCGACTTGATTCGGGCCCAGGTAATCAGTTTTTGAAGCCACTTCATTTAAAGCCTATCTCCAGAATAACATTAACCATTGACCATTAACCATTTCTTCCTGAACGCTTATCTCCTGAACAGAATGAACAGCCCAATTGACGAACAGAGCAAATAACCCCCGGCGATCTGAACGGCCGACCAATCGTGCGCCGGCGCCGTTGCCACCACAAGGGCCAATACGTGCATGATCGTGAAGAAAAATGCGAACGGGAAAAACTGGCTGTAGTTGGGCTGGCCCCGGTTTTCCTTCATGTCCTCGCCGCAGGCGTAGGCCTTGCGCTTGCCGCCCACGGCGCCGCCCTTGGCGGGGAGGGAGAAAATGGACAGGCCCCGGAGCAGAATCATCGCCACGGCCAGAATCAGCAGAAAAGCGGCTGGCGGCCATAATAACCAGTGATTCATATATTTGCCTCAAAAATCCCAGATCCCAAAATCCAAATTCCAAATAAATTCTAATTTTAATTTCAGAACAGTTTGGATATTTCTGCGTTTCCTTGGAATTTGATGCTTGGTATTTGGAATTTAACCTTAAGCTACCCTTTTAGATTTCTCAGGGCCCGCACATCCAGCGATCGATTATGGCGCTGGGCGCCGATAACAATGCCGGCCGCCACGGCGATGACCACAACCTCGATCACGATCAGCGTTATGATCATGGTCTGTGCCAAGGCCATGTGCCCGGTGATATACCCGGCCAGCGCGATCAGCAGGGTCACCGCCTTGATCAGCAGTTCCAGCCCGATCAGGATTCGGATTAAATTGCGGCTGAACAGGATGCAATAAAACGCCGCGACCGCCAGCAATATGACGAAAAAAACACCTGTGGAGAACAAAACCTGGGCAGGAATCATCATGATTTTGTCCCTCCCTTGGCGTCGCCACTATCCAGTTCCGTCGTCCGTTGTCCGTCGTCTGGCGTCTGTGGTGTCCCCGCCTTGGCTTCGGTTTGGTCCTTAAATAGAATCACGACGCCGAATACGCCGGCCAAAATAATTAAAATCTGGCCTACCAGATCCAGGCGTCTGACATTCCAGAGCATCTGGCGCACATCCGTTTCCAGGCCGGCCGGCGGCAGGGGCAGATCCAGGTGCGGGCGCAGGATATACAGGCCCCAGCTGACTGCGACAATGAGGACCGGCAAAAAGATAAAGCGCTTCGTGCGGCTGTGGTCGCGCGCCCGGGCTTCGGCGGCCGCCAGCGGTTTGGTCAGGCTGATCACGCTGATGAACACAACCGTAATCAGGCCGGCGCAGACGGAAAGCTCGAAAACCCCCGCCAGGGGCGCGTCCAGAAGGAACAACAGGAGCGCCAGGATCGCGCTGGTCACGGCCAATCCAATGGCCGACTTCAACAGGTTGAGCGTCATCACACTCCAGATCCCCGCCAGCAGGAGGAGCGTCAACAACACAATTAAAAGGATGGGATTCATATGACTTTTCAGAGAAACAGTTTAATGCCAAGGAATTTCAATCCGTCGCGGTTCTCGCGAACCGCCGCTACACGGTGTAGCAGCCGTTCGATAGAACGGCATGGTTGCAACATTAGCCGCCATTCAATAAATCAAGTTTGCTTCAGGGCTGTTTTCAATCATAAATCAAAAATCCGAAATTCTTACAGCAGGCTCCGGATTGGAAGCAGAAAAGTTTCGAATAACCACGGGATGCCGATGCCGATGCCGGTCGTGATCAGCGCCAGCAGGCAGGCCGGAATTAGAATCCACGCGTTGGCTTCCTTGAGGCTTTCAAAGCCCGCGGCCAGTTTGCCGAAAAATACGCGCCGCTGCATCGAGAGGAAATATGCCAGCGTCAGCAGGCTGGCCAGGACGGCGAGCGCGGCATAAACGATATGGCCGGTCTGCCACAGCGCCACGATAACGATCAACTTGCTCCAGAATCCCGCCAGGGGCGGGATGCCCGCGGTGGACAGGAACGCAATCGCCGAGGTGAACCCGGTCACCGGCATTTTCTCGGCCAAGCCGCCCAGACGATTCATGTCGCGGCTGCCGGCCTGTTGTTCCACCGCGGCCGCATTCACGAAGAGGAGCGACTTGAATATGGCGTGATTGAATAAATGGAAAATCGAACCGGCAATGCCGAGCAAGGCGCCTGTGCCCAAGCCCAAGATCATGTAGCCGACCTGGCTGATGCTGGAGTAAGCCAGCATGCGCTTGAAATCGCTCTGCCCGAGGGCCGCCAGCGCCCCGACCAGCATCGAGGCGGCGCCGACGAACAACAGCAGGTTTTCAAGGGTGGCGCTTAACCCGATGACGGAGATCACCAGGCGGATCAGTGTGTACACGCCGGTGGTCTTGGTGACGATGCCCGCCAACAGGACGGAGACCGCCGCGGGCGCCGCCGAGTAAGCATCCGGCAGCCAACCGTGGAATGGAATCAGGCCGCCCTTGATGAAAAGTCCGACCGCCAGCATGGCTACCGCCGCCAGGACGATGCGGCTGTGGGGCGCGGCATTCATGGCCAGCGAGATGGCCGTATAAGAGAGACTGCCGGCGGTCAGCATCAGCAGGGCGATCGCCGCTAAAATCAAGGCGGTGGCCACGGCGGACATGATCAGGTATTTGAATGCGCCTTCGAACGCATTGGCGCCTTTTTCGATCGCGATCAGAATATAGGACGCCACCGCCGTGATTTCCATGAACACGTATAACGAGAACAAGTCATTGGCGAGCACCACGCCGTTCATGCCCGTCAGGGCCAGGATCATGAGATTGATCGCCATGAAGCGCTGGTTGCCGCAGGCCGCGGACTTCTCCGCGACGGATGCCGCGGCTTCGGACGTGGCGTGCATGGAATAGCGGCAGACCATCAGCGCGACGGCGCCCACGATCGCGATGGCCAAAAACATGACCAGCGAGAGACAATCCACCGAAGGCTCGAAGAGGAGCAGGCGGCCCAACCACAGGGGCGGCGCTTTCCAGAAAAAGGCCGGGGCCAGAACGACCAGCAGGGCCTGGATCAGGCACAGCCCCAGGCCGACCCAGAGCGCCAGCCGGTTCATCAGGCGCATAAACGGCAAATTCAGCGCCAGGATGGCCAGCAATGGAACGATAATGAGCAACGCAGGCACGTTCAGATTCCTCCCATGATCAGCGCGATAATCACAATCAAGCCCGCCAGCGACCACGCCAAATAGGCGAATAAACTGCCGGTATGGGCTTTGCAAATGCCGGCGGTCAAGGCGTAGGTCGCCTTCACGGCCATCGTGTTATAGATATAATCGATCCCCCGGTCCACGCCCCAGGCGATGCGGGCGATGGCGTGGGCGATTTTCAAGCCGATTTCGTAGGGATCGAACAAGCGCTGTTCGGCCTTGTCATAGAGCGAGTGAAGAACCGGGGCGTAATGAATGTGATCGGCGGCGCCCAGCCCATTGCCGGCGCGTTTGGCGCCCCAGAGATGATTCAGCAGTGCGCCGATCAGGACGGCGATCGTCAGCAACACGAGGGTCAGACTTGTGGGCCAGCCGGCGAACGAATGGCCTTCCAGACGGGCCTCGCCGAGGATTGGCTGGATCAGGTGATTCAAGGGCAGGGCGTTCCATAACCCGAAAACGACGCATAGCGCGGCAATGACGATCATGGGAATCCACATGGCCGCAGGCGCTTCGCGGACCTTGGCATGGTCGGCGACGGGTTTTCCCAAGTAAGCCGCATGGCCCAGTTTCAGGAAGGAGGCCGCCGTCAGGAAGGATCCCAGCAGCGCCGCGGCGTAGAAGGTCCAACCCACATGCCAGGCCTGTCCGGCCTCCAGTGCGCCGTCATAAACCAGTTCCTTGGAGAAAAACCCGTTGAAGGGCGGCACGCCGGAAATGGAGGCGGCCGCCACGATAAAGCAGATAAAGGTTATCGGCATTTGCGCGCGCAACCCGCCCAGCCTGGCCAGGTCGGTGGCGCCGGCCTGTTTCTCGACGGCGCCGCCCGAAAGGAACAGACAGCTTTTATACATCGCGTGGTTGATCATGTGGAAGATGCCGCCGACGATGCCCACCGGCAGGGCGGTGCCGATGCCCAGGATCATGTAACCCACCTGGCTGATGGCGTGGAACGAGAGCAGGCGCTTGTAGTCGCGCTGAATCAGGGCCATCATGACGGCCAGGAGGATCGTGATACAGCCGATGACCATCAGCAGGGGCGAGAGCCAGGACTTGGGATCCAGCTCAAACAGGTCCAGCGAGATGCGGGCCAGGAAATAAATGCCCAGCAATTTTTCCAGGGCGGCGGGCACCAGCGCCATGAAGGGCAAGGGCGCGTCCACGGCGGCATCCGGTATCCAGCTGTGGAAGGGCATGGCCCCGGCCTTGGCGATGGCGCCGATCATCAGGAAAATAAACGCCACGCTGCTCCACGCGCCTGTTTGCAGATGAATCTGGGACATCGTCATGGTGCCCGCGATATAAATGGTCATCCCGATGCCGATCATCATGCAGAGGTCGGCGACGCCCGAAATAATGAAGGCCTTGACCGCCGTCTTGTAGGCGGCGGGCTGGCCGATGACGATCATGCCGAACAGGGTGAGGAGCAGGCTTTCCCAGAAAAAGAGCATGACGATCAGGTTGTCGGCCAGGACGGCGCCGTTGACCAATCCCAGCGTCAGCAGAAAATAAGCGTAATACTGGCTAAGACAGCGCCGGTCGTTCATAAAGGCCGTGGAATACAGCGCGATCAGGAAGCCGAATCCCGCCGCCGCCAGCAGAATAAAACCGCTGAAGTGATAAAGCTTTAAGGAGAATTCGAATGCGCCCCAGGGCAGGGCCAGGCTCGCTTCTTTCCCGAACAGATAGGCCGCAATGGCCAGGTGGATGGCCGTAATCGCTGTGCAAAACCAGGCGCAGGCCTTGCCCTGTCCGCGACGGAACAGCAAGGCCAGCAGTCCCGCCGCGATGGGAAGCGCAATCGGTTCGAATAGAAAACTGATGTTCATGCTAATCAAGATTTTTGTAGCCGCGCCTGTGAGGGCGTGGATTCTTTCGGCGGCCACGGCGTCACCGCCGCGGCTACATAAACAGTTTCAGCCCTTCAGGCCGTCTTATTGAATCATTCCCAGCATCTGCTGCACGGTGGTCTGCACAAACTGCGACGGGAAATTGATGAACAATCCGCCGAGGATTGACAGTGCGCCCAGGAAGGCGACGCTGAAAACCATCACGGGCGAACCTTCGGCGGGCCGGAATCCCGGCGCAAGCTTGGATTCGCCCAGAAATACAAGCGTGAATGCGCGGAACAGGTAAATGATCGTGAGGAACGCGCCGACTAAGAACGTCAGTGTTATGGCGATATTTCCGCTGGTCACCGCGCCGATGATGACCATGTACTTGCTGAAAAACCCGCCCATGGGCGGGATGCCCATGACCGAAAAGGCGCAAAGCAGGAAGGCGACGGCGGTCACGGGCATTGTCGCGATCAGGCCGCCCATCTTGGTGATGTCCTTGGTTTTGGCGTTCTGTTCGACGATGCCGGCGCACAGGAACAGACCGCCTTTGGCGATCCCATGCATGAGGATATAGAGCAAGCCGCCGGCGAGGCCGATCTCGTTGCCGATGGCAAGGCCCAGGAAGATGAATCCGATTTGACTGATCGTGGAATATGCGATCAGGCGTTTCAGGTCGGTTTCGATCAGGGCGGCGCCGGCCGAAACCAGCGCGCTGACGGCCGCAATGGCCGGGACCACCGTGTGCCAGACCGGCTCGATCGCCATCCCGGTGAGAAACAGCCGGGCATATACATAGACACCGATTTTTACCAGCACGGCGGCATGCAGGAGCGCTGTCACCGGCGAGGGCGCCACACCGGCGTCAGGAAGCCAGGTATGCAGGGGCACCGTGGCGGACTTGGACAGGATGCCACAGAGAATCAGCACCACGGCAATATTGGCGATCGGACGTCCTTGCAGGGCCTGTTGGATCCGGCCCAGGTCGAAGGAGCCCGTCTGACTGTAAATCATGATGAACCCGAGGAGCATTGCCAGGGCGCCGAAGACGGTGACGAGGAAGGCTTTGTCGGCTTTGAGCACATAGCTTTTCTCACGGAAAAAGCCGATTAAGCGCCAGCAGGCAATGGCCGTGATTTCCCAGAACAGGTAAAGGATGAGCAGGTTCCGCGAGAAAATCAGCCCCATCATGGCGCCCAGGAAAATGACCACCATAAAATAGTATTCGTTGCGCCAGGGATAGTGGCTGATATAACCGAAGGAATACAGGACAATGACGGCGCCCACCAGCGAGGATACGATTGCCATGAACACGGCCAGGCTGTCGGCGTAAAAGAGCGTGAATCCGGCCAATTGCACGGAGACGGTCGCCCCGGCGGTGACGGCTGGGATCAGTGCGGCGGCCATGCCAAGCGCGATCAGAACGAAAACCAGCGATAGTCCGTTGCGCGCGCGCTCCGACCAGCGGCCGACCAACGGCAAAAACAAAGAGCCGAGCAACGGCGCCAAAACGGCCAATGAAAGTATGCCTTCTAAGTTCATGTTAAATAATTTTCCGCCAGAGGCGGATCCGCCTCCCGCGGACAATCTTTTGTAGCCGCGAGACGACCCGCCTGCAACGCTATGCGCAGCATTGCGGGCAGGTAGGCTCGCGTGAGTGACCGGAAAACGTCGGCCTAACGTCCGACGGCCTGCCCGCAGTGCTACAGCGTTGCAGGCGGGCTACAGTAACAGTTACGGTCTTTGGCCGCCTGATTCAAATCGATCCGGAGGCTTGAAAACAAAATTGGGCGCGACTTTACCGTGTCAATTAAAAAAATCAATGCAATATATTTTTTTGGTTGACAGTAAAACCATCCTCATTCCGGAGACTGCCGGCGCCGGCGCATGAAATAGGCGAGCCCCATGGCCGCCAGAGCCAGGATGGCGATTAGCAGGCCAATCTTGGCGGTTGTGCGGCCGGCTGAGCCGCCTTCCGGCGGCGGGACTGCCGGCGGAGGATTCGTGATTGCGGGCGTATTGGCAATGGGTGGCGTAATTACCGGTTTCTTCGGCATGAGCATGAATCCCTTGGACAGCAATTCGGTTGCCTTGGTGTCGCGAAGCTTGCGATTGGCGCTGCCCATGACCACGGCGATGACACGGTTATTGCCCCGCCGGGCGGTGGCGACGATGGAATAGCCGGCGTCGGTGAAGTAGCCGGTTTTCATGCCGTCACAACCCTCGACCCGGCCCATAAGGTGATTGTGCGTCCGCATGATAAACGTATCGTTGCGGAACCCGCGTTCGCGGGTCGAGGTGTAGCGCAGGGTGTCCGGGTATTTCAATAGTTCGCGCGCCAGGCGCGTCAGGTCGCGCGGGGTGGTGACATCCGGTTTCTGGCCGGCCCCCGGCGGCAGGCCGTGGATCGAATGGAATTCCGTGGACGTCATGCCCAACTCGCGGGCGCGTTGGTTCATGAGCTCGACAAACCCGTCCTTACTGCCGGCGACGTGGATTGCCAGGGCCGTGGCGGCGTCGTTGGCCGATTGCACCATAAGGGCATACAGTAGTTCGTCGATCGTAAACGTCTCGTTCTCTTTGAGATACACCTGCGAGCCGCCGATCCTGGAAGCTTCCGCCGTGGTCAGCACCTTGTCTTGCAGGGTCAGGGCGCCGGACTTGATTTTGTCGAGGACGATCAGGAGGTCCATGAGTTTCAGCACGCTGGCGGGATAGGCCTTGGTGTCGGGCTTGTCGGCCGCCAGGATTTGGCCGCTGTCGGCGTCGATCACGATGGCGCCCACATAGGGATCGCGGGCAATGGTGTTGGCCTGCTTGATGCGCGCAAAACTGGGCGTGCCGGCGGCCATTACCAAGGCGATTGCGAGCCAGCAAACCAGGCTTCGCCGAGAGGCTGCGCCCTGGCACGCCAGGCTTCGCCGAGAGGCTGCGCCCTGGCACGCCAGATTGCATTGAAAATTCGATTTCATGCCGGAGTGTCCTTTGTTATAGTGCCGTCCGTTCGCGAGCATGGTCGGGTCGGGAGCGAGGATGCACCGCTGGCCGGTCAAAAGAAACGCAGATAGTTTCCAGTAAAAAATGGTGGAGTCAAGGAGAAAATGAATTAAGCCCGGCCTGTTAAATTGTTTTCAACCATAAATTCGAAATCGAAAATCCGAAATACTATTATAATGCCGATTCACGAATATCAGGCCAACGACCCGGCGCAGGGGTGCGACATCTGCCGCCGGCCATTCGAGCGCTTGGAGCTCATGCAGTCGCCGCCTTTGGACAAATGCCCCGCCTGCGGCGCGCCGGTCAGCCGCTTGATCTCGGCGCCGGCGGTTGGCGGCTCGAAAAGTTCGCTCGATCGCCGCGCCCGCCAGGCCGGCTTCCATAAGCTGAAGCGCCTGGGCAAGGGCGAGTACGAGAAAATGTACTAAACCCCGGCAAACGCCCAACGTCCAACGCCGAATATTGAATGAAGCATATTCAACGAAGAACCAAGAACCAAGAACAAAGAACTATGCCTAATTTCAAATACTTGTTCGGCCCCGTGCCTTCACGACGGTTTGGGCTTTCGCTGGGTGTGGACCTTGTGCCGCGCAAGACCTGCACGCTGGACTGCATTTTCTGCGAAGTGGGGGCGACCACGCATCTGACGCTGGAACGCAAGGAATATGCGCCCACGGAGGAGGTTCTGAAAGAACTGGCGGCCTGGTTCGCGCTCAACTTGAAGGCCGACTTCATAACCGTAACCGGGTCCGGGGAACCCACGCTCCACACGCGTTTTGGCGACGTGCTTTCCGCTATTCGCGTCCAGGGGCGGGTTAGGTCAGCCTTGCTCACCAACAGCACCCTGCTGCATTTGCCGGAAGTGCGCGCGGCCGCCGCGCTGGCCGACGTGGTCAAGGTTTCGCTTTCCGCCTGGGACCAGGCGTCTTTCGAGGCCGTTACCCGTCCGCATGCGGATTTGGCGTTTGACCGGCTGTTGGCTGGGTTGCAAAAATTCCGGCGGGAGTTTTCCGGCGAATTATGGATGGAAGTGTTTTTGATTCCTGGGATCAACGCGGCGCCCAGCCAGGTTGCGGCCATCGCCGCGCTGGCCCGGACGATCCGGCCGGATCGGGTCCAGTTGAACACCGCCGTGCGGCCCACGGCCCGGCGGAACGTGGCGGCGCTCCCGGAGTCGCAGTTGCGTTCCCTGGCCGGGTGTTTTACGCCGGCGGCCGAAGTCATCGCGCACTTTGCCCCCGGCGGCGTCCCGATGCGCGACCTGTCCTGCGAAGCCTTGGCGAAGCGGGAAGCGCGATCAGGATCGCGCCATGCCGATAAACCCGCCGTGCTGGCCATGCTCCGGCGCCGCCCCTGCACGGCCGAGGATGTGGCGCAGTCCTTTGCGCTCAGCCGGGAAGATGTCGAGACAATCGTGCAGGAACTGGTCACGGAACACGCCGTGCGGGCCGAAGTGCGCAACGGCGAAACGTATTATACCGGCGTGTCGGCCGGATAGCCGGTGTGAAACCGGCTCTACATTGTTAAGTAGTTTGGATGGCCAGTGTGAAACCGGCTCTACATTGTTAAGTAGTTTGGATGGCCGGTGTGAAACCGGCTCTACATTGAGTAGTTTGGATGGCCGGTGTAAAACCGGCTCTACATTGAGTAGCGTGGATAGCCGGTGTAAAACCGGCTCTACATTGAGACTGCCTTGTGTAGAGCCGACTTTATGTCGGCTATCTTATCGGAGTTAACCAATGACCACGGTAGCCCATAAAATACTTGGCGCCATTCTGGCGATTTTGATCGGCGCATGCCTGCTGGACGTCCTGGTCAACTGGCTCAATCTCCGGCAGTTGACGACGCGCCTGCCTTCGGAATTCGAGGGGTATTATGACGCCGCGCGCTACCAGACGGCCCAGGATTATCTGCGCGCCAATACCCGGCTGGCGATGATTAAAACCATTGTTTTTACCGCCATGATCGTTGCCTTTATCCTGGCGGGCGGTTTTGCCCTGGTGGACCAGGCGGCGCGTTATTTCCAGGTTGGCCCGATTGTCACCGGCCTGATTTTTGCCGCCCTGCTGATAACCCCGGTTTTTTTCATTCAGCTTCCGTTTGCGGTCTATGAGACGTTCGTGATCGAGGAGCGCTACGGATTCAACCGCATGACGGTCGGAACCTTTGTGCTGGATCTGCTGAAAAGCGCGGCGTTGGGCGGTGTGCTGGGCGCCCTGGCGCTGGCGCTCGTTCTATGGTTTTTCGAGAAGGCCGGATCGTGGGCCTGGGTCTATGCCTGGCTGGGGCTCTTTGGCTTCCAGTTGTTCCTGGTATTCATCGCGCCGGTCGCCATCATGCCGCTCTTCAATAAATTTACGCCTCTGCCACCGGGCGAACTGCGCCAGGCGATCGAAACCTATGCCCGCGCGCAGGATTTCAAGATGCAGGGTGTGTACATTATGGATGGCTCCAAGCGCTCTTCCAAGGCCAATGCGATGTTCACGGGATTCGGCCGGTTCCGGCGGATCGTGCTCTACGACACGCTGGTCAAAAAACATACCGTGCCGGAATTGGTCAGCGTGCTGGCCCACGAGATCGGCCATTACCAGCGCCGTCATATTTATAAATTTCTGCTGATTTCGCTGGCCGGTTCCGGTCTGATGTTCTTTATCCTCTCCCTGACGATCCGTTCGCCCGCGCTCTTCCAGGCTTTTGGCGTGGCCACGCCTTCCGTTTATGCGGGAATCGTGTTTTTCGGCCTGCTCTATGCGCCAATCGACATGACACTTTCCGTCTTCGGCAACTGGGTGAGCCGACGCTTCGAATACGAGGCCGACGCGTTTGTCGTGTCCACCGGCAACCGGCCGGCGAGCATGATCGCGGCCTTGAAAAAGTTGAGCGTTGATAATCTCTCCAACCTGACCCCGCACCCGTTCAAGGTGTTTTTAGAATACAGCCATCCGCCGGTCCTCCAGCGCATTGAGGCCATCCGGCGGCGGGAGTAGGGCAAGACGGACGCCAGATGCCGGACGACAGACGACGGCCCGGAGAGGAATAAAGGCAGTTTTGGGTAGCGGGGTAAGGGAGTGTGGGCGTCAGAATGTCCGAGCAATATTCCAGTCAGTCAATCCCGCGTCGGCCGCTCTTGGGCGTGGCCGTGTGCTGTATCCTTGGGATCGCTTGCGGTGTCCTTTTCCCCGGTTTTCACGTGTGTGTTATTTTCCTGGCGGCGACATCGACATTGCTGTTGTCATTGGCCGGGAATTGGGTCGCGCGCTTGCCGCGCGTTTCGCGTGGGCGCCTGCCGGTCTCGGCGCCGTCATCCCTCAGCCCACAGCCCACGGGCTACAGCCCATCCTCAGTCCGTCTTCTGCCGTCCGTCCTCATTCCTCTCCGGGCCGTCGTCTGTCGTCTGTCGTTCGTCGTCAGTCTTCTCTGCCTGCACCTGGCAATTCTACTGGCCGCCTGGCTGAATGTGGCGCTCTATCTGCGTAATCCCTCCGGGCGCGAGTTGGCGGCGTTGATGGATCGGCCGCGCGAAGGGGTCGAACTCGTCGGCGTCATTACGGACGATCCCTTTCTCCGCTCGGCGCGGGATGGGACAAACCGCGCCTGGAATTTTCCCGTGCGTGTGGAAACGATCCGCCGCCTTCCGTCCTGGCAAACGGCGCGCGGCACGGTTCAAGTCAAATTGCGTGACCAGACGGGGCGTCACTTGCCGCGCTATGGCGAGCGCTGGCGCCTGGCCGGTGTGCTTGTGGATAACGCCCGCTTCCCAAATGAGCGTCCGATCCTGGAATGGATTAAGAACCGGTATTCTTTCTCCGCGGATCCGGCGGCAAGCGTTTGCATGGCCGAGGGGCAGGGGGCACGGCTCATGGCCTGGTGTTTCCAGGGGCGGCGGAAGGCGGCCGATTGCCTGGCGCGCGGAATTGACCATCGCCCTGAAGTCGTGGGGCTTTTGCAGGCGCTACTGCTGGGTTACCGCCAGGAATTGCCGGACAAGCTTCGCCGCAATTTTATTGCCACGGGGACCTATCATATTTTCGCCATTTCCGGACAGCACGTCGCCATCCTGGCCTTGTTTATCATCGTGGTGCTCCAGTCCCAGCGCGTGTGCCGGGTGAAATGGTTCCTCTACGTGGCGCCGGTTTTGATCGTCTTTACGATCTCCACCGGTTTAAGTTCCAGCGCCGTGCGCGGTTCGTTGATGGCGCTCCTGGTTTTCCTCGGGCCCTTGCTCCACCGCAAACCCGATTTGCCCTCCGCCATGGCCCTGGCGGCCATCCTGATTCTGGCCGTGGCCCCGTTTCAACTGTTCGATTACGGATTTCTGCTTTCGTTCGGCGTGGTGGCCGGGCTGATTGTTCTCTGTCCGCCTATGCTGAAAAAGGTGGAACCATGGTTCCTGGCGGACCCCTGGCGCCTGGAACCGGAACGCTCCGCTGTTCAGTTCTGGCGAAATACCGCCCGCGTCAACACCCTGTTGCTGGTCTCATCTTTGGCGGCCTGGCTGGTTTCTACGCCGCTCATTGCCCGCTGGTTCAACCTGGTTTCGCCGGTGGCCTTGCTGGCCAACTTGATTGTCATTCCCGTCAGTACGTTTGTCCTGCTGGCCGGTTGTCTCTCGATTCTGTTCGGAACATGGTTGCCCTGGCTGGGCGAAGTGTTTAATTTCACGAACGTGGCCCTCGTCTCGTTTTTGCTTTGGATAACCGATGCCATGGCTCGGATTCCATGGGGCCATTTTTTTGTTGTCGCGCCGCCGGTCTGGGCCATGCTTGTGTGGTTCGGGACACTCGCAGTCTGGCTTCCAGTCTGGGTTCTGCGCCCCGGTTGGGGCCTGCGGAGGCTCTGGCTGGCGGGACCGGTTTTATTAGCCGCGGCCTTGCTGGGCAGTATGTTCCTGAACCGTAACCGGGTCTCCGCCGATATCGCCAATGTCGGCGGCATTCCTATCTGCCTGATCGAAGCGCCGGGTACTTCGCCCATGCTGGTCCATGCCGGTTCGCGCTTTTATGGCCGGAGTGTGACACAGAAACTGAAACAGCAGGGCGTCAATCGGCTCTCCGCGCTGGTGCTGCCGGCGGCGGATGAACGTCACTCTGGCGGGGCGCCGGATATATTGGCCACATTCCGTGTCAGGGAACTGTGGTGTGCTTCGACTAATTCGCGTTCGCCCGTTTTCCGGCAGACGCTCGCCGCCGCGCGCGCAAACGGCATTCCGATCCGGGAGCTTGCCAATGACGCCTGGAGCGCCTGGCACGGCGGCTTGGACCGGCAATATCAAGCCGCCTCCAACGCGTTTCTGGTTCGGCGTGGTGAAACTGTTTTGAAAATCGCCTGGGGCCGACACCTCGGCTGGGGCCGACACCTCGGCGCCATGCCGGGACAGGATTCGCCGGATATGGTGACGGTCGAGCGCCGCAATCCGGACGGCATGTCCGCCACTTGGCGTATCCGGTGTGTCGAGCCGGGGGAAACGACGCCGGAAACCAACGATGCCGGCAATGTGTGGATTGGATTGACGCCGGGTCAGAATGTGCGTGTGGATTTGACGAAATGCGCCAGCCTGAATCCATGAGGGCGTTGGTCAAAAAGAAACAACTACGAAACACGCGAAAAGCGCGAAAAAAGAGGGTGTAATAAATCTTTTTGTACCCCCAGATTCAAAGTCTTTTTTTCGTGTATTTCGCGTGTTTCGTAGTTTAAAAAATTTGGTAGTTGCGAGTTTGCCTGCCATTTCGATTGAAACTAAATCGAATGGACGTTAATGTTCGTTGCGAATATGAAAGCGATCTACATCCTGGTATTGTGCCGCGGCCGGTATTGGGCGCATGGCTTGGTCCGGACCGCGGCGGTCTGGGGCGTGTCGTTGGGCGCGGTTTTGTTCGCCGGCGGATGCGCAACCGGTGGCCGGCCTCGGCCGGTTGACGATGTCCGGTGGTTGCAGAATGCTTTTTCCCGGCAGGATGGCGATCTGACGGTCTGGATCGTTTTGCCCGGCGATGCGCAGACCAAGGAGCATTTCGGTCTGCCGCTCCAAAAGGAACGCATTCAGCCCTTGTGGCTGCGCGTGGCCAACCGCTCGAAAAGACCTTATTGGCTTCTGCCGGCCTTTACCGATCCGGCCTATTTTTCGTCCGCCGAAGTCGCCCATCGTTTCCGCGGCATGCTGATCTCGGAGGAAGTTGAGCGGCGCCAGGAAGTCCGCATTGAGGAAGTGTCTTTCGATTATTACATTCCGCCGGGAAGCGATCAAAGCGGGTTTATCTATACGGCGCTGAATGACGGCAGTCAGGTTTATTCGATCGCCTTGCTGAGCACCGGCGTGTTGCAACGGTTCAGTTTCATGGTCCCAACGCAGCGCTTGCGCACGGACCATGCCAAGCAGGACGCGTCCTGGTGCGCGGATTCCACCAACCGGATTACGGACGCCAACGCCGATACGACGAATATGGCCGTCTTGCGCCGCAGTTTGGAGGCCTGGCCCGCGCATACGAGCGATGCCGCCGCCAGGGCGGCCGGCGATCCGATCAATTTTTTTATCGTTGCCCCCTGGAGTGTCCTTTTTCCGGCTTTGATCTCCGTCGGCTGGGATGAAACCGAAATCCTCGACACGTACACCGCCTTTCGCACAATGGGGGCCTTCGTTTCCGGGTCCGGTTACCGCCATTCGCCCGTCAGTCCGCTGTTCGTTTGCGGGCGTCGCCAGGACGCGGCCTTTCAGAAGATCCGCGAAAACATCCATGCGCGCAATCATTTGCGCCTGTGGCTCATGCCGCTGACCTTCGGCGGACAGCCGGTCTGGGCCGGCCAAATCAGCCGCGATATCGGCGTGCGGCTCACCGCGCGCACGCCCTGGTTGACCACCCATGAAATCGATCCGGACGTGGATGGCGCCCGCTGGAGCCTGGTCCAGGATTTGATCAAGGCCCAGTGTGTGGCCCAAATCGGTTTTGCCGCCGGCGGCACAAGCGCGACACCGCTTGCGCCCCGGCGCAATTTGACCGGTGACCGCTATTTTACGGACGGTTTGCGGGTGGCGCTTTTTCTTTCGCCAACGCCTATGGGTGGCGATGAAATTAAAATATTGCCCTGGTCCGAGCCGCCGCATGGAGGTTTGAGCAATCCCGGCGATTATCTCAAACCTTTGGATGCATCAGGGTCTGGAAACAGGAAATAAGGAAAGGGGGAAGTAAGGCCGGGCAATATGCGGTGCATGCGCCGCGCTTGCCTGTCCGCAATGCTATGCATGGTGTTGCCTGCCCGCAGTCGCTACGTGACAGCGTTGCGGGCGCGGCAGGCGGGCTGACACTCGTCAGGCATCGCGCCGCAAGACGCCGCCGACGCTCCGCGCGCGGGCCGCCAAGTTCCGCCCTCGACTCGCCACTATTTTGCTGTTGCCACGTCCAACGCTCAAATGCGAACATGATTTGGTTTGGGGCCTGCAAGTTGATGTTGCTGAACATCGATTGTTTCTGTATTCTGCCTTGCAGCAGTCGTTCCCTTTGTTTTAGTAATTACGAATCGCAAATTAGGAACCCACAAAGCAATCGAGGGAGAACACGCATTATGACGATTAACATCACCAGCCGCCACGCGGATATTTCGGAAACCCAGAAAGCCCATGTGCATGCCAAGTTGGCGGCCGTGCTGGAGGCCTATCCGAATGTGGAATATGCCCATGTGATCATTGACACTCAAAAGTTCCGGCATATTATCGAGGTCGTTGTGCAGGGCAAGCATCATTTGCGCATCGAGGCCAAGGAGGAGTCGGACGATTTGTATGCCTCCGTGGATATAGTGGCGGACAAGGTGGATCGTCAGTTGCGTTGCGCGCGGGACAAAATGGTGGATCATAAGAGCGCCAAACATCGCACCAAGCTCGCGGATTTCGAGCAGGAACTGAACCGTCAGGGTTGATGCCGGCGGCAGATGGGAACACCAGGGGCAGATCTGCCTGCGGCACGATAAACCGATGTAGAGCCGGTTTCACACCGGCTATTCTGTCCGAAGATAGCCGACATAAAGTCGGCTCTACATGAAAAAGAATCGCCCCGCTGCGGGGCCTAATTTGATGTATAGGAAATCCAAACCCGCCGGGTCAGGGTACCCGGCCTACAATACTGTAGGCCCGGTGCCCTCACCGGGCGTTATGAAAAGCCGCCCCGCTGCGGGGCCTAATTTGATGTTAAGGAATTTCAATCCACACGGCGGCAAGCGGTTCTATCGAACCGCAACTACACCGGCTCGTTGTAGCGCCGTTCGAGAGAACGGCAAAGTCGCGGCCTTTGGCCGCCTAACTCGATCTGAAACAGCCGCCCAAGTGCAAAACGGAGTTAACCAGTGGCCATTACTGTAAAAGATTTTTTCGCGGCCGTTGGCGACAAAACGTCGCTGGAAATGATTGACGGCGGACGGGGTTTGGCGCGGATTATCCATGAACCCGCCATTCACCGGCCCGGGCTGGCGTTGGCCGGTTTTTTTCAGCATTTTGCGCATCGCCGGATCCAGGTGATCGGCATGGCCGAGCACGATTACCTGGCGTCGCTGTCGCGCGCGCGCCGCTATGCCGCCTTGCGCAACCTGTTTAATCATAATATCCCCTGCCTGGTGATCTGCCGTAATCGGAAGCCCTGTCCGGAAATCGTGGAAATCTCCCGGATTTTCAAGGTGCCGGTGTTCCGTACGCCAATGATTACGGGCGCCTTTGTCAACACCGCCACTGTCATCATGGAGAACTTGTTCGCTCCGACGCTCACCGTTCAGGGCACCATGGTGGACATTATGGGGATCGGCGTATTGATCGAGGGCCGGCCGGGCATCGGCAAAAGCGAGGCGGCCCTGGCCCTGATCGTCCGGGGCTACAGTCTCGTGGCCGATGACTTTACCATTCTGCGGCGGCATGACGACCGCACGATTATTGGCGGCTCGTCGCCGGTGACGCGCTACCACATGGAGCTCCGCGGCCTGGGCATCATTCATGTGCCCAGTCTCTTCGGGGTGGCTTCGGTGCGCGAGGAGAAAAATCTGGACCTTATCGTAACCCTGCGCAAGGTGAACGAACTGGAGGATCAGGGCTTGGGCATGGTGCCGGAGTGCCGCAACGTGCTGGGCGTGGAGTTGCCGCATATCACGATTCCGGCGGCGCCGGGACGGGAATTGGCCCATATCATCGAGGTGGCCGGGATGAACGAAAAATTGAAGCGTTTGGGTCATGACGCCGCCAAGGAACTGGACGCGAAGTTAATGGCTGTCTTGACAAAAAGGAATCGTTTGCCATGAGTCATTCTGCCGGCGAAAATAATCCGAAAATCGTGCGGGAATATGTGATCCAGAACCGATACGGCATCCACGCCCGGCCGGCGGCCATGTTGGTCAAGACGGCTTCCAAGTTCCTGTCGGATGTGACTGTGGAAAAGGGGGCGGTGCGGGTGTCCGGCAAAAGCATCATGGGGCTGATGACCATGGAAGCCAGTTGTGGCGCGAAAATCAGGATCATGGCCGAGGGCGTGGATGCCGAGCAGGCCCTCGATGAAATCGAGCGGCTGTTTGCGAACAAGTTTTACGAAGAGTAGCCCTTCTTCGATTGCGGATTGTGGATTTCCGATTGCGGATTTATATGATTCGAGATTGTGGGTTTCCAATCCGAAATCAAAAATCCTAAATCCGAAATAAGAGACCATTAACCATTTTTTAAGATTTTAACCGCCATGGACGCCGTTTCTCCAGAGCCAATGCCAGCCGGCGAAGTGGTTTTTCGCGGTATCGGCGTGTCCGCGGGCATCGTCATCGGACGCGCGTTCCTGCGGACGCCGCCGGACGATCATGTCGTTGAGCGCGATATTTCGCGCGAGGATGTGCCCCGCGAAATTGCGCGTTATGAAGCGGCCCTCATTGCGACCCGCCGGCAGATTCGCGCCATCCAGAAGGATTGCGACCCCGACGTGGCCGGCATCTTCGATGCCCACCTGCTGTTCCTGGACGATGGCCCTTTCATAAAGAATGTGTTCGCGGGCATCGAGGGACGCCGTAAAAATGTGGAGGTCGTGCTCCGGGACGTGGCGACGGGTTTTACGCAGTCGCTGGCGCGGGTCAAGGATGAATACTTGCGCGAGCGGTCCAACGACGTGCAGGACGTTGCCCGCCGCATTTTGCACAACCTGGCCGGCAAACAGGTGACGCTGGCGGACATTAGCGAGCCGGGCACGATTGTCGTGGCCGTCGATCTGTCGCCTTCGGAAACGGTGTCGATCAACAAGGAGCGGGTGGGGGGCATCGTGCTGGACCTGGGCAGTCCGACGGCCCATACCGCCATCGTTGCCGCCAAGCTGGGCATCCCGGCGGTGGTCGGCCTGCATAATATCAGCCAGGAAGTGCGCTCCGGCGACGAGTTGCTCGTGGACGGCGGCAAGGGCTTGGTGGTCCTGCGTCCCACCCTGGAGCGCCGGACGCAGGCCCTGCGCCAGGCGGAATCCAAGCGCGGCATTGAGATCGAGCTTGGGCGTCTCAAGGATTTGCCGGCGGAAACGGTGGACGGCTACCGTATCACGCTTTCCGCCAATATCGAGTTGCCCAAGGACGTGGATGCGGTGTTGGACGGCGGCGCCGAAGGCGTGGGCCTGTTCCGGACGGAATATTTTTACATGTCGCGCAAGGAACTTCCCACGGAAGAGGAGCAATACGACGCTTACCGGACCGTGGCCCAGCGCCTGTCGCCGGCGCCGGTCATTATTCGCACGCTGGATCTCGGCGGCGACAAGTTCCTTTCCAATCTGGACGTGAACTGGAAGGAGTCGAATCCCTTCATGGGCTGGCGGGCAATCCGTTTTTGCCTGGCCCAGCCGGACCTGTTTCGCACGCAATTGCGCGCCATCCTGCGCGCCAGTATTGTGGGCAATGTCAGCATCATGTATCCCATGATCAGCAACCTCGATGAAATTGTCCGCGCCAACCTGATTCTGGACCAGGCTAAAAAGGAATTGTTGGCAATAGGCCATCCGTTCAACCCGCATGTCGAGGTGGGCGCCATGATTGAAGTGCCTGCGGCCGCGCTGGTGGCCGATCTGCTGGCGCCCTATGTCGATTTTTTCAGTCTCGGCACCAACGATCTTGTCCAATACACCCTGGCCATCGACCGCGGCAACGAACGGGTGGCCTATCTCTACGAGCCCACCCACCTGGCCATCCTGCGGCTGATCAAGAACACCATCGACAGCGGCCATCGCCACGGCATCTGGACCGGCATCTGCGGCGGCATGGCCAGCGACCCGCTGATGACGCCGCTCCTGCTGGGGTTGGGCGTTGACGAGTTGAGCGTCAGTTGCTCCGCCTTGCCCCTGGTCAAGGATGCCATCCGCCGGGTCAGTCTGACGGAAGCCCGTGAAATTGCCCAAATGGCATTGACGACGCAATCCTCCGTGGACGTGCACGACATGTTCCGGGAGCTGACCAAAAAAATCGCGCCGGAAATTCTTGAAATGGTGGAGTGATTCCGGCATAATTCCCCGGTTTGCGAGATGGCGGCTAATCGAAAACTCGCGCAACCTCATATCGCAGGAGAATCATATCATGGCTACCAGGAAGCACATGTTCACTTCGGAATCGGTGACGGAAGGCCATCCGGACAAAATTGCCGACGCGATTTCGGATGCCGTCCTGGACGCCAACCTGGCCCAGGACAAGCACGCCCGCGTGGCATGCGAAACCCTGGTCGCCACGGGCATGGCGATCATCGCCGGTCAAATTACCAGCAAGGCCTCCGTCAATTATGCCGATGTGGTGCGGGACACGATCCGGGAAATCGGGTACGTGGATGCCGGCATGGGTTTTGACGCCAATTCCTGCGCCGTCCTGGTGGCGTTGGACCGGCAATCGCCGGACATTTCCCAGGGCGTGACGGCGGGGCAGGGACTGTTCAAGGAGCAGGGCGCCGGCGACCAGGGCATGATGTTCGGGTATGCATGCGACGAGACTCCGGAACTGATGCCCATGCCGATCATGTTCTCTCATCGTCTGACTCGCGCCCTGTCGGCCGCGCGGCGCAGTGGAAAACTTCCCTTTCTGCGGCCGGACGGCAAATCCCAGGTCACGGTGATTTACGAGGACGACAAACCGGTGCGCGTGGATACGGTGGTGATTTCCACCCAGCATGCGCCGGACGTGGCTTACGCCAAATTGCGCAAGGCCATTATCGATGAAATCGTTCGCAAGGTAATTCCGGCGAAGTATCTGAATGCCAAAACCCGCTGCCTGATCAATCCGACCGGCCGCTTTGTAGTCGGCGGCCCGCAGGGTGACACGGGGCTGACCGGGCGCAAGATCATTGCCGACACCTACGGCGGTATGGGACGGCACGGCGGCGGGGCCTTTTCCGGCAAGGATCCCTCCAAGGTGGACCGTAGCGCCGCCTACATGGCGCGCTACATTGCCAAAAATATCGTGGCGGCCAAACTGGCCCGCCGCTGCGAAGTCCAACTGGCCTATGCCATCGGCTTCGCCGATCCGGTCTCGGTGCTGGTCGATACTTTCGGCACGGGGAGCGTTGCCGACGAGAAAATCGAGAAGGCCGTCACCCGCGTTTTCGGGCTCAAGCCGGCTCAGATCATCGAGAACTTGAGCTTGTTGCGGCCGATTTATCGCGCCACCAGCGCCTATGGCCACTTCGGGCGGACGAAGGACCTTAATTCGTTCACGTGGGAAAAGACCGATAAGATTGCGGCGCTGCGCAAAGCCATTTAACGATTCTGAAAGGAGCCCATGCCTAAACGCACACAACAATTTGCGGTGGCCGACATGAAATTGGCCGATTGGGGCCGCAAGGAAATCGACTATGCCGAGGTGGAAATGCCGGGCCTGATGGCCCTGCGCCGGGAATATGGCCGCCAGCGTCCGCTGCGCGGCGCGCGAATTACCGGTTCGCTGCACATGACCATCCAGACGGCCGTGTTGATCGAGACTTTACAGGCTTTGGGCGCCCGGGTGCGCTGGTCAAGTTGCAATATCTTTTCGACCCAGGACCATGCCGCCGCCGCCGTCGCCGCGCGCGGCACACCGGTGTTCGCCTACAAGGGCGAATCCCTGAAGGAATATTGGGAATACCTGGACCAATCCTTGGACTGGGGGGGCGGTCAGGGTCCCACCACCATCCTGGATGATGGCGGTGACGCCACTCTTTTTGTGCACTTGGGCCATCAGGCGGAGGACAATCCGAAAGTTTTGGATGCCAACCCCGGCAGTCCCGACGAGCGCGCTTTGCTGACGCAGTTGAAGAAATCCAGGCGGCGGGATGCGCGGCGGTTTCACCGGATTGTGCCGTCCATCGTGGGCGTTTCCGAGGAAACCACCACGGGCGTGCATCGGCTGTACCAGATGATGGAGAAAAAGCGCCTGCTGTTCCCCGCGTTTAATGTCAACGATTCGGTCACGAAATCCAAGTTTGACAATCTCTACGGCTGTCGTCACTCGCTCGTGGACGGCATCATGCGCGCCACGGACGTCATGTTGGCCGGCAAAGTGGCCGTGGTGGCCGGATATGGCGATGTCGGCAAGGGCTGTTGCCAATCCCTGCGCGGACAGGGGGCGCGCGTCCTGGTGACCGAGATCGATCCCATTTGCGCCTTGCAGGCCGCCATGGAAGGTTATGAGGTTGTGACCATGGACCAGGCCTGCGCCATCGGCGATTTGTTTGTCACGTCCACCGGCTGTTGCGCTGTTATCACCGAGCGGCACATGCGCCGGATGAAACACATGGCCGTAGTCTGTAATATCGGACATTTCGATTCGGAAATCGAAGTCGAAAAAATCCGGCGCTACACTTGGACAAACATCAAGCCGCAGGTGGATAAAATCACGTTCCCGAGCGGGCGGAGCATCGTTTTGCTGGCGGAGGGGCGCTTGGTCAACCTGGGCTGCGCCACGGGACACCCCAGTTTCGTGATGTCGAACAGTTTTGCCAACCAGGTGCTGGCGCAGATCGAACTCTTTACCCATCCGGAGCAATACCCCGTCGGCGTCTTCGTCCTGCCCAAGCTGTTGGATGAAAAAGTCGCCCGTTTGCATTTGGGCAAACTGGGCGTCCAACTGGAAAAGCTCTCCCGCAAGCAGGCGGCCTATCTCGGCCTTAAAAGCCAGGGCCCCTACAAAACGGAGCATTACCGGTACTAACCTGAATTATTCATAAAGAAAATGGGTTGACAGCCTCAAGTTCTTGTGCTACAAGGACTTATTACAAGAAAGGCGAGGTGTCAACCTATGCAAAAATGTACCACGAACGAATGGAACTTTACA
>JBAZEM010000019.1:0-55404 GCA_041653875.1 Kiritimatiellia bacterium
TTGCGACCCTGTTAAACCGCCATCCGCTGGCGTTGCCTCGTATAATCCATAATCTCTACCAAACCGTGTGAAAAGCTCGGTCTGAAGAACCGGATGCATTAATTGTGCTCGTCCGGGACTGTGGGGGGCAGCTCGTTGTAGAATGTTTATATACAACGAGTTGCTACCCGGATATTAAATAATAAGGACTTGCGTTTAGAGTGATGATGGCATAGAGTAACCGCATGGCACGACAGCTGAGAGTGGAATATCCCGGCGCGATCTATCACGTTACGGTCAGGTCGAATGGCAAAGAAAACCTGTTCAAGACCGATGGGATCGTAAATATCTACTGGCGCGTGTGGCGGAGACCGCGGAGCGCTGCCGCGTGCGAGTTTACCTGTTCTGCCTGATGTCCAACCATTTTCACCTGGAGAAAATCGAGAAGGAATTGCAAAGAATCTGATGAATAAGTCGTTAATCTCTATTCTAAGGGTTGACCCTGCGCCGTCGGATTATGTCGAACAAGATATTACATGGATTGGGAATCGGATTGGCGGCCGCAGGAGTGGCTTTGGGCTTATGGGGCTTTGGCGCACTGGACCGGTTTGAGGCCAAAACCTGGGACTGGCGCGTTGCCGGCCTGGCGAAGCCCAGCCCGTTTACCGGCAAAATCCGCCTGATCTTCATCGACCAGCAAAGCTTGGACTGGGTCAACAAGGAAATGGCTCTGCGCTGGCCCTGGCCCCGCACCGTTTATGCGCCAATCCTCGAATTCTGCCGCCGCCAGGGCGCCAAGGCGGTCGCTTTCGACATGCTTTATACCGAGCCTTCCTCCTACCAGGTCGAAGACGACGCCACATTTGGTGCGGCCATCGCCCAGACAACGGGCTTTGTCAACACCATCTTCCTCGGCCGCGAAAACGGCCGGACAATCACCTGGCCTGCAAACATACCTGCTTCTCCCATAAAAATTCAGAATCTGGAGGCTTGGTTGGCCACAGGCAGCCACAATCGCCTCGTAATGCCGCAGGCCACGTTCCCAATCCCGGAGGTCGCCACCAATGCCACCCTGCTGGGCAACGTCGAGGCCCGACCCGACTCTGACGCCATTTTTCGGCGCATGCCCTTGTTTGCCGTGTTCGACCGGCAAGTTGTGCCGACCCTTGGCCTGGCCGCCTACTTGGCCGCGGCCACCGGAACAACGTTCTCCATTGAATCCAGCGCGTTGATTATCGATTCGCCCGACCATATTCAGAGGTCGGAGGTCGGAGGTCAGAGGTCAGAGGTCGGAGGTCGGAAATCAGAAATCAACAATCAGCAATCCGCAATTTTCCGTTCCGTTCCGCTCGACCGGCGCGGCAAAGCGATCCTGAATTTTCGCGGGCCATCCGGAACTCATCAGCGCTTTAGCGCGGCGGCTGTCATTCAGTCGGAACTGACACTTCAGACAAACGGGATTCCACCCATCACCGACACCAAGGCTTTCAAGGACTGTTACGTGTTGGTGGGTTGTAACGCGCCGGGACTTCTCGACTTGCGGCCGGCGCCGGTCGGGCGCATTTATACCGGCGTGGAAATCCACGCCACCCTGCTCGATAATTTACTGGCCGGCGACTTTATCCGGGACACCCCCTGGCCGGCGACCGCCGCCTTGACGCTCCTGCTGGGCGTGCTTTGGGGTATGGCGATCCTGTATTGCCGCAATGCCCGCGACACGATCATCGCGTTTGGGGCGGCCTTGCCCATTCCGGCGATCCTGTGCGCGATCGCTTATACCAAGGGTTTCTGGCTGCCGTTCCTGGCGCTGGAAACGGCGACGGCTTTTGCCATCGTGGGCGCCGTGCTGGCGAATTATGCCACCGAAGGACGGCAGAAGCGTTTCATCCGCGGCGCCTTCAAACAATACCTGAGCGAGGACGTGATCGAACAAATCGTCCAGCACCCCGAGCGTCTGCAACTGGGCGGGGAACAGCGCGCGCTTTCGATTCTATTTTCCGATTTGCAGGGCTTTACCACGATCTCCGAAGGGCTCAATCCCCAGGAGCTGACCGCTCTGCTCAACGAGTATCTGACCGCGATGACCGACATCATCCAGGACGAAGGCGGCACGGTGGATAAGTATGAAGGCGACGCCATCATCGCTTTCTGGAACGCGCCTCTGGCGCAGGACGATCACGCCGTGCGCGCCGTGCGCGCGGCCCTGCGTTGCCAGGCGGCGCTCGCCGAAATGCGCCCCGCCGTGCATGCGCGCATCGGCAAAGACCTGTTCATGCGCATCGGACTCAACACCGGGCCGGTGGTGGTGGGCAACATGGGCTCGCGCAATCGATTTAACTACACCATTTTGGGCGACGCCGCCAACCTGGCCTCGCGCCTGGAGGGCATCAACAAGCAGTTCGGCACCTACACCATGATTTCGGAAACCACTTTCGCCGGCATGGGCCAAGCCTTTGCCGCGCGCGAGCTATCGCGAGTGGCCGTGGTTGGACGCAAAACGCCGGTGCGGGTGTTCGAGCCCATGCGGCCGGAAATTTTGGCGGCGCACGCCGCAGACTTCGCCCAATTCGCAAAGGGCTTGAGCGCGTTTTATCAGGGCCGGTTCGCCGAAGCCGTCGCCGCCTTCGAGCCGCTCCGCGAAAAAGACCCCGCCGCCTCCGCCTACTTGCGCAAGTGCCAAGCCCTGCAAGCCGCGCCGCCCGCGGCCTGGGACGGTGTCTGGGTCATGACCGAAAAATAGCCGTGTTCCGGACATGGCCGGCAACACCGCGATTACAGATTGAACATTCACAAGGAAAAACGTCATGAAACTGATCCGATTTGGAGCGGCGGGCGCGGAACGGCCCGGTGTTTGGTTGGAGCGCGTGACGCCGGAATCTAAACCGATGCTTTTGGATGTCCGCGCCATGGCATTCGATATTGAGGACTATAACGAACATTTCTTTGCCCATTTTGGGCTGGAGCGCGTGGCCAATCTGCTCCGGGAGCCCGGGCGCAAGCTGGTTCCGGCTGAAGGCGCGCGCCTGGGGCCGCCCATCGCCCGTCCGGGCAAAATCATCTGCCTGGGCAAAAATTATGCCGCGCATGCCCGGGAGTTCGACGCCCAAATTCCGGAGAGCCCCATCCTGTTTTCCAAGGCTGCTTCCGCAATGAGCGGACCGACCGATCCGATCGTCCTGCCCAAAGGCGTGACCTGCGTGGATGGCGAGGTGGAGCTGGCCGTGGTAATCGGCCGCGCCGCGCGCCGCGTGGCCGAACGCGACGCCCTGGATTATGTGGCCGGTTATACCGTGCTGAACGATGTCACCGACCGTGAGGCCCAGCGCGCGGCAAGCCAATGGTTCCGGGGTAAAAGCTCCGACACTTTTTGTCCGTTAGGCCCGTTTCTGGTCACCAAGGACGAGATTCCCGATGCGCATCGCCTCCAATTGACATCCGGCATTAATGGGCAGGTTTTCCAAAACGGAACGACGGCCGACCTGATTTTCAATATCCCGTTTCTGATCGCCTTTATCAGCGCGACGATCACGCTCCTGCCCGGCGACGTAATCGCCACCGGCACGCCCGCCGGCATCGGTTCCGCGCGCATCCCGCCGGTCTATCTCAAACCCGGCGACCGCATCGAATGCGCCGTGGAAGGACTTGGGCGGCAGAATAATCCGGTCATCAAGGGCCGGCCGTAGCGGCGCCCGGCATGCCGCCGGCCATGTAATCATGCGCCAGGCATTGGTGTGGCGGGGCTTTCCGCCTATATCCGCAGACTTGCAAGCATGTCCGGCGTAACCGGCAAGACGGCCAGCGTGTGCATGCCTTGGGGGGCTTGGACTTCCATGACCACCGGCTGGCCGGGGGGGAAGTCGCTGTAGTGCGCGCCGATGGCGGCGGCCTGCTGAAGTTCGTCGGCCGTGGCGCCGGAAGGCAGGATGACACTGGGGCCGGGAATGTCCTTGGGCTTCAGCAGGTATTCGTCGGCCTGGCGCTCTTTTTCAAGCTGTTCGTTCTCCGCCTGGTTGCGTCCCACGATCACCCGCAGTGCGCCCACCCGAAAATGGCGGCCCAGGCGCAGGCGCAGAATCTGGGCGATATCAAGTCCTTCGTGGGTTTTCAAATCCTTGAGGCGTTTGCCGTAGGCGGGATCGGTCAGCAGACAACCGCCGGCCGGCTGGGGGTAGTCCGTGATGCCGAACTCGCGGGCCAATGCCATCTGGGGCTTGCGGTTGCGGCCTTCGAGCGCCAATAACCGGGCGCGGTCCACCCAGTTCCGTTTTTCCGGTTCGGTCTCCGGCAAAAGTTTGGCGCTCAGCGGCCGCAGGAGATAATCGCCGACACCCGATTCCGCCGCCACCTGCTCGAGCGCCTGGCGGTGCTGGGACATAGGGCGCTGGTTCAGCACCTCACCGGTGCCGATAAACTGAAAGCCGCGTTTGCGCATCAGTTCGCCCGCCCGCCGGACCATGGCGATGTGACAGTCAATGCACGGGTTCATCCCGGCCCCGAAGCCATGCCTGGGGTTGGCAAGGAGTGGTAAAATAATCGGCGTAAAATCTTCAATCAACAGAGGAACATTAAGTTTACGGGCCGCCCGCTCCGCCGCCCCTGCGCCGAAGAAAATGCTTTTGAACGTCAGCCCCTGAACTTCGATGCCCTGCTCCCGTAGCAGTCGTACGGCCAACTGACTGTCTAATCCGCCGGAAAACAGGCAGAGGGCGCGGATCGAAGAATGGACGACGGACTGGGGAGGAAAAGAAGCGTTGTCCGTGAAATCGGTGGCGGTAATGTGGGCCATAGATTGATCTGCCTGAGAAGGACGAGAAACAGTTGCCGAAGATCTAATTTAATGTTAAGGAATTTCAAGCCACACGGCGGCAAGCGGTTCTATCGAACCGCAACTACACCGGCTCGTTGTAGCGCCGTTCGAGAGAACGGCAAAGTCGCGGCCTTTGGCCGCCTAACTCGATGTATAGGAAATCCAAACCCGCCGGGTCAGGGGACCCGGCCTACAATACTGTAGGCCCGGTGCCCTCACCGGGCGTTATGAAAAAGCCGCCCCGCTGCGGGGCTTAATTTACGAACGGACGAACCACCTCGGCGAAACCGGCGGCCGTCACCTCCGGCTTTACCGGACCCGGCGTTCCCATCCCGTAGGTCACAAAGATATTATGAATGCCCGCGCGGTGCGCGGCGACGATGTCGGTGTGATTATCGCCGACCATCCAGGCATCCGCGCGTTCGCCGCCAACGGCCCGCAGAATGGCAAAGATCGCCTCCGGGTTGGGTTTTAAGGGCAGGCCGCTGTCGCCGCCGATAATATTGGCGAAAAGCGTTTCGATCTTGAAATGGCGCAGGATTTCCCGGCTGGCGGCCTCCGATTTATTGCTTAGCAATGCCAACGCATGGCCGGCGGCCGCCAGGCGCGCAAGCCCTTCCCGTACGCCGGGATACAGCGTGGTCGCATCATGGATGTGCTGACGGTAAAACTCGCTGTCCAGCCGTACGGCTTCATCGAGATCCACCTTGAGCGGGGCGTCCGCCAGCGAACGCTCCACCAGGTTGCGAATGCCTTCGCCCACAAAACCGACCACAGTTTCGACCGGCAGGGGGTCCAAGCCATAATGCCGGCGCATCAAATTAATGCCGGTGGCGAGATCCTGGCGCGAATCGATCAGTGTGCCATCGAGGTCGAAAATGAGAATCTGGCGCTTCATTTGATGCAACTCGGCGTGGCGGCCCGCGCGTAGCTGAACACGTAGTCGCCGGCCGGAGCGGGCTTGGCATCCAGCGGCTCCAGTTTGGCGGCCAGTTCGGGAATATCCCGGATCCTTCCTTTCAAGTAATCGTCAATCCGGCTGATCAGGCCATCCAGCCGGGCCTGCAGGCCGCCGTAGCGGCACTCGAGCACTTCCAGGCCGAACGGTTTGTAAAGGCTCAACCAGAGGGCGCAGTGTTCGTCGCGCAGTTTGGCCACCGCCTGGCCCAGGGCCTTGATATCCTTGATCAACTGCCACAGACGGGTATGGTTCCCGGCCCGGTAGGCCAGGGCCAGTTCGCGGCGCAAATTGCATTTCAACGCCACGGTGCGCGCCACGAGGGCGGGGAACATGAGCCGCCGGTTGGCGGGCGAACGCCGGGTCGCGCGCAGCAGGGTTTCCGCCAGTTTTTCGTAGTGCGCCTGCAAGGCGGGCGGATTCTTGATCAGCGGATCGAAAATACTCAGGAGAGGATCCTGCCATAGCAGCCATTTGCCGGCATTGCCTTCGCTCGTTTTGGGATCGCTGATTTCCGGGATCTGGTCCAAATCACAGGCTTTGACCCAGGTATCGAACTCGGCGTTGCAGATGCCGCGGAAATTGGCGCGCAACAGCGTGTCGTCCACGCGGTCGGCATAGCCGTGTTCCGCGAAAAACTGGAGGCCGGGAAGCGCCGAAAAGAGATCGCACTCCATGCCGTCATCGCCCCACATGGTCGCGAACGCCTGGCGCAGTTTCTTGTTTTTACAGGCGCGCATGGCGGCCTCGGTCCTGGCGAAGGATAACGGCAACGCCGCCCAGAAACGGTTCCAGGTCCATATCCCGCCGGCCATGATCGGCTCCGAGCCCAAAGCGCGATGGCGGTCGATCCATTCCTCGTAAAATTCGACGTCGGCGTGACAATAATCCCAATACACCAGGTCCACGTCGCGGGGAATGCCGGAGACGACCTTGCGCGGAATCCGGCTGTCGCGGTCGTAGTAGTCGTTGGTCTTGGAGCCCAGCCGGAAATACATGTCGCTCCAGATCATCGGCCGCAGTCCCAGCTTGCGGCACAGACTGCGCACGCGCCGCAAATGCCGGTTGATGATGGTGAAGGGGCTTTCCTCGCCGAACCGCGCGCGGTAGCCTCCGCTGCCGATGCCGTGGGCCTCATCCATGCCGACGTGGATGCGCCGCGAATGAAACGGCGCTGTGGCGGCGGCGATCATTTTTTCGAGCAGGGCATAGGTCTTGTCGTCATTGGCCAGGATGACACCGGCGGTATCGCGATAGCTCGCGTAGGCCGGCCATTGCAGCATCTGTTCCAGATGCCCCAGTGTCTGGATGCAAGGGACCATTTCGATGCCCAGGGCATCGGCGTAGGCATCAAGGTCCTTCAACTCCTCCCACGTATAGCGGCCGCGCAGGTAGCCGAAAAACGGCTCGTCGGGCACTTCGTAGGTGTCCTCGGTGTAGAGCATGCACGTATTCAGGCCCATCAACGCCAGGCGGCGCAACAGCACCTTGACCGCGTCCGGCCGCAGAACCCCGTTGCGCGAGCAGTCCAGCATGACCCCCAGCATGTCGAACTGCGGGGTTTCGGTGAAGTCGGCCTTGAGGACGGCCGGCCCTTCTTCGCCCATCAGGCGGCCCAGCGCGCGGAACGCGTCCGTTTTGCGCCCGTATTTCACGACCATGCGCGAGGGCGACTTCACGACCGTCAGGCCGCCTTGCTCCCGCGCTGCGTCCTTGATGAAAGTCACCTGCTGGGCACGGCTGGAGGCCGTAAAGCGGTTGGGGTAATCGGCCTGGATTTCGCCCAGGCCCCGCCGCAGTTCCATGGGGCAGGAATTCAGATCGAGTGTGAACGAATGCATGTTTTTTACTCCTTGTTAATATTTAAAGCTACTGGCGCCGATAAACTCCCTGAGAATGGAAGTGGGCGGCACGTCGTATTTCGGAATCGCGAGGAAGTTTAGTAGAAATTCCTGAAGCCGTCGAGCCTCGGCGTATTCGGGGTCCGCGGGTTTAATGTCCATCAGGAGCGGTTCGACCAGGGGCTTGAGCACGGCCAATTCGTAATCCAGGGCCGAGTTGAAGGTGGCGTCCGCCTTGGCCTGGTACGGGAAAATCCAGGTTTTTTCCCCGCGTCGCACGGATGGCCACATGCGCAAGGTGGCCAGCGCGGAATTGCCCCGGTAGGCATGGTCGCGCACCAGCCGGCGCATCAGGCGGTTATCCGTCGTGGAAATGCGGTTGCCGGCATCGATGGCCAACTGGGTCAGGGCGCTGATGTAAATCGTGAATTTCTGGCGCTCCGGAATCCGGTGCGTAAAGCGCGGGTTGAGGCCGTGGATGCCTTCCACGATCACGACCTGGCCGGGCGCCAACCGCAGGCGCGCGCCGCCGCTTTCGCGCCGCTTGCGCTCGAAATTGAAGCGCGGCAGTTCCACAATTTTGCCCGCAAAGAGCTTCAGCAAATGCTGGTTGAAGAGTTCCACATCCACGGCCTCGATATGCTCGTAGTCCGGTCTGCCGGCCGCGTCGCGCGGGGTCTCGGCATCGTCCACGTAATAATTGTCCAACGAAATCATGACGGGGCGCAGTCCGTTGACTTCGAGTTGGACGGCCAGGCGTTTGGCGAACGTGGTTTTTCCGGCGGAGGACGGCCCGGCCGCCAGGATCAGCCGGACTTGGCGGCGCAGCGCGCCGATCCGGTCGGCAATCCGGACAATTTTCTTTTCGTGGAAGGCCTCCTCGATGCGCATGAATTCGCGGACATCGCCGTTCATAATCAACTCGTTGAGCCGCCCGACGTTCGTCACGCCGAGGATGCGGCCCCAAGTCTTGTGCTCATGGAAGATTTGGAAGAGTTGCGGCTGGTCCCGGAAGGGCGTTACGCGCCGCGGGGCTTCGCCGGAAGGCAGTTGGAGCACCAAGCCCGGCGGGTAGTGGATCAGCTTGAAATAGCCCAGCGCGCCGGTGGCGGGCGCCAGCGGGCCATGAGCCAGGTCCACAAAGCGGTCGCATTCGTAAACCACGATTTTGGGCGGGTTACGGAAGCGCAACAGGTTAACCTTGTCCTGCATGCCGGCCTTTTGAAAGCGCTCCAAAGCGTCGGCAAACGACAGCTTGCGGCGCCGGATCGGGAGGTTGCGGGCAATGATCCGCCGCATGGCCGCCTCGAGCGCGGCCACCTGGCGGGCGCTGAGCGCGCCGCCCTGTCCGCCACGCTGAAGCCTGGCGACTGCGGGCGAGGCCCGCCCGCCGGCCATGGCCTCGAAGCGGCAGAACAACCCGGCGCCCAGCGAATGTTCGACCGAAAACCGGCCGTCCGGGAACAACGCCGCCGCCGTTTTCGCCAACAGGAAAGACAGCGAGTCGCGATAAATCCGCATACCCTGCGGGTCGGTCATGGTCAGGAAGCGGAGTTCGGCGTTGATTTCCAGCGGGTAGGTCAGCGAAACGATGTCGTTGTTCACGCGGGCGCCGATGAAGGGCAGGCCGCGCGCGTCATGCGGCTTTTTGAGCAGCGTGCCGGCCGGCGTGTGCGGCCGGCACTTCCGGCATGTGCCGTCTTCCAACGTTATGCGAATCAGGTTCATGGGTGGGAGTTTTAGGAATGGTTCCCGGTTCAACGGTTCACGGTTATAGGGTTGCCGGGTTCCGCGGCTCGACTGAGCTCGCCGAAGTCCGGGACGCTACGCCCAAGCAAGCCGGATTTCAGGCGACAACCCGGCCGTGAGCCGCTGAACTATACCGAAAGTTTAATCCGGGTAGCTGCATTCGTGAGGGCGTGTTTCAATGCTAAGGAATTCCAATCTTGTAGCCGCGCCGGTGACGGCGCGGATTCCTTCGGCGGCCCCGGCGTCATCGCCGCGGCTACATGAAACTTGGCGTAAAATAATTTTAATTTTGGAAGGGCGCGCTCATCGAGCGCGCCGCACTGGACCAAGAACGGCGGTTTCGGCGCAACCGCCCTACCCATGAAACGGTACCCGCCTTGCTGGACTTAATTTCGGAACGGCAGGGAATGGTCAAGCCTTTCGGCCGGCCACGCCCTTGGTGCCCTTGGTAATCGCCCGGGCCGCCTCCCGCGGGCGCAACGCGCGCACGGCCTTGCCGGCGCGCCACATTTCCGAATTCCCCATGGCGTTCAATTCCCTGGTCAGCCCTTTCTGGTAGTCGGGTTTGCCGCAGGTGGCGATCACGCGCCGGGTTTCCCGTCCGGACTTGACGGCATCGTACAGGCGCTTGAAAACCGGCAGGGTGGCCGCCTTGAAGCGCGGTTTCCAATCCAACGCGCCGCGCTGGGCCGTGGCCGAGCAGTTGGAGAACATCCAGTCCATGCCGTTCTCGTCCACCAGCCGGATCAGGCTCTGGGTCAGCTCTTCCACCGTCTCATTGAAGGCCTCGCTGGGCGTGTGGCCATGCATGCGGAGCACGTCGTACTGCGCTTCCATCACGCCCGCCAGCGCGCCCATCAGGACGCCGCGCTCGCCGGTAAGGTCGCTGACCACCTCATGCTTGAACGTGGTCGGGAACAGGTAGCCGGACCCGATGCCGATGCCGACGGCCAGGCAACGGTCCTGGGCGTGACCGGTGGCGTCCTGGAACACGGCGAAACTGGAATTGATGCCGGCGCCGGAAAGGAAATTGCGGCGCACGGAAGTGCCCGACCCCTTGGGGGCCACCATGATGACGTCCACGTTTTTGGGCGGGACCACCTTGGTCTGGTCGCCGAAGACAATGGAAAAGCCGTGCGAGAAATACAGCGCCGCGCCGGGTTGCAGGTTGCGCTTGACCATCGGCCAGATCTGTTTTTGGGCGGCGTCGGACACGAGCATCTGGATAATGGTTCCGCGCCGGACGGCTTCCTCGATATCGAACAACGTTTTGCCGGGCACCCAGCCGTCGCGGCGGGCGCGGTCCCAGTCGCGCGGGAAGGACGGCGACTGGCCGATGATGACGTTGAAGCCATTGTCCTTCAGGTTGAGCGCCTGGGCCGGGCCCTGAACGCCGTAGCCGATCACGGCGATGGTTTCATTGCGCAGGATGCGCTTGGCCTTGGCCATTGGAAATTCTTTGCGAGTCACGACCGTTTCCTTGACGCCGCCGAAATCAATGCGAGCCATAACGATTCCTCCTTGTGTTTAGTCACTTTCAGCAGAACTGGACGTTTATACTATCCGGCCGGCCGCCGAAATCAACACCAAATATGGCATGGTTCAATGGTTCACGGTTATGAGGTTCACGTTTTGAAAATTCGCCAGAAAAATCAGGTAACCGCTGAACCGTTGAACCGTTGAACGTTGAACCATGCCAGGGGTTATCCCCTTGCGGCCTGAAACACCAATGCGGCACAGCCGACCAGGCCGGCATCCGCGCCCAGCACCGCCGGGATTACGCGGATGCGCTCGGCAAAAAAAGGATGCAGGCGTTCCCGCAAATGGCGGCGCAAAGGCTCGAACAGGACGCGGCCGCTCTGGGCCACACCGCCGCCGACAATAATGACTTCCGGCTGCAGGAGATAGGTTACCGAGGCGAACGTTGTGGCCAAGCAATCGGCCATCGTATCGAAGATGTCGAGCGCCAGCGGATCGCCGCGCCGGGCGGCCCGGGCCATGATTTCCGGGGTCAGACGCCGCATGTCGTTGTTGACCAGGCTGCGCAGCAACGAGCGGCGCCCCGCGCGCAGGGCCCGCGCGGCGGCGGCCACCAGCCGCGTGTTGCCCACATACGTTTCCAGACCGCCACGGCCTTCGGGGGTGCGCCGGCCATGTAGGTCGATGGACATATGGCCGATTTCGCCGGCCATGGAATAGGCGCCGCGATACAGGCGTCCGTCAATGACCACCGCGCCGCCCACTCCCGTGCCCAAGGTGGCGAACACGGCCTGGGAAAAGCGGCGCCCGGCGCCGTAAACGCATTCACCGAGGGCGAAAGCATTGACATCGTTATCCACGAAGACATTCAGGCCGAACCGTTTTTTGATCATTCCGGCCAGCGGCACACGCGTCCAGCCGGGCACATTGGTCAGGTTATAAATAAAGCCGCGCTTGAAATCCACGAACCCCGGCACACCCACGCCGATGCCCGCCGGGCGGCGGCGTCCGGTGCCAAACCGGCGCAGGCACTGCCCGACGAAATCCAGCCACGCCGGGCGGGCGCAAATGTCGGCGGTCGCCGCCTGGACCCGGTCAAGGACCGCGCCGGTTTCGTCCACCAGCCCGGCCTTGACGGTCGTCCCGCCGAAGTCGATGCCGATGGCTGTGCGTTGGCGATGGGGCTTCATGCGATTCGAATCGTTAACGTAAAAAGGTCCTTCCGGGTTTAGCGTGGGATTTCGTATTGAGTGCCATCCTCGGCGAGATTCTACCGCTCCGCCCCTGCCGTCATCCCGCGCGCCCCTGCCGTCATCCCGAGCTTGGCGAGGGATCTCAGTCCTCTGCAAAATGCCTCGCGGGGCATAAGATTCCTCGACTTCCGTCTTCGCTAAAAGCTACGCCGGACAGGTCGCTCGGAATGACAGAGGAAGATCGAATGACGCGAAGAGCAAAAAGTGTTAATATGTCATCGATTCCTGTTTTGAGTCAATGAAAACCCCCACGCTATCCGGAAGAGTCGTAAAGATACCATAGCTCGCGTTGGATCAAACCAGTTAGAGTGTCAGTCCGGATTTATCTGGCAATCATAGATCGTAAGCCCGGGTTTGTCCATCCTCGATGAGGGGGTATTCTAACTAATTTCTAACAATAATAGTGTTTAACTATGACTTTAGGTCGGTTATTATTTACCGGTAAAAAGGTGCGTTTTGCGCTCCGGAAGTTTTTATGTCAAAGCAATCCATATTTGTTGTGGACGACGAGGAGGATATTCTCGAGCTTATCCGCCACCATTTGGCGCGCGAAGGCTTTCAGGTAATGACGGCCGCCAACGGCGAAAGCGCGGTCAAGGCGATCGTCTCCAAACCGCCGGACCTGGTGCTGCTCGACCTGATGCTGCCGGGCATCGACGGGCTGGAGGTGTGCCGGATTCTAAAGAAGGAAAACAAGACCGCCGATATTCCCATTATCATGCTCACGGCCAAGGGCGAGGAAAGCGACATCATAACCGGCCTGGAACTCGGGGCCGACGATTATATCACCAAGCCGTTCAGCATGAAGGTGCTGATCGCGCGCATCCACGCCATCGCGCGGCGCAAGCGCCGGCCGCCCGCGGATAAAAACACCGTCATCCGCATTCACGAGCTCGCGATCAATCCGGGGCGCCACGAAGTCTTGATCAAGGGCAAGCCGGTTGAAATGACTTTCTCCGAACTCCGGATTCTCCATTTACTGGCCGGACGGCCGGGCTGGGTGCTGACGCGGGAGCAGATTGTCGATGCGGTGCGCGGCGAGGATTACGCCGTGACCGACCGCGCCGTCGATGTGCAGATCGTCGGCATCCGGAAAAAACTGGGGGCCCGGGCCGACTATATCGAAACCGTGCGCGGTGTGGGGTACCGTTTCAAGGAATGAATATGCGGCCCAAAAAACTATTGTGGCGCATTTATTTCTCGTTCTTTGCGAGCGCCATGTTCGCGTTTGCCGTTATCACCTGGTATTCGATCTTCTCGTTGCGCCAATTTCATCAGGAGCAGGTCGGCAACGACCTGCTCGTTCGCGCCCGTTTGATTGCCCAGGAAATCGCGGGATATCCGGCCGACGCCGGCGCGGAAACCCTTAACCGGCTCGGGCGGGAATCAGGCGCCCTGACCCGGACGCGGGTGACGATTGTGGCGTTGGACGGCCGGGTGCTGGGCGACTCGGAAGAAAATCCCGGCGCCATGGACAACCACAAAAACCGCCCTGAAATCGCGGCGGCCCTGAAGGGCGCAACCGGCAAATCCGTGCGGTTCAGCGACACCCTGCGCCGGACCATGATGTATCTTGCCATTCCCGCGCGCCGCAACGGCGCCACGGTCGCCGTGGTAAGAACTGCGCTGCCCTTGTCGGTCATCGACTGGGCGCTTCACACGGTTTACAGGCATATGCTCTTCGGCGGAGCGATGATCGCCGTCATTTTTGCGGGCGTGACGCTGTTGATTTTCGGACAAATCCGCCGGCCGCTCGATGCCATGCGTTCCGTGGCCGAAAGACTGGCGCAAGGCGAATTCGAGGCGCGGGTTCCGGAATCGGGTTATGAAGAAACCGAAGCGCTGGCGCGCGCGCTGAATCGCATGGCAACCCAGCTAAGCGAGCGCGTGCGCATCATCACGGAACAACGCAACGAGCAGAAAGCCGTTTTCAACAGCATGGTTGAAGGCGTGCTGGCCATCGACAAGGACGAGCGGATCCTGCATCTTAATCCGGCCGCCGCGCAATTGCTGGAGCTGAAGATCGAAGATGTGCGCGGGCGCAGTATGCAGGAAGTCATTCGAAATTCCGACTTGCAGAAATTTCTCGTCAACACTCTGGCGCAATCCGGCATACTGGACGGCGAAATCGTTTTTTATGGCGACGCCGATCGTTTTCTGCAGCTGCATGGCACGGTTTTGACGGATGCCGCCGGCCTGAACATCGGCGCCCTGGCGGTGCTCAACGACGTGACCCGCCTGAAACGCCTCGAGACCGTTCGCCGCGATTTTGTGGCCAACGTGTCGCATGAACTCAAGACGCCGATCACCGCGCTCAAGGGCTGTGTGGAAACCCTGGCGGACACCAGGCCGATGGATCCCGCCGAGCATTCGCGGTTTCTGGCCATGATGACCCGGCAGGTGGCCCGTATGGAAGCGCTGGTGGAGGATCTGCTGAATCTTTCGCGGATCGAATTCGATGCCGAGCACAAAAGCATTGTCCTCGATCCGGGCGCGATCGGCGCCGTCCTGCAACGCGCGGCGCATTCTTTCGCGCCGGCGGCGGCGGCCAAATCCATCGACCTGGCCGTGGAATGCCCCGCGGAAATCACGGCGCCCATCAACGCCGCCCTGCTGGAGCAGGCTGTGGGCAACCTGCTCGACAATGCGATCAAATACAGCGGCGCCGGAACGCGTGTGCTCGTGAGCGCCAAACTCAACGGGAACGATGTCGAAATCAGCGTGAGCGACCAGGGCCCCGGAATCGAGAAGAAACATTGGCCGCGCCTCTTCGAGCGGTTTTATCGCGTGGACCAGGCCCGCAGCCGGGCGATGGGCGGCACCGGGCTGGGCCTGGCCATCGTCAAGCACATCGCGCTTGCCCATCGCGGCGCGGTCAGCGTGGCCAGCGTGCCCGGACAAGGCAGCGCTTTCACGATCAGAATCCCCGCCGGATAATTCGTCCGATCGTTCTATTGCCGAAAGCGCCTGACCGCCTCCCGCATGCGATCCCAACCATGCCGGCATGCGTGGACGTACCCCGCCGCAATTCCCTCAGTCAGATCTTTCGTCAAGCCTTATCCGAAGCCTTTGGGCGCCATCGCCGGTCAAGTCTGTCATAAGAACACCAAGCCAGGCTACTTTTTCTAACCAACTTCTAACTTGGCCCTCATGCGGCCCTAACGCGGTCGGGCTCTAATCGGAGGCGTCAAGAGAACCGAAAGGCCGCGCCCCAGGCCAGAAACAAACCGGCGGGGATCGATCGAAGCCGGCAAACAGAAAGGAGCCGCGGCCATGCAGAGCGTCAAGATTGAAACCCGTAGGGCAGCGAACAACGAACAAGGAGGGATCATGAAACGAAGTATGGTCGGACTTTTGGCGGGCATTGTCATCTCGGGAACGGCGTGGGCCCAAACGCCCGCGCCCGCCGCCACGCAAGGCACGGCGGCCGCATCCGTCCCCACCCCCGCGCCGGCGGTGGTAACGATGCCCAAGACCTGGGTGGATTATCTCACGCTCAAGGGCGACGTCCGCCTGCGGTATGAGACGATCAACGACGACGCGAAGAAAAATTCCCAGAAGGAAGATTACACCCGCGATCGCGCCCGCATTCGGGCCCGGCTTAACGCGGAAGCCAAGGTTGAAAACTTGAAGGCAGTCATCGGATTTTCCACGGGCGGCGCGGATCCCGTTTCCGGGAACCAGACGCTCGGCGACGGGTTCACTAAAAAGGAAATCCGGCTGGATCTGGCCTACATCGATTACAAGCTGCTGAACGCCGACAGCTATGAACTCGCGGCCATCGGCGGCAAGATGAAAAACCCGATGATCACGCTCCCTGACGATCTGATCTGGGATGGGGACCTGAACCCGGAGGGCGTGGCCGCGAAAGCCAGGTTCGGCAACGACTTCGCGACCCTCCTGCTCAACGGTGAAGGCCTGTGGATCCAGGAGCGCGACGCCAAAAAGAACGCCACTGGTCTGGGCGGCCAGGCCGCGGTGAAGTTCCAGTTCATGCCGGAGGTTGCCTTGACCCTGGGCGCAACCTATTACGCCTTCCAGAACATCGAGGGCTATGACGTCATGGACTGGGAAAATAAAAACAATTCCTACGGCAACAGCACGATCAAAGGCTCGGTCAGCGGGAACACCACCAATAAGGCCTGGGCCTGCGGGTTCACTCCCGTGATCGGCATCGCCCAGCTGGATTTACATCTGGGCTTGCCGGTCTCGTTCTATGGCCAGATGCTGACGAACCCGGACGCGGACGCCAACAAGAACGGCTATATGGGCGGCCTATCGCTGGGCAAGGCCAAGAATCCCAAGACCTTTGAGGTAGGCTACAGTTATACCAAACTGGAGAAGGACGCCACCCTCGGCATGTTCACCGACTCCGACCGCTGGGGCGGCGGCACCGACGGCAAGGGAAGCAAATTCTACGGCAAATACCAGATCACCAAGAATCTGCAGGCCTGCGCCACCTTCTTCCTGGACGAGAAGAAAATCTCCGCCGCCGATGGCGGGACGGATTACAACCGCTTGCAATTGGATGTGCAGGCATCGTTCTAAGGCGGAAGAGATTCAAGCTGGGTAGCCGCGCCCGTGAGGGCGTGGACTCTTTCGGCGGCCACGGCGTTGCCGCCGCGGCTACAAGAGTCCGGAAGGGCGATAAGCGCAACCGATCGGGAGGATAAAATCATGGCAGCGTATGTCTTTCGCGAAGAACTTGAACAGGCAAGCCTCGAGTGGCAGCTTCGGAGACTGATGGGCATTCGCCTCGTGGCGAATGTCGAGGCCCTGGCGCTCGAGTCCGGTCTGCCCGAAAACGAGGTGCGTTCGTTGCTGGAGGCGATGATTACCCGCCGCGAGGTCGTTCGTCTGCGGCCATGGGGTTACACGAAGGACGATATGGACTTCTTCCGGCTGTGCCGCTTGCCGCGCGCGGCAAGCGGCGCAGCATGGCGGCGCGGGCGGCGGCATAGCTGGCATCGCTGGATCGAAAGCGCCAGGCGCGCCGTCAGAACGCCCATCCTTGGGCGCAAGCAGAACGCATACGCATAAGGAGGTCTAACGCAAAACTAACATGTTTCTAACATTCGGCTAACGTCAATCGGCATAATGCTAATCGTCAACAATCGAGAAAGGACAAGCAAATCATGAAAAAAATCGTAGCGGCAACCACGGCGGCAATGCTCATGGGTATCGGCGCGGCAACGGCGGGGGACGCCAACAAGATCGTGGTGGATGGTTCCACCACCGTCGGGCCGATCGCCAAGGCGTTTGCCGAGCACTATATGGGCAAACATCCGGAGGTCAACATCACGGTCAGCGAGTCTGGCAGCGGCAACGGCGCGAAAGGGATCATTAACGAAACCTGCGATGTCGGAACCATGTCCCGGCCCATGAAAAAATCGGAGAAAGACGCGGCCAACAGCGCCGGCGTTCTGCCGATCGAACATATCGTCGCCATGGACGGCATCGCCGTGGTGGTTCACGAAAGCAATCCCCTGCAAGGCCTGACGATCGAGCAAATTCGCGATATTTACATCGGCAAGATCGCGAACTGGAAAGCGTTGGGCGGCCCGGACCGGCCGATCGTGGCGATCAGCCGCGACACGAACAGCGGCACGTACGAGACCTTCGAGACGCTGGTCATGAAAGGCGCGAAAATGGCGGGGAAAACGGAATATGTCGGCAGTAACGGCGCAATCCGCCAACGGGTGCTGAGCACGGAGGGGGCTATCGGTTATGTGGGTTTGGCCTTCCGCGAAGGCGTCAAGGCGCTGAAGGTCAACGGCCGTGAAGCCACACCCGAGGCCGTGGTCGCCATGACTTACCCTATTGCGCGCCCATTGTATATGTACACCAACGGCCGGCCGAAACAGGATACACCGCTTTATGACTTCATCACCCTGTCCGATACGGCGGAAGGCAAGAAGATCATTGCGGACACGGGTTTTGTGCCTGTGAAGTGACCGCGCGGGATTTGCGGTGCGCAAGGCGGTCGGCAGGCCGAAAAGCCCCGGCCGCCTTTGTTTTTTTGTTTTACGAGCGGCAAACCTATGCAAACGAGTGTTGAAATTGCGGGTTGCAAAGCGTCGGCGCCATCCTTGCTGCTAAGCAGCCGCGTCCGGCGCCGGCAAAGGATTGCGGCTGTTCTGGGCAACGGTTTGCTCCTGGCGATCACGTCGTTTTCCATGCTCGCGGTCCTGTTTATTTTCCTGTTCATCGCGCGCGATGCCCTGCCTTTCTTTCAGCACAACAGTTGGCGCGAATTTTTTACCAGCACGCGCTGGTATCCTTCCGCCGGCACGGCCGAGTTCGGCGCGCTGGCCATTTTTTTCGGGAGCGCCATGGTCACCGGCGGGGCGATCCTGGTGGCCGTGCCGCTGGGTATTGCCGCCGCCGTCTGCCTGAGCGATATCGTTCCGTTCGCCCTGCGCCAGTTCGTCAAACCGATCGTCGAAATGCTCGCGGCCATTCCTTCCGTGGCATACGGTTTTTTTGCCCTGGTCGTGTTTGCGCCGCTGCTTCAACAACAGGGCGGACACCTGCTCGCCGTCGCCGCCTGGATTATCGGACTGCCGGCGGCGGCCCTTGCAATTATTGTCCTGGGCGACGTGGCCGGCGACCGGTTTGCCGACCGTTTCCAGTCTTTGGCGCGCTGGGGCATTATGATTGCGCTGGGGAGCGGGGCGCTGGTCGGGTTGACGGCGCTCGGCAAAGCTTTGAGCGCCTTGCACATCGCCAGCGGCACAAACGCGTTCAACGTTTCCATCATCCTGGGAATCATGGCGCTGCCGACCATCGTGAGCGTTTCCGAGGACGCGCTCCAATCCGTGGGGCGCGAACTGCGCGAGGGCAGTTACGCTCTGGGCGCGACCCGCGCGGAGACCATTATCGAAATCGTGCTGCCCGCCGCCCGCAGTGGAATTCTGGCGGCCGTCATTCTGGGCGTGATGCGCGCGATCGGCGAGACGATGGTGGTCTGGATGGCCTCGGGCAACGCCTCCCAGATTCCACAGCCGTGGTATAACATATTGGAGCCCGTGCGCACGCTGACGGCCACCATCGCCGGCGACATGGGCGAGGCCGACCAGGTTACCGGTTCGGCCCGCTATCATGTGCTCTTTGCCATGGCGCTTTGCCTGCTGGTCTTTTCGTTTGTCTGCAATCTTGCGAGCGAGCGCTTTATCCGGCGCTCCCGGCAAAAGGCGGGGGGATAGGAACGGTGAACCTTAAAACGCGCAAAATACTCGATCGGGCCTTCGCCGGCGCCGGCGTGTTTTCCATCCTGCTCATGACGGCCGCGCTGGTTGTGCTCCTGGCGCCGATGTTGATTCGCGGCTGGGGCGCGATTTATTTCACCGCCACGGTTGAACACCGGCATTTCATGCTGGAACGGTTCGAGCGCGGCAATCCCGAGCGCCTCGCCGGGGAAATCGCCGCCGCCGTTGCCGCGCGCGCGCCTCTTTACCGGATGATCGCCGAATTCGAAAAACAGCTCGAAACCGGCGGCGCCGAAAATCGCAAAAAATATGCGGCGCCGCTGCGCGAGCTTAAAAAGGCGCTTCACAGTCTGCTCGGGCCCGCGCCGGGCGCAATCCGGCCCATGCTCATGCGCGATCAATACGGCCAGATGCGCTGGGACCGCGCCCTGGTCAAGGCGCGCAACGCGCTTTATCGCGAAACATGGGATTATTCCGACCCCACGCGCGGCGGAATCAAGACGCTCAAACCGCGCGCCGCCGAATTTGCCGGCACGCCGGTCGAACCGCTCTTCGCTTACCTTGAAAACAACCTGGACAAAATGCTGCTTCCGCGCCGGACTTTATACTGGCAATTTCTGACGGACAATTCGTTCGATTCGCACTTTTTCGGCGGCATCTGGCCCGAGATTCTCGGCACTTTCTATCTCGCGGTCGGGGCGATGTTGTTCGCCGTTCCCCTGGGCGTGATCGCGGCAATCTACCTGACCGAATACGCCCGCGAGACGCGCCTGATCGGAATGCTGCGCGCCTGCATCAGCACCCTGGCGGGCGTGCCCAGCATCGTGTTCGGCCTTTTTGGCCTGGCGTTTTTTATCGGCACGCTGAGAATATCGGCTTCCAAGAGCGTATTGGCCGGGTCGCTGACCCTGGCGCTGATGATCCTGCCGACCTTGATCCGCGCCTCGGAGGAAGCCATCCGGGCCGTGCCGCATACGTATAAAGAGGCGGCCTTGAGTCTGGGGGCCGGCCGCTGGCACACGGTCATGAGCGTCATTCTGCCGGCGGCCCTGCCGGGGATCCTGACCGGCATCGTCATCAGCATGGGGCGGGCCGCCGGGGAAACGGCGCCGATTATTTTCACGGCCGCAGTCAGCGTCGGCAAGCCCCTGGCGCTTTGGCAGGTTTTCAACCAGCCGACGCCGGCATTATCCTGGAATATTTATAATCTGGCGACGGAACACGAGGCCGTGGACGAAATCCGCCACGTGCAATACGGCCTGGTATTGACACTCGTCGGCCTGGTGTTGATTCTGAATCTGGCCGCAATAATCCTGCGGGCGCGGGTGTCCAGGCGGCTGAAAGGATAGGAGCGCAAACCAATATGAATACTTTCGATCGGATAATAGCGGACCGGCCGGATGTCCGCAACGGCGATAACGGCGGAAAAATGCCGGCGGACCGCACGCACGTTGCGATTAACCTGTTCTCCGTCTTTTACCGCGCCAATCAGGCGGTCAAGGATGTGACCTTCAATATCCCGGCGGGCTATGTCACGGCGATCATCGGCCCGAGCGGGTGCGGCAAGAGCACCATTCTGCGCGCCATCAACCGGATGAACGACCTGGTGCCGGGGTGCCACGTCAAAGGCGAGCTTTTATTCGACGGACAGGATGTGTATAATCCGGACGTGGATGTCGTCATGCTGCGCAAGCGCGTCGGCATGGTTTTTCAGAAACCCAATCCGTTTCCGAAATCCATATTCGACAATGTGGCCTATGGCCCCAGGCTTCACAGCCGGCTGAACCAGGGCAAGTTGGCGGAGATTGTGGAGCGCAGTCTGGTTGACGCGGCCCTCTGGGATGAAGTCAAAGACCGCCTGGAGGATAATGCCCTTTCGCTTTCCGGCGGCCAGCAACAGCGCCTGTGCATTGCGCGGGTGCTGGCGGTGGGACCGGAAATCCTGCTCATGGACGAGCCCACCTCGGCCCTGGACCCGCGCGCCACACTGCGCATCGAAAACCTGATCGCGGAGTTGCGCGGCAAATACACCATTATCATTGTGACCCATAACATGCAACAGGCGGCGCGGGTTTCGGACTTTACGGCCTTCATGTACGAGGGCGCCTTGGTCGAATTCGGGCCGACCAAGGAAATTTTCACGAAACCCGGGAATAAACAAACCGACGATTATATCACCGGGAGGTTCGGGTAGGCCTGCCGGTGAGTGACAATTAACCCGCTTGAGGCGGATGAACGCAGCGGAGGGAAAATGAATATTCAACTGCAAAAAGAAATCGAAAAGCTGAAGAAACAGATCCTGGCGCTAAGCGCCAAAGTGGAGAACGACGTGGGCATGGCGGTGCGGGCGGCCGACAATCTGGATGCGGCCATAGCCCAGGACGTGGTCAATCGCGAGGACGAGACCAACCTCCGGGAAGTGAACGTGGAGGAAGAGTGCCTCAAAATCCTGGCCTTGCATCAGCCGGTGGCGAGCGACTTGCGCTATATCGTGGCGGTGCTCAAGATCAACCAGGATTTGGAGCGGATCGGCGACCTGGCGGTGCATATCGCCGAGAGCGCTTTGTTTCTTTGCCGCCAGCCGCGCATCGCCATCCCGGTTCGCCTGGAGCAGATGGCGAACAAGACCCAGCATTTGCTGCAAAAAGTGCTGGATGCTTTTGTGAACTTCGATGAAGCCGCGGCCCGCGAGGTGTGCGCGGACGACAGCGAAATCGACGCCATGCATCAGGAAATATTCCAGCAGGTGAAGGGAATCATCATGCAAAACCCCCGCCAGTTCGAGGCCCTGCTCCAGATTATGCATATCTCGCGGCACCTTGAGCGGATTGCCGACCACGCCACGAACATCGCCGAAGATTTGATCTACCTGATCGAGGGCCGGATCGTCCGCCACGCGACGGAAATTTTCCAGGGCAAGGGGCCGGCGGAGCCGAATGTGTAATCCCGTTAAAAAAACATTTTGGCCGCGTTGCGGGCGGTCAGTTCCGCGATCGCCTCCCAGGAGGTGTGCCGGATTTCCGCCAGGACTTCCGCCACGCGGCGCACGCGGGCCGGTTCGTTGGGTTGGCCGCGAAACGGCTCCGGGGCGAGATACGGCGAATCGGTCTCGATCAACAGGCGGTCATCCGGCGTCAGGGCCGCCACGGCCGGCAAGCTCCCGGCCTTCTTGAACGTGACGATGCCGCTGAAGCTGATGGAAAAACCCAGCGCCAGGAGATCGCGGGCAAACGCCTCGCCGCCGGTAAAGCAATGCATCACGCCGATCCGATCGGGCGCCCCGCGCCAGGCGCCGGCATGCGCGCGCAAGGCGGCCAGGGTCTCAGTCTCCGCCGAGCGGGTATGCACGCAGACCGGCAGGCGGCGCTCCCGCGCCAGAAGCAACATGCGCCGGAAGAGTTCGATTTGCGCCAAGGCTGTTCCGCGCCCATGATGAAAGTCCAGCCCGATTTCGCCGATCGCCGCCGCTTCCGGCGCCGCCAGCATGGCTTCTAATTCATCCATCGTCTGACTTCTCCCCTTCGATGTTGGATGTTCGATGTTGGATGTTCGATGTTGGCTTTTCTCTTCCGATTCCGCCGTCTGTTCCGTTCTGCCGTCCTTTTTGTCGGGTCTGGCGCGTGCCAGGGCGTAGCTCTTGGTCAAAGCTTGGTTCATCGTCCTGCCCGCAGTGCTAAGCATAGCGTTACAGGCGGGCTGTCGTCCGTCGTCCTCTTCAGTGTCCGTCTTCTCCGGTCTGTCGTCTGTCGTCCGTCGTCCGTCGTCCGTTGCCTGGCCGCGGTCATAGCCAACGGCCGCCCGGACGCGCGCCGGGTAAGCGCGCGCGATTTCAAGCGCGGTGCGGTTGGCGGCCGGCGAGCCGCCGACGGCGATCATGCGGCTCACGCCGGCCTGCTCGGCGCGCGCCATGATGGCATCGAGCGCAGCGCCCGCCGCGATCATTCCGTCAAAATGGACGTGGGTGTCGGTCAGCATGACTATTGGTAACTGCTCAGGAGTCAGAATTCAGGAGTCAGCCCGCCTGCAACGCTGTGCGTAGCACTGCGGGCAGGTAGTCAGAATAAGGAACCCGTATAGGCCAAGCGAATACGAAGAGAATCGGCGCTAAACACAAGGCCTTGGCGGAATGTCTGTCGCGTTCTTCCGATTCTTACGTATTTTATTCTGTATCCTGAATTCTGACTCCTGACTACCTGAGTTGTTACGATTATTGACTATTTCCTTGTTCTCCCAATCCAAACCGGTAAACTGTTTATAATTTAAGTGTGACTGGCTTGCCAGTCTTAACAGCAATTCTCATCCGCCGATTATTACGAGGCGGAGGTGCCCGGCGGCCTGAAATAACCGCGACGCTCGGCGTGGCCGGTTCCTAATGCAGTATAGGAATTTTCCGCCAGCCTGCCCGCCATAGCTTCATGCGACGGCGGGAGGCGGATCCGCCTCCGGCGGACAAAGTTGTGGCCGCGGGCTACAGTTACAGCAACAGTCGCCGCCTTTTGTGAGCCTGATAATCCGGGCAGGAACCATGCCTTCATCTTTTCCACCCTTGAGCCGCGTGTCTTTTCGGCATTCATTCCGATTGGGGACGCCCTCCTATGTGTACCCGGCGGACATCCTGCCTAATGTCGAGGCCCTGGCGCCTTATGTGGATGACATCGAACTGGTGTTGTTCGAATCGGGGAAAACGGATGACGGACGACGGACGACGGACGACAGAGGAGAGGAAGAAAAGCAAACGCCCAACATCCAACGTCGAACGCCCAATGTCCAATGCTTGAAGACAGAGGATAGCTTTTCCAACATTCCTTCGGCGGCGACCATTGCGCGCCTGGCGGAATTGGCGCGGCAGCATGATTTGACCTATACGGTGCATTTTCCCATTGACCGGCATTTGGGAAGCCCCGACGCCGGAGAACGCCGGGCTTTGCAGAAACAGATGCTCGCCATCATGGACCGCACACGGCCGTTAACGCCGTTCGCCTATGTTTTGCATCTGGAAGGCGTCGTCCGTGACAGCGATCGCGGGCGTGTCAAAACCTGGCAAAACGATATTGCCGGGCTTCTGCCCGCCCTGATCGAGCGCGCGGGCGACCCGGCATTGCTCTGCGTGGAAAACCTCAATTATCCCTTTGCCTGGTGCGAGCCTTTGCTGGACACCTTTGGCCTGGGCGTCTGCATCGACTTGGGCCACCTGTGGGTTGGCGGGGATAACGTCGAAACGCACCTGCAACGCCACCTGCCCCGCACCCGCGTCATTCACCTGCACGGCGCGCGCGACGGGCGCGACCACCTGGCCCTGACGGCGATGGCACCCGACCGTTTGCGTCAGCTCATGAATTCCATTGACAAATTCACAGGCGTGCTGACACTGGAGATTTTCAATTACGAGGGGATCCGGGATTCGCTGGCCGTATTATCGGAATTTTGGGACCGCAAGCCGGAAGAGCCATAAGCTCCGACAATGCACCTCGCTTGTAAAGTGTATTGTGAAGGGCTGACCCCAATCTGTAGAGATAAAATTACCTGGTGCATCTATGCCTAACCGGCCCAAACCAAAAAAATCGCGCATTCCGAAGACCGCCAGGCGGCCGGTGCTCCGCCTCCTGATTCTCGGCGGCGCGCGCAGCGGCAAAAGCCGCCTGGCGCAGGAGATCGCCGCGCGCCGCTGGGCGCGCCCGGCATATTTGGCCACGGCGGAAATCCTGGACGCCGAAATGGCCGCGCGGGTGAGCCTGCACCGAAAAGCCCGCGCCCGGCGCTGGCGTTGCGTGGAAGAGCCTTTGGAGATCGCCAAAATCATTCGCCAGGGTGTGTCGGGCGCCGACGGCATCCTCGTGGATTGTCTCACGCTCTGGCTCAGCAACGTGCTTCTCAAGGAAGGCCGCGGCGCGTTCGCCCGGCGGCGGGACGAGCTGGTCAAGGCCCTGTGCCAGGCGCGCCAGGACGTGATCCTGGTGGCCAACGAAGTCGGCCTGGGCATTGTGCCGGAGCATGCCCTGGGCCGGACATTCCGCGACCTGGCCGGCTGGCTGAATCAGGCCGTGGCCAAGGAGGCGGACACCGTGTTGTTTGTGGCGGCAGGCTTGCCGCTGGTGTTGAAAGGCAAACTGCCCGAATAAGTCAAAGAGTTCATAGTTCTTTGTTCGTAACTGCTCAGGAGTCAGAATTCAGGAGTCAGCCCGCCTGCAACGCTGTGCCCTGCCCGCAGTGCTACGCACAGCGTTGCAGGCGGGGTAGCACTGCGGGCAGGTAGTCAGAATAAGGAACCCGTATAGGCCAAGCGCATACGAAGAGAATCGGCGCTAAACACAAGGCCTTGGCGGAATGTCTGTCGCGTTCTTCCGATTCTTACGTATTTTATTCTGTATCCTGAATTCTGACTCCTGACTACCTGAGTTGTTACCTTTGTTCTTCGTGCTTCGTTCCCGATTAACGAAGAACCAAGAACGAAGAACATTCCTGAAACCATCTGTCATTACGCCTGCGTCTGCCGCTCCACCAATCGGGCATAAAAGCCGTTTTGCCTCGCCAGTTGGTCGTGCGTGCCCTGTTCGCCGATGGCGCCGTCTTCGAGCACATAAATCCGGTGACAGCGCTGGGCCATGGACACGCGCTGGGTGACGATCACCGCGGTTTTGCCCGCCAGGATCCGGGCCAATGTCTCCTGGATGCGATATTCGATTTCCGCATCCAGCGCCGAGGTGCAATCGTCCAGCAACAGGATTTCCGGTTTGGTCAGGAGCGCCCGCGCCAGGGACAAGCGCTGTCTCTGGCCGCCGGAGAGGCTGGCGCCCTTCTCGCCCAGGATGGTTTCGTACTGGACTTTGAGCCCCATGACAAACTCGTGAAACTCGGCCGCGCGCGCCGCCGCAACAATGTCGCCCGGCTCGGCATCGGGAATCCCATAGCAGATATTGTCGCGCACGGTGCCGCTGATGATCTGGGCTTCCTGCGGCACGAGCGCCAGGCGCCGGCGCAGGGAGAGGAGCCGGATTTTATCGACGGGAATTCCGTCGTAGCTGATTGCGCCCGCGTCCGGCTCGAACAACCGGGCCAGCAGGTGCAACAGCGTCGTTTTACCCGCGCCGCTGGCGCCCATGACGCACACCCACCGGCCCGCCGGAATCTCGAGCGAGATATCCTTAAGCACCGGCGCGCTTTCCGGAGCGTATGCGAAACTGACATGATCCAGGGTGATGCCCTGTCTCAGCGGCGCCGGCAGATCCACGGCATCGGGCGCGTCCTGGATGCGCGCGGGCTCGTCCATCACTTCCGCCAGCCGGTTCAAATACACCAGCAGGTTGGAGATCGTGACGTTCAGGCCGCTCAACTGCAGAACCGGTCCGAACAGGGCGCCGGCCGTGCCCCAGGCATACATCATCTGGCCGAGGGTAATGACGCCGTTCAGCACCCGGAAGATGCCGTAGAGGAACAGGACGCCGTTGCTCGCCAGGCCGCTCACGATTTCGGCCGAATACCCCGTGGCGCCGCCCAGGCGGTTCTGCCGCATTACGTCCCGCAAAAAGCAGGCCGACAACCGGTGAAAGGTCAGGCGTTCCTTCGGTTCCCGTCCGCAGGCCTGGATCATTTTTATGGCATCCAATTTTTGCGACACTAATCCGTACAGGCAGGCGTTCGTGTGGCTGATCTCGACATTCACCCGGCGCAGGCCGGAGCGCGCCGCCTTGTAGATCAGCACATACAACGGCAGGCAAAACAGCACGATCGCGGCCATGCGCCAGTCGATGATCGCCAACAGCAAAAAACCGAATATAATAATGGCCGCCAGCGAACAGACGCTGACGATCAGCCCCAGCAACTGGTCCGCAACGGTGCTGACGTCCGAGAGAATCCGCGCCATGAGCCGCCCGGTCGTATGGGTCGCTTGATAGCCCAGCGACAATTTCAACACCTTGGCGTGCATGTCCGCGCGCAGGTTGGCGGCCATCGCCTGGCTGATGCGGATGCGCCGGCGGGCGGCCAGGCGGTTCATCCAGTTGCTGAAAGCCAGCGTGATTATATACAGTACAAAGATCACAGCCAGCCGGCGGCCGGCATCGTCCGGCCGCCAGGTAATCCGCGTGCCGACATCAAGCCGCCGGTCCAGGCCGGCTTGCGCGCGCGGCCGGGCGGTCTGTTCCCGCCGGCGTTCCTGCTCGAACGCCGTGGGTTCGCGGTCGCTCAGCTTGCCGATATCCGGGGCCGTCCGGCTATTGGCGGGTTTGGCCGCCGCCGGCGCCACGACCAGGATGGAATCCACCACCACCTTGTTGTAATAGGCCAGCAGGTAAAACGATCCGCAGTAGTCCAGGGCCGCCAGCAGGACACAAAGGGCGATGGTCCACCGGTAAGGCCCCAGATAGGCGCGCATGAAGCGCGCCAGCAGATTCAGCTTGCCGGCCTTGCGGTCTTCCTGGCGGTAAGGCGGCCGAAACTCATAATTACGATGGTGAAATTTCATTCCCTCTCGTCCTTGCTTACATCAGGAAACTGGATTCCCGCTTTCGCGGGAATGACATCAGGTGGAATTTCATTCCTTGTCGTCCTCGATCACACCCTTGCTCACATGCCGATTATAGAGCGCGCGGTAACGGCCCTCCGGGCGGGCCATCAGTTCGGCGTGACTGCCGATTTCCATGATGCTTCCATCCCGCATCAGCACAATCCGGGTTGCGTTGCGGATCGTGCTCAGACGGTGCGCGACAATGAACGACGTGCGGTCCCGCAAAACTCTCTGCATGGCCGCCTGGATGGCCTGCTCGGACTCGCTGTCCAAGGAGCTGGTGGCCTCGTCCATGATCATGATGGCCGGATCGGCCAGCACGGCGCGGGCGATGGTCAGGCGCTGTTTCTGGCCGACCGAAAATTGCAGGCCTTCCGTGCCCAGCACGGTCCGATAACGGTCCGGCAGGGTCATGATGAAATCGTGGATTTCCGCCACCTTCGCGGCCGCCTCGATCTCGGCGCTCGAGGCATTCGAACGGGCGTAGCGGATATTGTCGGCAATGCTCACGTTGAACAGGAGCGGATCCTGGAGGACGATGCCGAACTGCGCGCGCAGGCTTTTAAGGTCGTATTGCCGGACATCGCGGCCGTCGAGCCGCAGGCTGCCGCCGCCGATATCGTAAAAGCGCATGAGCAGGAGCAGGAGGGTGCTTTTGCCGCAGCCGGTCGGCCCCACCAGGGCAATGGTCTCGCCCGGCCGGACGTGCAGGTCCAGGTCCCGGATGACCGGCCGCGCCGGCTCGTAGGCGAAATTCACGCGGTCGAAATCCACCCGGCCCCGCAGGCGGCCGGCGGGCGCGGCCCCCGGCAGATTGGTCACTTCCCGCGGCTCGTTGTATATTTCGAGGATGCGCTCCACGGCGATGCGCGCGTCCTGGATTTGCCGCGCCAGCTCGGACATGCGCACCGCCGGCCACAGGAGCCGCATGGCATAGACCGTGAAGGCCGTCACGTCGCCGTAGGTCATGTCGCCGCGCAGGACCAGGGCGCAGCCGGCGAAAAACAACACGGCCTGGCCGGTGTTCTGCAGGAGCGAGGTGTTTTGCCAGAAGGTGTTGCCGGAATAGCCGGCCTGCTGGAGCAGTTCCATGCTGACTTCCGACTGCTCCTGGAAGATGCCCTGTTCGCGCGTCTCCGTGCCGAACGATTTGACCGCCAGACTCGCGACCAGCCGGTTCTGCACCCCGCCCGACAGGCGGTCGAACGACTGCCGGTAACTGCGCGAGAGCGCCACGATTTTGCCGATGTTCAGGCGGTAATTCAGCACGAACGCGATCACCATGGCCACGATCACCAACGCCAGCCGCCAGTTCAGCGCGAAGGTCGCCGTGATGGCGAAGGCGGCGCACACGAGGTCGGAAACGATGCCGATCGTCTGCGCCGAAAGCATGTTGGCCACCATGCCGGTGTCGCCCATGAGCCGGTTGACCAGCATGCCGGTGCTGTGCTTGCCGTAAAAACGGAGCGACATATCCAGCATGTGGCGGTAAAGCGCGTTGCGGATATCGAAAACGAAGCGCTGGCCGACGTAGGCAATCCCCTGCGTCTGGATAAACGCGAAAACCGGGACCAGCACGATGAGGGCGAGGCGCCAGAAGCTCAGCGCCGGAATCAGGTCCTGCCGGTTCAGGCTGACCACCTGATCGATGAAGGCCCGCGCGATCAGCGGCGAGCACATGTTCAGGATCGAAAGCAGGACCGTCAACAGCAGCAATCGGATCAGAATCCAGCGGTAAGGCGCGAGGAACCCCAGGACGATCAGGAAGTTCGATTGTTTTTTTGCAACCACAAAGCGCCCTAATCCAACCCGAGCAGGAAAAACCAGAGGCAGGTTTTGCCGCAATAAATCTCGGCTTCCGCCGTGGTGCCGGGCGGGACGGCATGGTTTTGCGGGTCGAAACTGCAGAAGGCCACCTGGTAAGTCGTTTGCCCGTCCGACTGGATCACGTTGCGCAGGTACCGGACTTCGCCCCGGAACCGGACGCGCTGGAGACCGCGGTAGGAAGCCAGCCAGGCGTAATAGCGGTTGCCGACCGCCACGCGCAGGGCATGGCGCTCCAAAATGCGCAGTTTCAAGATCTGTTTGTCGCCGCCGAAAATTTCGTAGAGCAGGGTCTCCGGCCGCACCAGTTCGCCCAGGACGAACTCATAGCGCAACACCTGGCCGGCAATCGGCGCGCGAATCTCGCGCGAGCGGATGGCGGCCTCCACCCGCGCCGCCGCGTCCTGCCGCGACTCCAGTTCCTGGCGCAAAACGGTCAGATCTTTCTCGAACAGGCTCAGGTCTTTTTTCAGCAGGGAATCCAGCTCTGCGCGGGCCAGTTGCTCCTTCAACTGGTCGTCTTCCAGCACACTGCCGGCCACCAGGCCGCGCGCCAGGCCCTCGCGGGTGCGGGCCAGGCGGCTCATGGCGTTTTGCAGGCGCAGGTTGGCGACGGCAATGTCCTCGCTCAGCCGCCGCTTCTGCTCGGCAACCTGGGTCTCGCGCTGTTTAAGCTCCGCCTCCGCCTTCTGCGCCCGGTTGCGGGCCTCCTCCAGGGAGGCCTGTTCCTCGGCGCAGCTTAACTGGACCAGCAGATCGCCCTGCTTGACCAGCGCGCCCGATTGCGCCAGGACGTTGGAAACAAGGCCGACCACCGGGGAGCGCACTTCGGCGTAATGCTCGGTCGTCACGTAGCCGCTGGCCGGCACATACTGGTTCACCCGGATGACAAACCCGGCCAGGATCGCGGCAAAGGCCGCGGCCAGTCCATAGGTCAGGATGCGCCGTCGTTTCAGCCGGCGTTCCTGGGTTGTCAACGGCAGGTCGCCGACAGCAGTTTTCTGAAAAATACCCATATCATTTTTTCAGGTTCTTGACTTTCAGAAAATCCTTGGCGATCATGCGGATGCCGTCGGTTTCGTCGTCATAACGCTTGACGCACAGGCCGCATTCGGAACACTTGGTTTCGTAGCAGTTCCGGTGCACGCGCGACGGATACATTTTCCGGAAGGCTTCATAACAGTCGGTCGAGCAGAACACATAGCGCTCCTGGCTGCCGCCGAACGCCACCTGCACCAGGCTGAAGCCGTCCTTGTTCGGGTCCGCCGGCCCGTTGCACCACGCGCAGGCGATCTTCATGCGGTCGGTGACCTGCTTATAACGCTGGGCAATTTCCGCTTCCGTCCAGATATATTCGATCCAGCTCACGGCGTTCTTGGGAACCTTGGCGCTGACGACGTCGTTCTTGATGACGAAGACATCGCCCGTGGCGAGGACATAACAGTGCTCGCCTTCGATCGGGACGTTGTTTTCCTTCAGGTGGACGCGCACCGGGCCGTTCTGGGGCACCTCGAAGGTGTTCCAGCCGCAGGCGACGCAAATCGTGGCGAAGAGGTGCTCGCTCAAGTGCTCCCCGCAGCGGGGGCACATGCCCATTTGGATGACGTGCAGGTCCTTGACGGAATCCTCGGCCGCTCCCTGGACCTGTTTCTCCGCTTCCTCATGAATCCGTTTTTCTTTTTCGCCGTATTCATCCTCCAGGATCATGATGTCGCGTTCCAGATTATCCCGTTGCTGGTCCGGCAACACGAGGGTTTCCAGCGTCGGCGGCTCGACCATATCTCCCGGTTTCTCTCCCAACCCGAGCATGTGTTTCAACTTGCGCATGATCACGTCCCTCCTCCTGATAAAAACCGAATTTGGCCGCAAAAGGCGGCGACTATTTCATGTAGCCGCGGCGGTGACGCCGTGGTTTCCGAAAGAATCCACGCCCTTGCGGGCGCGGCTACAAGGATTGAAATTCCGATGAATTAAAATTCGCCGGCATAGCCCGACGCATACATAAAATTGGAATACGCCCTTAATAATTCGGCCGCAATAGTTATTTGTCTTTTCAAAGCATCCGTCAAGTCTTTTTGGGCGTCGAGCACGTTGCGGCTGCGCCCCTCGCCCAGGCAAAACCGCTCGTTTTCGGCTTCCAGCGCCTGGCGGGCTCCCACAATGGCTTGCGAAACCAGGCTCAGCCGGTCCTGGGCGGACATAAACTGTTCATGCTGAACTTTTAAATCCGCCCGGATCCGGATGGCCGTCTGGCGGAGCAGTTCGTGCTGGGCGGCGATTGTCGCGCCGATCGCGCGTATGCGCGCCTTTTCCGTTCGATACCCCCACGGGCGTTTCCAGATCAGCCCAATGCTCGCCCCCAGGTTCTGCTCGCTCAGGTAGCGCCCTGAGCCGATAACATCGTTCGGGGCCTCCCCCTGCAGGATCGCCTCAATGTTCAGCGACAAATCGGACTGCAGGTTGTCCTGGTTAATGGCCTTCTCCTTCTCGACCACCTCGATAAAATCCAGAATCTCGTTGTAATCCCCGCGGGCCTTGAGCGCCGCGTCCTCGACATAGAACGGCGGCAGTTCCACGGATTCCGCCCACAAGATGAGCGTGTCGAAGGAGGCCTGCGCCGGCCGCGCCGGCTTGGGCGCACCCAGCACTTCCAGGAGTCTGGTTTGCGTGGTTTTGCAGACCTGCCGGTCGGCGGTCTCCGCTTCCCGCCGCAACGCCACCTCGGAGCGCGCCGTGAACAACTGGTATTCCGGCACGATCTTGAGCTGGACAAGTTCCTGGGCTTCCTTCAGCAGTTTTTCCACGCGGGTCAGGGCCGTTTGTCCCACGTAAGCGCTTGCCACGGCCTCCAGCACGGCGATGTATTGTTGCTCGACGTCATGCCGGCATTGCTGGGTTGCCGCCCGCCAGCGGTGCCGGGCCGCGGAAAAGCGCTTGGCGGCGCGCTCGTCGGAAAGTTTCCACTGCAGAAATCCGCGGTCGCGCAGGAGCGGCACGCCCAGTTGGAGCCCGGCCAGGCTCTGCCACAGATCGTTGTAGGTTCCGAACACATTCGTCACGGCGCCGGCCTGCAGTCGGGAATAATAACTCTCCTCGACCCGCGTGCCCAGATAGACGCCGGGCAGGATGGCCGCGTCCACGCCGGCATGCAGAAAGGCCTGATTGTAGCCGGCGTTGTAATCGGTCTGCGATGCGGACGCATTCAACTGGGGATCGAAAAATCCGCGCAGTTCGTCGCGTTCCGCCTGGGCGCGGTTGACCTCGTACTGGGCCGCCTGGACGGCGGGATTGTTGGCAAACGCTTCGGCCACGAGCGCTTCCAACTCCAGGTTGGCCCCCGCCGCCGGGAGCCAGGCGGCCGCGCCCAGCCATAGCGCCGCCACTTTAAACCATACCTTGTTCTTCATACCTGCGATGGACTCTTTTCATTTTGAGCGCAGCATCTCCAGCGCAAGGGTCGTCACGCCTTCGGGTGTCACCGTGCGCAGGCAGGAGCCGTCCCGGAACCGGCAGTGTTTCGAAAAACAGGGCTGACACCGCAGGTTGCCGGTCATCACCCGGTGAAGACCGCCATAAGGCCCCGTGCGTTTCTTGTCGGTCGGCCCGAACACGGCCAGGACGGGTATGCCTATGCCGGCCGCCATGTGCATGGGGCCGGAATCGTTGGTAATCGCCAGGTTCATGGCCTGCAACACTCCGCCCAATTGCGGCAGGGATAGTTTGCCGGCCAGGTTGATGACGCGCCCCTTGAATTCCTTCGCCATCTCCGCGCAGGCCGCCGCCTCCGCGTCGCCGCCGATCAGGAAAATCGAGGCGTTGGCATGTTCCTGCAAATCGCGGCCGACTTGAATGAACGAAGACGCCGGCCAGTTTTTGCTCGGCCAGCGCGAGAACGGGATAAGCGCCACGCGGGGCTCCGGCTCGCCCATGAGTTGCATGGGAAATTTAAGGGGAAACACCGGCGGCAAGACCGGCAAGCCCAGATGCCGGACCACGTCCAGGTTTTCCTCGACGGCGTGCCGGTCCTTGTTGCGCGCTCCGGCTACTGTCCGGTAAAACAGCCGCGCGCCTTCGCGGTGGAAGGATGGCCCAATCCGCCGGCCGCCGCGCGCGAGCCGGGCAACCAGCGCGCTCTTGAGAATGCCCTGCAGATCGACGATCAGGTCGTACGACTCCGCGCGCAAAGCCCGCGCGTCGCCCATCAGCGCGCCCGAGCGGATGTCCCTTGTGAACGGGATGACGCGGTCCACGTCGGCAAAACACGCGACCAACTCCCGGTAGGCCGGATGCACCACCCAGTCAACCTTCGCTTGCAGGCCGGCCTTCAGGCAGTGCACAGCGGGGAGAGCGTGAAACAGGTCGCCCAACGAACTTAATTTAACCACCAGCACGCGCGCCGCGGTTGTTTCCGCGCGATCGGACGCCGGCGCGCTGCCGCTCATTTTTTTCATACCCCGCATCATATCGCACCGTCAGACTCCGACGCAACGGAAAAACATGCGGGGGGGGGAGCGCCAAACCATTGTCAAAGCACCGAAAGAAAACTCGACAGGCGCAAGATGCCTATGATATTAGGATGGCATTTCCAGTGACATTTGTAATCGGCGGGAAATAATAACAAAAGGAATGCGAACATGAAGCACACACGTGTTATTGCCTGGATGGCGGGCGCGGCCATCATGATGCTGGCAACAGGCAGTCTGGCCGAAGACTCCTGCGCAACCCCGGCCGCGGCGCCGGTCGGACGCCAGGCCATATTTCAAAAAACGGACACCAACGGCGACGGCAATGTCTCGTCCGATGAATTCCAAGCGGGCCAGAACGTCTGGTTCAAGGAGATGGACGCCAACGGCGACGGCAAACTGACGGCGGATGAGTTTGCGAAGGACCATCAGGGCTGGTTCAATGAGATGGACGCCAGCCATGACGGCGTGGTCGTGATGGAGGAGTACATCGTTTTCTTTTGCGGCTCGAATGCCAAGGCCGACAAGGATTCCAAACCGGCCGGGACCGGCAAGCCGACGCTGTTCGAAACCACGGATGCCAATGACGATGGCTTCGTGACGGTCCCGGAATGCGTCGTGTATCGCATCGCTATTTTTCGGCAATTAGACGCCAACGGCGACGGCAAACTGACCCCCGAAGAATATGCGGCGGGCGCCAATAAGCGCTTTACGGCCATGGACCTGAACAAAGACAACGCGATCGCCAAAGACGAATTCGATGCGACAATGGTCAACAAGTCGCGCGGCAGCCGCGCGCCGGAGACCAACCTGCCCGTGATGAATTAAGCATCAAGTCACAGCGCGCGCGTGTTTTCCCCGATTATGTGCGCGGCGCGCCAAAGCGCTTGGCATGCGCCTGCTTGATGGTTTCGATCAAGGTCGTGTTCATTACAAGAAATTCAGCGATTAAATGATTCAGTGAGTGATTGATTAAAGCCGCCGAAAAAAATCACGCCGTTACCCAGGCTTCGCCTGAACGCTTCGCCGAGGCAAACCGGCGCGGCTACAATCCGGGCTGTCGTCTGGCGTCCGTCCTCTTCCGTTCCTATGCCGGCGCGCGGATGAGCGCCAAAAGCTCCTGTGTGCGTTGATCCAACTGCGCCTGGGTTTTGGCTTCCAGGTTCAACCGCACCAGGGGCTCGGTGTTGGAACAGCGGACGTTGAACCACCAGTCGGCAAATTCCACGCTGAGTCCGTCGAGTTCGAAGTGTTTGCCGTTGCGGTATTGGTTTTTCAGCCGCGCCAGGACCGCCGGCGGGTCCTTGACCTCCGAGTTTATCTCCAGGCTCTTGAAATAGCGCTGGAAGGGCTTGATCAGCGCGGAAAGCGGCGTTTGCGACTGGCTCAGCAGGTTGGCGACATAGAGCACCGCCATGGCGGAGCTCTCGGTGAAATAGTTCTCCTGGAAATAGTAATGCCCGGAGAGCTCGCCCGCAAAGAGCGCCTGCGCCGCGCGCATCTGCTGTTTGATGAAGGCGTGACCCACCCGGCACATTTGCGGCGTGCCGCCGTTTTCCAGGATCACTTCCCGGACGGTCCAACTGCTGCGCAGGTCGTAGAGGATGACCCCTTTCTGCTTTTTCAGAATGCTTTGCGCAATCAGGAGCGTGATCATGTCCATGGGCACAATGGCGCCCGTCTCGTCCACGAAGCCCACGCGGTCGGCGTCGCCATCGAAGGCCGCGCCGAAATCGTAACTGCCCATGCGCACCTTTTGCTGGAGATCGGCCAGCGTCTCGGTCTTGAGCGGGTTGGCTTCGTGGTGCGGGAACGTGCCGTCCAGGGTGTCATACATGGCATCCATCCGTATCAGGCCCGTCAGGGCTTTGGATTCGACACAGCCCATGGCATTGGCGCAATCGGCGGCGATCGTAATGGGGCGCTTGAGGGCGGCCAATTTTTTCACGTGCTTCACGTATTCCGGCAGGATGTCGTAGTTCGAGATCGCGCCGGGGGCCGTCGGCGCCGGCGCAAAATCAGACTGCATCACGCGCCGCTCGATTTCCCGGATGCCGGTTGCGCCGCTGATCGGGATCGCCTGCTCCCGGCACAGTTTGAACCCATTCCACTCGCCGGGATTGTGCGAGGCCGTGATCATGATGCCGGCGTCGGCGCCCAGTTTGCCGTTGGCGTAATAGGACATCGGCGTGGAGCAGACGCCCACCCGGATCACGTCGGCGCCCTGTTGGGTCAACCCGCGCGCCAGCGCCTGGAACATGGCTTCCGAGCTTGAGCGCATGTCCTGCCCGACCACCACGCGCCGGCAGTTGAGAAAACTCGCGAACGCGCGGCCGATCTTGAAGGCCAGGTCCGCGTCCAGATCCTTGCCGACCACGCCCCGGATGTCGTATGCCTTAAAAATTCCCGCCATAAGTGTTCCTCGTTAATGCAGAATGCCGTTTGGATCGATTCGTTGGCCGGCTGGCCGCGTCAGGACGCAATGTATTTTTTTACCGTGCGCCTGTCAAGCTGTGTGCGGCGCGCCACTTCTTCATAGGTCCCATGCCGTTGGTACAACAGCGTGCAATAGGCCGACAACAGCGCCTCGGCATCCAGGCCGCCCCCTTCGATTCCCGCCAGCAGGCCGGCCTGAACATCCGGCGCCGTTCCACCCGCAAGGTCGCCCTCGTACTGTTTGGTCAGCATAATGCGCCGCACGGCCTGCTCCAGTTCCCGGACATTGCCGGGCCACGGATAGCGATCTCCGAGGTTGCCGCGGAACACATCCCGGATTTCCGCAAGCAAGGGTTCCGATTCCTGTCCGGTCAGGCGTTGAATCAGATGCTTCAGGAGTTCGTTCAATTCTTTGGGATCTTCCTGCAAGCGCTGGCGCAAGGGCGGCACGGTGATGACGTCCGAGCAGAGCCGATAAAAAAAATCGGCGCGGAAATGGCCCTGCCGGCGCAGTTTGTCCAATGGTTGATTGGTGGCCGCGATTACCCGTCCGCGAAAGCGAAGCATTTCGTGACTGCCCACGGGGGAAAAAGTCCTTTCCTGGAGCACTTGCAGTAGTTTGATTTGAACCGGAACCGCCACGTCGCCGATTTCATCGAGGAAAATGGCGCCGTGCGGGCTACAACGACTCAGAACACCCTCGTGCTGGTCGATCGCGCCCGTGAAAGCCCCCTTGCGGTGCCCGAACAGTTCCGACTCAAGCAAGGCTGGCGCAAATTGCGAAAGGTTGATTGCAACAAAACTACGGGTGAAACTTTCCGTAAAACATTCTTTTCCCATGTCGAATGGAATATAACCGGATCGCCCGATGGCCGCCGCCGCCGCCCCTTTGCCGGCGCCCGTCTCTCCCAACAGCACGGTGGAAAAATCCTCCATGCGGTTCCATAAAAATTTTTCATACCAGCGGATGTCGTGGGTAAACACATTGTTCCAGAGCCGCTTCCGCAGGGTTTTCATGCATGGACTATGGCCGACCAATCCCCGATCGATGAAATAGAACGCCCGGCGCAACTGGTAAAACACCGCGAAATAGTGCTTGAAAGCTTCCGCCGTGAATCCGCGCCGGGTCATCAGGGAACGCGCGGACGCCGCAAAGGCCGCCGGAAGGGGAGTATCGCCGGCTTCGATTTGATCCAGGATCAGCCGGTCAAATGCGTCGATCAGTTTATGAAACGCGTCGAACAAAAAAGTCGTTTCGACGAGTTTCCGGTCCTCGCCGGCGAACCGGCGCACATCGCCATGCCCGGCGGCATCCAATTTGGCCACCCGCCCCGCAACCGTTTCCATCATTTTTTTCAGGGCGCGCTCCGCGCTCATCCGGTGGGCCGATGGCCCAATAATCTTTAAATCCATCGCGGCGCGCTCGTCGCCGAACGGATTACTGAACGCCGCCTCCCCCACCAGCCGAAAGAATGCCCGGTCTTCCTCCGAAAGTTTTACAGTCTCATTCATGCATTAAATGTACGCGATATATGCATTTATTGTCAATTGCTAATCATGCGATAAAAACGAATCGCAAGCTTTATTGATTGTTAATTAAGCACTTGTGACACACAAGCCCTTCTTGGCACATATCCTGCTATTTATAAATATTCATGAAAGGAATATGTGCCATGAAATTGAAACTGTTATTGATCATGCTTGCCGCCATTTTATTTAGCATTGTGTCATCTAACGAGGTGCTCCATGCTGACAATCAGAATACGCTGGGCCAAGGCGACTATGTGGTCTTGCTTCACGGAATGGGGAGAACGCCAAGGTCGATGAAGAAAATAGAGAAGCAGTTTTTATTGAACGGATTTCGGGTGGTCAATGTAGCTTATCCTTCGACGCGCGCGCCAATTGAAACGTTAGCGGCCCAATACCTTGACCAAGCGATTACAACCCAGTGCCGTCAGCCGGACAGAAAGATTCATTTTGTTACCCATTCGCTGGGCGGCATTGTGTTGGAATACTACTTGCAGAATCATACGCTCCCCAATCTCGGGCGAGTGGTGATGTTATGTCCGCCGAATCAGGGCAGTGAGTTTGTCGATCAATGGCATAACAATATTCTTTATCGATTTTTTACGGGGCCGGCGGGCCAGCAACTGGGCACCGCGTCATCCAGTTTGCCCAACAGGCTGGGCGCCGTAACGTTTGAATTAGGGGTTATCGCCGGAGATCGAACCATGGCTCCTTTATCTTCGATGCTCATTCCCGGCGCCAATGACGGCAAAGTTGCGGTCGCCCGGACAAAGGTGGTTGGGATGAAGGATTTTCTCGTGGTGCATCAGACCCATACGTTTATCATGCGGGATCGTGAAGTGATCAACCAGGCGATGTTTTTCATTAATAACGGTTTCTTCAAAAGAGAGCGCGTCAACAAGCCGCAGGTTGAATACGCCTTAAATTACATTCCAACGCCCAGTTGGTGGCCGCATTGAGCAGGCGTGCCCGGTCAAAGTAAAAATATTCAAATAACAAAAGGGAAAAGCATCATGAAAATCCTTCTGATACTACCGGCGGCAGACCATTTGAGGATCGGCAAAGACACTCGCGGGGTTCCGAAAAGAGCCATGCTCAGGTTCAGCATTTTGCCTCTGACGCTGGTTGCTGCCCTTACACCGCGCGAGCATTATGTGGAAATATGCGATGAAAACGTCACCCCGCTCGATTTCGCGCATGAAGCTGACCTTATTGGTATTTCGTTTATGACTGCGCTGGCCCCGCGAGCTTATGCAATTGCCGCTGAGTTCCGCCGTCGCGGCAAGATGGTTGTTGCCGGTGGTTATCATCCTGCCCTGATGACCGAGGAAACGGCGTTGCACTTCGATGCCGTGGTAGTCGGCGATGCAGAAATTATCTGGCCACAGTTGTTAAAGGATGCGGAGTGCGGCAGGCTTAACCGCATCTATCGTCACGCCGTATTACCGGATTTAACGCACACACCGGCGCCCAGGCGGGATCTGACGCCAAAGACCGCCAAACATTATGCAACCACGTCTGCAGTTCAAGTGGGGCGAGGCTGTGAACATGTCTGCCGCTACTGTTCGGTCACGGCGTTTAATGGTCGGACTTATCGAACACGGCCAATAGAAAATGTGCTGATCGAACTCAGTCGGATTGATCGCGATTTTATTTTTGTGGATGACAATATTATCGCCGATCGTGAATATGCGAAGCGACTTTTCCGCGCCATGATTGCCATGAAAAAGAGCTGGGTATCGCAATGCTCGCTTGAGATTACCGATGATCCTGAACTTTTGTGTCTGGCCCGGAAAGCAGGCTGCCGGGGACTATTCATCGGTATCGAAACGACCAGCGCGGACAACCTGACTGCCGTCGGGAAAGATTTCAACGATAGCCACGGTTACTTGAAACGAATTGCTAAAATTCGCAAGCAAGGGATTGCCATAATTGCAGGCATCATTGTCGGCCTGGATGGGGATGATCGCAGCGTCTTTTCGCGAACGATATCATTCCTTCAAAAAGCCGGCGTCGATGCGCTTCAGCTCAATATCCTGACGCCGCTCCCCGGCACGCCACTCTATGAGGATTTCAAGATGGCAGGGCGGATCGTTGACTATGATTGGAGTCATTACGATTTTCGCCATGTGGTCATAAACCCGGCAAAAATGACAAGGCTCGAACTTCAAAACGGCGCCGATTGGCTGTATAGCCGGTTTTATCGGTTGGATCGCATCGTATTGCGCGCTTTACGCACCTTATTGACCGCAGGTCTGAAACCGGCCATGATTGCCTTAAAATTGAATCTGACCTACCGTTACGATATGATCCGCGAAGGTATTCGCGGCTATGACCCGCTACAGGCGGATCAGAAACCCTTGGCCCCCTTCGTGCTGCAATTTATAAGTTGCGTATTACATGGAAATCATGGATGAATATATGCTTGCGATGTCTTATATGCAGCCATTTTCGTCAAACGAACGATTGCGTTGAAGTTATGCATGCTATGGCGGCGGGACAACCGGCAACGAGGAGTACACGGACATGATGGAAGCATTTACATTCATTTTATTTGTTCTAACCGTCATCATGCTGAGTCTGCTGTTTTCAATTAAACGAAAAATAGACCTGTTCAATATCGACAGCCTGAGTCTGCAAGGCCGTCTTGACATGTTGAAAAAAGAGATCGAATCTCTGATCCGCCAGGTTAAAGAGGCTCGCGGCGAACAAAAAACTGAACAGGAGCCTGAACACAAAGCTTGTCAGCCTCCACCGGAACCCGTGACTGAACCCGTTTTTCCAGCGCAAGCTAAGCCGGCGGCACTCTCTACAACCGTTGCTATTGAAGCGGCGGCCATTACATCGACTCCAGCCTCTATTCCGATGCCTGCGCCACATGAAATACGGCAAGGGCGCGAGATTTGCCCCGATACGCCCCAAGGTCCCGCGCCCGAACCATCCCGCTGGGCTCAATCGGTGCGCGCTATTCTCGGCCGGATTTGGCGGTGGATTCTGGTGGGAGAGGAATATCGTCCCCAGGGTGTGACCATGGAATACGCGGTTGCCACAACCTGGCTGATGCGGGCCGGGATTATTGCGGTTGTGACCTGCGTTGGATATTTCCTTAAGTGGTCAATTGACCGCGAACTCATCGCGCCCATGGGGCGGGTGGCGATCAGCATCGTTTTTGGGGTCGCCGGTTTGCTTTGGGGATTACGACTGCTGGGTCGGCGTTGGAATATTCTGGGACAAGGGTTTGTCGGGGGCGGCTTGGCCACGCTGTATTTCAGCATGTTTGCGACGGGTCCGATGTATCATTTACTGCCTATCTCCGCCGTTTTTCTGCTGATGATTTTGGTGACCGTCACCGCAGGACTGCTGTCCATCCGCACTGATTCCCTGTTGATCGCCATCTTTGGCATCATGGGCGGCTTTTGCACTCCCATTCTATTGAGCACGGAACAGCCCAATCTGATGGCGCTGTACGGATATCTCCTGTTGCTCAGCATCGGTATTTTGGGGATTGCCCATTATAAACAGTGGCGGCTCCTCAACTATCTGGGCTTTATTTTCACGTATATGATTTATTTTGGGTCGCTCCATCAGTATCAGCCGAGCGATTTTATCTTTACCGTGACGTTTCTGGCCCTGTTTTTCGTTATCCATTCCCTGCTCGTATTCATCTATAACGCGCGCCGCGCGGTCAAATCGACCGTCCTTGAGGTGATTTATCTGGTCCTCAACGCCGGTTTGTTTTCGGCCAGTGCGTATGACCTGATCCGGGACGCCGTCGGCCGGCCTTATCCGGCCATTATGACCCTGGCTTTGGCGGTGTTTTATGCGGGGCAGGTGGCCGTTTTTCTCAGACGCCGGCTGGTTGATCGCCGTCTTCTCACGGCGTTGATCGCGCTGGCGGGTTTGTTTGCGACGTTGACGTTGCCCCTGGCCGTTGAAAAGGAGTCGTTGACTATTGGGCTGTCCTTGTTGGCGCTCACGTTTCTCTGGTTGGGCCGGCGATTGGAAAGCAATTTCATCAGGCATCTCGGGTACTTATTGTATGGGATTGTTTTTTTCAGAATACTGTTCATGGATATACCACGGAATTTTGTTTTTTATGCCGTGAAGCATTCGCCGATAGCCGTATATTGGCAGGCATTGGGACATCGGTTGTGGACCTTTGGCATAGCCATCGGCGCCGTGGCCGCCGGTTTTGCGATCGAAACCCGGCGAGCGCGTTCTCCCGCCAATGCGGGTATTGACCGCGGCAACGATGTTCCGTCTATTATCCCTTCGCCTGTTTCGGGTCAGATTTTTTTCTGGGGGGCCATCTTGTGCGGGTTTGTCTTCCTCCAGTTTGAGTGCAACACGCTGTTCGGATATTTTACATCATGGAAGCCGGCGGCGCTGACCATGCTTTGGTGCGCCATGGCGGCTTATTTTCTTCGATGTTATCGGCAGGGCGGCAAGGGGATCATTCTGGCCGGCCTGTTCGTGTTTTTAGGGGTGGCCGTGCTGAAAACCCTGATGTGGGACATGGACGCATGGTGCTTGTGCGGCCGTTGCTATTTCAACATGGCCTATACGCCGCTTATCGTCCTGGCGCGCTGGGTTGATTTTATGGCGGTGTTGGTGTTGTCGTTTGCCGGCTGGTTTGTGCTGGATAGAGCGACACAACCGCCGACGGCTTTGCGGCAATCGGCTTCCCGCATTTTCGGCTATGGCGCGCTGGCCTTGCTGTTCCTGTATCTCTCGCTCGAAATCAATAGCCTGTTGTATTGGAATCTGCGCGAGTTTCAAGCGGGCGGCATTTCCATCCTCTGGACGCTGTTTGCCATTGGATTTGTGAGTGGCGGGATATGGAAGAATGTCAAACTTCTGCGCTACCTGGGCTTGGCGCTTTTTGCGGTGGTTGTCGGCAAAGTGTTCCTGCTGGATTTGGAGCACATGCCGATCATCTATCGTGTAGTGGCCTTTTTGGTGGTGGGCATCGCCCTGCTGTTGGGATCGTTCGCCTACTTGTATTCAGCCCGGAAATTCAAGCAGAAAGACGGCAACGAACAGATTCACGCCGGAGAATCAAGTTAGGCCTTCGGCAACTATGCCGTTCTATCGAACGGCCTCTACACCGGACGGCCTGTCTGAACTCGGCCAGAGGTGTAGCTGTGGTTCGATAGAACCGCTGTGTTTTGAATTTCCTATGCATCGAGTTAGGCCTCGGGAAACGGGGGCGACTTTTTAACGCAAATGGAAACCGCGCGATGCGGGCAACTGCCTCCAGGCAATCATCATAGGAGCATGCAATGAAGTTAATATGCCTTTTGATCGTTGGGCTGACCCTGACCGGAGAATTGCGGGCCGGCGATGTCAGGCCATTCCCTTTTTTCGAAGAACTTCAATCGCCGGCCGCGCACAGCAATGAAGTGGGCGGATTCGTTCTCAATGACGCCGTTTATGCCTCAACCGATAATCCTGACGTGGGGCTTCGGATATTCGACCAGGATAACAACGAAACGCCTCTCTGGATCAGGCAGAAAACCGTGACCAAGACAGTGGTGCAGGATTGCCCGTTTCCGGCCGAGATCGTCTCGTTAAAGGAGGGCGCTGATAACAGGATCGAAATTCTGGTTAAGCGGGACATAAACAGCCCTTTACCAAGCGTTGTGCAGTTTCATACCCCATTGCGGAATTTCGAAAAACAGGTCACGGTCAAAGGCAGTCCGGATGGCAACCAATGGGAGCTACTGGCGTCCAACGCGCCGATATACGACTACTCCCGCTATCTGGATGTGCGTAATGACCGCGTTAGCGTGAGTCCGCGGGGAGATCGGTATTATAAAATCGATATCGCCAATATCACGGAAACCAAGGATTCGCCGCTGACGGAGATCATGAAGCATACCCAGGGGAACAGGGAAGTCGCGCAAACCGTAACCACCGCCGCGCATAAAGAAGTGATGCGCATAGATCGCATCGGCTTCATTGAGTTGAAAGAGACATTGGTTACAGGCGCGGCCGCTATCCGGCAAAGCGCGGTTACGAACTGGAATGTGGTGGAAGATGTCAAGCGCAAGCAGACCATCCTGACGTTTACGACAGCGCGCCAGCCGCTGACGGCGATCGAATTGGATGTCTCCGACGCCAACTTCAGCCGTTCGGTTACGGCATTCGGCGCCGAGAGCGGCGCCCCGACGGCCTGGGTTGAGAAAGGCCTGGCGACTATCAGTCGGATTCGCGCCGGCAAGGCGCAAGAACAGCATCTGATTATTTCACTGCCGACGGAATGCCGCGCGCGTCACTATCGCATAGTCATTGCCAATCAAGATAATCCAGCGTTGACCATCACGGGGATTCGCCTCCGCGAAAATCTATACGAAGGGCTGTTTTTCCCTAAAGAGGGCCGGTCATATCGTGTGTTTATGGGCGGGCGTGACCTGCGCGCGCCGGCCTATGATGTCGCCACGGTTTTGCAAGCGGTCCCGGCCGGCGCCAACGACGTCTGGTCGCTGGGCGCGCAAACGGCAAATCCTGCTTTCAAAACCGGATTTTCAACAGCGTGGTTGAGCGGCAAAAAGCTGTTTATCATAGCGGTTTCGGCCATGGTCGCCGTGCTGGCCTGGGTGATTGTGCGGTCGGCAGGTAAAATCGACCGGCTGGAACGGGAATGTTAAAGAGTTGGAATATTGAAATCGATTAGCCGCATCATAAAATGAATCCACTGGCGTCCCATAGGGACGCCAAGACTGTAGGCGTTTAGGCCGTAGGCTGTAGGTCGGAATCAATAAAACACATTGGCAAAAAACCGGAACTGAAGTTTGCAAAACATCAGTAAAGTTTTCGTTTTTCCCGTGATTTTACTACAGTCTACCTGCCCGCAATGCTTCGCTCAGCGATGCAGGCGGGCAGCCCTCAGCCTGAGCATCCTATGGGATGCTATTGAAATGAATCGAGATGTTATGACCGAAGGACTGTTTGACGAAGCGATTGTCCGGGCGCGCGCGAAGTTTGTCGCCATGGCGGCGACGTTCTCGCTGGGCGTGTTCAACGATAATTTCTACAAGCAGGCGGTCCTGCTCCTGGCGGTCGGTGCGGGTCGGCCGGATATGCAGGGTTACGCCCTGGCGCTCTTTACCCTGCCGTTCATCGTTTTTGCCGCCCCGGCCGGCTGGCTGGCGGACCGCTTTCCCAAGCGCACGATCGTTATCGGCGCCAAGGCCGTCGAATTGGCCGCCATGCTGGCCGGCGCGGCGGGGGTCTGCTCCGGGCATTGGTGGCTGATTTTCACGATGCTGGGCCTGATGGGTCTGCAGGCCGCCTGTTTCAGTCCGGCGCTCAACGGTTCCATTCCCGAACTTTACCCCGCCACGTATGTCGCCAAGGCAAACGCCATTCTCCGTATTTTTATCACGGTCGCCATTTTAAGCGGCACGGCCGCGGCCGGGTTCGCCCTGGACCGCGCCGGCGCGGGCTGGTTCGGCTTCGCGCGCGGCCCGCTGACGGTGGCCCTGGTCGTTATCGCGGTGGCCGCTGCGGGATTGCTGGTAAGCTTTGGCGTGGTCCGGCGTCCGGCGGCGGCGCCGGCCGTAAAATTTCCCTGGACGGGTCCGGCCGACAGCATCCGGCAATTGGCCGAAATTCTCAAAGATCCCCCGCTGGCGATCACGATCGGCGCCGACGTGTTTATCTGGTTTATCGGATCGCTTCAAGTATTGCTCATCAATCCGCTGGGGCTCCTGCAACTCCAATTGAGTTCATCGGCCACCAGTTGCCTGATCGTCGCCGAACTCGGCGGGATCGCGGTTGGCGGCTTGTTGGGCAGCCGCTTGGCCGCGGGGCCGCGCTGGTATCGCCCGGTGATTTCTTCCGGCCTGATTTTCTCCCTGCTCATGATGGCCATGGCGGCGGTCCCATGTCTGCCGGTCTCCGTCCGGCATGCAAGCGTTTTCGCGCTGATCGCCGCCATCGGCGTGGCTGGCGGAGTGTTCCTGATTCCCGTGGAGAGTTTTATCCAGGTGCGCGCCGCGCCGGAACGCAAGGGCGCGGTCCTGGCGGCCGCCAACTTCGTGGTCTTTATCGGCATCATGCTTTCCGGGTTCATCGCCAACCTGTTCAATGCGGCCTGGTGGCCGACAACCAGCTTCGGCCTGGCGGGCGCTTTGTCGCTGTCGATGGTCGGCTGGTTGTCCTGGAAGTATCGCAAGGCAGACCGTGGGCCGTCGGCTGTGGGCTGAGGGATATCTCGGTACGGCGGGTAGATTCACTGGATGGTAATGGGTTAGTGAATGGGGGGGGCAACCTAATGAGGTCGCGGGCTAAGGTGTAGTGGCCGTTCGATAGAACGGCAATCCGCGGTTCTGTCGAACCGCATCTACACCCCCCCAATGAGTGACCCATTACACTGGATGAATGATTGCCCGTTGCAAAGATTTTTTCGATTTTCATTCGGCGTTGGATGTTCGATGTTTGCTTTAGCAGAATCGGGAGACACCAATATGCTTGTCCGCCTGCTCAGCGCCCTGGCCCGCGGTCTTTTGCGCCTGCGATACCGAATCGAATTGAACGGTCTGGAACGGATTGCCGCGCAAGGCCGCGGCGGCATCTTGTTTTTGCCGAATCACCCGGCCTTGATCGATCCCTTCATCGTCTGGTCGGAACTTTCGCGTTATTTCCGGGTGAACGCCTTGGCGGACAAGGACCAGATGGACCGTCCGGTCCTGCGCTGGATTGCCCCGCGCGCCGGCGTGCGAATAATCCCGGACCCGCTTAAATACGGCGAGGCCTGCCAGGCCGAAGTGGCGCGCGTGCTGGCGGATTGCGTGGCCGGCTTGAAGCGGGGCGAAAACCTGCTGTTGTATCCGGCCGGGCACATTTACCGCAAAAACCGGGAAGACCTGGGCGGCAACAGCGCGGTGGAGTTCATTCTCAAAAAGATGCCCGAGTTACGCATAGTTTTGATCCGCACACAAGGATTATGGGGCAGTCGGTTCAGCTTCGCGTATTACGGCCGTCCGCCGCGTGTCGGACGCGCCCTCTGGCAGGGATGTCTGGCCGTTCTGGCCAACGGGATTTTCTTCGGCCCGCGCCGCCGTGTCGCGATCGAACTGGCCGAGCCCGCCGACCTCCCGCGCCAAGCGGACCGCGGCACGCTCAACCGGTACCTCGAGAATTTCTACAACCGGGAGATACGGCCGAACACCTATGTGCCTTATACAATCTGGGAACGGGGCGGCGCGCGCCTGATGCCGGAGCCGGCGTCCTCGAGCGTTGCCGCCGCCAATGCGACGACTCCTCCGGCCACGGCCGGGATCGTGCTGAAGCATCTGCGCGATCTTTCCGGAAAACAAAACTTGGCGCCGGAGGAAACTCTGGCCGGCGACCTGGGTTTGGACAGTTTGGCGCGCGTGGAATTGGCGCTCTGGGTGGAGCAGGAGTTCGGTTTCCCGGCCGGCGAGGACAGCATGGCCACCGTGGCCGATGTCCTGTGCGCCGCCTGCGGACAGTCGGTATCGGCCGGGCCGGTTGAACTGAAATCCGTTCCGAAAAGTTGGTTCGCTGCGCGCCACGCGCCGGTCATCCTGCCCGAAGGGCGCACGTTGATAGAAGTATTTTTGGCCCAGGCCCGGCGCGGGCCGGACCGGATTGCCGTTGCCGATCAATCCTCCGGCGCCAAAACCTACCGGGACATGCTCGCCGCCATCCTGGTATTGAAACCCGAAATCGAACGGCTCGCCGGCCGTTATGTCGGAATCATGCTGCCGGCTTCCGCGGGCGCCGCGATCCTGTATTTCGCCGCGCTGTTTGCCGGGAAAATACCGGTGATGATCAACTGGACGCTGGGCGCGCGCGCGCTCGTTCACGCCCTGCAATTATTAGATATGCGCCATATCCTGACCGCCCGCGCCCTGGTGCGGAAACTGGAAACGCAGGGCGGCGAGTTCGACGCCGTCGAAGACCGGTTCCTTTATCTGGAATCCTGGAGTAAAACCTTTTCCTGGCGGCGCAAGCTGGCGGCCGCGCTCCGGAGTTGGACAAGCTGGGCCGCGCTCGACGCCGTCCGCGCGCCGGAAACGGCCGTCGTGCTGTTCACCAGCGGCTCGGAAAGCCTGCCCAAGGCCGTGCCCTTGACGCATGCCAACCTGCTGGCCAACATGCGCGATTGTCTGCGCGTGATCCGCATTGACGCAAGCGACCGGTTCCTGGGTATTCTGCCGCCGTTTCATTCGTTCGGGATCAATGTGACCATGGCCTTTCCCCTGTGCGCCGGGATTCCCATGGTTTATCATCCGGCGCCCACGGAAGGCGGCCTGCTGGCGCGCCTGATCGAAGCGTATCGGGTCACGCTGCTCGCGGGCACGCCCGCGTTTCTGAACGGCATTCTGCGCGCGGCCGGCGGGAATGCGATGGCGACATTGCGTCTCGTTATTTCCGGCGCCGAGAAATGCCCGGACGCCGTGCAGGCGGCCCTGGCGCAAAAAGCGCCCGGGGCAATTATATGGGAAGGCTACGGGATTACGGAATGTTCGCCGGTCGTTTCGATTAACGACGGACACGCGCCCGGAACCATTGGGAAGGTATTGCCTTCCTTGCAGTACGCCATCGTGCATCCCGAATCCGGCCGGCGGGCGGCCCCGGGACAGACCGGCATGTTGCTCTTGCGCGGCCCCTCGATTTTCAGCGGCTACCTGAATTATGAGGGTCCCGCGCCGTTTGTCGAATGGGAAGGTGAAACCTGGTATCGCACCGGCGACCTGGTCGCGGAAGACGCCGGGGGCGTGTTGACGTTTGCCGGCCGGCTTAAACGCTTTGTCAAGCTTGGCGGCGAAATGATATCCTTGCCGGCCGTTGAGGAGGTTCTTGTCCGGTATTTTGCCAATGCCGCCGCGGAAGGTCCTGTCCTGGCCGTGGAATCGACCGCCTCCGACGCCGCGCCCGAGTTGGTCCTGTTTACCGTAAAGGCCATTGACCGTGAAACGGCCAATAAGGCGCTCCGCGAGGCGGGGCTTTCCGCGTTGCACAATATCCGCGCCGTGCGCGTGGTGGAAGCCATCCCGACCCTGGGCACGGGCAAGACGGATTATCGCGCGCTGAAGAGGATGCTGACGGAAGCGGGATAAAGGCACGAACGGAAATACTAATAGCCGGTATAAAACCGGCTCTACCTTCGGATTGACAACGCCGAGGTCGAGCCGACTTTATTGTCGGCTATTCCCGTATTGCTCATGCCCGGGCGGCTTTGGCTTCGCCCACGATTTTGACAAAGCCTTCCGGATCGTGGATGGCGATTTCGGAAAGCATTTTCCGGTTGAGTTCCACGCGGGCCTTGGTCAACCCCTCGATGAAGCGGCTGTATGTGATGCCGTTCAAGCGGCAGGCGGCCGACAAGCGCGTGATCCACAGGCCGCGATACTCGCGTTTTTTTTGTTTGCGGTGCACAGTGGCCAGGCGCATGGCCCGGTCCACGGCTTCCGTGGCCTGACGGAACAATTTACTGCGTGACCCGTAAAATCCTTTGGCCTGTTCCAGGCGGCGTTTTCTCCGGCGGCGCGAGGCCGGCGCATTAGTGGCTCTTGGCATGACGCGTTCTCCCCTTTATTTACAAAAAACGGTTAAAACAGGTTTCCGATGCGCTTCTGTTCCGTAGGACCCAGCGCGCTTTTATTCCGGGCGTTGCGTTTGCGCTTGCGCGACTTGGTGGTCATCAAGTGGCCCCGGCCGGCGCCCAGATGGATTATTTTGCCGGTGGCGGTTTTACGAAACCGCTTGCGCAACGCTTTCTTGGTCTTCATTTTCGGCATAAGTTTGCTCCCCTGTTAACGTGAAAGTTGCTGTTTATAACCTATTCCCGGCAAATGTCCAGCCCTATTTTCCCGTCGTCAAGACCACGCTTTCGAACACCTGGAATTGAGCGCCCTCGCGCCAGGCATCGGCGGATAACCCCGCCTTCCGGCTGAGGTACGCAAGAGTTTCTTCCTTGGTCCAGCCCTGTTCGACGGCGACTTCCGGCAAAAACACCGCGCGCGCCGTGCCTTTGCTCATGATGATCCCATGCTGACCCGGTTTGAACGCATCCAGGCTCGGAATATCCCTGATCGGGCTCAGGATGGAAACGTCCAGCGCGATGTCCGGCAGTTCGGCGCCTTGGACCGGGCTGAAGCGCGGGTCATGGATGGCCGCATTGACGGCGTTACGGTGCACCGAGAGATACAACGGTTCCACCGGGGCCAGCGATCCGATACAGCCGCGCAGGTCCCCGCGAATCTTGAGCGTCACAAACGTGGCGGTATTCACCTTGAGCTTGGGCGTAATCGTATAGGATTCGATCGGAAATGGCCCTTTTTTCTTGTTAATGGCGGCGGCATTAACGCACCAGGCCAGGGTGTCTTTAGCGATCGCAAAGAGCGTCGTTTTTTCCACGTCTGTCAGTCCCGGAGTCCAGGCTCCGCTGCGATGTTCGCTGATGTTCATGCCGGCCTCCTGTGTTGTGACCATGTCTGCGGACGTCTGTGGCGCATTGGTTGCAACATCCGCCGCCATCCCTGTCCAAGGTAAAAATCCAAGCAGAACGACCGCAGAGGCTTTCTTCATCATGGCCGCCTCCTGTTCCGCTCCGTGATTGTTTTTCATTCTGCATTCTACATTTTGCATTTATTTTCTTTTGCTGGCCCGATCCAGAATGTCCCGGTCGCGCGGGGTCAGCCGGCCGAGGCCCCACTTTGAGATTTTGGCCAAAACTTCGTCCACTTCCTGCGCCGCGGGCGGCTCCTCTGCTTTGGGCTCCCAATCCCGGCCGGACCCGCGCAAAACCTTGAACTTGCGCCGTTGCCAGCGCCAGCGCAGGTCGTTCCACCACCGGCGCGGATTGAATGAACCGCGCCCAAGCCCTTGATTGACGCCATACATTCCATACAGATAACCGGCCAGCCCGCCCGCCAGGTGGGCCGCGTAGGCGACTTGACCCGGTTGGCTGATCATTGAAAACAGACTGAAAAGGCCCAGTCCGATCGCCAGCGTCCGCGCGCGCATGGTTACCGGAATCACAAAAAAGACGAGCAAAGTCACCGACCGTTGCGGAAACAAGCCCGCAAATGCGCCCAGCACACCGAAGATCGCGCCCGAGGCGCCCACACAAGGAAGCATGGACGAGCCGCTGATTAAAATCCACCCCAGCCCGCCAAGAATGCCGCAGGCAAAATACAGCGCCAGGAACCGGCGCGGGCCGATCGCCCGCTCCGTTTCCGGCCCGAAGAAAAACAATCCCAGCATGTTTAGAATCAGGTGCCAGATGCCGCCGTGCAGAAACAAGTACGTCAGCGGCTGCCAGAGGTTCCAACGAAGCAGGCCATTGAGGCTCAAGCTGAAGATGGCCGTGAATCCGCCGCCGGTAGCCTGATCGGCAATGGTCTGCAAAAGATAGGCCGCCGTCGTGCCGATCAACAAAAAGCGCACCGCCGGCGTCAAGCCCGGCGCGAATGAATAGGAGTTGTGGTATTGCATTGGAAAATGCGCCGCCGGCGAGTAACTTGCCGGGACCTGTCAATCTTAGCCAAGGGGCGGCATTGCGGACGGCAGACTAAGGATAACGGAGGGATCGCCCCTCCGTTCGAGGCGTTACTGTACCGGAACCCAGTTTGGTCCGACCCAGGGTCCGGCGTTGTCGTAAAGCACACTGCCGGCCATCAAGTAGATCGACCAATAACCGTTACGGTAAAAAGCCAGGTCGGTCCTGCCGTCGCCATCATAGTCGCCTGACACCGGGATGCAGCCCTTTCCACCCCAGGGCCCGGCGTTGTCGCAGAGCACGTTGCCGGCCATCGTGTAGATCGACCAATAGCCGTCGCGATAAAAGGCCAGGTCGGACTTGCCGTCGCCGTCAAAGTCGCCCGGCACGGGGATGCAATCCGCTCCGCCCCAAGGTCCGGCGTTGTCGCAGAGCACGTTGCCGGCCATCGTGTAGATCGACCAATAACCGTCGCGGTAAAAGGCCAGGTCGGATTTGCCGTCGCCGTCATAGTCGCCGGGCGCCGGGAGGCAACCCTTCCCGCCCCAGACACCCGCGTTGTCATAGAGGATGTTGCCGGCCATCGTGTAGATCGACCAGTAGCCGTCACGATAAAGCGCCAGATCGGACTTGCCGTCGCCGTCATAATCGCCCGGCGCCGGGATGCAGCCGGCCTGGCCCCAAACGCCCGCGTTGTCGTAGAGCATGCGTCCGGCCATCAAATAAACGGACCAATAGCCGTCACGGAAAAAAGCGAGGTCAGACTTGCGGTCGCCGTCATAGTCGCCCGGCGCCGGGATACTGCTTCCCCCTCCCCATGGTCCGGCGTTGTCGCAGAGCATCGTGCCCGCCAACAAGAAGATGGACCAATACCCGTTACGGTACACGGCCAGGTCGGATTTGCCGTCGCTGTCATAGTCGTTTTTCACCGCAGGCGCGCGGACCGATCCGGCGCCATGGATCACCAGGGCATAAGGCTGGGGGCCGTTTGGCACATTGTAACCGCTGACCCGGATTTGAATCGTTCCGGGGGTGGTGGAAGACAGCTCGACGCCTTCCACATTGTTGAGCCGATCGGCGCTTGCCAGTCCATTGGGATAATGGACGACACCATCGGGCGTTGTCACCGTCAAATCCAGATCGTTGACCAACTGTTGCGCCGCCGCGAGACTGGCCGGATAATCGGACCAGCACAGCGTGACACTGAGACGGCCGGCTCCGGAGTTGATGAACGAGTAGCATCTGGCGCCCCCCGTGACAAGGGCATAAGCCGGGTTCGTTACATCGTAATATACGTTGGTCTCACCCGCTGAAGGCAAGAGTGTGTTGGCCAAATCCACCTGGCCCCAGCCTTCGACATTGTTCGGCCGCGTGCCGGGTATCTCGCGATACGGGCCTACGCCATACTGGCCGGGCGAGAGGGAGCGGGCGCCGTTAAGCAGCGCCGCTTTCATCAAGGCCGCGCTGGGAGCGGCAAAGCCGCGCTGTTGCTGCAGGTATTGGCGCGCCAGCGTGGCCGCGCCGGCCGTCAGGGGCGTGGACATGCTCGTGCCGCCGCTAAACGTATAATTATTGCTGGCGGCATTGGCCAGCACCCCTGCGCCCGTGCCCCATTCCGTGCCGGCGCCCGGCATGCGCGAACGGCAGGAAACGATGTCCGTGCCCGGCGCCACAATATCGGGCTTGAACCGTCCGTCAATGCAGGGACCGCGGCTGGAGAAGGCCGCCATGCCCTGGTAGGTGTCAAAAGCAGTGGAAATCAAGTCATCCCGGATCGGATTGGCAGGATAATCGTTAGGCCATTGATTAAACCAGCTATAAGCGGAATAGCCGCCCGACCCGGCCGGCCGTTTGGATTCGGCCGCGCCCACGGTCAGCACATTCTTGGCCGTGCCGGGAGAGCCGACCGAGCTCGCATCGATCACGCCGTTGCTGTGGGCGTCGGCGCCCTCGTTGCCCGCGGAAAACAGGACGAGCATGTCTTTGATGTCCCACATGAACTGATCGGCGCCCTGGGAGCTGGAGTCATAGCGCCCATAAACCGAGGAGCCCCAGCTGTCGGTATGGATGCGGGCGCCCTGGGTATAGGCCTGATAAAAAAGATTGGTCAATTCGTCGGGGATGCCGCCCAGCTTGCCGTTGCTATCCATAATGCTTTGAAACACCAACCCGGCTTCATAGGCCGCCCCACGAAACAAACCGTTGCTCCAGGCCGCGCCACTGCCCAAAACGGAGCCGGCCACATGTGTGCCGTGGCCGCCATTCGCGGTTGAATCGGACCAGTCGCCAGGCCGGCCCAGGGCAAAGGCGGCCATGATACGGTTGCTGAAATCCGGGTGAATGGTGTTGGTGTCGCCGGTGTCCAGGCCCGTATCGGCCACGCACACGATCTGTCCGGCCCCGGTAAGATTAGCGTTGGTCCACAAGCTCTGCACGTTCATGTGTTCACTGTCCGTGGCCACATTGTTGTGCAGTTGCGGCGCGACATAGACTTCGATGAATTCGACTTCGGGCAGGTCCAGGAGCGCGGAAACGCCCGCGGTGGACATCCGGACGCGCAGTAATCCGCGGCGCCCGCTGGACGATGTCGCCAAGATTTGGCCTCTTCCGTTCAGGACGGCATCCCGCACCACGGGAAGCGTTGTGGCCGAAAAAGTCTGGATCGTAAAATTCTCTTCCGCCAGGGCGGCGGGGCCGGACGCCTTCTGCGCCCCGACGATCCGGCGGCCCAGAACGGGATCGATTTTGTAATCCGGTTTATACGCTCCCACCCACTGCACGAATTCCAGCGCCGTCACGTGGCGGAGCTGATCGGAGGTCAGCTCCACGATAAAAGCGTTATCGGGCAGATACCCGCCCAAGTGCGCGCCGGTTTGCTCCACAGTCTGTTTCCAGGCCTGTTGGACGGGGCCGGCAAATTGGACGATGAACGGCAAGCGCCGGTCCGCGCCGCCAAGCTGGGCCGCCATTGACTTGGGATCGGCGGCCATTTTATTTTGTGCATTTAGCGCGGCGGCCGAAGTGTCGATAATCGCGTTCCGCAGCCGGATACACGATCCCGCATCCGATGCTCCGGCCAGCGACCATAATGGCGTTGCCGCCGCCCAAAACGCCCCAACCAATAACCCAAAAATGCCGCATTGCTTCATGACGAACCTCCTATGGTTTCTACCCAAGCCGATTGCAAAAGCCTTTCGTTTATTTCAATTAAATGATATACCCTTGCCGGTGGAAGTCAACATGGAAAAGGAGCGCAAAATATGGCAATGAAAAAAGTTAAAGTTGAGGTTGTCCAGGGCGCCGGCTTCAAAACGGAATGCCGCTCGGGCAAGCATCGGATCGTTATCGACCAGCCGGCCAACGCCGGCGGCGCGGATGAGGGCCCCTCGCCTCTCGATGTTCAACTCATGGCGCTGGGCGGTTGCATCGCGGCCATCGGCCGGCTCGTGGCCATGCAGCGCCGTTTGGATGTTCGCGGCTTTACGATCGCGCTGGAAGGCGAGTTGGACACGGATGGCCTGCTTGGCAAACCTTCGGAAAATCGTATTGGCTTCGGTGCCATCACGGCGCGCGTGAAGATCGACGCCGATCTGGGACACGCGGAACAACAGGAACTTTTGAGCGAGATCGAAAGACGCTGTCCGGTTTCGGATAATCTCCAGACTGCCACGACCGTCAGTGTCACGCTCGCGCCTTGACCGGCCGGGCGTCCCGTTGCTGTCGGTATCGGGCCAGCATCCACTTAATTTTACTGCACCGGGGTCCAGCCTGTAACCCAGGGTCCGGCGTTGTCGTAAAGCACACTGCCGGCCATCAAGTAGATCGACCAATAACCGTTACGGTAAAAAGCCAGGTCGGTCCTGCCGTCGCCATCATAGTCGCCTGACACCGGGATGCAGC